>NZ_JBEYXC010000013.1:0-306921 GCF_040644695.1 Streptomyces sp. NPDC046909 | reverse complement strand
AACTCCCACACGTCATCGCCGCCGCCACCGCAGCCCAACAGGCCCGGTGGCGGTGACATGTGGCCTCAGGTGTGCCCACGATCCGATGCCGACCCTCTCTCGGATCCGAGATGGGGAGATCAACTGAGCGAGGCTGTCCGTCTGCTGAGCACCTGGTGGGGATTTTCAGAGAGCCCCATCAGCCCACCGGCTTGCTCTTCGCCGCTGGCTCCTCACTCCTGCCGCCGTCGCTCTTGAAGGTATGTAGGTTGTATGGCTCCTCAGCCATACCCCCCTGCTTCGGCAAGGTGAGTCGGTAGATCACTGGACCGTCCGGCACCTTGCCTGTCTTCGTGAGCCAGCCCGCCCTACGCAGCTTGCCAACGATCTTGTTGACCGTCTGCTCTGGAGCCTTCCCGCCGTAGCCGAGCTCTCTGGCGATCGTTCCGTTCGACGGGCAAACGTTCTCGCCCGTCTCGTAGTCCGCGTACAACGCCATGGCGACGCCGACCAGCTTCTCTGCGTGCTTCATGTTCGAGCGCACCAGCGCACGACGCCATACGTGTTCCTGTATCTCGGGCTTCCCTTCTCCGAAGACTCGTAAGGACTCCAAAATCTACAGGCCCCCCTGGGGTAAAAGCGCAGGTCAACGCATGTGAGGCGCCTCTCAGACGGGCCCCAGAACCGTGGCAGGATTTGAGCCGCCAAGACACGGCGGTCGGCAAGCACTGGCCGGGGGGTCATACCCCACCCCTCCACCGCCGCTCTACCGTGCGCTGGTGCCGCAGGAGAACCGTCGGCAAAACTCGGTAGCTGTTCGGACCCAGCACTGCATACGTTCGACCGCATGGCTGACGACTGCTTCGCACATCCACGGCTCGCCGCGATCTACGATCCGCTCGATCCCGACCGCAGCGATCTCCACGCCTACCTCCAGATCGCAGAAGAGTTCGAGGCGCGCCGAGTGCTGGACATCGGCTGCGGCACAGGGGTGTTCGCACTTCTTCTGGCTGACCGTGGGATCGAGGTCGTCGGCGTCGATCCCGCGCTGGGGTCCGTTGATGTCGCCCGGGCCAAACCGGGCAGTGAGCGAGTGCGCTGGATCTGCGGTGACGCGACAGACCTCCCACCGCTGCGGGTTGACGTCGCGACGATGACAGCGAACGTTGCCCAGGCCATCGCCGATCCGCAGATGTGGCGGACGACGCTACGGGGGGCCTACGAGGTGCTCCGTCCTGGTGGGCTTCTGGTCTTCGAGACGCGCGATCCGGCCAGACGCGCCTGGGAGGAGTGGACCCGCGAGAACTCCTACCGCGTGACGGAGATCCCCGGTGTCGGCTCCGTCGAGAGCTGGGTCCAGCTGATCGAGGTGAGCTGGCCTCTGGTGACGTTCCGCTGGACCTACGGGTTCGCAGCGGATGGACAGGTGCTGACGTCGGATTCGACCCTGCGTTTCCGCGAGCGGGAGGAAGTCGAGCGGGACCTGATCGCGCACGGATACGTGGTGGATGACGTTCGCGACGCACCCGACCGTCCAGGAAGGGAGTTCGTCTTCCTGGCGCGACGTCCGTGATCGTCGGTGATTCGCGCCACTCGGACTTCGATGACGCACACTCAAGGTGCCATGGCACAGGACGACGCTCGCGCAGCGTAACCAGTGGCGGGCGTCTCGAAAACCAAGGTTTGTGAGACGAGACGGCAGGTGCCCCGGAAGGGGGTGCAGCCCTGTTCAAAACCCGTCTCGAAACTTCCGTCTCAGGCTTGACATTTTGAGATGAGTTCTGAGACGGTCCGTGTCATGACGACGAACACGATCACTGGTCAGCTCATCGGTTACGCCCGCGTCTCCACGGATGACCAGGAAGCGCAGCTTCAGCTCGACGCACTGACGGCCGCAGGCTGCGCCCGGATCTTCGAGGACAAGGCCAGCGGGAAGAACACCAACCGGCCAGAGCTCACGGCCGCACTGGACTACGCCAGATCCGGCGACACCCTGTGCGTGTGGAAGCTCGACCGCTTCGCCCGGTCGCTCATCGACCTTGTGACCATGGTCGACACCCTTCGGGAGCGGGGTATCGGGTTCAAGGTGCTCACCGGTGCACTGGCCAACATCGACTCCGGCACGGCTGACGGCCGTCTCATGCTTCAGGTGGTCGGGGCCATGGCGGAGTTTGAGCGCAGCCTCATCAAGGAGCGCACCCGCGCGGGGCTGGACGCAGCCAAGGCGCAGGGGCGTACCGGTGGACGGCCGACTGTGGTGGATGAGGACGTACTCGCCGTGGCCCGTGCCAGGAAGTCAAAGGGTGAGAGTGTGAGTGCCATTGCCAAGGCCCTCGGGATCTCCCGTGCCACGTTGTACCGCCACATCGGAGAGAGCGCCTGAGACGGGCGTACAGCCGCGCGGTCAGGCCGACCGGGCGCAGACAAGCATGGTGCCCACAGCCTTGCCCTCTGGTGGACCGATCAGGGAAACGCTCACGTCGGAGAAGCCGTGCCCCGTCAGGATGTGCCTCCACTCATCCGGGGTACGGTCGTGGCGCAGTCCGGCCTTGGCGGGCTTGGGCCCCTGGCTTCCTGGGGGCAGGTGTGAGAAAGCCAGGATTCCGTCCGGCGCCATGCGTGAGCGGATCAGCGGGAGCAGGGTGTCCGGATCGACGAACCACACCGCACCGAAGATCGAGAGCACGACATCGAACGTCTCGTCCGTCTCGCTCAGGAACGCCGTCGCCTCCGCCGTGCGGAACTCAAGGCCCGGCAGATCGCCCCAGCGCTCCTGCGCGACCGTCTCGCGGGTGGGGGCAACATCCACGCCTACGCCTGTCGCACCCAGCGCCACCAGGTGCGCGAGGTTACTGCCGCTTCCTGAGCCGAGTTCCAGAACCCTGCGTCCGGCCATGGGACCCAGAACGGTCTCGTCCGGCCCGTGATCGGCGTACTGAGTCCAGTTGAGCCAGGTCGTATCGCCCTTGGCGTTCACGGTCCTGCGTGGCTTGCTCCCGACCGCGTACCTGTCCCAGGACTCGGCCAATGACATGCGGTGATCCTTTCCTGTGAGAGGGGCCCACCCCCAACGTACGGGGATGGGGCCCAACTCACGTGCTGCTCACTACTACTTGGGCGAGTCGTGGCACCCGGCGTGGCACTGGTTGCAGTCGGCCGCGTCCTCCATCCCCCACAGGTCCGCGTCGATCTCGAACCCGGCTGCCTTGATGGCCTTGATCGTCTGCTCCAGGACGAGCGGGCCACCGGTCTTGGGGTCATGCCCATCCCGCGTCACCTCGTCGTCGGAGATGCACAGGACATCAGCCGCCGTCCCCGGAAGCTCCGGAACGTGGTGGATGTACCGGCCGAAGTGCCGATTGGTGAAGTGGTGGTACGGGATCGAGTCGAGCATGAACGAGTGCCATGCCTCGTCCACCTGCTTGGACGGGCCCATGAGAAGGTCCGGGTTCTCGCCGCACGTGACCAGGTAGGCGATGGCCTGTCCGAACTTGGCCTCGGCCTGTTCGCGTGTGTTCTCCGGGTTGCGGAGGAGGAGTGCCACCTCCCGCTCCCACACGTCCGGAGTGACGTACGCCTTCGGGTCGCGGATCAGTACTGCCGTGCTCATGCTGGTTTGCCTCCACGTAATTGGGGGTCCGTGGTGCTCCGGTCATTTCGCCCACCCCTGCACTTGGGGCACAGGCACGGCGGCATCAGGCCGGTGGCGAGGGGTTACCCGCCCTCACCCTCGTACAGGGTGCGTGGCTCGGTCCGAGTGCCGTCGGCTCTCACCGTGTAGGCGCTGATGTGGATGGGCATGGCGACCATGTTCCGGATCGGTCGTGGCCATTGCGCCGAGGTTCAGGGCGTCGCTCGGACGGCATGTCGGCGTCAGCCCGAGGGCGTCAAACCGGTGTCATTGGAGGCGGGGCGTGGCTGCTCTCGGACCATGACGACTACGGCCGAGCGTGAGCGAATCCCGAACGATGTGCTGACCTCTGTACGCAAGTCGATGAACCTCAGCCAGGACGAGTTCGCCCAGGGCCTGCGTCGCGCGGGTGAGGAGTTGGGGGAGTCGAACGACGCCTCCAAGCGACTCGTGCAACGCTGGGAGTCCGGGGAGACCAGGACGTGCCGCCCGCTTTACGCGCGGGCGCTGAAGCAGCTCACCGGCCGCACCCCCGAGTCACTGGGGTTCGCGATTCCGATGGCACGCGTCCACTCAGATGGGGCAGGAGGCCACGACATGGAGGCTGGGGAAGTCGGCACCGTTGACGCTGTCACAAGCCCGGAGCCGGAGCTACAGAGCGAGTACGCGGGGATCTGGCTGTCCCGGTACGAGTTCTACTCGTCCAGCCGTGACGAGACATTCGACTGCAAGCATCACGTCGTGATCGTCCAGCACGGCAACCGGCTGACAGCTCAGAGCCTGCCCGGAGCGTCGACCAATCCGGACAGCCCGATGTCTCTGGACCTCACCGTCGACCGGAACGTTGTCACCGGTACATGGACCGAGCAGACGGCGCCTGACGGGTACTACCAGGGTGCCCGGTACCACGGTGTGCTTCAGCTGCTCATCGAGCCGACGGGCCGACGCATGGCGGGCAAGTGGGTCGGCTTCGGCAAGGACTTCGATGTGAACACGGGTCCATGGGAGCTGCGCCTACTCGACCGGTCCACGGGGCGCGCAAGCATTGAGCGGTACTCGACCCTCCCTGACTGAGAGAGGTGTGCCCTTCCTCGGGCCCGCCTCCTGCTGAAGGGCGGCGCAAGACAGCAGACGACCCCCGTCGAACTTCGATGACGGGGGTCTCTCTACGTGTGACAGGGAACGCGTCCGTCAGACGCCGAGCGCCTGCTTCACCTGGGCGAGGCTCGGGTTCGTCATCACGACCTCGGTGCCGCCACTGGAGGGAACTACCTGAACAGTGGGGACCGTCTGGTTTCCGCCATTCGCCTTCTCGACGAAAGCCGCGGACGCCGGGTCCTGCTCGATGTTGATCTCGGTGTACGCGATGCCCTCGCGGTCCAGCTGCTTCTTCAGCCGCTGGCAGTAACCGCACCACGTGGTGCTGTACATCGTCACAGTGCCCTGCATGTCTCGCGCACTCCTCTGGTGGCTCGGGGACGAGATGATCCGGTGGGGGAACGTACGCGACCCGCCCGTCATTCCCGAATCGCGGTGCCCGGCCAGGTGACGCCTGCCGCATTAGTACGACCGCGAGCCCCTGCCTGTGGACAACCGGCACAGCCGTCTCCGCCGACCTGGCAGCATGGCGGTGTGACAGCAGCAACGCACTCCACCCTCTTCCCGCAGGTACCGGACTCGGCCGACGCGGTGCTCGAGGGGCTCGACCCCGAGCAGCGCGAGGTGGCCACCGCCCTGCACGGGCCGGTGTGCGTGCTGGCGGGCGCCGGGACGGGCAAGACCCGGGCGATCACCCACCGCATCGCCTACGGAGTGCGCGCCGGCATCCTCCAGCCCTCCAGCGTGCTGGCCGTCACCTTCACCAACCGCGCCGCCGGCGAGATGCGCGGCCGGCTCCGCCAGCTCGGTGCCGCCGGGGTCCAGGCCCGCACCTTCCACTCCGCCGCCCTGCGCCAGTTGCAGTACTTCTGGCCGAAAGCCGTCGGCGGCTCCATGCCCCGGCTCGTCGACCGGAAGATCCAGCTCGTCGCCGACGCGGCCGCCGCCTGCCGCATCCGCCTCGACCGGGGCGAGCTGCGGGACGTCACCGCCGAGATCGAGTGGTCCAAGGTCACCCAGACCGTCCCCGCCGACTACGCCCTCGCGGCCGTCAAGGCGCGCCGGGAGGCCCCGCGCAACCCCGCCGAGGTCGCCCAGCTCTACACCGCCTACGAGGACCTCAAGCGCGAGCGCGGAGTCATCGACTTCGAGGACGTCCTGCTGCTGACGGTGGGCGTCCTCCAGGACCGGCACGACATCGCCGACCAGGTCCGCGCCCAGTACCAGCACTTCGTCGTCGACGAGTACCAGGACGTCAGCCCCCTCCAGCAGCGCCTGCTGGAGCTGTGGCTCGGCGAGCGGGACAGCCTCTGCGTGGTCGGGGACGCCAGCCAGACGATCTACTCGTTCACGGGAGCAACTCCCGACCACCTGCTCGACTTCCGCACCCGCCACCCCGGTGCCACCGTCGTCAAGCTGGTCCGCGACTACCGCTCCACCCCGCAGGTCGTCCATCTCGCCAACGGACTGCTCGCCCAGGCCAGCGGCCGCGCCGCCGACCACCGCCTGGAACTCGTCTCCCAGCGCGCCCCCGGGCCCGAGCCGGTCTACACCGAGCACACCGACGAGCCCGCCGAGGCCGAGGGCGCCGCCCGACGCATCCGCGAGCTGATGACGGCAGGGGTGCCGGCCTCCGAGATCGCGGTGCTCTTCCGCACGAACGCCCAGTCCGAGACGTACGAACAGGCGCTCGCCGACGCCGGCATCCCCTACCAGCTGCGTGGCGCCGAGCGCTTCTTCGACCGCCCTGAAGTGCGCAAGGCCGGTGTCGCGCTGCGCGCCGCCTCCCGCTTCGGCGGCAACGACGCCCTCCTGGACGACGCCCCCGACCTGCCCTCCCAGGTGCGTGCCGTGCTCTCCGGCGAGGGCTGGACCTCGGAGCCCCCGGCCGGCTCCGGCGCGGTCAGGGAGCGCTGGGAGTCGCTGGCCGCCCTGGTGAATCTGGCCCAGGACTTCGCCGCCGCGAGATCCGGCGCCACCCTCGCCGACCTCGTCGTGGAACTGGACGAGCGGGCGGGCGCCCAGCACGCCCCGACCGTCCAGGGCGTCACCCTCGCCTCCCTGCACTCGGCCAAGGGCCTGGAGTGGGACGTCGTCTTCCTGGTCGGGGTCGCCGAGGGCATGATGCCGATCACCTACGCAAAGACCGACGAGCAGATCGAGGAGGAACGCCGGCTCCTCTATGTCGGCGTCACCCGCGCCCGGGAGCACCTCCATGTCTCCTGGGCCCTGTCCCGCTCACCGGGCGGACGCCCCAACCGCCGCCCCAGCCGCTTCCTCGACGGACTGCGCCCCGGCTCGACCGGTACCGCGGGGCGCGCCGCCGCCCGCGGCTCCGGCGGCGTCGAGCGCGGCTTCGGCGGCGGCACGGCGGGCGTGGTGCCCCGGCGGACCCAGCGCACCCCGGCCCGCTGCCGGGTCTGCGGCCGCACCCTCACCGACGCGGGCGAGATGAAGCTGATGCGGTGCGAGGACTGTCCCTCCGACATGGACGAGGGCCTCTACGAGCGGTTGCGCGAGTGGCGGGCGGAGCAGGCGCGGCGCAGCGGACAGCCCGCGTTCTGTGTCTTCACCGACAAGACACTGATGGCGATCGCGGAGGCCGTCCCCGACGACCAGGGCGAGCTGACCCGGATCCCCGGGGTCGGGGCGCGCAAGTTCAACCGCTTCGGGGCCGATGTCCTGGCGATCTGCGCTGGCCAGGACCCCGGGGACGAAGAAGATGAGGACTGACGGGAACTCGTCGAAAAAATAGTTTGCGCATGCCCCAGCAATCCCCATAGGTTCTTAGCCACGGGAACGGAGGCCTTCTCGGAGGCCCCAATTCCGTGCTCTACTTACATACCCGTAGGACTGGCTCACCCCAGTCCCCCGAGACGCCGAGAGGAGGCGAGTCCAGTGACCAGCATCAACGCCAGCTACACCGCGAAAATGACCGATCGCTCGGTCGTCGCCTCCCTGTGCATGCTCGCCGTCTCGAACCAGGGCACCGGTCTGTCCGGCATTCGTGTCGCCGGCCCGGCGTCCTCCGTGTCCCTCGCGGGTCTGGGTCTCCCCGTCCGTGAGCGCAATGAGCGACCGACCAAGGCACTGGAAGCAGTAGAGGGACAGGCGCACGCCTATGCCTTTACGGCAGCCGGTGCCGGCAGCCGGAAGCAGACGACGCAGCACCACCTGATGTGGGCCTTCCGTGGGCCAGAACCCTGGAGTGATCCAGCCTGATTGATCAGGCCGGCGCCTTCAGGGCCGCGGAACCCCATCCGGGATCCGCGGCCCTTCTGTTTTCCCCGAACGGGGACGACGGAGCGAAGGGGCCTCGGGACAAGAAAAGAACCCGGTACCAAGCCGACTACCGGTCCCACAGGGCCGGACCGACCAGACGAGGAAGACGACCCGTGCAACTCGAAGCGCACGCCCCGTCCGTACCGCCTTCCGAAACGATCCCCCCGCCCGGCCTCACGGAGGACTCCACCTTGATCCCGCTCACCGCGCTCACCGCGCTCGACGACGCCATCGAGAACCTCGGCGTACCCGTCCCCTGCCGTTCCTACGACCCGGAGGTCTTCTTCGCCGAGTCGCCGGCCGACGTCGAGTACGCCAAGTCCCTCTGCCGTACCTGCCCGCTGATGGAGGCCTGCCTCGCCGGCGCCAAGGAGCGGCGTGAGCCCTGGGGCGTCTGGGGTGGCGAGCTGTTCGTCCAGGGTGTCGTCGTCGCCCGGAAGCGGCCGCGTGGTCGCCCGCGCAAGAACCCGGTCACGGCATGAACACCGCAGGAACGATCGACCGCCCCCTCACGCACGACCCCAAGAAGCAGGCCCCGATGAAGCCGTCCACCACCGAGCCCGCAGGCTCCGCTATCCCAGACTTCACCATCACCGGCGCGACCGACTCGCGTCAGAACAGGACCCGTGAGATGCAACTCCAACCAGAAGCCCTCGCCCGTGCGCATATGCACGAGCGACTGCACGCCGCCGAGCAGGAGCGCCGGGCCGTGAGCCTGGCCGCCGCCCGCCGGATGCAGCGCAAGGCCGAGCGCGCCTCGATGCGTGCCCGCCGCGCGCTGGCCATAGCGGTCATGCAGTAAGCAACCACACCTGAAGCGGTGACCTCCCGGAACCTCGGGAGGAGAAAGCTCCCCGCGGGGGCCGGTCCGTCCGAACGGACCGGCCCCCGCGGTGCGTTGTGCCCGCGGATCCACCGGCCACGGCGATATCGTCGCCGCGTGACGAGTCTTCCCGGGGGCAGTGAAGACGGCGGCTCCGCCACGGAGCCCCAGCCTCTTGTGTGCGCCCGCTGCGGCACCATCGCCGACGGCCCCCGACCCACCTGGACCTGCTCCGTGGAGAACGGCGTCCGCCAGTACTTCTGCGACACCTGCTCAAGGGAGAACCTCAGAGCGATCGAGGGCCGCTTGGACTCGGCCTGGTGGTAGGCCGGGCTCAGGCGTCCCGGTGACGGGCCGGACTCAGGCCTCCGCCACCGATTCCTCCGTCTCCTCGTCCAGGTCCGGCACGAACCCCGGCAGCCATGCCTCCAGTTCCTCCCGCAGTCGTACCGTCGCGCCCAGCTGGCACAGGACGCCGATCGTGCTGAGCGTCACACGGTGGATGAGCAGATAGGCCGGGGGCAGGTTGAGCTGCTTGCCCAGCTGGTAGGCGGGGGAGCGGATGTCGGCGATACGGGCCGCCTGGCTGCGCATCCAGCCGCGGGTGAAGGTGAACTCGTCGAGCAGGGCCGGTTCGATGATCGGCCGGAGGTAGTCGAGGACGGCGTCGGGGTCCAGGTCTATGGAGTCCTTGACGAAGCCCTCCAGACACAGCAGCTCGTAGACGGCCTCGGCCTCGCCGTCGAGCGTCATGCGCAAGGAGTCCCCGATGGGGGTGGGCAGACCGCCCGGGAGGCGGTCGACCGTGCCGAAGTCGAGGACGCCCAGGCGCCAGTCGTCCTCGCCGTCCGGGCCGCCGGGCAGCAGCCGGAAGTTGCCGGGGTGCGGGTCGGCGTGGAGCAGCCCGGTGCGGGCCGGGCCGGAGAAGAGGAAGCGGGCCAGGAGCTGGCCGGCGCGGTCGCGCTGCTCCCGGGTGCCGTCCGCGATGATCTCCGACAGCGGGACGCCGTCCATCCACTCGGTGATCAGGACCTGGTCGCACTGGTGGACCACCGCCGGCACCACGACGTCCGGGTCGCCCTCGAACTCCTCGGCGTGGACCTGCTGGGCCTGGGCCTCCAAGCCGTAGTCCAGCTCCTCGGACACCCGGTCCCTGAGCTCCGCGATCAGCGGCTTGATGTCCATGCCCGGGATCAGCGGGCCCAACAGTCGGGCGAAACGGCTCAATTGGTTCAGGTCGGACAGAAGGGCGTCGCCGGCTCCCGGGTACTGCACCTTGACCGCCACCTCGCGGCCGTCGTGCCACACCGCGTGATGCACCTGACCGATCGACGCCGCGGCGGAGGGCTTGTCCTCGAACTCCAGGAACAGGTCCTGCCAGTCCGCCCCGAGCCGCTCCGTCAGCACTCCGTGCACGGTGCGCGTCGGCATCGGCGGCGCCGCCTCCTGGAGCTTGGTCAGCGCCGCACGATAGGGGCCGGCGACCTCCTCGGGCAGCGCCGACTCGAAGACGGACAGGGCCTGGCCGAACTTCATCGCGCCGCCCTTGAGCTCGCCGAGCACCTTGAACAGCTGCTCCGCCGTGCGCTGTTGCAGCTCACGGCCGACGATCTCCGCGGACTCCCCGACGATTCTCTTGCCGAGCCCCCAGGTCGCCCGGCCTGCGAAGCCGAGCGGGAGTGCGGCGAGCTTGGCGGTCCGGGTGACCGCCTTCCGGGGAAGATCAGACATGCGCCCTCCAAGTCCCAGCCGGCCGTGCCGTGTCCGCCTGACGGGGCGACTCCTTCGACGGCCCTTGCCCCGCCATTGTCTCGTGCGACTCCCCGTCCTCAGCGGTGTGTTCTCCCTTACCTTTCTCCGCGGCCCCGCAGGGACATGCGGGGTGCGCCCAGACCGGCCGCGCGTGCCAGTTCAGCGCGGGGAGCGACACCTCCCAGCGGGCTCCGGCGCTCGACGGGGTCCGGCCGTCCAGGAAGGACAGCGCGTGCGCGGCCGCCAGCCCGGCGACGGTCGTGGCCAGCGCCAGATCGCACGGGCGCACATGGCGCGGCCTTCCCGACCCCGACCGCCACTGCGCGACCAGCCGCGGCCACACCGGGTCCCGGTCCGTGCGCCCCTCGTGCAGACAGCCAGCGCAACTCGTCACCCCGGGCAGGACGAGAGGGCCGACGACACCGGTGGCCTCCACGACCCCGGCGTACAGATGCGGCGTACCGGATTCGACCAGGGGGTCGTCAGGGGGCGGGGCGTGGACGGCGACGTCGTCCCTCGGGGTGAGGATCACCAGGGAGAAACCGGGCTCGCCGTCCGCGGAGGGCGACCGGCGCGCGGAGCGGTCCGGTGCGGACCGGCGTGCCACGCGCCGGGCCGTCTCGTCCCTGCGCTCACCGATCGCCTCGACGGGCAGCCCGCCCGGTCCGACGTCCCACGGCTCGACCTCGCCGACGTCACGGACATCGACCTCGCCGACCCCGGCACCCGTCAGCAGCGAGGCCAGCACCGAACCCACCCGGCCCGCACCTCTGATCTGCACGCGCAGCGACCGGCGGGCGGCCAGCAGCCCCATCGCCTCGCCCGGTTCGGACGTGGTCAGGGACAGCGAGGCGAGGTCGGGGCGGAGCCGGTCGAGGACCCTCCTCTTTCTGCGCAGCGCGTCACCGGCCCGGCCGCCGCCCCTCGCGTCGTCGAGCAGCCCGGCCCGCGCCAGCCGCTCGATGAGCCCGTCGACATGACCGTCGGGCAGAGCCATGCGCCGCCCCTCCTCGCGCAGCAGCACCGGACCGCGGGTGCCGTTGAGCAGGTCGAGGAAACAGCTCGTCGCGGTGTCCATCGGACCCAGCGTCATCGCGTGCGCCGGAGTCATCCCGAACTGCACGGTGTCGAGGTCGCGCCAGCCGCGCCGCAGCGCGGGTTTGACCAGTGGAACCACCGGGATCGTCGTAACCGGCGGATCTTGTGAAGACTGCATGACAGGCCCCCGTAGCCCTCGTGGAACATCCCCGTACGCCGCCCGGAGCCGGCCCATCGGTCGGCCGCTGCTCCGTCGGCGAATGCCAGCATGCCCGGATCCGCGATCCGCTGCCGAAAGTTGTCCACAGGCGGGGGGTATTCGTCGTACAAATCAAACGCATGGTGGGGGATCCGGACCGAACCGTCCCGGAGTCGGGACTTCCACCACTCACAGCGGGTAACGTCGGGGCGTGTCCGCCGACCCACTGCACCGTGCCGGAACACCACAGCGACGCGCGTCGAGCCAGCCGCCCAGCGGCTCGGGTGCGAGCGCGATCGAGGTGCGCAGGAGCGCCCGGCGACGTCGGACGGTCTCCGCGTACCGCGAGGGCGACCGCACCGTCGTGCTGATCCCTGCCCGGATGTCCGAGGCGGAGGAGCAACGCTGGGTGAGCGTCATGCTCGACAAACTGGCCGCCCAGGAGAGCAAGCGGGTCCTCGGCGACGCCGAACTGTCCGAGCGCGCCGAGCGGCTGTCGGACCAGTACTTCGACGGTCGCGCCCGGCCCAGCTCGGTGCGCTGGGTCACCAACCAGAACACCCGCTGGGGCTCGTGCACCCCCTCCGAGGGCAGCATCCGGCTGTCCCACCGGCTCCAGGGCATGCCCGAGTACGTCGTCGACTACGTGCTCGTCCATGAACTCGCGCATCTGCTCGTGCCGGGACACGGGCCCGGCTTCTGGCGGCTCCTTGAGGCGTACCCGCGGACCGAGCGGGCCCGCGGCTATCTCGAAGGCGTGGTCGCGGCCGACCGGTTGCCCCATTTGCCGGGCGCGCGAGGAGAGTGACCGACAGCCCCGGCCGGGGATTGTGTACCGGGTCTGTACCGACTTCGTCCACTGTCCGAGTTTGCCGTTAGCCTGGCGCGACGCACTCGCACTTGGATGGGGGACGGTCGTTACGCATGGCCAGGGAATTCCAACGCGGCCACAAGGCCAAGGTCAGTGACCTCACCGCGGGCACCGATCTGTACGTAGGTGTACAGATCACCGGCCCCGGACTGAGCTTCGACATCAGCTGCTTCGGTCTCGACGCCGAGGAACGGCTCTCGGACGACCGGTACTTCGTCTTCTTCAACCAGCCGAAGTCCCCCGAGGAGTCCATTCAGCTCCTGGGCGCCCAGGCGGGCGACACGGAGTCCTTCCGGGTCACCCTCGACCGGGTCCCGGCGCAGATCCAGAAGCTGTCGTTCACGGCGACGATCGACGGCGCCGGCCAGATGTCGCAGGTCGCCCCCGGGTACATCCGGATCGTGGCCGGCGGCGAAGAGGTGGCCCGCTACGCCTTCAACGGCTCGGAGTTCACCACCGAACGCGCGGTGATGCTGGGCGACTTCTACCTCAAGGACGTGTGGCGGTTCGCCGCGGTCGGACAGGGCTTCGACGGCGGTCTCGACGCACTGCTGAAGAACTTCGGCGGCGAGGTCGCCGAGGAGGAGGCCCCCGCGGACCCGCAGCAGCCGCAGGCGAGCGCGGCCCCGAGCTTCGCGCCGCCCGCGTTCGGCGCCCCCGCGGCCGCACCGGCGCCCGCGCCCGCGCCCGCCCCGGCACCGCAGGCCTTCGCGCCCCCGCCTCCGGCGCCCGCACCGGCCCCCGTGCCGAACGTGCACGCCCAGCCCACCATCGTCGCGCCCATGACCCCGCCCGGCGGCGCCCCGGTCCCGCCGCCGGCCCCGGCGCCCGCGCCCTACGGCCAGCCGCCCCAGCAGCCCCAGTACGGCCAGGCCCCCGGCCAGACCGCCCCGCTGCCCCCCGGCTACGGCGCCCACCCCCAGGCCCCGCAGGCCCCTCAGCCCCCCGGCCCGCCGCCCGGCTACGGCCAGCCCGGCCCGCCCCCGGGCTACGGTCAGCCGACCGCGCCTCCCGGCTACGGCCAGGTCCCCGGCCAGCAGGCCCCCTACGGCGCACCCCAGGGCATGCCGCAGGGCGCGCCCCAGGCCGCCGGTGTCGCCGGAGCCCTCGCGCAGTTCAAGGAGACGCCCACCGGTCAGCGCTGGACGCAGCAGAACAAGAAGCTCGTCCGCGTCGACCTCGGCATCGGCGGCCAGCCCGTCCTCGCCCGCCAGGGCAGCATGGTGCTCTACCAGGGCAAGGTCGACTTCAGCTACAAGGGCGCCGGGTTCGCCGGCCGGGTCGTCGGCAACGCGACCGGCCAGGAGATGCAGCTGATGCGCTGCACCGGCCAGGGCCAGGTCTTCCTCGCCGACAACTCGACGATGCTGCACCCCATCGAACTCCAGGGCGACGGCATCTGCGTCTCCGCCGAGAACGTCCTCGCCTTCGACGAGAGCCTCCAGCACGAGGTCCGCCGGATCGAGGGCCACGGCATCCCCGGCGGCGCGCTCTTCACGATGCTGTTCCAGGGCACCGGCACGATCGTCCTCAAGACGCACGGCACGCCCGTGGTGCTGCCGGTCACGCCCACGACGTTCGCCGACGCCAACGCCGTGGTCGCCTGGTCCTCCGCCGCCCAGGTCGTCGTCTCCAGCCAGGTCAGGATGCGGCGCAACGCCTACCCCGGTGACACCGGCGAGAGCGTCAACCTCCAGTTCCGGGCCGCGCCCGGCAACTTCGTCGTCGTCCAGCCGTACGAGATCTGAGGGAGTCCGTCATGAACCAGCCGCTCGCGGGCTTCGCTCCCGCACCCGTCACCGCCCGCATGGAGACCCACGGCAACCACATGGCGAAGATCGCCATGCAGACCGGGCACGACCTCTTCGCGCGCGTGGGCTCGATGGTCGCCTACGAAGGCTTCGTCCAGTACGAGCCCAACCCGCCGGCCGTGCGCCAGATCGCCAAGGACTGGATGACCGGCGAGGGCGCGCCCCTGATGAAGTGCTCCGGCGACGGACTGCTCTACCTCGCCGACTACGGCGCCAATGTCGTCGTCATCAACCTCAACGGCGACGGCATCTCCGTCAACGCCACCAACCTGCTCGCCTTCGACGCGCACCTCACCTGGGGTGTCGAGCGCGTCAAGGGCCTGGCGAAGTTCGCCGGACAGGGCCTGTGGAACACCAAGATCTCCGGGCAGGGCTGGGTCGCGCTGACCTCCCGGGGCAAGCCGATCGTCGTCGACTGCGGCGGCGGCGAGGACGAGACGTACGTCGACCCCGACGCGCTCGTCGCCTGGTCCCCGAACCTCAAGGTGAAGGGCAAGCGCAGCTTCAAGGCGCAGTCGCTCATCGGCCGCGGCAGCGGTGAGGCCTACCAGATGGCCTTCTCGGGCCAGGGCATCGTCGTCGTCCAGCCCAGCGAGGACAGCACCGACCGCCTCCGGTTCCGGGGCTGAGGGGGAGCCAGAACGTCATGCAGAGTCCGCTTTTCGCCTACAACGACCAGCAGACCCAGGAACGCTGGGCGCTGCAGAACAAGCAGATGCTCCGCGTCACCCTGGAGGGCCACGACGACATCCTCGCCCGCAAGGGCACGATGGTCGCCTACCAGGGCCTGATGGAGTTCGACGCCGAGTACCAGTCCAACCAGCAGGGACGCGCGCGTGCGCACACCGGCGAGGGCCTGGACCTCATGCGCTGCCACGGGCAGGGCACGGTCTACCTCGCCAACCTCAAGCAGCATGTGCACCTGGTGGACGTGGACCAGGACGGTCTCACGGTCGACAGCTCCTACGTCCTCGCCATGGACTCCTCGCTGCACCATGAGGTCATCGCCGTCGACAGCCTCTACGGCATCTCCGGCTCCGGGAAGTACCAGCTCAACATCACCGGCCGCGGCAAGGTCGCCCTCATGACCTCCGGCGCCCCGCTGATGATGCAGGTCACTCCCGACAAGTACGTCAACTGCGACGCCGACGCGATCGTCGCCTGGTCGACCTCGCTGCGCGTCCAGATGCAGGCCCAGACGCATTCCTCCGGAGTGTTCCGGCGCCGCGGCAACACCGGTGAGGGCTGGGAGCTCAGCTTCATGGGCAGCGGTTACGCCATCGTCCAGCCCAGCGAGCTGCTGCCGCCGCAGAACGCGCAGATCGGCTCGGGCCTGGCCGCGCAGTACGGGATGGGCCAGCACGGGGCCCGAGGCCAGAACCAGGGCAACGTCTGGAGTTAGCCGTACCTGACATGTGTAAGGGGCGACCACTCATGGTGGTCGCCCCTTACACATGTCCCGAGGTCACAGCCGCGCGCGCGTCGCTTCCAGCAGTCGTACGACCGACTCGTCCGCCACGTCCGCCACCTCGTCGTAGGCGAACCAGCGCAGGTCCAGGGACTCGTCGCTGATCGTCTGCACCGCGCCCGGCGGGGCCACGACCGCGTACTGGACGTCCAGATGCCAGTGGCAGGGCGCCGGGATGGCGTGCCGGTCGAGCCGGACCGGGCCGCCGGTGAGCAGGGTCAGGCCCTCGATGCCGGACTCCTCGGTCGCCTCGCGCAGCGCCGCGGCCGCCACCGTGGCGTCGCCGGGCTCGCAGTGACCGCCCATCTGGAGCCACATCCGCAGCTTCTTGTGGAGGGTCAGCAGCACCCGACCGCGGGACGGGTCGATCACCAGCGCGCTCGCCGTGATGTGCCCGTCGCCGCAGGCCTTCCACATGCCGTCCGGGTGGGTCGCCAAGTGGTCGAGATACGTCTGGCGCAGCTCTTCCTGGCCCTCGTACCCCTTCAGGACGAGGACCGCGTCGTCGTGCAGGCTCACTCGGTGTCGTCGCCCTTTTCGTCCTCGTCCTTCTTCAGGTTCGGCTTCCCGTCGGAGCCGCCCGCCGCCTCGCCGAGCATCTTGTCCAGCTCGGAGAAGTCCAGCTGCTCGCGGTGGACGAAGCCGTCCGGGTCGTCCAGGTCGGACGCGGTCGGCAGCATGTCCGGGTGGGCCCACAGGCCGTCGCGGCCGTCGACACCGCGCGCGTCCGTGAGCGAGGCCCACAGGCGGGAGGCGTCGCGCAGGCGGCGGGGACGGAGCTCCAGGCCGATCAGCGTGGCGAAGGTCTGCTCGGCCGGGCCGCCAGAGGCGCGGCGGCGGCGCAGGGTCTCGCGCAGCGCGTCCGCGGACGACAGACGGGGCTTCGCGGCCGCGTGGACCACCGCGTCCACCCAGCCCTCCACAAGCGCCAGAGCCGTCTCCAGACGGGCCAGGGCCGCCTTCTGCTCCGGGGTGTCCTCCGGCTGGAACATGCCCTGCTGGAGCGCGTCCTGGAGCTGCTCGGGGTTCTGCGGGTCGAACTGGCCGACCACGTCCTCCAGCTTGGCGGTGTCGACCTTGATCCCGCGCGCGTAGCCCTCGACCGCGCCGAACAGGTGCGAGCGCAGCCACGGCACATGCGCGAAGAGGCGCTGGTGGGCGGCCTCGCGCAGGGCGAGATACAGCCGCACCTCCTCCTGCGGCACGCCCAGGTCCTTGCCGAAGACCTCGATGTTGATCGGCAGCAGCGCGGCCTTGCCGGCCGGGCCCAGCGGCAGGCCGACGTCGGTCGAGCCGACGACCTCGCCCGCGAGCACGCCGACGGCCTGCCCGATCTGGGTGCCGAACATCGCGCCGCCCATGGAGCGCATCATGCCGATGAGCGGGCCGGCCATGGCCTGCATCTCCTCCGGCAGGACATCGCCCATCGCGTTGCCCACGCGCTCCGCGACCGGGTCGACGAGCTCCTTCCACGCGGGCAGGGTCGCCTCGACCCACTCCGCGCGGGACCACGCCACGGCGGAGCCCGCGCCGGACGGCAGGGACGTCGCGTCGTCGAGCCACAGGTCGGCCAGGCGGACGGCCTCCTCGACCGCGGTGCGCTCGGCGGGGCCGACGCTCGCGTCCTTGGTGCCGTCGGCGGTGCCCTGGGAGACCGTCTGGCGGGCGATCTGCTTGGCCATGTCCCAGTTCACCGGGCCGCCCTCGTACGAGAGCATCTGGCCCAGCTGCTGGAACGCGGCGCCCAGGTCGGTGGGGTTCAGGGAACCGAACATGGCAGCGAACGGGTTGTCGGCGCCGGGAGCACCGAAGCCACCGGCTCCGGGCAGCCCGCCGAAACCGAACGGGTTGGCCGGGCCCTGACCACCACCGCTCTGCTGGTCCTTCTTCTTGCCCTCGTCGCCGTCGTCCGGCTCCTCCGGCGGAAGGCCGAATCCGAATGGGGTGTCACTCACGGGATTCCTCGGCTGGTAAGGCCGCCGGTTTCTCTCCGACGGCGCGACTGCCCGATAACACCACCCAGCGTAGACACCGTGGGCGGATCGGGCCTCGGTGCTTCGCCGACTCTCGGCCTGCGGCAGGATGGATGCCACCTGGTACGTACGCGTCACTCGCGCCCGTACTGAAGACAACCGCTGGAGACGCCCGGTGAGTTCCCCTGATCCACAGGTTCGCGCAGCGCGAAACCAGTCAGCCCACCCGTCACCCGACCACCGCCCCTCAACGACGGCGCTTCGCGCCGGCAGATCGACTGGCCTGCGCGGGCCCGTCGTCGCCGTGACCGGTGCGGCGGCCGGTGTCGGCGCGCTCCTCACCGAGCGGCTGGCCGCGTCGGAGGAGATCAAGCAGGTCATCGCCATCGACGAGCGGCGGGGCGAGTGCGCGGCGGCGCAGTGGCACATCCTCGATGTGCGGGATCCGGCCATCGCGGAGAAGCTGCGGGGCGCGGACGTGGTGGTGCATCTGGCGCTCGACCTCGATCTGGAGACGGACGCGGCCGCCCGTACGGCGTACAACGTGCGGGGAACGCAGACCGTGCTGACCGCCGCCGCCGCGGCCGGGGTGCACCGGGTCGTGCTGTGCACCTCCGCCATGGTCTACGGGGCCCTCGACGACAACGAGCTGCCGCTGTCCGAGGACGCTGAGCTCCGGGCGACGGCCGAGGCCACCGGGGTCGGGGATCTGCTGGAGATCGAGCGGCTCGCGCGGCGGGCGCCGCGGGCACATCCGGGACTCAATGTCACCGTCGTGCGGCCCGCCGTGCTGGTGGGAGGCACGGACACCGCTCTGACCAGGTACTTCGAGTCGCCCCGGCTGCTGGTCGTGGCCGGGTCGCGGCCCGCCTGGCAGTTCTGCCATGTCGAGGATCTGTGCAGCGCTCTGGAGTACGCAGTCCTGGAGAAGGTCGAGGGGGAACTCGCCGTCGGGTGCGACGGGTGGCTGGAGCAGGAGGAGGTCGAGGAGCTCAGCGGGATCCGGCGGATGGAGCTGCCGTCGGCCGTCGCCCTGGGGGCGGCCGCCCGGCTGCACCGGATCGGGCTCACGCCGTCTCCGGCGGGCGACCTCGCGTACACGATGTACCCGTGGGTGGTGAGCGGGAGCCGGCTGCACGACGCCGGGTGGCGGCCGCAGTGGACCAACGAGGAAGTGCTCGCGGAGCTGCTGGAGGAGGTCTCCGGGCGGCACACGGTCGCCGGGCGGCGGCTCGGGCGGAAGGACGCGACGGCGGCGGGTGCGGCGGGAGCGACGGTGGCGCTGCTGGGCGCGGCGGCCGTGGTGCGGCGGGCTCGCAAGGCGCGGCGGCGGATCTGAGGGCGGCCCTGTAGAAGGCTCCAAAGCCGCACACGCGCGTGCCGGGCGATAGCGCTATTCCCCCTGTTCCTGCCCGTGAGGCACGATGGGGCCATGGGAACCACCTACGACCACCCCGGTGAGCAGGCCGCCGACGAGCCGATCAAGCTCATCGCCATCCGCGAGACCCCGCTCTCCCTGGACGAGGTCTTCAAGGCCGTCGGGGACGACGCGGCCGGGGGCACCGCGCTGTTCGTGGGGACCGTGCGCAATCACGACGGGGGAGCGGACGTCGATCAGCTCGGGTACTCGTGCCACCCCAGCGCCGAGGCCGAGATGCGGCGGATCGCGGAGAAGGTCGTCGCGGAGTATCCGGTGCGGGCCCTGGCGGCGGTGCACCGGATCGGGGACCTGGCCGTCGGGGACCTCGCCGTCGTCGTCGCGGTCTCCTGTCCGCACCGGGGTGAGGCCTTCGAGGCCTGCCGGAAGCTGATCGACGACCTCAAGCACGAGGTGCCGATCTGGAAGCACCAGACGTTCTCCGACGGCACCGAGGAATGGGTCGGCGCCTGCTGACACCTCAGCCCCTCTGACCGACCCCCAGCCCCCTGCCGAACCCTTTCTCCGGTTGCGTAACCGCACCCCTGGCATGAGCGTTGTCAGTGCGGATGGTTAATCTGCTGATCAGTCAGTTGCGGTCGCTCATCTGGGGTTGGGAGGTCGGCATGGCGGCGCTCGCCTGGTTGCTGATTCCGCTTGTGGCTGCGATCGGTGCCGGTCTGTGGGGAAGCTGGGCCAACCGGACCCGGCGGGTGCGGAGCGACGGGCCCGAGCTGAACGGGTACGCCCGCTTTCGCGAGGCCATGGAGAAGCAGCCCTGACCCCACCCCTGAGGTGGCCCTGACGGGACGCTGACAGGGGCGTCCCGTACTGTCGTGCCATGCCACGCCGCACCGCGACGATGCTCGCCTCCACCCTGATGCTGATCGCGCTCCTGTGCGCGGGAGTCTTCATCCCCGTGCCGTACTCGGAGATGTCCCCGGGGCCGACGGTGAACACGCTCGGCGAGCACGACGGCGAGCCGGTGCTGCAGATCTCCGGGCGGAAGACCTACGCGACCAGCGGACACCTGAACATGACCACCGTCCGGGTCACCAGCGCCGACTACAAGATGAATCTTGTCGAAGCCGTCTACGGGTGGCTTGCGCACGACAACAAGGTCGTGCCGCACGACACGCTCTACCCGGACGGCAAGACCGAGGAGCAGTCCACCCAGGAGAACGCCGAGGAGTTCAGCCAGTCCCAGGAGAGCGCCAAGGTCGCCGCCCTGAAGGAGCTGGACATCCCGGTGAAGTCCTTCGTGATCGTCTCGACGGTCGTCAAGGACTCCCCGTCGGAGGGCGTGCTGCACGCGGGTGACGTCATCAAGGCCGTCGACGGGACCGCCGTCAAGGAGCCTGACGACGTCGCCGAACTCGTCACCAAGCACAAGCCCGGCGAGAAGGTCACCTTCACGATCGTGCCCGCCAAGGAGCAGGCGGCCGCGGAGAAGGCGAACAAGACGGCCACCGCGACCGAGGACGTCACCGTCACCACCAAGGAGTCCGACGACGAGGGCGAGAAGCGCGCCATAGTCGGCATCTCCGCCGGGACCGACCACACCTTCCCGTTCACCATCGACATCAAGCTCGCCGATGTCGGGGGGCCGAGCGCCGGTCTCATGTTCTCGCTCGGGATCTACGACAAGCTCACCCCGGGCAGCCTCACCGGCGGCAAGTTCGTGGCCGGCACCGGCACCATCGACGACGACGGCAAGGTCGGCCCCATCGGCGGCATCGAGATGAAGACCGTCGGCGCCCGCGACAAGGGCGCCCAGTACTTCCTGACCCCGGCCGACAACTGCTCGGCGGCCGCCCAGGACGTCCCCAGCGGGCTCACGCTCGTCAAGGTGAACACCATCGAGGACGCCCTCGGCGCCCTGAAGGACATCCGCTCCGGCGACACCGCCGACCTGCCCAAGTGCACCACCAAGGGCTGACAGCACGCGCGCGTACGTGAACGGGGACGCCCTCAGAACCAAGGGCGCCCCCGTCGTCGTACCGGAAGAACTCAGTCCTCGAACGTCGCCGCCAGTGCCTCCGCCAGGCCCGGGACCAGGGCGCCGCCGGTGAGGACCTCCGTGGGGGAGTCCTTCTCGCGCAGGCGGAGGGCCGAGTCGCGGGTGCCGTCGCGGTGGACCGCGACGGTCATGCGGACCTCCTGGCGGTCGGGGTGCTGGGCGACCCATTGGGTGAGCTTCTTGTCGCTCAGGCCCTCCGGGACCTGTGCCTCGGCGGACGGGGGGAGCATGAGGCGCTCGACCGTGAGCGCGCAGCCGACCACCGCGTCGGGCCAGGCGATGGTGCCGAGGAACTCGTCGAGCGGCTTGCCCGCCGGGATCTCCTCCTGCTCGATGGGGGTCAGGCCGGAGGACTCCTGCTCGTCCTCCAGGCCGAGCTGGGCCGCGAGGGCAGGTTCCTGGGCTCGCAGTCGCGCGGTGTCTACGAGGGCGAAAAGGCGAGCGGGCTGGTCCCAGCCGAGGCCGGAGACGTACTCGTCGATCTCGAGTACGGCCCGGGTCAGGGGGCTCGCTGCCATGGGAGTGTTGGACATGGTCACAATCCTGCCTCGTTCATGGCCGGAATCGGGAACCGAGTAAAGCGTGAGTAAGTTGCATAGGTGAGGGCCTACGATCACGTGGCCCACGGACGGCCCGCGGGGACGCGGGTCTGACGGACCAACAGCGACATTCGAGGTGCGCACCTTGGCTTTCCAGATGCCGGACCGCGGCGGAGGCCCCACGGGGCCGCGGATGAGAGTGGGCCGCCCGTCCCGGCGTGTCCGGACCCTGCTCATGACGTTGGGCGTCCTTGCCGTACTGGGCATGGCGTTCACCATGTTCGCCGGGTTCTGGACGGACTGGCTCTGGTACCGGTCGGTGAACTACTCGTCCGTGTTCACGACGACCCTGTGGACCAAGATCGGACTGTTCTTCGTCTTCGGTCTGCTGATGGCACTGGCGGTCGGCTTCAACATCTGGCTGGCCCACCGGCTGCGCCCGCCGCTGAGCGCCATGTCCATGGAGCAGCAGAACCTCGACCGCTACCGCATGGGCATCGCGCCCTACAAGAAGTGGCTGCTGCTCGGGATCACCTCGCTGGTCGGTCTGATCGCCGGGGCCTCGGCGTCGAGCCAGTGGCGTACCTGGCTGATGTGGGTCAACGGCGTGTCCTTCGGTGAGAAGGACCCGCAGTTCAAGCTCGACATCTCCTTCTACACCTTCGACCTGCCCTGGTACCGGTTCCTGCTCGGCTTCGGCTTCGCCGCCGCGATCCTGTCCGTGATCGCCGCCGCGCTCACCCACTACCTGTACGGCGGGCTGCGCATCACCAGCCCGGGCGCGCGGGCCACGGCCGCGGCCACCGGCCATCTGTCGGTGCTGCTCGGTATCTTCGTCACGCTGAAGGCGGTGGCCTACTGGCTCGACCGGTACGGCCTCGCGGTCAAGTCCAGCGACTTCAAGGCGACCGACAACTGGACCGGCCTCAGGTACGTCGACGCCAACGCCTATCTGCCGGCCAAGACGATCCTGTTCTGCATCGCCGTCATCTGCGCCGTGCTGTTCTTCGCCACCTTGTGGCGGCGCACCTGGCAGCTGCCCGTCATCGGCTTCGGCCTGATGGTCCTGTCGGCGATCCTCATCGGCGGTCTCTACCCGGCGATCGTGCAGAAGTTCCAGGTCCAGCCGAACGAGCAGGCCAAGGAAGCGCCGTACGTCGAGAAGAACCTCAAGGCGACGCGTGAGGCGTACGGCATCGACGACGCCAACGTCACGGAGTACGCGGGCACGTCCACGACCACGGACAAGACCAAGCTGCGCGACGACGTCGACACCACGGCCAGCATCCGGGTGGTGGACCCGAACATCGTCTCGCCGACGTTCCAGCAGCTCCAGCAGATGCGTAACTACTACGCTTTCCCGACCAACCTGGACGTCGACCGCTACACCAAGGACGGCAAGGACCAGGACACGGTCATCGGTCTGCGCGAGCTGAACCTCGCCGGCATTCCGAAGAACAACTGGATCAACGACCACTTCCGCTACACCCACGGCTACGGCGTGGTCGCCGCCAAGGGCACCGCCGCCGACTCCGAGGGCCGCCCGGTCTTCACCGAGTCCGACCTGCCCTC
Source organism: Streptomyces sp. NPDC046909 (assembly GCF_040644695.1). Classification (NCBI taxonomy): domain Bacteria; kingdom Bacillati; phylum Actinomycetota; class Actinomycetes; order Kitasatosporales; family Streptomycetaceae; genus Streptomyces; species Streptomyces sp. NPDC046909. Next base: position 283,448 of record NZ_JBEYXC010000013.1, on the reverse strand, counting down.
GCAGGGCGACCTCGGGATGTACCAGCAGCGGGTCTACTACGGCGAGAAGACGACCGAGTACTCGATCGTCGGCGGTCCCCAGAAGGAGATCGACTACTCCGACGACAGCGGCGAGAAGACCTTCAGCTACACCGGCAAGAGCGGGGTCAACCTCTCCAACCCGATCAACCGGGCCGCGTACGCGGTGGCGTTCAGCGAGCCGCAGATCCTCTACTCCGGGGCGATCGGCGAGGGTTCGCGGATCCTGTACAACCGCACGCCCAAGGAGCGCGTCGAGGCGGTCGCGCCCTGGCTGACCATCGACGGCGACGCCTATCCGGCGGTCGTGGACGGGAAGATCCAGTGGATCGTCGACGCGTACACGACGACGAACGGCTATCCGTACTCGTCCCGTACGACCCTCGGTGACACCACGGCCGACTCGCTGACCGCGACGAACAACTCGCGCGCGGTGGTGGCCCAGCAGAACCAGGTCAACTACATCCGCAACTCGGTGAAGGCGACCGTCGACGCGTACACCGGCCAGGTCAAGCTGTACCAGTGGGACACCGAGGACCCGGTCCTGAAGACCTGGATGAAGGCGTTCCCGGGCACGGTGAAGGCGAAGACCGAGATCTCGGACTCGCTCATGGCCCATCTCCGCTACCCGCAGGACCTGTTCAAGGTCCAGCGCGAGCTGCTCAGCCGGTACCACGTGAAGGACGCGACGACGTTCCTCAGCGGCTCCGAGGTGTGGCAGGTGCCGGACGACCCGACCAACACGTCGGGTGACGCGGTGCCGCCGTACTACCTGAGCATGAAGATGCCCGACCAGAAGGCACAGGCGTTCTCGCTCACCACGACGTTCACGCCCAACGGCCGGGACCAGCTCAGCGCGTTCATGTCGGTCGACGCCGAGGCGGGCACCAGCGACTACGGCAAGATCAGAATCCTGAAACTGCCGACGAACACCAGCGTCCAAGGCCCTAAACAGGTACAGAGCCAGTTCAACTCCGAACAGGACATCGCCGAGACCATCAGCCTCCTCAACAGAGGTGATTCCAAGGTCGAGTACGGCAACCTGCTGACGGTGCCGCTCGACGGCGGACTGCTGTACGTGGAGCCGGTCTACGTACGCGGCGGCGGACTCAAGTACCCGCTGCTGCGCAAGGTGTTGGTGACCTACGGAGGCAACACCGCCTTCGAGGACACCCTCGACGAGGCGCTGAACAAGGTGTTCGGGGCGGAGGGCACCACCACACCACCGGAGGACGACGGCGGGGACACCACGAATCCACCACCGACCTCCGGCAACCCCACGGTCCAAGAGGCGTTGAACGACGCCCAGAAGGCCTTCGAAGCCGGCCAGGAAGCCCTGAAGAAGGGCGACTGGGAGGCGTACGGCGTGGCGCAGAAGGACCTGGAGGAGGCCCTCCAGCGGGCCGAGGACGCGCAGGCCAAGGAGGACAAGACCAGCGCGAAGCCCAGTACGGGGCCCAGCGCGAGCCCGAGTCCGAGCGGCAGTCCCAGCAGCAGCCCGAGCAGCAGTCCCAGCGGCTGATCGCTGGTCATCGCCCCTCCCCGCGCCGTGGTACGGTTTCAACACAACGGCGCGGGGTGGAGCAGCTCGGTAGCTCGCTGGGCTCATAACCCAGAGGTCGCAGGTTCAAATCCTGTCCCCGCTACTGAAACGAAGGCCCGGATCCTGATCAAGGATCCGGGCCTTCGTGATGTGCGAACGCATGTACCGCACGAAGTGATGGACGTGCCGCTGTGGGGAGTTGGGGGAACTGTGTTTGACTTGTCTCTCTGTGGGCATGTCGACAAAACGCTGAAGTGACCTCAATGGCTGCGGTATACCAGGTGTACCCAGGTTGCAGGTGGTGCGACGATGGACGTTATGGGGGACAAGGCAACTCTGTTCGAGACAGGGCGATTTGTGCAGCCCGTCGGACCGGGCGAGACCGAGTCCGGCGACGTGGCCGAAGAGGCTGCCGAGGAACTGCGCCAGCGGCTGGCCGCCGAGGCCGGTGACGTCGAGGCGATGAGTGTCCTCGGGGCCATGCTGCTGCGCCGTGGTGATCTCGACGGAGCCGAGCCCCAGTTGCGTGCCGCCACCGCCGAGGGCGACCGTGCCGCCGCCAACAACCTGGGTGTCCTCCTGCATCAGCGCGGCTACGCCGACGAGGCCGCCGGCTGGTGGCGGATCGCCGCCGTCGCCGGGTCCGCCGCCGCCGCGCACGCGCTGGGCCGGCATCACCGCGAGAAGGGCGACGAACCCGCCGCCGAGTACTGGCTGCGCCAGTCCGCCGAACAGGGGCACGCCCTCGGCGCGTACGCCCTCGCCGATCTGCTGGAGCACCGCGGCGACGCCGGAGCCCGGCAGTGGATGCGGGCCGCGGCCGAGCGGGGACACCGCGAGGCGGCGTACCGGCTGGCGCGCGCTCTTGACCGCGAGGTGTCGCCCGAGGGCGACGACGGGGCTGACAACGGTGTCTCCCAGGCCGCCGAGGCCGAGCAGTGGTACCGGCAGGCCGCCGCGCGCGGACACCAGCGGGCCGCGCTGTACCTCGGCGCGATCCTGGAGAAGCGCGGTGACCTCAAGGAGGCCGGGCGCTGGTACCTGACCTCCGCCAAGGACGGCGAGGCGCGGGCCGCCTGCGCGCTCGGGTTCCTGCTGCGGGACGCGGGGGACACCGACAGCGCCGCCGTGTGGTGGCTGCGGGCCGCCCAGGACGGCGACGGCAACGCCGCGAACGCGCTGGGCGCGCTGCACGCCGAGCGCGGCGAGACCCAGACCGCCGAGCGGTGGTACCGGGCCGCCATGGACGCCGGTGACGTCAACGGCGCCTACAACCTCGGGCTGCTCTGCGCCGAGCAGGGGCGGACCGCGCAGGCCGAGCAGTGGTACCGGCGGGCCGCGTACGCCGGGCACCGGGAGGCGGCGAACGCGCTGGCGATCCTGCTGCTCCAGGGCGGGGACACCGCCGGGGCCGAGCCGTGGTTCTCCAAGGCGGCCGAGGCGGGGAGCGTCGACGCCGCGTTCAACCTCGGGATCCTCTTCGCCGGGCGGGGGACCGAGGAGGGGGCTGTCGTCGCGCTGCGGTGGTACGAGCGGGCGGCTGCCGCCGGGCATACGGAGGCCGCGCTCCAGGTGGGTATCGCGCTGCTGCGGGACGGGGACGAGGCCGCCGCCGAGCGGCATCTGCGGTGTGCCGCGGGGGGTGGGAGCGCGGAGGCGGCGTACCGGCTGGCCACCGTGCTGGACGCGCGGCGTCCGCCCGCGCCCGCGCATGAGCTGGGGGAGTCCCTGCACTCCGCCAAGAGCGAGTGCGAGGAGTGGTACGAGCGGGCGGCCACGCAAGGGCACCGGCGGGCTCAGGTGCGGGTCGGGATGCTCGCCGCGGCTCGGGGGGACGTGGTGGAGGCGGCTCGGTGGTACCGGGAGGCCGCCGAGGCGGGGTCCCGGAACGGGGCGTTCAATCTCGGGCTGCTGCTGGCCCGGGAGGGGAGTGAGCCCGAGGCGGCGGTGTGGTGGACGCGGGCGGCTGACGCGGGGCATGGGCGGGCGGCGTTGCGGCTGGCCCTGGTCTACGCGCGTCGGGGGGAGCTGGCGGAGGGGAAGCGGTGGGCGGATCGGGCCGTTTCCCTGGGACCGGCGGAGGTGTCTGAGCGGGCTGCTCGGTTGCGGGACGCGTTGCGGGAGGAACTGTCGGCGTGAGGGTGCGCGCGGTGGGGGCCGGGGCCCGGTGGGGCTGGGTAACTGATTTGCTTCTGTCGTTCCCGTTGACGTAGTGTTCATTTCACCGACGCGGGGTGGAGCAGCTCGGTAGCTCGCTGGGCTCATAACCCAGAGGTCGCAGGTTCAAATCCTGTCCCCGCTACTGAAGGCCGAGGGCCGGAATCCGAAAGGGTTCCGGCCCTCGGTGTTTCTCCACTGATGTCTAGGGCCTGTGGCCCACCGCCTCCTCGTACAGGGTGCGGTTCACCGTCTGTGACTCCGGCAGGGCGTCTCCCTCCGTCACGCCCTGCTCGGTGTACGCCGACTGCAAGCGGTCCGTCGTGCCCTTGCGGATCTCCCAGTCCATGTGGAGGGACGGGGTCGACCGGAGGATCTGTTGGTCGGTCTTCAGGAGTTTCGCCAGGTACGTGACGAACGCCTCGTCCTTCTTGTAGTCCGTCGCGAAGTACGAGTTGACCGTGCGGATGTAGGCCCGGAGCAGAGCCACCCCTGCGTCCACGTCCTCCCGCAGCAGCGAGGTGCCGTACAGCATGCCGCCGAGCGGCTCGCCCGGGGGCTGGCCGCCGAGGAAGGCGTAGCCCCCGCGGCCGTCGATCTTGCGCCAGACCGGGTCGAGGAGCCATGCCGAGTCGACGCCGCCGTTCTCCAGGGCGGTGAGGACGTCCGCCGAGCCGAGCTGCTGGTACTGGATCTTGTCGAGGCCGCCGCCGTGTTTCCGGAGGGCCTTCTCCATGGGGTAGGCGATGACCGAGCCCTTGCCGATCATCGTGCCGAGTTTGCGGCCGGACATCTCGACGTGGTTCGCGCTCTCGCCGTCCTTCAGGCGCACCCAGAGGCCGCTCTTGGAGCCGGTGCCCGGTGAGAAGTTGCCCGCGACCCACTTGATGTCGAAGCCGCCGCGGATGCCGTTCATCACCGCCGCTTCAGGGGCCGCCCAGATCGCGTCCAGGTCGCCCTTGGCGAGCAACGGCAACGCGTCCGGCGTCGGCAACACCTTCAGCGTGACATCCAGGCCCTCCCTCTTGAACTCACCCTTGTCCAAGGCCACTTGCAGCGGTGCCACGTACTCCGCGCTCAGCGTTCCCGTCGCGATCGTCAGCTTCTTCGGCTCGGCGAGCGGCTGCGGGGCCGGGGCGCCGGCCTGGCAGCGGGCCGGGTGGCGGTCGGAGGAGAGGTCGGCGGGGTCCGTCCAGGACGTGTCGCCACAGCCCTCCACCGGGCTGATCGTGCGATTGCCGACGCCCGCTTGCGGCTTGTTGTCCTCGTACGGTGATGAGCACGCCGCCGATGCGAGCAGCGCCACGGCCACGGACACCACCCAGGTACGTCCCCTCATGACTGCCCCCGTCCACGGTCCCTCGGTGCCCACGGGGTGAGCAGACGGCCCACCACGCGCACCAGTTCGGAGAAGACCACTCCCAACACCGCCACACACACGATGCCCACGAACATCACGTCGTTCTGGAACAGCGCGCGCGAGTCGAAGATCAGGTGGCCGAGGCCGTTCGGCGCGGCGATCTGTTCCGAGGCGACGATCACCAGTACGGCCACGCCCGCCGCTATGCGGGCGCCCACCAGGACCGACGGCAGTGACGCCGGGAGCAGGACGTGGCGGAACATCTGCCACGGTGAGGCGCCGAAGACCTGGCCGGCGTCGCGGTGGCCGGAGGGGATGGACATGACCGCGGACATGGTGGAGATCCAGACGAAGAAGAAGACCGTGGCCGCCACCAGGGCCACCTGCGGGCCCTCGCCGAGGCCGAACATGTTCAGGAAGATCGGGAGCAGGGCCAGCTTCGGGACGACGTACAGGGCGTCGAGGAGGGGTTCCAGAGCCGCCCGTACCCAGGACAGGGAGCCCATCAGGAGGCCCAGGGCGTACCCCGCGGCCGTGCCCACCGCGTAGCCCGCGAGGACGCGTTTCAGGGTGGCCCACACGTCCGGCCACAGGTCGCCCGCCGCCGCCCGGTCCCAGCCGTCCGCGAAGATCGTGGACGGGGCCGGATACACGCGGGCGTCGATCCAGGCCTGGGTGGCGGCGAGTTGCCACAGGAGGACCAGGAGGAGGGGGACCGCCACCGCGAGGGACAGTTCCAGTGCGCGGCGGCGCCTGTGGGTGCGTACGGGGTGGAGTTCGTGCGGGCCGGGAGCGCGGATCAGGACGGATTCCGGTGCGGGAGTCGTCGTCGTCATGCCGGTACCGCCTCCTTGCGCAGCAGGTCCCACAGCTCGGTCCGCAGATCGGTGAACTCGGGTGCCGAGCGGATGTCGCCGGAGCGGGGGCGGGCGAAGGGCGGGTGGCGCTCGGCGATGACGCGGCCCGGGCGGGCGGACATCACCAGGACGCGGTCGCCGAGGACGATCGCCTCCTCCAGGCTGTGGGTGATGAAGAGGGTGGTGGTGGGGGTGGTCTGGGTGAGGTGCAGGAGCTCCTCCTGGAGGATCATGCGGAGTTGGGCGTCCAGGGCCGCTGGGGGCACCTCCCACGCCCGTTCAGGGCAGTGGGGGAGGCTCGTCCATGAGGAGGAGTTCGGGCTTGACCGCCAACGCCCTTGCGATCGCCACGCGTTGGCGCATGCCGCCGGACAGGGTCGCCGGGTAGGCGTCCGCGAAGTCCGACAGGCCCATGCGGGCCAGCCAGGCGTCGGCGCGGGCGTTGGCCTCGCGGCGGGGGACGCGCTGGATGTCGAGGCCGAAGCGGACGTTGGCGCGGACCGTCTTCCAGTCGTAGATGCCGTAGTCCTGGAAGATCATGGCCGCCGGCCGGGGACTTGAGGTGCGGATCTCCAGGCGGCCCGTGCTCGGGCGCAGCAGGCCCGCCGCGATGCGCAGCAGCGTGGACTTGCCGCAGCCCGAGGGGCCGACGACACAGACGAACTCGCCGGTGGCGACGGAGAGGTCGAGCGGGCCCAGGGCGGCCACCGCGCCCGGGCCCCGGCCGAAGGTGCGGGTCAGGTCATGTGCGCTGAGTTTCGGATACGGCTCTCCCACGGGGTCTCCTCGCGGAGTGCGGAACGGAGTGCGGTACGGACTGGTGGGTGCCGTTGATCGTATGACGGGCCGTCAGTTCCGGGAAGCCTGTAGGCAGCACAAAGCCCCGGCGCCTGGAGGCGGCCGGGGCTCGGGAGACGGCGCTTACGCCGCCGCGCAGTTCGGGCAGATGCCGCGGTAGGTCACCTCGACGTCCGAGACCTTGAAGCCGAAGCGCTCCGAGTCGGGGAGGTCGGCCAGCGGGTTGCCGCTCGGGTGGACGTCGCGGATCGCGCCGCACTGGGCGCAGACCAGGTGGTGGTGCGGACGGTGCGCGTTGGGGTCGTACCGCTTGGCGCGCTTGTCGGTGGCGACTTCCAGCACCTCGCCGAGGGAGACCAGCTCGCCCAGGGTGTTGTAGACGGTGGCCCGGGAGATCTCGGGCAGCTTGGCGACGGCCCGCGCATGGACCTCGTCGGCCGTCAGGTGGACGTGATCGCCGTCGAGGACCTCGGCCACGACGCGCCGCTGCGCGGTCATTCGCCATCCGCGTCCGCGCAGTCGTTCCAGAAGGTCACTCATAGGGGTCACCTTAACAGCAAGGGGGACCAGGCTCCGAACAGGTGTGAATTTAGAGTGCACCTTGAGTTGGACAATGTCCAGAGTTAAGGGGTGGGCCGGATCGCCCGGCCCACCCCCCCTTGCCGCGCTCAGACGGAGACGTGCTGTCGGGCCGGGGCCCAGCAGCGGATGATGTCGCGGACCGAGACGATCCCGACGGGCTCGTCCTGGTCCAGGACGATGAGGTGCCGGAAGCCGCCGTGGGCCATGGCCCGGGCCGCCTCCTCCAGGGTCCAGGACGGGGCGGCGAAGACGACGTCCGTGGTGGTGTGGTTGTGGACGCGTTCCGTGTCCGGGCTCTGGCCGAGCCCCACGGAGTTGAGGACGTCGCGTTCGGTCAGGATCCCGATGCCGCCGGCGTCGGGATCGAGGATCACGGCCGCGCCGACGCGGCGGGCGGACATGAGGGCTGCGGCCTGGCGGAGGGTGTGGTCGGGGCCGATGGTGAGGACCACCGTGCTCATGGCGTCGCGGACGAGCATGGGTGCGGAGTCACCTCCAACAGGAATCCCCTTCTGATTGTTCAGGGATTCACAAGTTCACAAATGAGGGTCCTCTCAGAGTCGCAGGTAAAGCGAGGGTCAACAAGGGGGCGCGTGCGGACGATTGAGGGCGTACGCGCTCACCTGTGCGTCTGCCTGAGGACCGGCAACGACTAGTAGCGCTGGTTGAGATATCCCAGCAGTTCGTCGTGGAGCAGGCCGTTCGACGCGGCCGCGTTGCCGCTGTGCGGGCCCGGGCGGCCGTCGAGGCCGGTGAAGGTGCCGCCCGCCTCCGTGACGATGATCGCGTTGGCGGCCATGTCCCACAGGGAGAGCTCGGGCTCGGCGCAGAAGTCGATCGAGCCCTCGGCGACCATCATGTAGGGCCAGAAGTCGCCGTACGCGCGCGTGCGCCACACCTCGCGGGTCAGGTCAAGGAAGCCGCCCAGGCGGCCCTGCTCCTCCCAGCCGCTCAGCGAGGAGTACGCGAAGGAGGCGTCCGGCAGCTTCGAGACACGGGAGACGTGCAGACGGGAGGCCGAGGAGAGGCTGCGGCCCGAGAAGGCGCCGTGGCCCTTCGCGGCCCACCAGCGGCGGCCGAGCGCCGGGGCGGAGACGACCCCGACGACGGGCTGGTAGCCGCCCTCCGACGCCTCCATCAGGGAGATCAGGGTGGCCCAGACGGGCACGCCCCGGACGTAGTTCTTGGTGCCGTCGATCGGGTCGACCACCCAGCGGCGCGGGCCGGTGCCCTGGAGGCCGTACTCCTCGCCGAGGACCGCGTCGCGCGGGCGGGCGCGCTGGAGCTGGGTACGGATCAGTTCCTCCGCCGCCTTGTCCGCCTCGCTCACCGGGGTCATGTCGGGCTTCGTCTCGACCTTGAGGTCAAGGGCCTTGAAGCGGTCCATGGTGGTGGCGTCGGCCGCGTCCGCGAGGACATGGGCGAAGCGGAGGTCGTCGAGGTAGTCGGCCATGTGGCGAACGCTATCTGTGGTTGTCGGTGCGGGGCTACACGGGACCAAGGCGCGGACGGCCCCCGGGCCGGACGGCGTGCGGTGGATCAAGGGCGCCCCCGGATGCCTTCGCGAACCCTTGACAGTGCCTTCACGCGCGTCAAATCTGGGGCGCAGACCCGCTCGTTCCCTAGGAGGCGACGATGCCTGCAGCGAGGGAATCCCTGCTGGACGCCGCGTACACGGCGCTGGCGCGTCGGCCGTGGTCCGCGGTGCGGATGGTGGACGTCGCCGCGGCCGCGGGGGTGTCCCGGCAGACGCTGTACAACGAGTTCGGGAGCAAGGAAGGGCTGGCCCGCGCGCTGGTGAGAAGGGAGGCCGACGGCTATCTCGCCGGCGTCGAGCGCGCTCTCGCCACGCACAGCGACGCGCGCGAGCGGCTGACCGCGACCGCCGAGTGGACCGCCGCCACCGCCAAGGACAACGCGCTGGTACGGGCCATGCTCACCGGCTGCTGGAGCGAGCGGCTGCCCTCCCCGACGCTGTCCGCGGTCCCGTCCTCCTCGGCGGTACCGGCACAGCGCCGGGCGGACGGCCCGCTGCCCTCGCCCGGCGACTTCGTGGCCCTGGTCCGCGACCGTGCCGTGGCGGTGCTCTCCGGACCCGGCGCGCACAACAAGTCGGACCTCGCCGACCTCGCCCGCTCCTGCGAACTGACCGTCCGCATCGCGCTGTCCTGCGTGGCGGCCCCGCCGGGTGAGGGCGGGGTCGCCGAACTCGTACGGGGCGCGCTGCACCGGCAGCCGGTCTGAGGCCGTACTCCCGAGGGCCGCTACTTCAGCCAGCCCACCTTCGTGTAGTCGTCGTCCGCGAGACCCGTCGCCCCGTAGTTCGCGAGGGTCGAGCGGACCGCGAGGACCTGGGGGCGCTGGTAGAGCGGGACGGAGTGGCCGAGGGCCCAGATCTTCGCGTCGGCCTCGTTGTAGAGCTTGTTGGCCGCCGCCGGGTCCGTCGTCTCGGCCGCCTTCTCCAGCAGGGCGTCGACCTCGGGGGAGCCGACCGAGCCGTAGTTCTGGAAGAGGTTCTTGCCCTCGGGCTGCCGGTAGATCGGGTACGCCTCCGAGCGGAACGTCTGGTCGACCCAACGGAAGCTGGTCAGCTCGAAGTTGCCGATGGTGACGTACTTGGAGAAGTAGTCGTTGGCCGGGACCTTGTCGATCGTCAGCTTGATGCCGGCGGCCGCCAACTGGGCCTGGACGAGCTGGGCCTGGTCCACCTGTGCGCTCGTGCTGCCCGAGCTCAGGGTGTAGGAGAGGGTGAGCTGCTTGCCGTCCTTGACCCGCTTGTCGCCCTCCAGCTTCCAGCCGGCCGCGTCGAGCAGCTTGCCCGCCGCGTCGAGGTCGTACGCGCCGTACGAACCGGAGTTGTCCTGGTAGCCCGCCTGGTTGGGCATGAAGAAGTGGCTGCCGTACGTCTTCAGTTCGACCGGGAGGTCCTTGCCGAAGGCGGCGGCGATGGACTTGCGGTCGATGGCGTGCTGGAGGGCCTGGCGGACCCGGACGTCCTTCAGCGGGCCCTTGGCGCCGTTGAACTCGATGTGCACCTCGTCCCAGCGGGCGCCGACGCGGATGTCCGTGCCGGCGGCCTTCGCCAGCCGCTTGTAGTCCTCGGGGAGGATCGCTGTGGCGTAGTCGATCTCCTTGTTGAGGTAGGCGTCGGTCCAGGCCGAGTAGTCCAGGGCGCGGAAGACGATCGAGTCCAGCTTGGGCTTCGTTCCCCACCAGTTGGGATCCGGCACCGCGGTGATCGTCTGGGCCGTCTTGTCGTACGAGGAGATCTTGAAGGCGGCGCCCGTGATCGGGATCTGCTCGGTCCAGCCCTTGTTGAACTTCTCCGGGGTGTCGATCCCGGCGGCCGGCAGCAGCGGGTCGAACAGGCGCTTCCAGTCGGCGTAGGGCTTGGTGAAGGTGACCTTCACCTGGTGGGCGTCGGCGCCCTGTTCGACCTTGCCGACCAGTTCGTAGCCGGCGGTGCTGCCGGCCTCGTACTCCTTGTCCGTGCCGTTGAGCGCCTTCCACACGGCCTCGAAGTCCCGCCAGCTCAGCGGCTTTCCGTCGGACCACTTGGCCTTCGGGTTGAGCTTGTAGACGACCGTCTGGGGGCTGGTGGAGGTCACCTCCGCCGACAGCAGGAAGTTCTTGTCCTCGTGGACCTCGCCCTTGGCGTCCGCGCTGAACAGGCTGGGCTCGACCAGTTCGTTGATCTCCGCCGCGTCACCTTGGTTGCCGTTGGCCGTGTAGCGGTTGAAGTCGGCGATCCACTGGGAGATCGGGAGCTTGAGCGTGCCGCCCTGCTTGACGGCGGAGAGCGGGTGGGCGTTGATGTCCTGGCTGCCGGCCGGGGCGGCGCTCTGCTGCGCGACGGGTTTGCCGTCGTCGTCGGAGGAGCCGCAACCGGTCACCAGCAACGCGGCGGCCGCGGTGGCGGCGGCCCAGGCTGCGGTGGGGGTCTGCTGGCGCATGTCGGTGTCCTTCGTGGGGCGGGTGGGAGGCTGGCGGAAGGCGAGCTGGATGGCTCGACGCGCCGAACGTAGAACGGCGTACGACACCCGCGGGAGGCCTCCTGGCCACCTGACATGTTCTCTTCATGATGCGGCAACAAGAGGCCTGGACCATTTTCTCTGTGCCTGTCTACCTGGCCAAACGCCTCGGCTACTACGCCGTGTTGCTCCTGGCCGCCGTCTGCCTCTCCTATCTGCTGGCCTCGTACGCGCTCGACCCGCGCGAGTACTACGCGGCCCGGCAGCCACCCGTGTCCGCCGCCGCGGTGAACCACCACCTCACCGCGATCGGCGTCAACGACCACGAGCCCCTCCTCGGCCGCTTCCTCGGCTGGGCCGGGCGCGCGGCCCGGGGCGACCTCGGGCAGACCATCGACGGCACCTCCGTCAACGCCGAGTTCGGCCGCCGTATCGGGGTCAGCCTGCGGCTGCTGCTCGCCGGGACGCTCCTCGGGACCGTCGCCGGAGTGCTCCTCGGCGCCTGGACCGCCGTACGCCAGTACCGGTTCAGCGACCGGGCGGTGACCGTCGCGTCCTTCGCGCTGCTCTCGACTCCCGTGTTCCTGCTGGCGATCCTGCTGAAGACGGGTGCGATCTGGTTCAACCAGACGACCGGCACGGACCTGATCCAGTTCACGGGGGAGAAGAGCCCGGGAGTCGACAGCGGCTTCTGGACGGTCATCGAGGACCGATCCGTGCATCTGCTCCTGCCCACCCTCTCCATCGCCCTCTTCGCCGTGGCCAGTTACAGCCGCTACCAACGCAACACCATGCTGGACGTGCTCGGTTCGGACTATCTGCGCACCGCACGCGCCAAGGGACTCGGGCGGCGGACGGTCCTGCTCAAGCACGGACTCCGCACCGCCCTCATCCCCATGTCCACCTACTTCTCGTACGGCTTCCTCGCCCTGTTCACCGGTGCCACCTTCACGGAGACGATCTTCGGCTGGCACGGCATGGGCGAGTGGTTCGTCGCCTCGATCTGGAAGAACGACGTGAACTCGGTCGTCGCCGTGAACCTCTTCGCCGCCGTCACCGTCCTGCTCTCCGGCTTCCTCGCGGACGTGCTGCACGCGGCGCTCGACCCGCGGATCAGGCAGGCGTCATGACCCTCACCGCCGAAGCGGCACCGCCGGTCGCCGGACGTACGACCGTCATCCTGCGCCGCTTCCTCCGCAACCGCGGCGCGCTCGCCGGCGCCGTCGTCCTGGTGCTGCTCTTCCTGCTCGCCTTCGCCGGCCCGTACGTCACCCCGTGGTCGTACACCCACATCGACTACCTCGCCCTGCGCGCAGCGCCCAGCGCCGACCACTGGTGGGGCACCAACCGCATCGGCCAGGACGTGTTCGCGCAGACCGCGCGAGGGCTCCAGAAGTCCCTGATCATCGGCCTGTTGGTGGCGGTCCTGTCCACCGGGCTCGCCGCGCTCGTCGGCGCCTGCGCGGGCTACTTCGGGGGCTGGACCGACCGGCTGCTGATCTTCTTCGTCGATCTGCTGCTCGCCCTCCCCGCCTTCCTGATCATCGCGATCGTGTCACCGAGACTGAGGTCGGGCGGCTGGTTCGCCCTCGCCCTCCTGCTCGCCCTGTTCGGCTGGATGATCACCGCGCGGGTGGTGCGCTCGATGACCCTGTCCCTGAAGGAGCGCGAGTTCGTCCGCGCCGCACGCTTCATGGGCGTCCCGCCGTTCCGGATCATCTGGCGCCACATCCTCCCCAACGTCGCCTCCTTCCTGATCATCGACGCCACCATCCAGGTCGGCGCCGCCGTGATGAGCGAGACGGCCCTGTCCTACTTCGGCTTCGGCGTCCAGCCGCCCGACGTCTCCCTCGGCACGCTGATCGCCTCGGGGACCGGCGCAGCGGTGACGTATCCCTGGATGTTCTTCTTCGCGGCCGGCCTGCTGGTCGTGTTCGTCCTGGCGGTGAACCTGGTCGGCGACGGGCTCCGCGATGCCCTCGACCCGACCTCGAAAGGGGCCTCCCGGTGAGCCCGTTGCTCGAAGTGACCGCACTGGACGTCGACTTCGACGGCCGCCCGGCGGTCCGCGGAGTCGACCTCGCACTGGAGCGGGGTGAAGTCCTGGGCCTGGTGGGCGAGTCGGGCTCCGGCAAGTCCGCGACCGCCCTGGCGGTACTGGGGTTGCTGCCGGGGAACGCGGCTGTACGGGGCTCAGTGCGGCTCGACGGGCGGGAACTGGTCGGTGCCGGTGAGCGCGAACTCACCCGGATCCGCGGCAACCGCGTCTCCATGGTCTTCCAGGACCCGCTCTCCGCGTTCACGCCCGTCCATCGCATGGGAGACCAGATCGCCGAGGCCGTACGCGCCCACCAGGACGTGTCCCGGGAGCGGGCTCTGGTGAGGGCCGTCGAACTCCTCGACCTCGTCGGCATCCCCGAACCCGCCCTGCGCGCACGGGCGTTCCCGCACGAGTTCTCCGGCGGGATGCGCCAGCGCGCGATGATCGCCATGGCGATGGCCAACGACCCCGAGATCATCCTCGCCGACGAACCCACCACCGCCCTCGACGTCACCATCCAGGCCCAGGTCCTCGACGTCCTGCGCACCGCCCGGCGCGAGACGGGCGCCGCGCTGCTCCTGGTCAGCCATGACCTCGGGGTCATCGCCGGGATGGCCGACCGGGTGGCCGTCATGCACAAGGGCCGGGTCGTGGAGTCGGGCACGGCCGTGGAGGTCTTCGGGCGCCCGCAGGAGCCGTACACCCGACAGCTCCTCGCCGCCGTCCCCCGCCTCGACGCCCCACACGCACCCCAATCCCCCACCGGCGACCCGGTGTTGAAGGTCCGCGGCCTCACCCGCACCTTCCCGGTCCTCAAGGGCGCCGCCTTCAAGCGCCGGGTCGGCACGGTGTACGCCGTCGACGGCGTCGATCTCGACGTACGGCGCGGCGAGACGCTCGCCCTGGTGGGGGAGTCGGGGTCCGGGAAGTCGACGACGCTCTTCGAACTGCTGGAGCTGGCCCGGCCGGAGGGCGGGTCGGTGGAGCTGTTCGGGCAGCGGCTGGGGGAGCTCGGCAAGGCCGAGGTGAAGGCGCTGCGGCGGCGGATCCAGATCGTCTTCCAGGACCCGATGGCCTCCCTCGACCCCCGGATGCCCGTCGGCGACATCATCGCCGAGCCGCTGCGCACCCACGGCGTGGACAAGACGACGATCGCCCACCGGGTGCCCGAACTGCTGACCCAGGTCGGCCTCGACCCCTCCCACGCCGACCGTTTCCCGCACGAGTTCTCCGGCGGCCAGCGGCAGCGGATCGGTATCGCCCGCGCGCTGTCCGTCGAGCCGAAACTGCTCGTCCTCGACGAACCGGTGTCGGCGCTGGACGTGTCGGTGCAGGCCGAAGTGCTCAAGCTGCTCCAGCGGCTGAAGGAGGAACTCGGGCTCGCCTATCTCCTCGTCTCGCACGACCTGTCCGTCGTACGGAACATCGCGGACCGGGTCAGCGTGGTCTATCTCGGCCGCACGGTCGAGGCAGGGCCGGTCGACGAGGTCTTCGAGCGGCCCCGGCATCCGTACACCCAGGCCCTGCTGTCCGCCGTACCGCTGCCGGACCCGGAGCGGGAGAGGGAGCGGCAGCGGTCGCGGATCCTGCTGGCCGGGGATCCGCCGAGTCCGACGCGGCGGTACGACGGGTGCCGGTTCCGGGCGCGGTGCCCGCTGTATCCGACGCTGGCGGAGGAGGAGCGGAAGCGGTGCGCCCATGATGTGCCGATGCTGGAGGGGGACGGGGCCGCCTGCCACTTCCCGCGGGTGCGTGAGGTGGTCTAGGAGGTTTCCCGGTCCGGTCCAGGGGCTTCGCGGTCGGACGTGCTGCGGAGCACACAGAACTCGTTGCCCTCGGGGTCCGTGAGGATGACCCAGCCCGTGCCGTCGGGGTTGCGGTGATCGGCGAAGAGGGTGGCGCCGAGGTTCAGGAGGCGCTCGTACTCCTCCTCGCGGGAGGTTTCCGGGCGCAGGCAGAGGTGGACCCGGTTCTTGGTCGTCTTGGGTTCCGGCACCTGGTTGAAGTACAGGACCGGGCCCTCGGGGAGGAGGACCTGTGTCTCGTGGTCGCCGGGCCTGGCGTCCGGGTCCAGGGGGCTGCCCGTCACCTCGCTCCAGAAGCGCGCCAGTTCATAGGCGTCCGCACAGTCGATCGCCACGTTCTGCACCACCGAGACCATGCGGGGGAGCTTAGGCGGTCCCGGCCTAGTGAGCGGAGCCCGACAGCTGGAGGCCGATCACGCCGACGATGACCAGGCTGATCGAGATGAGCTTCAGCGTCGACACCAGGTCGCCGAGGAAGATCATGCCGTAGATGGCCGTGCCCGCCGCGCCGATGCCGGTCCACACCGCGTACGCCGGGCCCACGTCCAGCTTCCGCAGGGAGAGGGTCAGCAGGCCGAAGCTGCCGAGGGCGAAGATGCAGAAGGCGACCGTGGGCCAGAGCCGGGTGAACCCGTGGGAGAGCTTGAGGCACACGGCGAAACCGGTCTCCAGCAACCCGGCCACTACCACCAGCAGCCACGCCATGTGCTGTCCTCCCGTTTGTCCGGCTCGGTCCGGCTCGGTGCGATTATGCACTTACCGGACTCGTGCCCCGGCAAACAACGCGGAGGTCAGTCGCCTTCCTTCCGCTCACGCGTGGCCAGCAGTCGGCGCAACGAGTACAGACGGGCCGGGTCGGCGTGCCCCTCCGCCACCCACTGGTCCAGCGCGCAGTCCGGCTCATCATGACTGCACGCACGCGGACAGCCCTCGGTTCCCGGTTCCAGGTCCGGGAACGCGTGGATCACCCGGGACGGATCGACGTGGTGCAGCCCGAAGGAACGGACGCCCGGAGTGTCGATCACCCAGCCGTCGTCGCCGTCCAGGGGGAGGGCCAGCGCGGAGGTGGTGGTGTGGCGGCCGCGCCCGGTCACCGCGTTGACATGGCCCGTCAGACGGCGGCGGTCCTCGGGGACCAGCGCGTTGACCAGCGTGGTCTTACCGACCCCCGAGTGCCCGACGAACGCCGTGATCTTGCCGTCCAGCTGCTCGCGCACCCGGGCCGCCGCGTCGCCGTTCTCCAGCTCCTCGCGGCTGGTGACGACGTACGGGATGTCCAGGTCGCCGTAGAGCTCCAGGAGCTTGTCCGGCGGGGCCAGGTCCGACTTCGTCATCACCAGGAGGGGCTCCAGACCGCCGTCGTACGCCGCCACCAGGCAGCGGTCGATGAGGCGGGGGCGGGGCTCCGGGTCGGCGAGGGCCGTCACGATGGCGAGCTGGTCGGCGTTGGCGACGACCACGCGCTCGTACGGGTCGTCGTCGTCCGCCGTGCGGCGCAGCACCGAGGTGCGCTCCTCGATGCGGACGATCCGCGCGAGGGTGTCCTTCTTGCCGGACAGGTCGCCGACGAGGGCCACCCGGTCGCCGACGATCGCCGCCTTGCGGCCCAGTTCACGGGCCTTCATGGCCATCACGATGTGGTCGTCGACCAGAACCGTCAGCCGTCCCCGGTCGACGGTGAGGACCATGCCCTCGACCGCTTCCTCGTGCTTGGGGCGGATGTGCGTACGCGGCCGGTTGCCCTTGCGGTTCGGGCGGGAGCGGATGTCGTCCTCGTCGGTGTGCTTGCCGTAGCGGCGCATGACGGTGAGTCCCTACGCCCCATCGCTCCCGAGCATCCCGGTCCACAGGTCGGGGAAGTCCGGCAGGGTCTTCGCGGTCGTCGCGACGTTCTCGATCCGCACACCCTCGACCGCGAGGCCGATGATCGCGCCGGCCGTCGCCATGCGGTGGTCCTCGTACGTGTGGAAGGTGCCGCCGTGCAGGGGGCGCGGGCGGATGTGGAGGCCGTCGGCGGTCTCGGTGACGTCACCGCCGAGTTCGTTGATCTCCTTGGTGAGCGCGGCCAGGCGGTCCGTCTCGTGGAGGCGGAGATGGGCCACGCCGCGGAGGGTCGAGGGGGAGTCCGCGAGGGCCGCGACCGCCGCGATACCGGGGGTCAGCTCGCCGACCTCGCTCAGGTCCACGTCGATGCCGTGGATCGCACCCGAACCGGTGAACACCAGCCCGTACTCGGTGAGTTCGCAGGAACCGCCCATCTCCGTGAAGATCTCCCGCAGCCTGTCGCCGGGCTGGGTGGTGCGGGACGGCCAGTCGGGGATGACCACCTTGCCGCCGGTCACCAGGGCCGCGGCGAGGAACGGCTGGGCGTTGGAGAGGTCCGGCTCGATCGTCAGGTCCCGGCCCAGCAGGGCGCCCGGGGTGACCCGCCAGACGTTCGGCTCGCCGCCCGACTCCGGGGTGTCCACCTGGGCGCCCACAGCGCGGAGCATGTCGACCGTCATACGGATGTGGGGGAGCGAGGGGAGCGTGGAGCCCACGTGGCGGACCTCGACGCCCTGGTTGAAGCGGGGGCCACTCAGCAAGAGGGCACTCACGAACTGGGAAGAGCTCGACGCGTCGATCTCCACCGGGCCGCCGTCCAGCGCGCCCCCGCCGTGGACCGTCAGCGGGAGCGCGCCCCTGCCGTCGTCGTCGATACGGGCACCGAGGACGCGCAGGGCGTCGATCACGCCGTTCAGGGGGCGCTCGTACGACCTCGGGTCGCCGTCGAAGCGGATCTCGCCGTCGGCGAGGGCGGCGACCGGGGGGAGGAAGCGCATGACGGTGCCGGCGTTGCCGACGTTCACCGTGGCGGGGCCTCGGAGGCCGGCGGGGAGTACGCGCCAGGTCTCGCCTGTGCCGTCCGGGCCGACCCCCTCCTCGATGCCTACGCCCATTTCCCGGAGGGCGGCTGCCATGAGGAGGGTGTCCCGGGAGCGGAGGGGGCGGCGGAGCCAGCCGGGTTCGCTCGCGAGGGCTGCGAGGACCAACGCGCGGTTGGTGACGGACTTCGACCCCGGGACGTGGACCGTTGCGTCGACGGCTCCGCTTGCGTGGGGGGCGGGCCAGAGGGCGGTGTCTGCGGGGTTCAAAGCCATGAGCCCACTCTAGTGGGGGGTGGTGGTTCGGGTGCGGCGCCGTTGTGGCTGGTCGCGCCCCGCGGCGGAGCCGCTGATGGATGCAGCCCCGCGCCCCTGACGCCTGCCCCTTTGGGGCGCGTCATACCTCCAGCAACCACCTGCCGCCCCCTATCAGTGAACACAGGCTCACCGCGTGGAACAGGAACAGCCACAAGGCCGCCGGTACGTGTGTCAGGCGGCTCAGCTGGTCCGCGTCCGAGTCGCCCGCCCCGCCCCTGACCCTCTTCGCCTGCAACTCGAAAGCGGGACGTACTCCACCGACCAACAGGAACCACACCACCGCGTACGCGAACGCCGCCTGCACCTGGGGACCCGCCAGCCACGAGACCACCACGAACGTGCCGCCGGTCAGGACCACCGTCAGGGCGCCGTACGCGTTGCGGATCATCACCAGCATGGCCACGAGGAGGGCTGTCGCGAGCCAGAGGAGGAGGGTGATGCGGCCCGCCGCCAGCAGGGCCGCGCCGCCCAGGCCCAGCAGGGGTGGGGCCGTGTAGCCCGCGGCCGCCGTGAGGATCATGCCGATGCCGTGCGGCTTGCCTCGGCTGACCGTGAGGCCGCTGGTGTCGGAGTGGAGGCGGATGCCGGTGAGCTGGCGGCCGGTGAGGAGGGCGACGATGCCGTGGCCGCCCTCGTGGGCGATGGTGATGGCGTTGCGGGAGACACGCCACAGGGCGTGCGGGACGACTATGGCGAGCGCCGCGACAAGGGTGGCGAGGACCACCCAGAGGTCGGGGTCGGGCTGGGTGCCGATCAGCTCGTCCCAGAGAGAGGTCGCTGTGCTGGTGTCCATGTTCGGCGGTGGCTCCCTCAGGTCGTACGGAGTCTGGCAGTGTGGCACGTATGTGCGGACGGTATGCAGCTAGTCGTGGGCCCGAGGATCTCGCAGGAATCTTTGAGATCGAGAAGTGGGAGCCCGAGGAGGTCCTGGCCCCCGATTACAACGTGGCCCCGACCAAGGAGGTCTACGCCGTCCTCGACCGTCCTCTCAAAGACGCCGGCGATCCGCGGCCGGTTCGGCAGCTGCGGAAGCTGAAGTGGGGGCTGGTGCCCTCCTGGTCGAAGACCCCCGAGGGCGGCGCCCGGATGATCAACGCCCGTGCGGAGACCGTTCACGAGAAGCCGTCGTACAAGCGTGCCTTCTCCTCGCGCCGATGCATCATCCCCGCCGACGGCTACTACGAGTGGGTCACCGCCGCCGCCGAGCGGGAGCTGGAGGTCGAGGGGAAGAAGAAGCGGCCGCGGAAGCAGCCGTACTTCGTGCTGCCCGCCGACGGGTCCGTCTTCGCCATGGCGGGGCTTTACGAGTTCTGGCGGGACAAGACCCTGCCCGACGACCACCCGCAGGCCTGGTGGGTCACCTGCTCGGTGATCACGACCGAGGCCGAGACCGCCCCGCTCGCCGTCTCCCCCGCCGACGGGCCGCACGCGCTCGCCGACATCCACCCCCGGATGCCCCTGATGCTCACCCCGGACCGCTGGGACTCCTGGCTCGACCCGTCCCGTACGGACGTCGAGGACCTGCGGTCCCTGCTGGAGCCGCCCCCGGCCGGGCTCATGCGCGCCTACCCCGTCTCCACGGCCGTCAGCAACGTCCGCAACAACGGGCCGGAGCTGCTGACCGAGCTGGAGGGGCCCGAAGAGGGCACACTCTTCTGACGTGACCCATGCGACCCGAGTGACCACTGAGACCGTCGCCACGGATGCCGGAGACGCCCGCATTACCTGGCACCCCGCCGTGCGCGAGGCACGCCTCGTCCTCGCCGTCAGCCATGGCGCGGGTGGGGGCATCGAGGCGCGGGACCTTCAGGCGCTCGCCCAGGTGCTCCCCGACCACGGCGTCACCGTCGCCCTCGTCGAGCAGCCCTGGCGGGTGGCCGGCAAGAAGGTGGCGCCCGCGCCGAAGACGCTGGACGTGGGGTGGCGGGGGATCTGGGCGGCGGTGGCCGGGCCGGGGCTGCCCGTCGTCTCCGGCGGGCGGAGTGCCGGGGCCCGGGTGGCCTGCCGGACGGCGGTCGAGCTGGGGGCCGCCGCCGTGCTCGCGCTCAGCTTTCCGCTCCATCCGCCCGGCAAGCCCGAGAAGTCCCGCGCCGACGAGCTGCTCGGGTCGGGGGTGCCCACCCTCGTCGTACAAGGGGGCAACGACCCGTTCGGGAAGCCGGCTGAGTTTCCGGACGGCGGTGCTTATGAGCTGGTCGAGGTGCCGTACGGGGATCATGGGTTCGCCGTGCCCAAGCGGGCGGAGATCTCGCAGGAGCGGGCCGTGACGATCATCACCGACGCGGTGGTGGAGTGGGCCGGGTCACTCGGGTAAAGGGTCGGGAATGTTGAGCCCCGGACCTCTGTTGAGGCGGACATAAGTGCTGAAGAACCGGCACGGAAGTGCTGAAGAACCGGCACCGACCGTCGTAGAGAGGAAGTCCGCCGCATGGGTTCGACCTTCTGCCCGAGCCGTGGCAGCCGCGCTGACCTGGACTGGTCGGTGCTGCACGCGGCCAAGACCGGCCCTATTCGAGGGGCGGCGGGGACGGGTAGTCGTCTATCCTCCGATTCTGGTGGCATCGGGTTCGGTGCTGCCCGGAATCTTGAGGAGGTGGGTCCGGTTCCCGGTACCGACGCAGGGACCGAACACGGCCAGGCGGAGCAGCCCGAGGGCCAGGGCACGAGCACGGAGTCCACGGCGGAGCGCAGCGCGCGCTTCGAGCGGGACGCGCTCGAATTCCTCGACCAGATGTACTCGGCCGCCCTGCGCATGACGCGCAACCCGGCCGACGCCGAGGACCTGGTGCAGGAGACGTACGCCAAGGCGTACGCGTCCTTCCACCAGTTCCGTGAGGGCACCAACCTGAAGGCCTGGCTGTACCGGATCCTCACCAACACCTTCATCAACTCGTACCGCAAGAAGCAGCGTGAACCGCAGCGTTCGGCGGCCGAGGAGATCGAGGACTGGCAGCTGGCGCGTGCCGAGTCGCACATGTCGACCGGTCTGCGCTCCGCCGAGTCGCAGGCGCTCGACCACCTGCCCGACTCGGACGTGAAGGAAGCACTCCAGGCGATCCCCGAGGAATTCCGCATCGCCGTCTATCTGGCGGACGTTGAGGGCTTTGCCTACAAGGAGATCGCGGACATCATGGGGACACCCATCGGTACGGTGATGTCCCGGCTGCACCGAGGCCGTCGCCAACTGCGCGGCATGCTGGAGGACTACGCGCGTGAGCGCGGACTGGTCCCGGCCGGCGCCGGAGAGTCGAACGAAGCGAAAGGCTCGGGCTCATGAGCTGCGGAGAGCCGCACGAGACGGACTGCAGTGAGGTACTCGATCATCTCTACGAGTTCCTCGACAGCGAGATGCCGGACGTCGACCGCGACAAGTTCAAGCAGCACTTCACGGAGTGCTCGCCGTGCCTGGAGAAGTACGGTCTCGAAGAGGCCGTGAAGAAGCTGGTCAAGCGGTGCTGCGGTCACGACGACGTCCCCACCGACCTGCGCTCCAAGGTCCTCGGGCGGCTCGATCTGATCCGCTCGGGGCAGGCCGTGCCCGAGCACGACGTCACGGCGAGCCCGGCCACGGCCCCGCTCCAGGAGTCCTGAACTCCCCTCTGGGAACGGACTGTCGTCACTCGAACGTGCTAATCCGCGGGTAATCGGCCCGCGCGACCCTCTTTCGCCCCTTTAGGCTCCGGAGCTGAGCTGGCTCGGAGATCTAAAGGGGCGTCATGGAGGGGATACCGGCACGGGCATGCCTGTACGTGGTCTGTGTCGTCCTCGGTGCCCTGTACTGCGTGCGCGCACTCCCGTCGGTGACCGCGCCCTGGTGGGCGGTGGCTCTGCTCGCCGCCCTCTACGCCGGGGGCGAGCGGCTCTCCGGCACCTTCTATCCCGTGCTGCTCGCCGGGGCCTTTCTGCTGCCGCCGCCGGCCGCCGCGCTCGTCGCGGTACCGGGTGCGCTGCTCTCCCCGGTCGCGCAGCGGCCCCGCACCGTCCGCCGGATCTGGCGGGCCGCACAGCTCGTCGTCGCCGTATGGGCGGCGGCCCGGGTGCACTGGGCGCTGGGCGGACGGGACGCCGTCGTGGCCTCCGACTTCCCTTACGCGCTTGTCCCGGCGGGTGCGGCCGTCCTCGTCTTCTGCCTCGTGCTGACCGTGCTCGACGGCGGCATCCTCGCGCTCGCCGAGCGGGTGCCCGCGCGGCTCGCCTGGCGGGGGCTCTTCCTCCGCTCCCTCGCGCCGATCGCCGTGCACGGGCTCGCCGGGCTCATGATGGCCGTCCTGTGGCGCAGCCCGTACGGTCCCGTCGCCGCGCTGCTCGTGCTGCTGCCGATGTGCGTGTCCTGGTGGGCCTTCGCCCAGTACCACCGGGAGCAGGCCGCCCATCAGGCCACCATCCGTGCCCTCGTCCAGGCCGTCGACATCAAGGACGGCTACACGCGCGGGCACAGCGAGCGCGTCGGACAGGCCTCGATGATGATCGCCCGCGAGCTGGGGATGGACGAGGGGCGGATCGAGGTGCTGCGCTTCGCCGGGATCCTGCACGACGTGGGCAAGCTGGGCGTGCCGACGCGGCTCCTGCGCAAGGACGGGCCGCTGACGCCCGAGGAACGGCGGATCATCGAACTGCATCCCGAGTACGGGCACGAGATGGTGCGCGGGATCTCCTTTCTGGGGGAGGCGCGGGCCGCCGTGCTGCATCACCATGAGCGGCTGGACGGGAGCGGGTATCCGTACGGGCTGGTGGGGAGCCAGATTCCGGAGCCGGCGCGGGTGGTGGCGGTCGCAGACGCCTTCGACGCCATGACCTCGACGCGGTCCTATCGGCGGGCCCGGCCTGTGCCGGCCGCTCTGGAGGAGCTGGAGCGCTGTGCCGGGTCGCAGTTCGATCCGCGGATGGTGACGGCTCTCGTGCGGGCGCTGGGCAGACATGGCTGGCACCCCGCCGTCACCGCGGACGAGGAGGAGCCGCCCCGGCCGCGACGACCGGTCGAGGGGCGTTCCGGAGCGCGCCGATGAGGTGGCCTCGTCTGCTCGTCCACGGCTCCGCCGGGCTCCTCTCCGCCGTCTCCCTCGCCGTCATCCTCTGGACCGGCCTCGAAGAGCGCGGGGCCGCCCTCGCCTTCGGGCTCCTGATCACCCTCGGGGAGCTCGCCCGCTGGACCGGTGCGCGAGTTCGGGAGGCCGCGCCGCTCGGGGCCGCCGGGGCGCTGGCGTACGCGCTGCTCGGGGCGGACGGCGGGCGGCCCACCACGCACGGCGTCCTCCAGGTCGTCACCGTCGTCCTCGCCGCCGCGCTGCTCGGCAGCGTGCCGCACATCGCGCGCGGGCAGGGCCCGATGATCGACCACCTCTCCCGGCGCGTGCTGAGCACCGCCTTCGCCGCCGTCTGCTTCCAGCCCCTCTACAACCGGGGCGTCCTCGACGCCTGGGGCGGACCGGCGTACTCCCTCCTGCTGATCGCACTGCTCGCCCTCACCGCGCTCTGCGACGCCGTGCTCGCCGCCGCCCTCGCGCACTCCCGCACCCGCTGGCCCTTCGCCCCGCTGCTCCGGCACGAGCTGCGGGCCCTGCTCGGCATCGGGTCCGCCGTCTGCGCGACCGGCGCGGTGATGGCGCTCGCGGTCGCCGTCGTCGGTCTGTGGGCGCTGCCCGTGTTCTCCCTGCCGCTGCTCCTCACCCAGCTGGCCTTCCGGCGGTACGCCGCCGTCCGGACCACCTACCGGCAGACCATCGCCTCCCTCGCCCGGGCCACCGAGATCGCCGGATACACCCCCGCCGGGCACGCCCGCCGGGTCGCCGAGCTCAGCAAGGCCGTGGGACGGGACCTGGGCCTCTCCGGGCCCGATCTCACCGTCCTGGAGTACGCCGCCCTCATGCACGACATCGGACAGCTCAGCCTCGTCGACCCGGTGCCGTCCGGGGCCACGGCCGGACTGCCGGCCGCCGAGCAGCGGCGGATCGCGCTGCTCGGCGGGGCCGTCGTACGGCAGACGGGGGTGGACGGGGCGGTGGCCGTGGTCGTGGAGCGGCAGGCCGACCCGTACCGGCAGCAGCCGGTGGCCGCGCGGATCGTGCGGACGGTGAACGCGTACGAGGAGAAGGTGCGGGACGCGGGGCCCGGCGGGCCACTGACCGCGTTGGAGGAGCTGCGCCTCGGCACTGCCGGGGACTACGCTCCGGAGGTCGTGGAGGCACTGGCCAGGGTCCTGTCGCGAGACTGTCTGACCCTCCCCTCGGCTGGGTAACCCATGGGTAATGAGCGACCTTCCAGCCGTACGTGGTTGGATGCGAAGGAAGACCCGAGAAAGAGGGCGTCCGGGGGCAGTGGCCAGCCCACTGAACGGAACTGGCAGGCGGGAATCGTGAGGATCTTCGGCAAGGGACGGCACCGGCCCTCCGCCTCCTGGCGGCAGGCCACCGACCGCGCGTTCACGCTCATCGGCGACGGCCGGTACGAGGACGCGGGCGCGCTGCTCACGCGCGCCGCCGATCTGGAGCCGTGGCTCTCCGAGTCCTGGTTCAACCTCGCCCTTCTGCACAAGTTCCGGCACGACTGGGAGCAGGCGCGGGCCGCCGGGCTGCGTGCCGTGGCCCTCCTCGACCGTGAGACGGGCGCACCCGACTGGTGGAACGTCGGCATCGCCGCGACCGCGCTCCAGGACTGGCCGCTGGCTCGGCGGGCCTGGCAGGCGTACGGGCTGCGGGTGCCGGGGGAGGCCGCGGCGTCCGGGGAGCCGGTGGGTATGGACCTCGGCAGTGCCGCGGTACGGCTGTCGCCGGAGGGCGAGGCCGAGGTGGTCTGGGGGCGGCGGCTGGATCCGGCCAGGGTCGAGGTGCTGTCGATTCCGTTGCCGTCTTCGGGGCGGCGGTGGGGTGAGGTCGTCCTCCATGACGGGGTGCCGCACGGGGAGCGGTCCACCGCGGCGGGGCACTCGTATCCGGTGTTCGATGAGATCGAGCTGTGGGCGCCTTCGCCGGTGCCTACGTGGGTGGTGCTGCTTGAGGCTGCCACCGAGGCGGACCGGGATGCGTTGGAGCAGCTCGCGGCTGATGCGGGGTTCGCTGCGGAGGACTGGTCTTCTTCGGTGCGGCTGCTGTGTCGGATGTGTTCGGAGTCCCGGATGCCGTCCGATGAGGGGGACGGGGAGCATCTCGACCCGCACGACCACAGTGAGCCTGGGCATCCTGGGCCGCTGGGGCATCGGACGGACGGGCAGTTGTGGGTGCCGGAGCGGGAGTGCGGGGTGGCTGCGCCGGCTGGGCTGGTTCGGGGGTTGCTGGACGGGTGGGTCGCGGACAGCCCGGATTCTCGTGACTGGCGCGACTTGGAAGAGGTCTGTTAGGTCCGTAGCTCGCTGCGGCGCCGTTGTGGCTGGTCGCGCAGTTCCCCGCGCCCCTGTGGGGCGCGATCCCCTTACCCTGTATCAGCATCTACCCCCTGTTTTGGTTTGAGGAAGGCATCGTCGGTCATGGCGCAGCAGGACACCGATCAGCAGCACGCGGGCGTGCTCCCCGTGGACGACGAGGGGTTCGTCAACGACACCGAGGGGACCGAGGAGCGGGAGAACGGCTGGCGGGAGCGGGGGACCTCGCGGCCCATCACCGTGGTCGGGAACCCGGTGCTGCACAAGGAGTGCAAGGACGTCACCGAGTTCGGCGCGGAGCTGGACCAGCTGGTCGCGGACATGTTCGCCTCGCAGCGGACCGCCGAGGGTGTGGGCCTGGCCGCCAACCAGATCGGCGTGGACCTGAAGGTCTTCGTGTACGACTGCATGGACGACGAGGGCAAGCGGCACGTCGGCGTGGTCTGCAACCCCAAGCTCGTCGAACTGCCCGCGGAGAAGCGCCGGCTGGACGACAGCAACGAGGGGTGCCTGTCGGTGCCGACCGCCTACGCGCCGCTCGCCCGCCCCGACTACGCGGAGCTGACCGGGCAGGACGAGAAGGGCAACCCGATCAAGGTGCGCGGCACCGGGTACTTCGCTCGGTGTTTGCAGCACGAGACGGATCATCTCTACGGGTACCTCTACATCGACCGGCTCTCGAAGCGTGAACGCAAGGACGCGCTGCGGCAGATGGCCGAGAACGAGCCCCGCTACCCCGTGGTCGCGAACGACTGAGATCACACAAGTCCCGTACGCACGGCGTCTGTTCAGGTTCCCCTTCCTGACCAGGCGCCGTTCGTCTGTCCGTCGCACGTTCGATCGTTTGTGCTCCCTTAGTGATCCAGAATCAGTCACACAAGGGGAGATTCTCGGCACTGTGGGGTAGTGAAGGGTGCAAATCCGTTCCCAGATCGGTCAGTTGTGGTGCTGAATAGTAAGTGCGGGGATACGCAACGGCGCACGCCCGGTACAGCGGGAGGGGCGTGCGCAACTGGCGGCTGAGAGGGGTTAGTTCGTGCATGCTTTCTCACACGGCACCACATCGACACCGACAGCGGTCGCGGTCCCACCGTCGCTCTCTCTCCCGGTGATCGAGGCGGCGTTTCCCCGGCAACTCCACCCGTATTGGCCCCAGCTCCAGGAGAAGACACGCACCTGGCTGCTGGAAAGGCGGCTCATGCCCGCGGACAAGGTGGAGGAATATGCCGACGGTCTTTGCTACACGGACCTCATGGCGGGCTACTACCTCGGCGCGCCCGACGAGGTCCTCCAGGCGATCGCGGACTACAGCGCGTGGTTCTTCGTCTGGGACGACCGTCATGACCGCGACATCGTCCACCATCGGCCCGCCGCCTGGCGGCGGCTGAGGTACCGGCTGCACGCGGCCCTCGACTCTCCCGAGGACCATCTGCACCACGAGGATCCCCTGGTCGCCGCGTTCGCGGACTGCATGGTGCGGCTGTACGCGTTCCTGCCCCGGACGTGGAACACGCGGTTCGCCCGCCACTTCCACGCGGTGATCGAGGCGTACGACCGGGAATTCCACAACCGCACCGAAGGTGTCGTGCCGACCGTCGAGGAATACCTCGCCCTGCGCCGCCTCACCTTCGCGCACTGGATCTGGACGGATCTTCTGGAACCGAGCGCGGGCCGGGAACTCCCGGACCGGGTCCGGAAACATCCGGCGTACCGGCGGGCGGCACTCCTGAGCCAGGAATTCGCCGCCTGGTACAACGACCTCTGCTCGCTGCCGAAGGAAATAGCGGGCGACGAGGTCCACAATCTCGGAATCAGTCTCATCAAACACGAGGGGCTGACGCTCGAAGAAGCGGTCAGGGAAGTCCGGCGGCGCGTCGAGAATTGTGTCAGTGAATTCCTCGTCGCCGAGAAGGCCGCATTGCGGTTCGCCGCATCGCTCGACGACAACACCGTGCGCGGAAAAGAACTGAGCGCCGCCGTGCGGGCCTGTGTCGGCAATATGCGCAACTGGTTCAGCACCGTCTACTGGTTCCACCACGAGTCCGGCCGCTACATGGTCGACAGCTGGGACGACCGGTCCACGCCCCCGTACGTCAACAACGAAGCGGCAGGTGAGAAATGACCGTCGAGTCTGTGAAGCCCGAAGCCCCGGTCACCCCGGCGTCCGGGCCGCGCGAGCCGGTCCTCGCGGGAGGAGCGGTACCGGTGCTCGGGCACGGGCTGAAGCTGCTGCGCGATCCGCTGGCCTTCATGTCCGGACTGCGCGACCACGGCGACGTCGTACGGCTCAAGCTGGGCCCCAAGACGGTGTACGCCCCCACCACGCCGGCCCTCACCGGAGAGCTGGCGCTCAACCCCGACTTCATCATCGACGGGCCCCTGTGGGAGTCCCTGGAGGGCCTGCTCGGCAAGGAGGGCGTGGCCACCGCCAACGGGCCGCGGCACCGGCGCCAGCGGCGCACCATCCAGCCCGCGTTCCGGCTCGACGCGATACCCGCCTACGGGCCGATCATGGAGGAGGAGGCGCACGCGCTCACCGAGCGCTGGCGGCCCGGCGAGACCATCGACTGCACCTCCGAGTCCTTCCGGGTGGCCGTGCGCATAGCGGCCCGCTGTCTGCTGCGCGGAAACTTCATGGACGAGCGCGCCGAGCGGCTGTGCGTCGCCCTCGCCACCGTCTTCCGCGGGATGTACCGGCGGATGGTCGTCCCCCTCGGACCGCTGTACAAGCTGCCCCTGCCGCCCAACCGCAAATTCAACGCGGCGCTGGCCGATTTGCATCTCCTCGTCGACGAGATCGTCGCCGAGCGACGCGCATCTGGTCAAAAGCCGGACGATTTGCTGACGGCATTGCTGGAGGCGACGGACGACAATGGCGACCCCATCGGGGAACAGGAGATCCACGACCAGGTCGTCGCCATACTCACCCCCGGAAGCGAAACGGTGGCGTCCACGATCATGTGGCTGCTCCAGGTGCTCGCGGAACATCCGGAACACGCGGACCGGGTGCGGGACGAGGTCGAATCGGTAACCGGCGGCCGGCCCGTCGCATTCGACGACGTTCGCAAGCTCACCCACACCAACAATGTCGTCGTCGAGGCCATGCGGCTGCGTCCCGCCGTATGGATATTGACGCGGCGGGCGGTCACCGACACGGAACTCGGTGGGTATCGCATTCCGGCCGGAGCGGACATCGTGTACAGCCCGTACGCGATCCAGCGCGACGCGAAGTCGTACGCCGGCAACCTGGAGTTCGACCCCGACCGCTGGCTTCCGGAACCGGTCAAGGAGGTGCCGAAATACGCCATGAGCCCGTTCAGTGTGGGCAACCGCAAGTGCCCGAGCGACCACTTCTCCATGGCGCAGCTGTCGCTGATCACGGCGGCGATCTCGGCGAAGTACCGCTTCGAGCAGGTGTCGGGCTCCAACGACGCGACGCGGGTGGGCATCACGCTCCGCCCGCACAAGCTGCTGCTGCGGCCCGTCGCGAGGTGAGGCTCAGGCCGCCTCGGGTCCCCTGAACGCCCTTCGGTAGGCGTTCGGGGTGGTCCCGAGGGCCCGTACGAACTGGTGGCGCAGTGCGGCCGCGGTGCCGAACCCCGTTCGGCCCGCGACCGCGTCCACCGTCTCGTCGGTGCCCTCCAGCAAGCGCTGGGCCAGCAGCACCCGTTGGCGCAGGATCCAGCGGTACGGAGTCGTCCCCGTCTCCTGCTGGAAGCGGCGGGCGAAGGTGCGCGGGGACATCAGGGCGCGCTCGGCGAGCTGCTCGACGGTGACCTCCTCGTCGAGGTGCCGCTCCATCCACACGAGCACCTCGCCGACGGTGTCGCACTTCGACTGGGGCACGGGGCGCTCGATGTACTGCGCCTGTCCGCCGTCCCGGTGCGGCGGTACGACCATGCGCCGGGCGATCTTGTTGGCGACCTCGGGGCCCTGTTCCTTGCGCACGATGTGCAGACAGGCGTCGATACCGGCGGCCGTGCCGGCGGAGGTGATCACCGGGTCCTCGTCGACGTAGAGCACGTCCGGCTCGATGACCGCCCGCGGGTTCCTGATCGCCAGCTCCTCCGCCTGCCGCCAGTGCACGCTGCACCGCCGCCCGTCGAGCAGCCCGGCGGCACCGAGCACGAAGACGCCGGAGCAGACGCTGAGCACGCGGGTGCCCCGGTCGACGGCCCTTCTGAGGGCGTCGAGCAGCTCAGGCGGATAGTCCCGGGTGACGTAGTCGCTCCCCGCCGGTACGGCGATGAGGTCGGCCTCCTCCAGCCGGTCGAGGCCGTAGGGCGTGGAGACGCTGAGCCCGCCGACGTGGGTGGAGAGCGCGGGGCCCTCCGCGGAGACGACCGCGAAGTCGTACGTCGGCAGTCCCTCGTCGCTGCGATCGATGCCGAACACCTCGCAGACGACTCCGAGTTCGAAGGGGTGCACTCCGTCGAGGAGGACGGCGGCCACGTTCTTCAGCATGTTTCCAGTGTGCCTCGGAACTGGCAGTAAATCGAGGTAGTGCGGCAGTCCTGCCACTGTCAGGAGTGTGGGGCATCCACGATCCTTACCTCATGGACGCATTCATCGGATACGTGACGTTGCTGGTCCTCTTCGCCTTCCTCGCGGCGCCAGGGCTGGCCGGATATCTCCACGAGCGCCGGATCGACCGGCAGATCAAGGAGGCCTACCCTCTCCCGTGACATCGTGTCGGTCGGGGACGCCGTCACGCTGAAGTGACCACCACGGTGACCGACCAGTCCTGGATGCCCTTGCAGGACACCTTGCCGGTCTCGGTGGCGCACAGGGGGCGGGACGACGTCAGGCGTACCGTGCCCGCCGATACCGCCTGGTAGGCGGCGTTCGCGTCGCCCGGCAGCAGGACGATGCCGCTGTTGGTGGCCTCCAGGCCGGTGCCCTCGGTGGTGACCGGCTTCCAGGGGCGGGACTTGGTGCCGTCCAGGGCGACCCGGATCGTGCCGCCGACCGCCAGGCACACCGTGTCGCCGCTGTCGGAGGCGTTCAGTTCCGACGCGGGCGTGCAGGAGGACGAAGGCGACGAGGGCGAGGACGATGACGTGGGCGGCGACGGCGACACCTTGTCGCTGCCGCCGCTCCCGTCACTCCCGGCCTGGGTGCCGCACCCCGCCAGCACGAGCGTCAGGAGTGCGGCAGGGGCGAATGTCGTACGGCGCATGGCATGGCCTCCTCAGCGATGAGACGTACCACGCGCCCGCACGGATCCCTTCCTAGAAATCTTCGTCCAGGTCGACCGTGCCCTCCACGGCGACCTGGTACGCGGACGGGCGCCGCTCGAAGAAGTTGGTCAGCTCCTGGACGCCCTGGAGCTCCATGAAGGAGAAGGGGTTCTCGGAGCCGTACACCGGGGCGAAGCCGAGGCGGGTGAGGCGCTGGTCGGCGACGCATTCGAGGTACTGGCGCATCGAGTCGGTGTTCATGCCCGGCAGGCCGTCACCGCACAGGTCGCGCCCGAACTGGAGCTCGGCCTGCACGGCCTCCTTCAGCATGTCGGTGACCTGCTGCTGGAGCTCGTCGTCGAAGAGCTCCGGCTCCTCCTTGCGGACCGTGTCGACCACGTCGAAGGCGAAGCTCATGTGCATGGTCTCGTCGCGGAACACCCAGTTGGTGCCGGTGGCGAGGCCGTGCAGCAGACCCCGGCTGCGGAACCAGTAGACGTACGCGAAGGCACCGTAGAAGAACAGGCCCTCGATGCACGCGGCGAAGCAGATCAGGTTGAGGAGGAAGCGGCGGCGGTCGGCCTGCGACTCCAGGCGCTCCAGCTTCTCGACCTCGTTGATCCACTTGAAGCAGAACTCGGCCTTCTCGCGGATGGAGGGGATGTTCTCCACCGCCGCGAACGCCGCCGCGCGGTCCTCCGGGTCGGGGAGGTAGGTGTCGAGCAGCGTCAAGTAGAACTGGACGTGCACGGCCTCCTCGAAGAGCTGGCGCGAGAGATACAGGCGCGCCTCGGGGGAGTTGATGTGCTTGTACAGGGTCAGCACGAGGTTGTTCGCCACGATCGAGTCGCCCGTCGCGAAGAACGCGACCAGCCGGCCGATCATGTGCTGCTCGCCCTCGGACAGCTTCGCCAGGTCGGCGACGTCGGAGTGGAGGTCGACCTCCTCGACGGTCCAGGTGTTCTTGATGGCGTCCCGGTAGCGCTCGTAGAAGTCCGGGTAGCGCATGGGGCGGAGAGTCAGCTCGAAGCCCGGGTCGAGCAGGTTCTTCTCGGTCGAACTCATTACTGGCAGGCCTCGCAGGACTCGGGGTTCTCAAGGGAGCAGGCGAGGGCCTCTTCGGCGGTCACCTGCTGGACGGGGATGGTCTTTTCAGGCTGGACCTGGGCCTGGGCCGCGCGGGCGATCCTCGTCGCCGGGCGCGAGCGCAGGTAGTACGTCGTCTTCAGGCCCTGCTTCCAGGCGTACGCGTACATCGAGGAGAGCTTGCCGATGGTCGGCGTCTCCAGGAACAGGTTCAGGGACTGGGACTGGTCGAGGAACGGGGTGCGGTCCGCCGCCATGTCGATCAGGCCGCGCTGCGGGATCTCCCACGCCGTGCGGTACAGGTCACGCACGTCCTGCGGGACCCAGGTGAAGCCCTGGACCGAGCCGTTGGACTCGCGCAGCGCCTCCCGGGTCTGCGCGTCCCACACGCCGAGCTTCTTCAGCTCGGCCACCAGGTAGGAGTTGACCTGGAGGAACTCACCCGACAGCGTCTCGCGCTTGAACAGGTTGGACACCTGCGGCTCGATGCACTCGTACACACCGGCGATCGAGGCGATGGTGGCCGTGGGCGCGATCGCGAGCAGCAGGCTGTTGCGCATGCCGACCGCCGCGATCCGCTCGCGCAGCGCCGACCAGCGCTCCGGCCAGGTCAGTTCGACGTCGTAGTGGTCGGGGTGCAGGACACCCCGCGCGGTACGGGTCTTCTCCCAGGCCGGCAGCGGGCCGTTGCGCTCGGCGAGGTCGGCGGAGGCCTCGTACGCGGCGAGCATGATGCGCTCGGCGATCCGGGTGGACAGGGCGCGGGCCTGCGGCGAGTCGAAGGGCAGCCGCAGCTTGAAGAAGACGTCCTGGAGGCCCATCGCCCCCAGGCCCACCGGGCGCCAGCGGGCGTTGGAGCGGCCCGCCTGCTCGGTCGGGTAGAAGTTGATGTCGACGACCCGGTCGAGGAAGGTGACGGCGGTGCGGACGGTCTCGTCCAGCCGCTCCCAGTCGATGTCCCCGGCCTTCTGGTCGACGAACGCGCCCAGGTTCACCGAGCCCAGGTTGCAGACCGCCGTCTCCCCGTCGTCGGTCACCTCCAGGATCTCCGTGCAGAGGTTCGAGGAGTGGACCACGCTGCCCGGCAGCGCCGTCTGGTTGGCGGTGCGGTTGGCGGCGTCCTTGAAGGTCATCCAGCCGTTGCCGGTCTGCGCGAGGGTGCGCATCATGCGGCCGTACAGGTCACGGGCCGGGATGGTCTTCTTGGCGAGACCGGCCGCCTCCGCCTTGCGGTACGCGGCGTCGAACTCCTCGCCCCACAGGTCGACCAGCTCGGGCACATCGGCGGGGGAGAACAGCGACCACTCGGCGTCGGCGTTCACGCGGCGCATGAACTCGTCCGGGATCCAGTGCGCGAGGTTCAGGTTGTGCGTACGCCGGGCGTCCTCACCGGTGTTGTCCCGCAGCTCCAGGAACTCCTCGATGTCGGAGTGCCAGGTCTCCAGGTACACCGCCGCCGCGCCCTTGCGCCGGCCGCCCTGGTTCACGGCGGCGACCGAGGCGTCGAGCGTCTTCAGGAACGGGACGATGCCGTTGGAGTGCCCGTTGGTGCCCCGGATCAGCGAACCGCGGCTGCGGATCCGGGAGTACGACAGCCCGATGCCGCCGGCGTGCTTCGAGAGGCGGGCCACCTGGTGGTAGCGGTCGTAGATGGAGTCCAGCTCGTCCAGCGGGGAGTCGAGGAGGTAGCAGGACGACATCTGGGGGTGCCGGGTGCCGGAGTTGAAGAGGGTGGGGGAGGAGGGGAGGTAGTCGAGGCGGCTCATGAGCCCGTAGAGCGCGGCGACTTCGTCCACGGCCCGGGTCGTGTCGTCCTCGGCGAGGCCGGAGGCGACCCGGAGCATGAAGTGCTGGGGCGTCTCGATCACGCGACGGGTGATCGGGTGCCGGAGCAGGTAGCGGCTGTGCAGGGTGCGCAGGCCGAAGTAGCCGAAGCGGTCGTCGCCGGCCGGGTCGATGAGCGCGTCGAGGCGCGCCGCGTGGACGCGTACGAACTCCGCGGTGCGGTCTGCGATCAGGCCCTCGCGGTGGCCGACCGCGACCGACTCGGTGAAGGAGGTGACGCCCTGCGAGGCGGCCTCGGCGGCGATGCTGATGGTCAGCAGCCGGGCGGCGAGCCGGGAGTAGGCGGGGTCCTCGGAGATGAGACCGGCGGCGGCCTCCGTCGCCAGCTCGCGCAACTCCGCTTCGTCGGCCCGTGCGGACCGGCCGCGCAGGGCGGCGGCGGCGACCCGTCCGGGGTCGGCGTCGGGCAGGTCGGCGGTCAGCTCGGTCAGGGTCCGCAGCAACGCGGTACCGGGACCGTCCTCGTCCACAAAGGTGGTCGCTGAAGCCGGGTCGGCTGGCGCGATGGTCACGTGGGGGCTCTCCCTCGCTCGGCACGGGGCCTTGCGGAGGGCAGGCGGCAGCTCACGAGCGCACGGGGCGTCGCGTCCACCGGCCCATTCCACGAGGCCCGGACGTCAATGGCACCCGGTCCACGATGGCCGGGCACGCTGTCGGCAGGTCCTCGGACTGACTCCCGTACACGCACAAGGCATGCACAAGTACACCGTTGCGGGACAGTTCCGGATTCACACCGGATTCCCCTGCGGCGACAGCGAGCATGAGCATACATCTTGTGCCGGGTTCTGTTGGCGCCCCCAGATGTTGTGTCGCGGTGACTTCGGAGCGTGTCAGAACGTCAACTCATAGGTGACGAGCGTGAAGTCGTCGCCCTCGATCGGCCGCCAGTCGCGCTCGGGGGCGCGGACGAAGCCCAGGCGCTCGTAGATGCGGTGGGCCGCGTGCATGATCGGCTGGGTCGACAGGACCATGCCGGTGCAGCCCTCCGTGGCCTTGGCGCGGTCCACACAGGCGCGTACGAGGGCTTCTCCGGCGCCTCTGCCACGGGCCGCCTGCGCGACGCCCAGCATGCGGATCTCCGCCTCGCCGGGGCGGGAGAGCTCGGCCATGTGTCCGCCGGCCGGGGAGACGTAGGTGACGGTGCCGACGGGCTCGCCGCCCAGGACGGCCACGAGCACCTCCGCGGAGGCGGCGCGCTTGGCGACGTCCCTCAACTCGCCGAGGTACCAGTCGCTCTCGCCGAAGGCCAGGAGGTCGTCCAGGAGATAGGCCTGGGCCGTGATCTCGCCGATGGTGTCGTATTCGCTCGGGTCCGCCGCCCGGATCTCGATGTCCATGAGGGCGAGTGTGCCCGACGGGTACGACAGCGGGCCGCCGGATATTCCGACGGCCCGCTGATCACCGTAACCCTTGGTGCGAAAACCGTCAGTGCGCGGCGCCCGCCGTCGCCGGGGGCAGTTCGACCTCCACGCCCGGGTCGCCCGCGTCCGCCGTGTAGTCCGCCGGGCTCGTCTCGTCCACGCCCTCGGGGGCCTTGGCGGCCCTCAGGACGAAGGTGAGGACCACGGCGACGAGGACGTTGAGGACGAACGCCGTGAGGCCGATGTAGCCGATCTCGCCGATGCCCGGGATCTCCTTCGAGGAGCCGCCGAAGTGCTTCTGCGTCGGGGAGGCGACGCCGTACGCGGCGACCGTGCCGTAGATCATGCCGACCGCCCAGCCGGCGAGCAGGGCCCAGCGGTGGAACCAGCGGGTGAAGAGGCCGCCGACCAGGGCCGGGAAGGTCTGGAGGATCCAGATGCCGCCCAGGAGCTGGAAGTTGATGGCGACCGTCTTGTCCATCGTCAGGACGAAGATCAGGGCGCCGACCTTCACCAGGAGCGAGACCAGCTTGGAGATCTTCGTCTCCTGCTCGGGCGTCGCGTCCGGCTTGATGAAGTCCTTGTAGATGTTGCGGGTGAAGAGGTTCGCCGCCGCGATGGACATGATCGCCGCCGGGACCAGCGCGCCGATGCCGATCGCCGCGAAGGCCACGCCCGCGAACCAGCTCGGGAACATGTCCTCGAAGAGCTGCGGGATCGCCAACTGCGGGTTGGTGACCTTGACTCCGGCCGCGATCGCCATGAAGCCCAGCAGCGCGAGCAGACCCAGCATCAGCGAATACAGCGGCAGGATCGTGGTGTTGCGGCGGATCACCTCACGGCTCTTGGAGGAGAGCGTCGCGGTGATCGAGTGCGGGTACATGAAGAGCGCGAGCGCGGAGCCCAACGCCAGCGTGGCGTACGTCCATTGGCCCGCCTCCGGCGGGACCAGGCCGCCCGCCTTCGCGGCGGTGTACTTGTCGTTCGCCGCGCCGAAGATCTCGTCGAACCCGCCCAGCTTGATCGGGATGTAGATGATCGCCACCGCGATGACGACGTAGATCAGCGTGTCCTTGACGAACGCGATCATCGCCGGGGCACGCAGACCCGAGGAGTAGGTGTACGCCGCCAGCACGCCGAAGGCGAGCAGCAACGGCAGGTCCTTCACGAACCAGTTGGTGTTCTCGCCGCCGCCGACGCCCATCACGTCCAGGACCGCCTGGATGCCGACGAGCTGGAGGGCGATGTACGGCATCGTCGCGAGGATGCCGGTCACGGCGACCGCCAGCGACAGGCCCTTCGAACCCCACCGGCCGCGCACGAAGTCGGACGTCGTCACATAGCCGTGCTTGTGCGAGACCGACCAGAGGCGGGGCAGGAAGGTGAAGATCAGCGGGTAGACGAGGATCGTGTACGGCACGGCGAAGAAGCCGGCCGCGCCCGCCGCGTAGATCGCCGCCGGGACCGCCACGAACGTATACGCCGTGTAGAGGTCGCCGCCGAGCAGGAACCAGGTGATCCAGGTGCCGAACGACCGGCCGCCCAGGCCCCATTCGTCGAGGGTGTGCTCGTTCTCGGCCTTGCGCCAGCGCGAGGCGAGGAAGCCCATGACCGTGACGGCCAGGAAGAAGAGGATGAAGACGGCGAGTGCGACGCCGTTCACGTCGTTCTTCACTTGGTGGCACCTCCCTTGCGGGCGCGCTGGTCACGCTGCCACAGCTTGTACGCGACCATCGTCAGCGCGGTGGAGAGGAGCACCCAGAGCATCTGGTACCAGTAGAAGAACGGGATGCCGGCGAGGGTCGGGTCGACCTTCGCGTACGAGCCCACCCACAGCATCGCCACGAAGGGCGCGAGGAGGCAGAGCGCGATGACCACCCGGACCGGTGTCACCACCGGTGGTCTGGCCTCGGGCGAATCTGATGACATGCGGCGGCTCCGATCCCCTCATCACTGATCACCGTGTAACGCGCAGGCAATCTAGGTCACGGTGTGACAGGAGTGGAAGACCTCGTCCGCATATCGGTATGTCGATTCGGTGAAGGTCCGACAAGAGGTCTGACATCGGTGTCAGAGGTGGGCCGGCGGAGGTGTGTCGGCGGCGGGCTCAGCAGCAGCGGAAACCCTGGCGCGGATCCTCCTCCTGCCGGTCCGTCCGCATCCGCTCGAACGCCCGCCGGGTCGGCACGTCCGCCTGCGGATGCTCCCCGCGGACGTGCGCGACATAGCGGTCGTACGCCGACTCGTCGGTCAACTCCCGTACATACCAGCGCACACCCCTAAGTGCCCGCCGGAGCGCCGACCTCATGGCGTGCCTCCTCCTTCTCCTCCCGGGTGGGGATCAGCCCGGCCGGGGCGACGAGCTTCGACTCGACGTACGGCGACTCGCTGAGCGTGGAGAGCGCGGGGCGGCGGATGTGCCGGACGCAGACCCGCAGGGCGTCGGCGATCACCACCACGATCAACAGCGCGAGGATCGCGGTCAGTACGCCGTCCACCGTCGAGTTGGTGACCACGGTGCGCATGTCGTCCATGCTCTTGGCGGGCGGCAGGATCCTGCCGTCGTCGATGGCGTCCTGGAACACCTGGCGCTGCTTGAAGAAGCCGACCTTGGGGTCGCTGGAGAACACCTTCTGCCAGCTGGCGGTCAGCGTGACCGTGGCGTCCCAGGCGAGCGGGATCCCGGTGATCCAGGCCCACTTGAGGCGCCCGGACTTCACGAGCAGCGTGGTGCAGACGGCCAGGGCGACGGCGGCGAGCAGCTGGTTGGAGATGCCGAAGACCGGGAACAGCTGGTTGATCCCACCGAGCGGCTCATGGACGCCGACCCAGAGGAAGTACCCCCACAGCCCGCACACGAGCGCGCTGGTGATGACCAGTCCGGGCTTCCAACTCACGTTCTTGAAGGGCTTGATGACATTGCCCAGCATGTCCTGGAGCATGAACCGGCCCACGCGTGTGCCGGCGTCCAGCGCGGTCAGGATGAACAGCGCCTCGAACATGATCGCGAAGTGATACCAGAAGGCGCGCAGGCTTCCGCCGGTGACCTTGGAGAAGATCTCCGAGACACCGATGGCGAGGGTGGGCGCGCCGCCGGTCCGGGACAACAGGCTTGACTCCTCGACGCGTTCGGCCGCGCGGGCCAGGTCGTCGGGGGAGATGGAGTAGCCCCAGCCGGTCACCACCCGCGAGGCCTCCTGCACGGTGGTGCCGATGGCTCCCGAGGGCGCGTTCATCGCGAAGTACAGGCCCGGGTCGATGATGCTCGCCGCGACCAGCGCCATGATGGCGACGGACGACTCCATCAGCATGGAGCCGTAGCCGATCATCCGGACCTGCGTCTCCTTCTGGATCATCTTCGGCGTGGTGCCGCTCGATATGAGCGAGTGGAAGCCCGACAGCGCCCCACAGGCGATGGTGATGAAGACGAACGGGAACAACGACCCGGCGAACACCGGCCCGTTGCCGCGCGAGGCGAAGTCCGTCACCGCGTCCATCTTCAGCGTCGGCAGCGCGATGACGACCCCGAGCGCGAGCAGGAAGATCGTGCCGATCTTCATGAACGTGGAGAGGTAGTCGCGGGGTGCGAGCAGCATCCACACCGGCAGGATCGAGGCG
The DNA here is from genome assembly GCF_040644695.1 of Streptomyces sp. NPDC046909. Lineage (NCBI taxonomy): Bacteria > Bacillati > Actinomycetota > Actinomycetes > Kitasatosporales > Streptomycetaceae > Streptomyces > Streptomyces sp. NPDC046909. Next base: position 244,690 of record NZ_JBEYXC010000013.1, on the reverse strand, counting down.
ATGAAGCCGTACGCCACCAGCCAGACGACCAGCGTCGAGGGCGCGAGCGTGAAGGTGTCGGCCCACGAGGACTCGGCGACCCAGCGCCCCGCGACCAGTGCGAGCAGCAGCAGCGCCACGCCGATGAGGGAGACCTCGGCGATCCGGCCGGGGCGCAGGACGCGCAGATAGAAGCCCATGAGCAGAGCGATCGGGATCGTCATCGCGATGGAGAAGGTGCCCCACGGCGACTGGGCGAGGGCGTTGACGATGACCAGGGCCAGCACCCCGAGCAGGATGATCATGATGGCGAACGCGGCGATCAGCGCCGCCGCGCCGCCGAAGGGACCGATCTCCTCCCGGGCCATCTGACCGAGGGACCGCCCGTCGCGGCGGGTCGAGAAGAACAGCACCACCATGTCCTGGACCGCGCCCGCGAAGACGACGCCCGCGATGATCCAGATCGTGCCGGGCAAGTAGCCCATCTGCGCTGCCAGTACGGGCCCGACGAGCGGTCCGGCGCCGGCGATCGCCGCGAAGTGGTGGCCGAGCAGGACGCGCCGGTCGGTGGGGTGGAAGTCGATGCCGTTGTTGAGGCGTTCGGCCGGGGTGGCCCTCGTCCCGTCGACCTTGAGGACCCTGTACGCGATGAACTTCGCGTAGAAGCGGTACGCGATCGCATATGTGCCGAGGGCGGCGGCGACCATCCAGGCGGCGGAGACGTCCTCACCGCGCGCCAGAGCCAGCACGGCCCAGCCGGTGGCGCCGATCAGCGCGACAAGGGTCCAGATGGCGATGGTTCGGACGTTCGCGGTACGCACAGCGCGGTCCTCCCGTCCATATGGAGACGGAAGGACCGTAGAGCAGGATGTGCAGTTGCGCTACACCGCGAGCCGTATTGCAAGGGCGGTCAGTCGACCGGCCTCTTCAGCCTCGCCACGAACTTGTACCGGTCCCCCCGGTACACCGACCGCACCCATTCCACCGGCTCCCCGCCCTTGTCGATGGAGTGCCGGGACAGCATCAGCATGGGCAGGCCCACGTCCGTGCCGAGCAGGCCGGCCTCGCGCGGGGTGGCCAGGGAGGTCTCGATGGTCTCCTCGGCCTCGGCGAGATGGACGTCGTACACCTCGGCCAGGGCCGTGTAGAGGGAGGTGTACTTGACCAGTGACCTGCGCAGCGCCGGGAAGCGCTTGGCGCTGAGGTGGGTGGTCTCGATGGCCATCGGCTCGCCGTTCGCCATGCGCAGGCGCTCGATGCGCAGCACCCGGCCGCCGGCGGTGATGTCGAGGAGCTCGGCGAGGCGGTCGTCGGCGGTGATGTAGCCGATGTCGAGGAGCTGGGAGGTGGGTTCGAGGCCCTGGGCGCGCATGTCCTCGGTGTACGAGGTGAGTTGGAGCGCCTGGGAGACCTTCGGCTTGGCGACGAACGTGCCCTTGCCCTGGATGCGTTCGAGGCGGCCCTCGACCACGAGCTCCTGGAGGGCCTGGCGGACCGTCGTGCGCGAGGTGTCGAACTCGGCGGCGAGGGTGCGCTCGGGCGGGACCGGCGTGCCGGGCGACTGTGTCTCCGTCATGTCGAGCAGGTGCTTCTTCAGGCGGTAGTACTTGGGCACGCGCGCGGTACGGACGCCGGCCCCACCCTCGGTCTCCGCACTGCTGACATCGCTGCTCATGGTCTGCCTTCCCGGCTCCGGATGCGGGTCACGAGGACGATCCCGTCGTGATCCCTTCTGTATACCGTCACCGCCTCTTTTGGTCTAGTCCACAGAGGTGAGTGGTATAGCGGACGAGAGTACTCCGCTGCCGGTGTTTTCGCTGGCTTCTTACTTAAAGGTTCCTGCATATGTAGGTCCCATAACGGCTGGTCAGGGCCTTTTCTAGGACCCTTGACAGCGCTTCTGGTCTGGTCCAAGCTCCCCCTACTGGTCTACACCATTGGTCCAGATCCCAGCTCCATGGGTGGGGGGTGTGGGCATCCCTGAGGAGGGTGGCGTGAAGCGCAAGCTGATAGCCGCGATCGGTATCGCGGGCATGATGGTCTCCATCGCGGCGTGTGGTGACAGCGACAGTGGCAGCTCGGACAACAGCGGCGCGGACGCCAAGGAACTCACCGTCTGGCTCACGGTCGACGCGCAGAACAACTGGCCCGAGCTGGTGAAGGCCGCCGACGCGGCGGTCACCAAGAAGCACCCCGGCATCAAGATCAAGCACGAGTACTACGGCTGGCCGGACAAGAACGCCAAGCTCGACGCGGTCCTCGCCACGGACAAGGCCCCCGACGTGGTCGAGATGGGCAACACCGAGATGCTCAGCTACATGGTCAAGGGCGCCTTCGCCCCCGTCGACCCGGCGAAGTTCGACAACTCGGGCGCCTGGCTGGACGGCCTCAAGGCCTCGGTGACCTACGACGGCAAGACCTACGGCGTCCCGTACTACGCCGGTGGCCGTGTCGCCAACTGGCGCAAGGACCTCTTCGCCTCGGTCGGCGTGAAGTCCGCCCCGAAGACCTACACCGAGCTCACCGCCGCCCTGGACAAGGTCCAGAAGAAGGAGGGGAACAAGTTCTCCGCCTGGTACCAGCCCACCCGCGACTGGTACGCGGCCATGTCCTTCGTCTACGACGCCGGCGGCTCCATCGCCGTCGAGTCGGGCGGCCAGTGGAAGGCCAACCTCTCCTCGCCCGAGTCCATCCAGGGCCTCAAGGCGTTCCAGAACGTCGTCGACAAGTACATGCACGGCGACAAGACCAAGGACGAGTCCGACCGTTACATCGTCTACGGCCAGGGCAAGTCCGGCATGATCTTCGCCCCCGCATGGGAGGGCGCGACCGCCGCGGCCAAGGAGAACGACAAGACCGGCAAGCTGGCCAACAACGTCGAGAACTTCGTGATGCCCGGCCCGTCCGGCAAGAACCTCCCGGTCTTCCTGGGCGGTTCCGACCTCGCCGTCCCGGTGAAGTCCGACGCGCAGGCCGTCGCCGCCGAGTGGATCAACGCCTTCGCGGGCTCCTCCGGCCAGAAGGGCCTGATGGCCAAGGGCAACCTGCCCAACAACAAGACGGACCTCGCCACCCTGAAGAACGACCCGGCGACCGCGGTCCCGGCCACCGCGGCCGAGTCCAACTGGTTCGTCCCGATGGCGCCGGGCTGGGGCCAGGTCGAGAAGGCCCAGGTCCTCCAGACCATGCTCCAGTCCATCGGCACCGGCAAGAAGACGGTCGAGGAGGCCGCGAAGGAAGCGGACGCCGCGATCGACAAGGTCATCAACACCAAGTGACCACCGGCGGGGCCCCGTTGAGCACGACGGGGCCCTGCTTCTCGTACGACCTGAGGGACCGCTGAGGAGCGCGCGATGAGTGCCGCAGAGACCACCACCCCTGCCAAGGTGCCGCCCCCGCGGCAGGCGCCGCCGCCACCCGCGGTCGCGAAAAAGCCACGCAGAGGCCGGACTTCGGGCGGCGCCGGCACCCCCTGGCTGCTGCTCGCCCCCTGTCTGCTGATCCTCGCCCTCGTCATGGGCTACCCGCTGGTCCGCCTGGTCACCCTGTCCTTCCAGAAGTTCGGGCAGTCCCAGCTGTGGGGCTTCCAGCCCGCCGAGTCGGTCGGCTTCGACAACTTCACGGGCGTGCTGGGCGACAGCGAGTTCTGGGCGGTCGTCGTCCGCACGATCGTCTTCGCGGCCGGCTGCGTCATCTTCACGATGGTCATCGGCATGCTGATCGCGCTGCTCCTCCAGCGGGTCTCCGGCTGGGTGAAGACCCTCGTCAACATCGCCCTCGTGGCCAGCTGGGGCATGCCGATCATCGTCGCCACCACCGTCTTCAAGTGGCTGTTCGACGCCGACTACGGCATCCTCAACGCGCTGCTCAGCAAGTTGCCCGGGGTCGAGATGGTCGGCCACAACTGGTTCGCCAGCGGACCGCAGGGCCTGGCCGTGATCATGCTCCTGGTGGTCTGGGGAGCGGTGCCCTTCGTCGTCATCACCCTCAGCGCCGGCCTGACCCAGGTCCCGGCCGAGCTGGAGGAGGCGGCCCGCCTGGACGGCGCGGGCGCCTGGGGCGTCTTCCGATACGTCACCCTCCCCATCCTCAAGCCGATCATCGTGATGCTCACGACCCTCTCGGTCATCTGGGACATGGGCGTCTTCCCGCAGGTCTTCGTGATGCGCAACGGACATCCGGAAGCCGAGTTCCAGCTCCTCACCACGTACTCCTACGACCGCGCCTTCGTGGTCAACGACTACGCGCAGGGCTCGGCGATCGCCCTGCTCACCGTGCTGCTCCTGCTCGGCGTGGTCGCGGTCTACATGCGCCAGATGCTGAAGATCGGGGAAGTCGAATGAGCGTCATGAGTACGGCAACCGCGCGGGGGCGCGGCAGGTCCCGGCTCGGCTGGAACCTCCTCGGTCTCCTCGTCTTCGTCACCGCGGGCTTCCCGGTCTACTGGATGCTCAACACGGCCTTCAAGCCGGCCAAGGACGCCATCGACCCGGACCCGAGCCTGCTGCCGACGAGCGTCACCTTCTCCAACTTCAGCCGGGCGCTGAACATCGCCGACTTCTGGGGCCCGGTGGGCCGAAGCCTCATCGTCTCGCTCTCGGTGGTGGCGATCGGCATCGTCATCGGCCTGCTGGCGGCGCTCGCCATCTCCCGGTTCGCCTTCCGCGGCCGGAAGATCGTGATCGTGGGCATCCTGGCGGTCCAGATGGTCCCGCTGGTCGCGATGATCATCCCGGTCTTCCTGCTCCTCAACGACCTGGGCCAGTACGACAAGCTGTCCGGCCTGATCCTCACCTACCTGACCTTCATCCTCCCCTTCACGGTGTGGACGCTGCGCGGCTTCATCGTCAACATCCCGAAGGAGCTGGAGGAGGCGGCGATGGTGGACGGCTGCTCCCGCACCATGGCCTTCATCCGCGTGGTCTTCCCGCTCCTGGCCCCCGGCATGGTCGCCACCTCGGTCTACGGCTTCATCCAGGCCTGGAACGAGTACCTCTACGCCCTCATGCTGCTCAGCCAGGAGAACCAGACCGCCACCGTCTGGCTCGGCAACTTCACCACCAAGCACGGCACCGAGTACGCCCCGATGATGGCCGGTTCCACGATGATGGCCGTGCCGATCGTCGTCCTGTTCCTCCTCGTCCAGCGCAAGATGGCCGCGGGCCTGACCGCCGGCGCGGTGAAGGGATAACGCCACCCGATGACGACTTTCGCCAGCGGCACAGACACACTGACCCGCGACGCCCTGACGGTCCTCCAGCCGGGCTTCACCGGCACCACCGCCCCCGACTGGCTGCTGCGCCGCCTGGGGGAGGGCCTGGCCTCGGTGGGCCTGTTCGGCCGCAACATCGCCTCCTCGGACCAACTGTCCGCCCTCACGGCCCAGTTGCGCGCCGAACGCGACGACGTCCTGGTCGCCATCGACGAGGAGGGCGGTGACGTCACCCGCCTCGAGGTGCGCACCGGCTCCTCCTTCCCGGGCAACCACGCGCTGGGCGCGGTGGACGACGTGGACCTGACAAGGCAGGTCGCCTCCGAACTGGGCCGCCGTCTCGCGGCCTGCGGAGTGAACCTCAACTGGGCCCCGTCGGCGGACGTCAACTCCAACCCGTCGAACCCGGTGATCGGCGTCCGCTCCTTCGGCGCCTCCGCCGACCTGGTCGCCCGCCATACCGCCGCCTACGTCACCGGCCTCCAGTCGGCCGGAGTGGCGGCCTGCACCAAGCACTTCCCCGGCCACGGCGACACGGCGGTCGACTCCCACCACGCCCTGCCGCGCATCGACGCGGACCTCTCGGTGCTGATGTCCCGCGAACTGTCCCCGTTCCGCGCCGCGATCGCCGCCGGCACCCGCGCGGTGATGAGCGCCCACATCCTGGTCCCGGCCCTGGACCCCGACCACCCGGCAACGTTGTCCCGCAAGGTCCTGACCGACCTCCTGCGCACCGAACTCGGCTACGACGGACTCATCGTCACCGACGGCATGGAGATGCAGGCCATCGCGGCCACCTACGGCATCGAACGCGGCAGCGTCCTGGCCATCGCCGCCGGCGCCGACGCCATCTGCGTGGGCGGCGGCCTGGCGGACGACGAGACGGTACGCCGCCTGCGGGACGCCCTGGTCGGGGCGGTCCGCTCCGGCGACCTCCCCGAGGAACGCCTCGCCGACGCGGCGGACCGAGTCCGCTCCCTCGCCCGCTGGACGGCAGCGGCCGCGGCGGCGGACACGGAGCCCGACGCCGACCCGGAGGTGGGCCTCCGCGCAGCCCGCCGCGCCCTGACGCTGACCGGCAAGGAGGGTTTCACCCCCCTGACCGACCCTCCCTTCGTCGCCGCCTTCACCCCGGTCGCCAACATCGCGGTCGGCGACGAGACCCCCTGGGGCGTAGCCGCCGAACTCTCCCGCCTCCTCCCGGGCACCGAGACCGGCAGCTTCACCGAGGACGGCGCCGGCATGGCCGCCCTAGCCGCCGCTGGCCCCCGCCGCATCGTCGCCGTGGTCCGCGACGAACACCGCCACCCCTGGATGACAACGGCCCTGGACACCGTCCTCCGCTCCCGCCCCGACACCATCGTGGTCGAGATGGGCGTCCCCCAGTCCCCTCCCCGGGGCACCCTGCACATCGCGACCCACGGCGCGGCGAGGGTGTGCGGACGGGCGGCGGCGGAGGTCATCGCGGGGGAGTAACTCGAAGTACGACGAGAAAGGCGCCGGTTCCTTGGAAGGGAACCGGCGCCTGCTTTTGCCTCTTAGGGGCGCGGGGAACTGCGCGACCAGCCACATACGGCCCGCACCCCGCGAACTACCCTCAAATCCCCTGCCAATCCGGCTTGTTGGCAAACGTGTGCCGGAAATAATCCGCCAGCTTCAACTTGGACGCGGCGGCGTCATCGACAACCACGGTGGCATGCGGATGCAATTGCAGCGCCGACGCAGGACACACCGCGGCCACCGCCCCCTCCACCGTCGCCGCCACCGCGTCCGCCTTGCCCTCACCCGTCGCGAGCAACACCAGATGCCGCGCCTCCAGGATCGTCCCGATCCCCTGAGTGATCACGTGATGCGGCACCTGCGCGATGTCCCCGTCGAAGAACCGCGCGTTGTCCACCCGCGTCTGCTCGGTGAGCGTCTTGATCCGAGTCCGAGAGGCCAGCGAGGAACACGGCTCGTTGAACCCGATGTGCCCGTCGGTCCCGATCCCGAGCAACTGCAGATCCACACCCCCGGCGCCCGCCAGCGCCGCGTCATACGCCTCGCACGCCGCCTGCACGTCCTCCGCGGTCCCGTCCGGCCCCATGAAGGAGTCCATCCCGATCCCCAGCGGCTCCAGCACCTCGCGCCGCAGCACCGACCGGTACGACTCCGGGTGCTCGGCCGGCAGCCCCACATACTCGTCGAGCTGCGCGATCCGCGCCCGCGAGGCGTCCACGGCGCCGGACCGCACCTTCGCCGTCAGCGCCTGATAGATGGGCAGCGGGGTCGAGCCGGTGGCCACGCCGAGCAGCGCGTCCGGCTTGCGCCGCAGGAGCTGAGCCATGGCCTCGGCGATGAGCTCGCCGCCCGACTTGGCGTCCGGAACGATGACAACTTCCACGCTGGGCCTGCCGTTCTGAAAGGGCTATGTGGTTTAGACCAATTTAACAGAACCAGCTTTTCCTGCCCAGGTGAAGCGGCCCCTACAAGGCGGCCACGACCAGGTGTGGACGAGGTGCCGGGGCGAGGTGCCGGGGCGAGGTGCCAGGACGAGGTGTCGGACGCACGGATCCCCACCCCGCACAGGCGTCCCCGCACCCGGGGGAGTGCAATAGGAGATGCCATGCAGGCGCTGCCACCGAAGCGCTGCCACGGAAGCGTGACCCCGACATCCACGGCCCACCCGGGAGGACGACCCGCATGACCACCACGACACCGGCCCCCCAGAGCGAACTCCCCGGCCGCATCATGGCCCGCGAGATGGCCGAGCAGCCGGCCGTGCTGCGCCGGATCCTGGAGGACGGTGCCCCCGGCATCCGCCAGGTCGCCCAGGAGATCGCCGCCCGCGCACCCCGCTTCGTCCTGCTCACCGCCCGCGGCACCTCCGACAACGCCGCGCTCTACGCCAAGTACCTCCTGGAGATCCGCCTCGGCCTGCCCTGCGGTCTGACCTCGATGTCGACCACCACGGCGTACGGCGCCCGTCCCGACCTCACCGACGTCCTGGTCGTCACCGTCAGCCAGTCCGGCGGCTCCCCGGACCTGGTGGCCTCGACCCGCGCCGCCCGCGAGGCCGGTGCGATCACCCTCGCCGTCACCAACAACCCGGACTCCCCGCTGGCCGGTGTCTCCGAGTACCACATCGACATCATGGCCGGACCGGAGAGAGCCCTCCCCGCGACCAAGACCTACACGGCCTCCCTTCTCGCGCTCTATCTCTTCGTCGAGGGCCTGCGCGGCGGTGACGGTGCCTCGGCGAAGGTCCTGCCCGACCTGGCCCAGCGGCTCCTGGACCGCCAGGACGAGGTCCGTGCCCTCGCCGCCCGCTACCGCTTCGCCGAGCGCATGGTCATCACCTCGCGCGGCTACGGCTACCCCACGGCCAAGGAGGCCGCCCTCAAGCTGATGGAGACCAGCTACATCCCCGCCCTCTCGTACTCCGGCGCCGACCTCCTGCACGGCCCTCTCGCCATGGTCGACAACGTCTCCCCGGTCATCGCGGTCGTCACCGACGGCAAGGGCGGCGAGGCCCTCCAGCCCGTCCTCGACCGGCTGCGCGGCCGGGGCGCGGACCTGGTCGTCATCGGCCCCGCCGGTCAGGTCGCCCAGGCCTCGGCCGGCTTCGTCCTGCCCACCGAGGGCGTCGCCGAGGAACTCCAGCCCGTCCTGGAGATCATCCCGCTGCAACTCCTCGCCCACGAGGTCACCATCGCCCGCGGCCAGGACCCTGACGCGCCGCGCGCCCTGGCGAAGGTGACGGAGACCCGCTGAGACCCGCTGAGAGCCGACGAGAGTCGGCGAGAGTCGGCGAGAGTCGGCGAGAGTCGGCGAGCCCAGTCCGGCTCTCACCCTTAGTGCAGGCTCAGCAGTGACCCCCCGGTCGCGTCGATGTGCTGCCCCGTGACCCAGCGGGAGTCCGGTGACGCCAGGAATGCCACCACATCGGCCACCTCCGACGCCGTACCGACGCGTTTGAACACCGAGACGGACTCCGCGTGCGCCCGTATCGCGGGGTCGGCCAGGGCCGCGCTCGTCAGGTCGGTGTCGATGAAGCCGGGTCCGACCGAGTTGGCGGTGATGCCGCGAGGTGCCAGCTCGGCGGCGAGTGAGCGGGTCAGGGTGGTGACCGCGCCCTTGGCCATGTGGGTGGCGGCGATCGGGGCGATGGCGGAGTCCGTGGCGGCCGTGACGTTGATGATCCGGCCGTCGTCGCGCAGTCGCCGCAGGCCGTGCTTGACGATGAAGAACGGTGCCCTGGCATTGACCGCCTGCGTCCGGTCGTAGAGCTCCTCGTCCGTCTGCTCGATGCCCGCGAAGAACGCCATGCCCGCGTTGTTGACCAGGATGTCCACTCCCTGCGCATGCCGGTCGAAGGCTTCCCACAAGGACTCCGCGTCCCCCGGCACCCCCAGCTCGGCGCGGATCGCGAAGGCGCTGCCGCCCGCCGTCTCGATGGCGGTCACCGTCTCCTTCGCCGCCGCCTCATTGCTGCCGTAGTGCACGGCGACCCGCGCCCCGTCCCGCGCCAGCCGCTCGGCCACCGCCCGTCCGATCCCCCTGCTCGCCCCCGTGACCAGTGCCGTCCTGCCCGCGAGCACACCTGTGCCACCCATGCCGACGCCCCCTCGCAATTCGCTAACGACCGATACAGAAAGACCGTACAACAGCCCACCGACAATTCTCTAGCACCCGCTATAAAATGCACTCCATGGTGAACAGCGAGGAGACGAAGGCGAAGGCCGGGCCCGCGGCGAAGGCCGGGCCCGCGCCCAAGCCCCGCGGCCGGCCCCGTTCCTTCGACCGGGAGACCGCCCTGGAGAAGGCGATCCTGGCCTTCTGGGAGCACGGCTACGAGGCGACCTCGGTCGCCGACCTCACCCGGGTCATGGACATCGGAGCTCCGAGTCTCTACGCAGCCTTCGGCGACAAGGCCTCGCTCTTCGACGAGGCCGTCCGCGTCTACACCGCCCGCTACGCCTCCTTCGCCGACCGCGCCCTCGCCGAGGAACCCACCGCCCGCGCCGTCGTGGCGCGGACCCTGCGGGAGGCCGCCGCCATGTACACGGACCCCGGCCACCCGCACGGCTGCCTGGTCGCCCACGCGGCCATCAACTGCACGACCCCGGAGGTCGCGGACTCCCTGCGCGACCGGCGCAACGCCACCATCGCCGCCTTCGAGAGTCGTATCCGGGCGGACATCGCCACCGGCGCACTCCCGCCCGGCACCGACGCCGCCGCTCTCGCCCGGCACTCCGGGGCGATCGTCACCGGCATGTCGCAACAGGCGCGGGACGGGGCGAGCCGGGCGGAACTGGAGGCGCTCGCGGAAATTGCCATGGCCATCTGGCCCCGCACATGAACCCACACGGGTTAGGCTGCGTGATGGATGCTAGGGCGTCCGATCAGTTCTCCAGCGGGGGTCCAGGCCCCTCGGGGACGCTCGGCGAGCCGACAACAACAAACAGGCTCCAACGCATGGACACATGAAGTGGTCTAGTCCACAATCGTGTGTAGAGAACTGAAAACACGGACTTCCGTCTTCCCCGCACAGGAAGGCGGACCGAGGAACCGGTGCTCTCTGCCCTGACTGCCCCGGCTCCTCATCCTTCGGCCGTCCGGGACCGCACACCCCGTGGCCGATATTGCTCCGGGCTGCGGTGCCGAGAGGGTTGAGGGTCCCTCTCAGGCGCCGCGGCCCGCGGGTGTTTCTGCGCCCGTTCACTTCGGTTCGCCCCGCGATATCCGCGCCGGTCGCCGGGGCCAACCCGCTTTTCTGCTGGGGGTCCGGGGGTTATCCCCCGGGAAGGTGCAGTAGGCCACATACATACCGCCAGGTACGCTCGCACCCGTGCCCTCCATGAACGAGCTGGTCCGCCAGCACACCGCCCTCGACGACTCCGACCTGGAGTGGCTCCATCTGCTGGTCTCGGAGTGGCAGCTGCTCTCCGACCTCTCCTTCGCCGACCTCGTCCTGTGGGTGCCCACCCGGGACGGCGCCCGCTATGTCTCGGTGGCCCAGATGCGGCCCAACACCGGCCCCACCTCCTACCAGGACGACATGGTCGGCCACCTCGTCCCGCGCGGCCGCCGCCCCCTCCTCGACGCCGCGCTCGACGAGGGCCGGATCGTGCGCGAGGGCGACCCGGAGTGGCGCGAGGAGGTCCCGGTGCGGGTCGAGTCGATCCCCGTACGACGGGAGGGGCGCGTCCTCGGTGTCATCGCGCGCAACACCAACCTGCTCACCGTGCGCACCCCGAGCCGCCTCGAACTGACCTATCTCCAGAGCGCGTCGGACCTCGCGCAGATGATCGCGGCCGGCTCCTTCCCGTTCGCGAACCAGCAGATGGACATGGACGCCGCCCCGCGCGTCGGCGACGGCCTGATCCGCCTCGACGCCGACGGCATCGTCCAGTACGCCTCCCCGAACGCGCTCTCCGCCTACCACCGCCTCGGCCTCGCCTCCGACCTGGTCGGCCACCACCTCGGCATGACCACCGCCGAACTCGCCCCGACCCGCGGCCCGGTGGACGAGGCGCTCGCCAAGGTCGCCAGCGGCTGGGCCCCGCGCGAGTTCGAGATCGAGTCCGGCGACGGGGTCATCCAGTTCAGGGCCATCCCGCTCAAGCCCAAGGGCACCCGCATCGGTTCGCTGGTCCTGCTCCGCGACGTCACCGAACTGCGGCGCCGCGAGCGCGAGTTGATCACCAAGGACGCCACCATCCGGGAGATCCACCACCGGGTGAAGAACAACCTCCAGACGGTCGCCGCCCTCCTCCGCCTCCAGGCCCGCCGCATCGACTCCGACCGCGGCCGAGAGGCGCTGGAGGAGGCGGTACGCCGGGTCGGGTCGATCGCGATCGTGCACGAGACGCTGTCCCAGAACCTGGACGAGCGCGTGGAGTTCGACGAGATCGCCGACCGGGTCCTCGCGATGGTCGCCGAGATCTCGCCCGGCAAGGTCACCGGCCGGCGCACCGGACGCTTCGGCATCCTCGACGCCGAGGTCGCCACCCCGCTCTCGATGGTCCTCACCGAGATCCTCCAGAACGCCCTTGAGCATGGCTTTCGCGAAGGGGACACCGGCACGGTCGAGGTCTCGGCGGTCCGCGGCGGTACGACGAAGGAGGCCCGCCTGCTCGTCACCGTCCAGGACGACGGCGTCGGCCTCCCCGAGGGCTTCGACCCGCACACCGCCGGCAACCTCGGCCTCCAGATCGTACGGACCCTGGTGGAGGGCGAGTTGGGCGGAACGTTCGACATGGTCCCGGCGCCGGAGGGCGGCACCCGGGTGCTCCTGGACGTCCCGGTGCGCGCGAACAAGTAGGGCGAGCACGTACGGACGGGCGCGTGCGGCGGGCGCGGCAAGTAGGTCTGAAACGCTCCGTGTTCAGTGCCCGGGCACAGCAAGAAGCCCCGGACCAGAAGTGGTCCGGGGCTCGAATGCTCGTTGCCAGCTTGTGCTGCGCATCGGGGGTACTGCGCGCTGCGGCTCGGGGGCGGGAGATGCGTACTCGCTGTACGCGCCGCCAAGCTCAGGCGGGGTGGGTGCGTCAGGCAGAAGCCTGACGGGCCCGGTTGCGGGCGGCGCGGCGCTTCATGGCGCGACGCTCGTCCTCGCTGAGACCACCCCAGACGCCGGAGTCCTGGCCGGACTCGAGCGCCCACTGCAGGCACTGCTCCATGACGGGGCAGCGGCGGCAGACGGCCTTGGCTTCCTCGATCTGCAGCAGCGCAGGACCGGTGTTGCCGATGGGGAAGAAGAGCTCGGGGTCTTCCTCGCGGCAAACGGCGTTGTGACGCCAGTCCATGGCTGCTACCTCTCCTTGGTATTACGTGCAAGTTGCTTGTGAATGTGAACGCTTTCACGAATCCCTCAACAAGTGAAGGGCCGCCCGTCAGGTTTCCCTGACGAGGTCCTGTGAGTTGAAGAGGGGTTCCGGTGATCTGTGGAGCCGGTGTTGCGGGCTGTCCCGATCGCCACGTAGAGACTCGCAAACCTCAGCGGCGGATACAACCCCTTCCGGAAAGTTTTTTTTGATTCCTCGGTGTCGACTAGGTCACAGCCGTACTTCCATGGGGTGGATCCTGGCCTAAACGTTCGAGTGAAAGGACTTCAGCCCTTTCTGCTCACACAATCACACGCAGTGCACGGCGTACGCCTGTGAACGTCACGCTCGTACGCAGCCCGAGGTGGTCGCCGTCCATCTGGAGGGGCAGAGGGACCTTCGAATGCAAGGTGAACTCGGTCAGGTCGTGCAGGGATGTGACGTGCTTGCCATGGGGTCCGCGCTCGGGGGACGAAGCGAGCAACTGGGTGCCATATCGGGCAACCGCGACCGTGGACATACGGCTGAGACCGAGTACGTCGAGCCCGGTATCGAACGAGGCCTTAGGAGACGCGTACACCGGACGATTGCCCAGATACGTCCACGGCGACGTATTGCAGACTATGGACAGCACCAGATCCGTCACCGGGTCCTGGCCCGGCTGCTCCAGCGTGATGGTGCCGTGCCGGCGGTTCGGCTCCTGGAGGAACTGGCGTACCACCTGGCGCAGATAAAGGGCGTGCGTGGACTTCTTCCCGCGCTCGCGCTGCTGCTCGACCCGGCCGACCACACCCGCGTCGAAGCCGAGGCCCGCGCAGAAGGTGAACCAGCGGGCCGGCACCCCTTCGTCCTCGGTGCCCGGCGTGCCCGAGGCGATGCCCATGCCGACCGTGCGCTCACTGCCCTCGCGCAGCGCGTCCAGGATCGCGCCGGTCGCCTCCACGGCGTCGTTGGGCAGACCCAGGGCGCGGGCGAAGACGTTGGTGGAACCGCCGGGGACCACGGCGAGGCGGGGGAGCTGCTCCGGGGCGGGGCCCGCGTGCAGCAGGCCGTTCACGACCTCGTTGACCGTGCCGTCGCCGCCGAGGGCGACCACCAGGTCGATGTTCCCGCTTTCCGCCGCCTGGCGGCCCAGGTCGCGCGCGTGGCCGCGGTACTCGGTGGTGACCGCCTCGAGCTTCATCTCGCTCGCGAGCGCGTGGATCAGGACATCGCGCGTACGTGCGCTTGTGGTGGTAGCTGCCGGATTGACCACGAGAAGTGCACGCATGGGTTGCAGCGTACCTACTGGGTGGTACTCGGCACAGGTCGAGGTAGGGATCACGTAAGAGATCGGTACGTGAACCTTGCCACGGAGCCGCTCCGCGGGGAGGGCGGGGAAGGGGGTGCCGCGCAATGCCGTCGTCCGTCTGCGGGCTCATCGTGGCTGGTCGCGCAGTTCCCCGCGCCCCTTCAGGGCGCTGCCGGGCCCGGCGCTACTCTTCTGGGGTGAGCAGTGAGCAGAACCCCGTCGCCCCGGAAACTGTCGACCCCCGCCCGCGCCGCCTGACCTACGCCGCCCTTCTGGCCGCGCTGGAAGGGCTCGCGCTCGTCGCCGGAGGTGTCTGGATGCTCGTGGAGGGGCTCACGGGCGAGCCGGACGACCGGCAGTCCGCCGTCACCGGCGGGGTCACGCTCGTCGTCCTCGCGCTGCTGCCGCTGCTCGCCGCGCGCGGGCTGCTCGGGCAGCGCAGCTGGAGCCGCGGGCCCGCCGTCATCACGCAGATCATGGCGCTGCCCGTGGCCTACAACCTGCTCCAGGCCGACAGCATCGCGATCCCGGCGGGCATCGCGCTCGCGGTCGTCGCGATCGCCGCGCTGGTGCTGCTCGTCAACGGCGAGACGACCCGGGCCCTCGGGATCCGCGGGCCCGGCAACGCGGAGAAGTAGAACGCGCGGCGGCGGCCCGCGCGGGACTACTCCTCCACCAGCAGCTTCTCCCGCAGCTGGGCCAGCGTGCGCGCCAGCAGCCGGGAGACGTGCATCTGGGAGATGCCGACCTCCTGCGCGATCTGCGACTGGGTCATGTTGCCGAAGAAGCGCAGCAACAGGATCCGCTTCTCGCGCGGCGGCAGATCCTCAAGGAGCGGCTTGAGGGACTCGCGGTACTCGACGCCCTCCAGCGCCTCGTCCTCCGCGCCCAGGGTGTCCGCGACTGCCGGGGACTCGTCGTCCGTGTCGGGGACGTCCAGGGACAGCGTGGAGTACGCGTTCGCCGACTCCAGGCCCTCCAGGACCTCCTCCTCCGAGATCGCCAGCTTCTCGGCGAGCTCGTGGACCGTGGGGGAGCGGCCGTGCT
The DNA here is from genome assembly GCF_040644695.1 of Streptomyces sp. NPDC046909. NCBI lineage: Bacteria > Bacillati > Actinomycetota > Actinomycetes > Kitasatosporales > Streptomycetaceae > Streptomyces > Streptomyces sp. NPDC046909. The sequence goes on along the minus strand of NZ_JBEYXC010000013.1, from coordinate 229,353 downwards.
GCTGCGAGAGTTCCGCGGTCGCCGTGGTGAGCGCGAGGCGCAGCTCCTGGAGGCGCCGCGGCACCCGGACCGCCCAGCCCTTGTCGCGGAAGTGCCGCTTGATCTCGCCGACGACCGTCGGGGTCGCGTACGTCGAGAACTCGACGCCGCGCTCCGGGTCGAAGCGGTCGACCGACTTGATCAGGCCGATGGTGGCGACCTGGGTGAGGTCGTCCAGCGGCTCGCCGCGGTTGCGGAAGCGGCGCGCGAGGTGCTCGACGAGCGGCAGATGCATCCGGACCAGCTTGTTCCGGAGCTCCGCGTACTCCGGGCTGCCGTCCTTCAGCTTGCGCAGCTCGATGAACAGCGCGCGCGCCCCGCTGCGGTCCTGAGGGTCGTGCTGCGTGGCCTGCCCGCTCCGCTCGCCCTGCTGATCGTCTCGCTCGTGCTCGCTCATCGTCCCGCCCGTCGCCCTTCCCCGAGCCCTCGTCTCTGCTCGGACAGGGGAGACCCCGATCCGTCCGTCCAGAGGCGAGCTCTGCACGGCACCTTCCTGATCCCGCTGCCCGTCGTCCAGGAAGCCGGCCTCCGGCGCGTCGTCCACCGGATGCTGCCGGGCCTGTTCGGGGATGCCGTTGACTCCGTCCCCCATGCGTCGGGACCCGCCTGTGCCCTCGGCCGGCAGCTCCCGTGTGCCGCGCTCTTCGTCACGCACCGGCCCGTCCCCTGTCCTCACGCCGGCCCGGGTCCCGCGCCGCGCTGTTTGTAGAGGCTGATCGAAACGGTTTTGTCGTCGTCCACGGCCGAGGAGACCTTGCCCGCGAGCGCGGACAGGACGGTCCAGGCGAAGGTGTCACGCGCGGGGGCGTGACCGTCCGTGGTCGGGGCCGACACGGTGACCTCTAGCGAGTCGTCGACAAGGCGGAACACACAACTGAGCACCGAGCCGGGCACGGCCTGCTGGAGCAGGATCGCGCAGGCCTCGTCCACCGCGATGCGCAGGTCCTCGATCTCGTCGAGGGTGAAGTCCAAACGGGCCGCGAGTCCGGCGGTCGCCGTACGCAGCACCGACAGGTAGGCACCCGCAGCCGGCAGCCGGACTTCCACGAAGTCCTGGGTCGCGGGCTCGCCTGCGATCTGGGACACCCTCACCTCCAAGGTGGTACAAGCATTTCGGGGCCGAGGGTCGCCCCTCGGGGTAACGCGAAGTGTGGTTCGACGGTGACGCTATCGCGCTCTCAACTTTCCTGTCCCCAGGACCCCAACCCCTCGGCGTCACTCACAGTAAAACTGTGGATACGCTCCGTGTCTAGGGGTCTGCGGCTCCAATTGGGAAGAACGCGCGCCGGGTTGACGTACCCAGACGTCAGACCGTCGAACCGTCCAGAACCGGAGTCGTCCCGCGGCGGTCCGCGCTCACACGAGTACGTGGTCGAGGAAGCACCAGCGCCAGCTCTCACCGGGCTCGAACGTGCGCATGATCGGATGCCCGGACTCCTTGTGGTGCTCCGTGGCATGTCTTCCCGGCGAGGAGTCGCAGCAGCCGATATGACCGCAGTCGAGGCACAGCCGCAGCTGTACCGGGTGCTGGCCGAGCTTCAGACACTCCGGGCACGTGTCGTTCAACGGCACGGGTTCCGGGTGCGGCAGCGCGTCGGCGTGCGTGCACTGTTTCATGATTGCCAGATTACGTCGGCTGTGCGGAAGCCCGCGCGGAAAAACGATGCGGGCGGCCGACGATGAAGACCACGAAGACGATGAACGAGGGCGGGCGAGGGTCATGGACGTGATGCCACTGCTGTTGCTGGTGGCGGGCAGCGCCGCGGTCGCCGCGGCGGCCCGGCGCACCCCGGTGCCGGCGCCACTGCTGCTGGTCGCCGCCGGGCTGGTCTTCTCGTACGTCCCGGGGGTCCCGGAGTACACCCTCGACCCGGACGTCGTCCTGCCGCTCGTCCTGCCCCCGCTGCTGCACTCCGCGGCCACCGACAGCTCCTATCTCGACCTGCGGGCCCAACTGCGCCCGGTCGCGCTGCTGTCCGTGGGGTACGTGCTCTTCGCGACCTTCGCGGTCGGCTGGGCCGCCTACGAGATCGTGCCGGACCTGTCGCTGACCGGGGCACTTGTGCTCGGCGCGGTGATCGCGCCGCCGGACGCGGTCGCGGCGACGGCGGTGGCACGCCGCGTGGGGCTGCCTTCCCGGATCACCACGATCCTCCAGGGCGAGTCCCTCGTGAACGACGCCACCGCGATCACCGCCTACCGCGTCGCCCTCGCGGCCGCGGTAGGCGAGGGCGCGTCCTGGGCGGGCGGCATCGGCGAGTTCCTGCTCGCGGCGGTCGGCGGCGTGGCGGTCGGCCTGGTCCTGATGGTCCCGATCCACTGGCTGCGCACCCACCTCAAGGAACCCCTCCTCCAGAACACCCTCTCCCTCCTGATCCCCTTCGTCGCCTACGCGGCGGCCGAACAGTTCCACGCCTCCGGAGTCCTCGCGGTCGTCGTGGTCGCCCTCTTCCTCGGACACCGCGCGTGGGAGGTCGACTTCGCCACGCGCCTCCAGGAAGACGCCGTCTGGAAGATGGTCGCCTTCGTCCTGGAGTCGTCGGTGTTCGCCCTCATCGGCCTGCAACTGCCCGTCGTACTCAAGGATCTGGGGGAGTACGAGGGTGTCCGCGCCGTCTGGTACGCGGTGGCCGTCTTCCTGGTGGTCGTGGTGTCGCGGTTCGTCTGGGTCTATCCGGCGACGTTCCTCCCGCGGCTCCTCTCCGCGCGGATCCGCGAACGCGAGGACAACCCCACCTGGAAGGGCCCGTTCGTCATCGCCTGGGCCGGGATGCGAGGCGTGGTCTCGCTGGCGATCGCCTTCTCGATCCCGGAGACCCTGCACGGCGGCGAGGAGCCCTTCCCCGGCCGCAACCTGATCCTCTTCCTGACGTTCACGACGGTCATCGGCACCCTGGTCGTCCAGGGCGTCACGCTCCCGCCGCTGATCCGCGTGCTGAAGCTGCCCGGCCGCGACGCCCAGGCCGAGACCCTCGCCGAGGCCAACGCCCAGGCGCAGGCCTCCCGGGCCGCGGAACGCCGTCTGGACGAACTCCTCTCCGACGAACGCAACAGCCTCCCGGAACCCCTCGCCGACCGCCTCCGCAGCGTCCTGGAACGCCGTCGCAACGCCGTCTGGGAACGCCTCGGCCAGGTCAACCCGATCACCGGCGAGACCGTCGACGACACCTACCGGCGGCTGTCCCGCGAGATGATCGGCGCCGAACGCGCGGTCTTCGTGAAGCTGCGCGACGGGCGCTACATCGACGACGAGATGCTGCGGACGCTGCTGCGCAGGCTGGACCTGGAGGAGGCGGCGGCGTACCGGGAGGCAGCCTGACGACGGCGAACGGTCAGCCGCCGAACGGGGCCCCGGTGATCACGGCGGCCACCGTGGTCCCCGGCCTGAAGGCGTTCTCCTCCGCCAGGGCGACAAGTCCGTACAGCAACTTGGCGACATAGAGACGTTCGACGGGCAGGCCGTGGCGCTCCTCGAAGTCCGCCGCGAACGTGTCGAGTTCGGGTGTCGCGCGCGCGTACCCCCCGAAGTGGAACCGGTCGTCCAGGGACCAGTCGCCGACCCGCGCCCCGAACGCCTCCCGCTGGAGACCCTCTATGTCGGCCGTGAGGAAACCGCCCTTGAGCACCGGTATCCCCAACGCCCGCTGACCGCCCCCCAGTCCGGCCGCCAGCCCCGCGAAGGTGCCCCCGGTGCCGCACGCCGCCGCGACCACATCGGCCCGCCCCCGCAGCTCCTCGCCGAGCGCCCGGCATCCCCGTACCGCGAGCGCGTTGCTGCCGCCCTCCGGTACGACGTACGCGTCCTCGGCCCCCGCGGCGCTCAGCATCTCCGCCAGGGCCGACGGCTCGGACTTGCGGCGGTACGTCGACCTGTCGACGAAGTGGAGGCGCATGCCGTCGGCCGCGCAGCGGGCCAGGGAGGGATTCAGGGGGCGGCCGGCGAGTTCGTCGCCGCGGACCACGCCGATCGTGGGGAGGCCCAGGAGGCGTCCGGCAGCGGCCGTCGCGCGGAGGTGGTTGGAGTAGGCGCCGCCGAAGGTGAGGACCGCGCGGCCGGCGGCGGCCGTGAGGTTGGGGGCGAGTTTGCGCCACTTGTTGCCGATGAGATCGGGGTGGATCAGGTCGTCGCGTTTCAGGAGCAGCCGGACGCCCCGGCGGGCGAAGCGGTCGTCCTCGATCTCCCGCAGCGGCGACGGGAGCCGGGGGCGCAGGGCGGCGAGGTCGGGGCTGGTCACGCCCCCATTGTCGCCCCCGTCGTCACCCCCGGGACATCCGTGCCGTGACGGCGGCTACTTCAGGCGGTCCCTGATCCGTTCCCGCATCGACGTCATCGTGAAGCCGCGCGGGTCCACCTTCCCGGGCTGCCACTCCAGATGGCCGATGACCGACCGTTCCGACCAGCCGTGGTGGCGGCAGATCGCGGCGGAGACCCGCTCGATCGCGTCCAGCTGGGCGTCGGGCCAAGGATCCTCGCCGTCGCCGAGGTTCTCGCACTCGAAGCCGTAGAAGTGGCGGTTGCCGTCGGTGTTCGCCTCGTTGTCCGGCGGGAGGGCCTTCTCGGCGATCACCGCGCGCAGGACGTCGTCGTCGCCGAGGCCCGCGTGGTTGGCGCGGCCGTAGCCGACGAGATGGACGCGGCCGTCCTTGGTGATGACGCCGTGGCACAGGGGGCCCGGGAGGGACTCGTAGCCGTCGCGGCAGAGTTCGACGGTGCGCTCGCTGCCCTTGGTGACCGTGTGATGGATCATCACGCCGTGCACCGGCCCCCAGGGGCCCTTGTGGTTGCGGTTGTGATGTCTCCAGTCGCCCACCTCGACGACGGTGACACCCTCGTCCCGCAGGGCGTCCAGGAAACTGCTCGCGGACATGGGTGGGGACATTCCGCCTCCTTCGCGTGCGCGACGGCCGCCCCTCGCGGTCGCCTCGTACCGCTGCTTGTACCGGAGAAGAACGCCCGGAACCACCCGGTTCGTACGGTGTGCGAGCCGTTTCGGACACGGGGCCGGGAATGGCGTACGAGATCTCGGCCATTGCCCAGTTATCGAAGATCCAGTCCAACCCTTTCGTGTAATAGCACCGACACACTGAGTGATGGAAGGCTTGCCCGCAGATCGATGCCCCGGCGCAGACCGGCGCGGGAGCATGACCGGGAGGGCAATTCTCATATGTCGGTAGGCGAAGAGGTCCGCACGGAGCAGGGCCGGCCGCAGCAGAGTCTCGGCACTGCGGCCGCGCGGAACCTGGCCACCACCACCAAGTCCGCACCCCAGATGCAGGAGATCAGCTCCCGCTGGCTGCTGCGCATGCTGCCCTGGGTCAACGTTCAAGGCGGTACGTACCGCGTGAACCGGCGGCTGACCTACGCCGTGGGGGACGGCCGGGTCACTTTTGTGAAGACGGGTGACCGGGTCGAGGTCATCCCCGAGGAACTGTGCGAACTGCCGGCGCTGCGGTCGTACGAGGACGAGGAGGTGCTCACCGAACTGTCCCGGCGCTGCCAGCAGCGCGAGTTCGGCGCGGGTGACGTGATCGCCGAGTTCGGCAGCCGCGCCGACGAGGTCTTCCTGCTGGCGCACGGCAGGGTGGAGACGATCGGCACCGGCCCGTACGGCGACGACGCGGTCCTCGGAGTCCTCGCCGACGGCGCCTACTTCGGCGACCAGGCGCTCCTCGACCCCGAGGCCATCTGGGAGTACACCGCGCGCGCGGTCACCGCCTGCACCGTGCTCGTCCTGCCGCGCGACGCCGTCGAGCAGGTCGCCGAGCGCACCGACTCCCTGCGCGACCACCTCCAGGAGCAGCGCGCGATCCCGGAGCAGAGCACCAACAGGTACGGCGAGAAGGCGATCGACCTCGCGGCCGGTCACACCGGCGAGCCGGACATCCCGCACACCTTCGTCGACTACGAGGCCCGGCCGCGCGAGTACGAACTGAGCGTCGCCCAGACCGTGCTGCGCATCCACTCGCGCGTGGCCGACCTCTACAACCAGCCGATGAACCAGACCGAGCAGCAACTCAGGCTCACCGTCGAGGCGTTGAAGGAGCGCCAGGAGCACGAGCTGGTCAACAACCGTGAGTTCGGGCTGCTCAGCAACTGCGAGTACGACCAGCGGCTCCAGCCGCACGACGGTGTGCCCAGCCCCGACGACCTGGACGAACTGCTCAGCAGGCGGCGCGGCACCAAGTTCCTGCTCGCCCACCCGCGCGCGATCTCCGCGATCGGGCGTGAGTTCAACAAGCGCGGACTCGTCCCCGAGACCATCGACGTGAGCGGCAACCGCATCCCCACCTGGCGCGGGATCCCGATCTACCCGTGCAACAAGATCCCGGTCACCGAGGCCCGTACGACCTCGATCATCGCGATGCGTACCGGCGAGGCCGAGCAGGGCGTGATCGGTCTCCAGCAGGCCGGCATCCCGGACGAGATCGAGCCGAGCCTGTCGGTGCGGTTCATGGGCATCAATGAGCAGGCGATCATCAAGTACCTGGTGACGGCGTACTACTCGGCCGCGGTCCTTGTGCCGGACGCGCTCGGCGTGCTGGAGAACGTCGAGATCGGCCGCTGGAGGTGACGTTTCTGCAGCTGGGAGCGGTGTCCCCGCCCGCAAGGGCGGGTACATCCCGGTCGTACGCGCCCAGCCGCAGCGGAGCGCCACCGCCCGCGGACACGCCGAGGGGAACCCTCATGACCGAGCTGATCAGGGAGGCGAAGCGGCACGCTGCCGGGGAGCCCCCCGCCGGGGAACGCTTTGCGGGCGAGGGCCCCGCCGACGCGCGCCCCGCCGGGAAGGGGCCTGCCGGGAAGGGTCCTGCCGGGACAGGGCCGCTCGACGGGCACGAGGCGGCGGTGATCCTGGAGCGGACCCGGGTCTCGGTCGACCCCGTGCTGCGCGCGGCGATCGAGACGCTGCCCGGGTCCATGCGCCGGATCGCGCTCTACCACTTCGGCTGGGAGCACGCGGACGGCACACCGGCGGCGGGCAACGCGGGCAAGGCGATACGGCCCGCGCTCGTCCTCACCGCGGCCGCCGCACTGGGCGGAGCCCCGGCCCGGGAGGCCGCCGTACGGGCCGCCGCGGCGGTGGAGCTGGTCCACAACTTCACGCTGCTGCACGACGACGTGATGGACCGCGACACCACCCGGCGCCACCGGCCCACCGCCTGGACCGTGTTCGGCGACACCGACGCGATCCTTGCCGGGGACGCCCTCCAGGCACTGGCCCTCGGACTGCTCGCGGAGGATCCGCATCCGGCGGCGGGGCGGGCCGCCGCTCGGCTCGCGGCCTGTGTCGTCGAACTGTGCGAGGGCCAGCACGCGGACACGACCATGGAGAAGCAGGGCCCCGACGAGGTCACCCTCGCCGAGGTGCTCGCCATGGCCGAGGCCAAGACGGGCGCGCTGCTCGGCTGCGCCTGTGCGCTGGGCGCGCTCTACGCGGGCGCGTCGGAGGACGACGTCCGGGCGCTGGACGCGTTCGGCCGGGAGGCCGGGCTCGCCTTCCAGCTCATCGACGACGTCATCGGCATATGGGGCGACCCGAGCCGCACCGGCAAACCGGCCGGAGCGGACCTCGCCGCCCGCAAGAAGTCCCTGCCGGTGGTCGCCGCGCTGACCTCCGGCACCCCGGCGGCCACGGAACTGGCGGCGCTCTACGCGGCTCCCTGCGCGAAGGAGGACCTCGACCGCACGGCACTCGCGGTCGAACGGGCCGGCGGACGCGACTGGGCCCAGGTCCAGGCCGGCGACCGGATGGCCCGAGCGATGGGCGAACTGTCCCGCGCGGTGCCGGAACCGGAGGCGGCGGAAGGGCTGTTGGCGCTCGCGGAGTTCGTGACACGGCGGAGTGGTTGAGCGCTGGTAGGTGAAGAGGCCGTATTGGTCTGCGGATGCGGATGCGGATGCGGATGCGGTCGTGGCGTGGGCTCGGAGTTGGTGCCGACGCCGGCCCGGATGCGGCCGCGGATCCGAATGCGATGCGGATGCGACCTGGATGCGGATGCGATGCGGCCCGGATGCGGCTGCGCACGCGGTCGTCCTGAACCCCGGAGCCCCCGGGGCCCTGCGGCTCCTGACCCCGCACGGTCCTGTGGGGCTCCGGTCCGGCGGGTCCCGCACATCCCCACGGTGTGCGGGCCTCGCCTGTTCACGTCACACCCGCCCCAGCCGTGCTTCCTGCTTCCTATAGAGTCAACGCCCGCACGGACAAGGCGAGTTGACGCAAAGGGGCGGGGCATGGGTGTGGCGATCCGGGCGGCGGGTCAGGGCGATCGCGAGCTGGTCGTACGGGTGTTGAGCGCGGCGTTCCAGGACGACCCGGTCAGTGGCTGGATCTTCCCGGGTGTCGAGTACCGCCGGGAGACCCAGCCGCTCCTCATGGCCGCGTTCGCCGACATCGTGCTCGCGGAGGGCCGGATAGACCTGACCGAGGACGGCAGCGCCTGCGCGCTCTGGCTCCCCATGCCCGACGAGGTGCACGACGACGGCGGCGAGGGGTTCAGGCAGGTCCGCGCCGCGGTCGACCCGGAGAACGAGCGCGTGGAGATCCTCGGTCGGCTGACGGCCGAGATCCATCCCGCCGGGCGCGCCCACGAGTACCTCTGGATGATCGGCGTGACCCCGGGAAACCAGGGCCAGGGCCTCGGCGCCGCCCTCATCGGCTCGGTCACCGACCGCTGCGACCGAGAGGGCCTCCCCGCCTACCTGGAGGCAAGCAGCCCCCGCAGCCGAGCCCTCTACGAACGCCTGGGCTTCGAACAGACGGGCCCAGCCCTGACCCTCCCGGACGGCCCGAAGATGTGGCCGATGTGGCGCGACCCGCGAGGGTGACCCCCGTTCGCCCGGGCCTCGGTCGCCCGGGTCCCCGCAGGTCGGGCGGCGTGCCGGTAGGGAGGTAATTGGCGGATGCGTCCGCGTCGCAGTCGGCAAAACCGCAGGTGACTGGGCCCAGCCGTGGGACGCAGCTGCCAATTGCGCCCTCGGCGCCTGGACCCCGGCCCCCTCCGGACCTCCGGCCACCCCGGATCCCGGCCGCCTGGACCTCCGGCCGCCCGGAGCCCGGATCCCGCCTCCGGACCTCCGGCCACCCCGGATCCCGGCCGCTTCCGGACCCCGGCCGCCTGGACCTCTGGCCACCCGGATCCCGGATCCCGCCGCCTCCGGACCTCTGGCCGCCTGTCTCTCCGGTCACCCGGAACCAGGCCCGGCGCATCCGGACCTCCGGTCACCCCGAACCTCGGCGGCCCCTGGACCCCGGGCCCCAGCCATCCCCCGAATCCCCGGGCCCCAGCCATCCCCCGAATCCCCGGGCCCCAGCCATCCCCCGAATCCGCGGGCCCCAGCCATCCCCCGAATCCCCGGGCCCCAGCCATCCCCCGAATCCGCGGGCCCCAGCCATCCCCCGAATCCCCGGGCCCCAGCCACCCCCCCCCCCGAATCCGCGGGCCCCAGCCACCCCCCGAACCCCCAGGCCCCAGCCACCCCCCGCCCCCCTACCCTTCCCCCACCACAACCCCCACCACCCGCTCCACCAACCCCTCCGGCACCCCCACCCCCGGCAGCACCCCCTCCAGCACCCCCGGCAGCGTCAGGTGCTCCAGGATCAGCCCGAGCATGGCCAGATACAGCACCACGACCGTCTCGTCACCCCCCGGCAGCCCCATGTCCCGGTGGAACTCCATGCCCTCCTCCAGGTCGCCGCGCAGCGACTTCGTGAAGGACTCGCGGAGTTCGGGGCGGCGGGTGGCTTCGAGGCGCATCTCCAAGAGGGCGAGGTAGCCGGTGCGGTCGTGGGTCGCGCGGGTCATGAGGTCCTGCATGAACGCCGTGACCAGGGCCCGGTCCTTCGGTCTCGCCGTCAGTTCGGCGAGGACCGAGGGGTCGGGGGCGAGGCGTACGTGCAGCCGGGTGTCTATCTGGCGGAGCAGGTCGCCGCGCCCGGTGAAGTAGTTGGACGCGGTCCCCACCGGTACCCCCGCCGCCGCGTCCACCGCGCGGAACGTCAGCCCGCGGGCCCCCTCCCGCGCGAGCACCTCGACCCCGGCGTCCACCAGTGCGGCCCGCCGCTCCGGATTGCTCGCCATACGGAATCCCCTCTCCCACTTGAACCGACCGCCGCAACACCCTTGCGACCACTACAAGTGAAGCACTACAACTGAAGTACTTCATCTGAAGCACTACAGATGATGTGGTTCGACCAGCAGAACGCAGCCTACGGAAAGAGAACCAGCTTGCGAAAGCTCACCTACTTCGTCGCCTGTTCCATCGACGGCTTCATCGGTGACGAGAGCGGCGACGCGTCCTTCATGTACCCGTTCGTCGACGAGGAGTTCCTGGAGTTCCTCAAGGCCGAGTACCCGGAGACCATCGCGGCCCATGGCCGCCGCGCCCTCGGTGTCCATCACCTGGAGAACAAGCGGTTCGACACCGTGATCCAAGGTCGCGGCAGCTACGAGGTGGGGCTGAAGGAAGGGCACACCAGCCCCTACAGCCAGCTGCGCGAGTACGTCGCCTCCCGCAGCCTCACCGAGTCACCCGACCCGCACGTCGAGATCATCGCCGACGACCTGCTCGGCAAGGTCCGTGAACTCAAGGCCGAGGAAGGTGACTTGGGGATCTACCTCTGTGGGGGCTCGCAGCTCGCCGGTGAACTGTTCGGCGAGATCGACGAACTGGTCATCAAGACCTACCCGGTCACCATCGGCCGAGGCATGCCGATGTTCGGATCCGGCTTCTCGATCACCGAGTTCGGGCTCGACGAGTTCCGGCTCTTCAAGAACGGCGTCTTCGTGCGGACGTACAGCAGGAAGCCCTGACGAGCAGGAAGCGCTGGCGGCCGCGCCGCCCTACCCTGAAGGCATGGACAGTCAAGAACACGTCTGTCCCTCCTGTGGACAGTCCGTCGGGACGGTCGTCAAGCGTCACAAGACGCTCGGCGCGTGGGTTCCGGTCTGGGTGGCCGGGCCGTGCCGGAATCCGGAGTGCGAGGCCTACGTCGAGGAGGGCGCCGAGCCCGAGGGCGAGCGCGCGAAGAAGACCGGCGGGAAATCCGCCACCGCGAAAGAATCATGAAGCCCGGAAAGCTGACCCTGTCGAGAAACCGGGCCGGGCTCCGACGTCCCCTGTGAGAGCCGCCCGTCAGGGGTGGCCGGAGCCGAAGGAGCTCAGTCATGAAGTACCTGGTCATGGTGCAGGGAACCCAGGCCGACTACGAGGCCATGCGGGGCAAGACCTCCGTGCACTCCCCGGCCGCCTGGAACGAGGAGGACATCCAGGCGATGTTCGCCTGGATGGGCGCGATCAACGACGACCTGGCCGAGAGCGGCGAACTGGTCGACGCCCAGGGTCTCGCCGAGCCCACGCAGACCCGGCACGTCAGCCTCGACGCGGACGGCAAGGCCGTGATCACCGACGGCCCGTACAGCGAGACCAAGGAGCTGCTGGCCGGCTACTGGGTCCTGGACTGCGCGAGCCTGGAGCGGGTCACGGAGATCGCCGAACGCGTCTCGCGATGCCCGCAGCCCGAGGGTGCCCCCAACTACCCGGTGGTGATCCGCCCCATCCCGGACGGTGCCGGAGACCTCACAGCCCCGTGAGACGGACGACCCCGACCGAGGACCTGCTGCGCCTGCACGCGCCGCAGGTCCTCGGCGCGCTGGTCAGGCGGTACGGCCATTTCGACACCGCCGAGGACGCCGTACAGGAGGCCCTTCTCGCCGCGGCGGGGCAGTGGCCCGAGAGCGGGGTCCCGGACAATCCGCGCGGGTGGCTGATCAAGGTGGCCTCGCGGCGGCTGGTGGACGCGTTGCGGGCGGAGGACGCGCGGCGGGCCCGGGAGGAGCGGGCGGTGGCGCTCGACGTACGCCTGGCGCCCGGGGCGGACCGGGCGCCGCGCGAGGACGACACCCTCTCCCTGCTCTTCCTCTGCTGCCACCCCGACCTGCCCCAGCCCGCCCAGATCGCGCTCACTCTCCGTGCGGTCGGCGGTCTGACGACGGCCGAGATCGCCCGCGCCTATCTCGTGCCCGAGCCGACCATGGCCTGGGGGCACCTCCCACGCCCTTAAGGCAGTGGGGGAGGATCAGCCGTGCGAAGCAGAAGGTGAAGGGCGCGCGCTTCGGGCGGCCCGACAACTGGGCGGCGCGGCTTCCGGCCGTCCTCCACACGCTCTACCTGATCTTCAACGAGGGCTATACGGCGTCCTCGGGACCCGTGCTGCAACGCCGTGAACTGGCCGGTGAGGCGATCCGGCTGACCCGTGCCGTCCACCGTCTCCTCCCGGACGCCGGTGAGGTCACCGGACTGCTCGCCCTGATGCTGCTCACCGACGCCCGCCGCGAGGCCCGCACGGCCGCGAACGGCGACCTCGTGCCCCTCGACGAGCAGGACCGCGACCGCTGGGACAAGGCCGCGATCGACGAGGGCGTCGCCCTGATCACCCGGGCGCTGCGACAAGGTCCCGCCGGGCCCTACCAGCTGCGCGCCGCCATCGCCGCCGTCCACGACGAGGCACCGTCCGCCGAGGCCACCGACTGGCGGGAGATCCTCGGCCTCTACGACCTCCTGGTCCGCCTCGTCCCCGGCCCCGTCGAACGCCTCAACCGCGCGGTCGCCGTTGCCATGCTCCACGGACCGGAGGCGGGCCTCGCCGAACTGGACGCCCTGGAAGGTGCGTTGGGGCACCGCCGGGATGCCGTACGCGGTCATCTGCTGGAGCGGGCGGGGGCGTACGACGAGGCGCGCGCCGCCTATGAGTCGGCGGCGGCGCAGGCTCTGAGCCTGCCCGAACGGCGCTATTTGCAGGCGCGGGCGGCACGGCTCAGGGCTTAACGTGAGGGCATGTCCACGCCCATCGTGCACCTGACCGAGCGTTCCCTCTGGGAAGCCGCCCGCGCCCGCGGCACCTACGAGATGTCGACGCGCGGCAAGACCCTCCAGGAGGAGGGCTTCATCCACTGCTCCACCCGCGCGCAGCTCCCCAAGGTCGCCGCCTTCCTCTACGGCTCCTACGACGGGCCCGACGAACTGGTCCTCCTGGTCATCGACCCCGACCGGCTCGGCGTCCCCCTGAAGTACGAGGCCCCGGAGCCCGGCGCCGAGGAGTTCCCGCACATCTACGGGCCGCTCCCGGTGGACGCCGTGGTGGACGTGCAGGCGTGGGGGTGACGGGACGGTTCTGGTCGGAACAGGGGGCATGATCGCGCCCCAAAGGGGCGCGGGGCTGTGTCATGTGCGGCTCCGCCGCGCGGGCGCGACCAGCCACGACGGTGCCGCAGCTGACTAACGGCCTGTCGCGGCACCCCCAGCGGAGCGCGGGGGCAGCCCGCCCGTCTCCGGGTCCCGGCCCGTCAGGCAGTACGTGCCGCCCGCCGGGTCCCGCATCACCGTCCAGTGCCGGCCGTGGGCGACCGTCTCGGCGCCCAGCTCCTCGTGCCGCACCCGGGTCGCCTCGATGTCGGCGCAGGCCAGGTCGAGGTGGGCGGAGGGGGCGGGTTCCTCGTCGAGCCGCTGGAGGAGGACGCGGACCGGGAGGCCGGGCGGCGGTGCGAGGACGTGGAACTCGGGGAGCGAGCCCGGGCGGGACGTCCAGTCGGGCAACAGGGCCGTCCAGAAGGCGACTTCGGCGGCGTAGCGCGACGGCGGGACGTCCAGGCAGACCTGGTCCAGGCGGCTGCCGTGGACGACGGGCGGGCGGACGGACTCGCCGTCCCAGGGCACCGCGCAGAACAACTCCCCGGCGGGGGACCGCAGTACGACCAACGTCCCCTCATCGGCGACCACTTGAGCCCCCAGCCGGGTCGCCGACCCCGTGAACTCCCGTACGTCGTCCACGGCGAAGTCGAGATGGGCACCGCCAGGACCGGCCGCCACCCCCTGGATCTTCACGCAGGCGTCGGCCCCGGCGCCGGGCAGCAGGGTCGCGAACTCCTTCTGCTCTCCCCGGAGTCCGGAAAGCCGTGTGTCCGTAACCGCAGTCCAGAACTCACTGGCCCGCTCGAACCGTCCGGCGGGCCGGTCGACGAAGGCGTACGTCCAGCGGATGCTCATGCCGGGGATCGTAGACGGGGATCGTAGACGGGGATCGTAGACGGGGATCGTAGATCAGCGGGTCTGCATGAACCGCAGCATATTTCCGGCCGGGTCCCGGAACGCGCAGTCCCGCATCCCGTACGGCATGTCCGTCGGCTCCTGGATCACCTCGGCGCCGGACTCCTGGACCCGGGCGAAGAGGGCGTCGCAGTCCTCGGTGGTGAAATTGACCCCGCGCAGCACGCCCTTGGCCAGGAGCTGCTCCATCACCTCGCGGTCGGCGGGGGAGAGGCCCGGGTCCGCGGCGGGCGGCTCCAGGACGATCGACACGTCCGGCTGAAGCGGCGACCCGACGGTCACCCACCGCATCCCCTCGTACTTGACGTCGTTGCGGATCTCCAGGCCGAGCACGTCGACGTAGAAGGCGACGGCCTTGTCGTGGTCGTCGACGGCGATGAAACAGTTGTGGAGTCTCAGGTCCATGGGCCCAACCTACGGCCGATCCCGGCGCCACGCCCGCCCCGAACGCGGTCCTATGCCCGTCTCGGCCGCGTGTACGCCCGCACCACACACGGCGGGATCTCCGCGCTCTCCTCGTGCGAGCGGGCGCGGTAAGAACTCGGCGTCTCGCCCACCAGCTCGGTGAAACGCGCACTGAAGGAGCCGAGCGACGTACAGCCGACCGCCATGCAGACGTCCGTCACGGAGAGGTCGCCCCGGCGCAGCAGCATCTTCGCGCGCTCGACCCGGCGGGTCATGAGATAGGCGTACGGGGTCTCGCCGTACGCCTCCTTGAAGCTGCGCTGGAAGTGGCCCGGGGACATCAGGGCGGTGCCCGCGAGGGCGGTCACGTCGAGGGGCTCGGTGTACTCGCGGTCCATACGGTCGCGGGCCTTGCGCAGACGCACCAAATCCTCACGGTTCACGTCGTCAGCATCGCACGGAGGCCGGCATTCCCGGTAAGCCTTCCGGCCTCGCCGCACGTGGCCGGCATCGCGCTGACCGTGCCCCGGTTCCACTGAGCCCGGGGCACGATCAGCACGCCGCTACTTGAGGTACACCAGGCCGTCCGTCGTCACCGTCGGCCGGCCGCTCGTGCCCACGACCACGATCTTCACCGTGTGCTTGGCACTGCTCGACCAGGTCTTCGTCCAGATCGCGTTGCGGTACGCGGTCGTCGTCGACTTCAGATCGACCGTGGCGACCTTCGCGCCGTCCACGTACACGTACGCCTGCCCGGAGGTCGAGGCCCGCGAGACCACCCAGGCCGCCGAGCGGCCGGTGAACGTCCAGCTCAGCGAGGCGTTCTTGGTCTTGCTGGTGTACGACTTGCCGCCCAGGTAGCTGTACGAGGACTTGGCCGTCCAGGTCCCCGACTTGGTCGCCGAGGTCTCCTGGAGGATCACCGGGGTGCCGCTGACCGAGGCGGTGGCGGTGTTGCCGGCCTGGTCGTAGGCCTTCAGCGACCAGGTGGTGGCCGTACCGGGCTTGGCGCTCTGGACGGTGCTGGTCGTCGTGGGACCGTAGGTCGCGGTGCCCGGGGCGGTCAGCCGGACCTCCTTCAGCGCGGCCGTGTCCGTGGCCTTCCACTTCAGCGTGAGCGGCACGGCCGTGGTGCTCACCGTGCCGGTGCGCAGAGCCAGGTTCGGCTTGGTGGAGAAAGTGGGCGCGGTGGTCTCCGCGACGACCGTCGCCGTCGCGGTGGTCGCCGTCTTCCCGGACTGGTGGACGGCCCGTACGGCGACCTTGTGGCTGCCGACCGCCAGGCTGACCTTGCCGGAGGTGGCGGTGCCCGCGGCGGTGGCGGCGACCTTGCCGTCGACCAGGAGCTCGTACTTGGAGATCAGCGCGGACGGCGTGGTGGCCGACCAGTTCAGGGTGGCGGAGGCCTTGGTGTACGCCGTCGTACCGACCGCGCCCGAGCCGGTGACCGACTTCAGGGTGAGCCCGGCGACCGGGCCCGCCGCCCAGGAGCGGATCGTGGGCAGCTGGGCGTAGAGGGAGGTGCCCGGGCACTCCGTGTTGTAGGCGTCGCGGTGACCGATGATCGTCGGGTACGTCAACTGCGTGCCCAGGGTCCACGACTTGCCGAAGTAGTTGTTGCCGTCGGCGCCCGCGGTCAGCGTGGTCGTGCCGTTCGGGTCGACGCCGTACTGGCCGAGCTTCCACGCGGCGAGCCGGGCGACCGAGCTCAGCACGGCCGTACTGGCGCTCGTGTCGGTGTAGGTGCCGAGCACGGCGATACCGGCGGTCTGGCTGTTGAAGCCGTAGGTGTGCGCGCCGAGCACCGGGAGGTCGACGCCGCCCTTGCGGCCCTCGTAGATCGTGCCGCACTTGTCGACGAGGAAGTTGTAGCCGATGTCTTTCCAGCCCTGCGACTTCACGTGGTACGTGTAGATGCCGCGGATGAGGGCCGGGGCCTCGGCGCAGGTGTAGTCGTTGGAGTTCACGGTGTGGTGGACCGTGACCGCCTTGACCTTGCCGCCCGGCAGATAGGTGGGCTCCTCGGGACTGATCGACTCGTCGGCGCCCCATCCGGCCCGCGAGGTGATCGGCGGCTCCGGCACGGTGGACGCCGGCGCGGAGGGCGCGGTCGAGGTCGGGGAGGCGGACGCCGAGGCGGAGGCCGTCGGTGACGTGCTCGCGGAAGCGGTCGGCGTCTGCGACGCGCTCGCGGAGGCGGTCGGCGTCTCCGTGCCGCCGCTCGCGCTCGTCGACGGCGTGGCCGTGACGTCCTCGCTCGCGGTGGCGCTGGGCGAGGCGGTGTCCTCCATGACGAAGGCGGCCGGCTCCAGGTCCGACACCGTGCCGGAGCCCGGGTCGACCATGTCGAGGCGCAGCCCCTTCGGCAGCTTGGCCGAGGTCTTGCCGTCCACGCGTACTTCCACGCCGTCGGACGCGCCGACCCAGGACGGCTCGGTCCCGGCCCGCGTGGCCCCCTCCTCGCCCTCGCCGCCATCACCCTCCAGCGTCAGCCACTTCGACCAAGCGCCGGTCTCGGCGTCCCGGGTACGGGCCTCGATGGTGGCGTTCACTCGCGCGGACGTGTCGGACCAGGTGAGGCCGAGCATGCTGAACGGCGCGGTGTCGCGCTTGCCCAGCGTGGCCGAGGTGCCGTCGGCGTCGATGGTCAACTGGGCGGTGCGGGTACTCGTCCTGACCGGCTGCGACGCCTTCTCGTCGTCCGCCGCACTGCCCGTGGACCCTCCGCTCACACCCTGGACGACCAGGGCCCCGGTCACCGTGGCCGCCGTCAACGCGGCCGCCCCCCACCAACGACGTCTCATGTCGACGCGCACACCTTTCGCAACAGTGCCCCCAGAGACATCACAGGTGTGATGCCAAGGGGAAAGGTATGCGTAGGGCAACGTCCACAAAGTGCACAACTCGGGCAACGCGGTTGTTGTCCTCGGTAAGAACGCAGTGATCTGCGTCACGGAAGCGCGTAACGTGAGGAGAAGGCCGAGTCGGCGGGGAGTCCCGGTGGTGGCTGCGCGAGGAACCGGGCCGTGCCAGGGGACGGTTGACCCATGGGTTCGCAGGTGTTCGAGAGCGACGACATAGAACAGGTGGAGGACTTCCTCTGCCAGGCGTACGCGCGCATGCGGGTCAGCAGCGGCACTCCGCGCGAGAGCAGGACCAGCATCCGGCGCGAGACCCTGCCGATGGTCAGCGTGGACGAGCTCGATCTGGCCTTCGACATGAGCTACGCGGTGACCCCGCTGGGCCGGATCTGCCTCTGCCTGGTGCACGAGGGCACCATCCAGGACCACACCTTCCACGGCGTACGGGACTCCTTCGGCCCCGGCGACATGGTCCTCCTCGCACCGCCCGACCTCCCCTACGCGGGGCGGATCCGCACGGCCCGCTACAACATCACCATGCTGGACCCCGCCGTGCTGGCCCTGGTCGCCGCCGGCCCTCACCCGTCCCACGAGCCGATACGGCTGACCGGGCACCGCCCGCACTCACCGGCCGCGGCCCGCCAGTTGACGCACACTATTACCTACCTGCGCGACCACATCCTGGCCGACCCGGCCACCGCCGCCGAGCCGCTCATCGCCGCAGCCAGCAGCCAGTTGCTGGCCGCGAGCATCCTCACCGCGTTCCCGAACACCGCGCGCACCGAGCCGCTGGCCCAGGACCGCAACGACGCCCACACCGCCACCCTCAGACGGGCCGTCGCCTACATCGAGGACCACCCCCACCAGCCGCTGTCCGTGGCGGAGATCGCCGCGGCCGCCCATGTGTCCATACGCGCCCTGCAATACGCGTTCCGAACCCAGCTGGACACGACGCCGATGACCTATCTGCGCAGGGTGCGCCTCGCCCTGGCGCACCAGGACCTGTCCGCGGCCGAGGGCGGAGGAGCCACGGTCGAGGCCATCGCCGCACGCTGGGGCTTCCCCCACCCGGGCCGCTTCGCCGCCGCCTACCGCAGGGCCTACGGCACCACCCCGTCCACCACCCTCCGCCGCTGACGCCGCCGCCCCCGACGCCGCCGCCTGACGCCGAAGGGACCCGCCCGGCGAACCGGACGGGCCCCTTCGGGAAGACCCTGACCCGCGATGGTGCACCGATCGCCGGTCCGGGAAGTCGGCCAGGATCAGGCCTTCTTGGTCTCCTAGTAATGGGCCAGGTCGGTGACCTGCGGGGATCTTTCCTGTGGAGCGCTGACCTGGCCTTTTGGCGATTGGTGGCGATGGGGTGCGACGGTCTTGAGCGGGTGTCTTGCGGACTATGTGCGGACTGACGGCGGCTCGGCGTTCTCCGTGATTACAGACATGGCGTCGCTCTGGTGACGGATGCAGGGCCCTGTGACCGTCATTCACCGGCCGATCCAGGACCTCATCCTTCGTGCTGTAGAAGGAGTTCCTTTTGCGGCGGAGCCGCCGAACGAACTCATGGCTGCCTCATAGTCAAGGACGACGGCACTTCTCATCCTGCGGGTACAGGGGGCGCCGTCCCGGTGGCTGCAGAACGCTCGGCACCTCTGCCGTACACGATCCGTGACGCCGGAGTGGAGGCAGCAATCGCCACGGAGGTCTCTCTACTTGATCTATTGCGACGCTGGATCGGGCCGATAGCCGGTGTAGTACTCAGCGCCGAGTATCGGGATATGGGTAGAGGTGATGACTCTGTATGCGCCGCCGGCACCTAGACCGTTTCTACCCCCTCGCCTGGATGGGGAACACCAGGAACCAACGGATGGTCGTAGGTGAAGTGTAGTTCGCCGTATTCATTCGGCGCCTCAGTAGGGACGCTATTATCCGCAATGATCATTTGGAATGACCCGCTGAATTCTCGCTGCAGTTGCATTATGTACTCGTAGACCTTTGCTGCTACTGCCGAGTCTTCAGGCGTCTGCCCCACATTTTTACGTGGACTATCGACAATCAAGAGCGTAGGGTACGGAATACCTTCATGCTGGAGTCCATATTTCAAGTTCGCCAGGTGATATGCGAGGTTCACTATCGTCTTTCGGGCTCCGCCAACTGAAAGTTGGTCGAATGCCTCTCCATTCACGATAGGAAGGTACGTATCCTCGTCAATTTTCGCGCTCGTGTACCACGGAAGCTGAAGAGAACGAACGATCTCGTTAAATACGTCTGATAGCGCTTCGATCCGCTCCTGGTTACGGGCTAGATCGTCCTGCAGCGCGTTTTCTCGCTCAGATACTCGGCTAGCTTCTACTTCGGCGTCCTGCGCAGCCTCTACTGTGGATTGGTAATTACTCCAGCGCGCTCCAGACGCTTCTAGCCGCTCCAATTGGCCTTCAAGTCGGGCAATCTCCATAGCCAGTGTCTGCACCTCTTCAAGCTGCGGGCTGATCAGCTCCGAGGCAGCTCGCTCCAGCTCGATGCTTACTTCGGCCAGTTCCGACTCTACAGAACGAACCTGCTCCCGCTGTCCTTCCAAAGCCTCTTCATCTTCGTCCAGCAGAGACTGTGTCTCACGAATTTGCGCCGTCAGGCGCTTCATTTCTCCGCTGTCAAACTCGTTGGCTGTTGGTTCGGACTGGGTGCAGAGCAGACAATGCCCGCTCGGTACCTCGCGGTGCGTCAAATCCTGGAGGCAACGTGGGCATGATGTGAATTCGAGCCCACTCAACGCCCTATTCGCGACTTCTGCACGCTCTAGGGCTTGCTGTTCCAAGCGAAGTTGCGCCATTAGGGACCTGCTTTTGAGAACATCAGCTGCGGTGGCGTCGTGTACGGCAATTAGCTCGCTTAACTGAGCCCGTAGTTGGCTCACCCGCTCGCGCGTACTGCGTTGCGCTTCAAGGGCAGCCCCGCTTTCAGTCCGAACGGCATTAAGTAGCGACGTGGCCTCTTCAAGAGCACGCCTCGCCTCTCCCTCCAGATCCTGCAATCGATCTGGTTCCGGCTCTTCTGCTTGGACAAGGAAGTCCTTAATTGCCTCTGCTCTGACTTTCAACTGCGCGGCGCGATCTACCCACTTACCTCTCATGATGGCCAGGTCGATCAGTTCGGGCGAATTCAGTCCGTACACGAGCTCGAAGACGGCGCGGCGTTTAAGGTCGAGGTGGGTATTTCCATGTCCAACTACCTGCGTGTCGATCTCATTTTGCCCGAGATAGACATAACGATATAGGTCGAAGAAACTCAATCCGACGGTCTCGCTGGTCGGTTTCGTGCGCTTCCTTGGAATCCGAAGGTCAGGAGGAAGCCCCAACGCTGCCAGCAATTGCTGACTAGCCTTAGGCATATACTTTCGGTTGGTCACGGCCCACGGGCCGATAATTTCCCCGGTAGACTCATCGACCACATCGATGGTGTTCTGATTCATCTCCCTGATGAGTCTGTACCTGCGCTCGCCAAGGATAATCCGTAGCTCTATCGAGGTGACGTGCTGCCTGACTGCTGGCATAAGTTTGGCGTTTTGCGACCCGAGGCCAAATTTAATCAGTTCGAGCAGACTACTTTTGCCCACTCCAATGCTGCCGGTCACGATAGTGACCTGATGCTCAAATCGGTAAACGGCCTGTTCGGAGTTCGTCTTCACGGTAAGCTGGTGAATTCGAATGGTAGAGCCCACTAGATCTCCTCCCAATGGGGACGATTCACTGCGTCCGGAAGTGACTCATAAATCATTCCCTTCAGGCGATTTCCCGAAAGATTGAAACGGCGTCGCAGCATTTTGGAGCGCTCGAAAACAATGCGCCACTCCGGACTTGCGCCCAATTCGCCAGCCATCTGATCGCCGGTGTCCGTTAGGCGAATGCAGATACGTCCTTTCCCGCGAACAATTTCGGCGAGCCCGCAACCAACCAATTTTCCAATCAAAGGGTAATATCGATTATCCCAGGGTCCATACTTATATCGAATCATTCGACTTTCTACTGCATTGCGTTCGTCAGGATTCGGCTCACAGCCAGGGGGCCAACTGGCATCCCTCTCGGGAAGCAGGCGATCGGTGAAAGATGGGTATCTGAGAAGGAAGTCAAGCTTGGCCAACTTGGTTAGGCCGTCGAGACCGCTTGAGTTCGGCTTACCGAAATGATGCAGAAGGATAAGTAAGCGAGCCATGTGATACTCATAGCTTTCATCCGCTCGCATCACGCCACCTCCCCATCATCCTCATCCGGTATGTCGAATTTCGGCGACCACCAAACTTTACATTCATCGGTTAGCTGGTAGGCCAACCCAAGCAGGTGAAGTCGATCCACCGGCACTTCTGGTGGTGTCCCCATTCGCTCCGGAGCTAGTCTCTCGCTGAGATTCGCGAGCATCTGTCGCCCGTAGGGAGCATCAGATTGCATGGTCTCCATCTCGGCCATTCCGGCTTCATGGAGCACCCGTGTAGTGAGATCATCCACTAGGTCGTCTTGGTGTGGCAGGGGTGAACTAAACTGGGCGGAAAATCTTGCCCAAGAACTTCGGGTCCTTCTGGCCGACTGAATCGTCGTTTCGCCGATCGCGCCTTGCCGCAGCTTCCTTGACAATCTTGTTTCAGCTTGTTCTGCAGGCATGGACCCAGTCTGCAGCAATTGGGTCCCGAACTCGGGCACGGTCGAAATGGAAATCTCGATACGGTCTGGAGTTATGAGCCTTCGCTTCATATCCTCCTGCTGGAGAACATCATGATCGAGTGAGTCGAAACACGAAAGCGCCCAAGTGACGTCTTCCCGCTCGGTCGCCACGGAGCGAGATGCATCCTCCACGACCTGGACGAGTGCGTCATAAACCCGGCCTGCATCAAGGTTCCTTTTACCGATCCGCCTCAACATGGGGCGCGCGTACTCTTCTATGTTTTGCGCCCTTATGTGTCTCCGCGATGGGATGCCATCCTCGATCCTTAACCTTGCCAGAAATTCTTGAGCTTCATTCGAGTCGGTGCACCCGAGTTTGGTGTAGAGCTGTTCGGAAAATTCCGCGAGGAGGCGTGTATCGCCAGCGGCGCATGCCTTTGCTAGCTTCTTTGCTGTAGGATCGAGACCCCCATTGGTGACGAGGCGTGCCTGATCCGGCTTTCGGCATTCCATCCATCGGGCACATAGTGTGTCGAGCCCTCCATCGCCGCACAGACGTGCGATGGTCCAGCTGCCTTGGCTCTTCTCGCGGTGCTTGACGCTGACCAGCACGTACCTATTGCCCGATAGCGCCAAGATGTAGTCCGTGTGCCACTCGCAGAGAATCCAGAGCAGTTCGCTTGATCCGAACTCGCAACAATGCCTGGCTATGGCCTGGTACTGAAACCGATACCTATCCCCGGTGTCGCTTCCACTGTCCTCCGCTGGCTCATGCATGAGCTCCCAGGGCACGTCCAAGCCTGCTCCCCCTAATCCCTCGTGACCACTAGAAGTTACGCGGTTACGGTCAGCGAGGCTAGAGGTGCTTCAAGATTGATCCATTGTTCGACGTGTCGCAGATCGCCGGCCGAGGGACTGGTTGTGTCCTGGCGGGGGTGAGGTCCAGACGGGGGCACCGTCCAGCCGCATCTCACCCATTGGATGGGTGCTCCGGGGCATCTGCAAGCTGGGACTGCGTCACCGTAACCGCAGAAGTATCGTCGCAGGTCAGAGGCGTTTTGGATGCGCACCGGGCGTGTCTCGTCTTCTGAGTTCCGATCGGCACATCTACTTCGGGCAAGGCCGCCAGCAGCCCAGTCGACGCTGGAGATGGGAGTGTCCTCCTCCCGGGTCGAATCATGCAGCAGCGCGATGGATCTCGATGGCGAGGGCGCCGAGGGCATCCTTACTCGGTGGGTAGATGGCGCGGATGTTGGCCAGGTGCTGGTTGCGGGTGGCGGTCGGATGAGCCCCACAGTTGGTGGAGCCGAGCGCATCAGTTGGCGGGCGAGCACGGCCTGCAGCGCTTGCCTGCGGATTCCTCAGAGGGCTCGGGAGATCCAGCCTGGGAGCTGGATCTCCGAAAGTGCAAGGTGGCCTCCGCCTACCTCAAGTACGGTGACTCGGCATGATCGAGTCCGAGATTGAGATCAGCGAGGGCCTGGTCCGCGACCTGCTTCGGGAACAGCATCCGGACCTGGCCGAGTTGCCCATCCGGGAAGTGGCGGGCGGCTGGGGCAACCAGATGTGGCGCCTCGGTAGCGAGTTGGCCGTCCGGATGCAGCGGATGGACACGAGCCCCGATCTGCAACTCAAGGAGCGCCGGTGGCTGCCGACCCTGGCCGCGCGCCTGCCGCTGCCGATTCCTGTCCCCCTCCGGGACGGTGTGCCGTCCGAGCGCTTCCCCAAGATCTGGACCGTCATGACATGGGTCGAGGGCACGCCGCTGGACCACGGCTCGATCACGCGCGGCGACCACGCGGCCGAGACGCTGTCGGGTTTCCTCAGGGCGTTGCACGTGGAGGCGCCTGCCGACGCACCGACCGCTTCGGACTTCGGCGCTCACCCCAGGGAGTGCACGGACGGCTTCGAGCACTTCTTCCAGGTTGTTGCCCCTGCCGACCTCGCCGACGAGATCCGTGAAGTCTGGGGTGAAGCGGTGGCGGCCCCGGGGTGGGAGGGCCCACCGGTGTGGGTGCACGGCGACCTGCATCCCGCGAACGTCGTCGTCGCGGACGGGACATTGGCGGGTGTCGTCGACTTCGGCGCGCTGGTCGCCGGCGACCCGGCGTGGGACCTCGTGGCCGCCTGGCTGCTCCTCCCCGCGGGCGGCGCCGCACGGTTTTTCAACAGCTACGCACAGGCGGACGAGGCAGCGGTGTGCCGGGCGCGCGGACTGGCCGCGATGAGGAGCCTGTTCCTGATGGCGATGGGCCAAGCTGGGGATCGCGGCCTGCCTGGCGGCAAGCCGAACTGGGGGCCCGCAGGCCGGTCCGCACTTGATCGTGTCCTCAAGGGCCTTTGACGTCGGCGGGGCTCGACGGGGCCTCCCCGGCGACCATGCACTTGCCGACAGGTAGTCCCGCACCAGACGCCGGTGGGCGGTGAGCCACGACAGCGTCCGCTCGCCCTCGCCTACTTCCAGCCGTCGAGCGACACCTGGGGCCCGTCGGTGAGGTAGCGGTGGAGGGCGCTGGCCGTGGTGTCGACGAACGTCTCGGGGATGGCGGTGGCGTCGATCCAGCGTACCTGGGCGTGCTTGCGCGGCTCGCGGTTTTCTGGCTCGCCCGTCCATTCGTGGGCCGTGAAGACGACGGTGAGGAAGCCGTTGGGGGCCTCCACACCCCAGGCGCCGTGGATGATGTGCGCGACCTTCAGAGACTCCGGCTTCACGGTCAGACCGGTTTCTTCGTACAACTCCCGCACTGCCGTCTCGGTGATGGGCTCGCCGGGTTCGCTCTTGCCGACGGGGAGGTCCCACATGCCCTGGGCGAACTTGGCGTTCTGGCTGCGCTGGAGGAGGACGACGCGGTTGGTGGCCTTGTCGTGGACGATGACGGCGGCGACCAGCAGGGTCATGGATTCGAGGGCGGGCGGCAGGGCTTTGGGCTGGTCGTCGGTTGTCCGCTGAGCCACGGCTTGTGTCCCTTCGTCGGCCGGATGGTGGCAGCTTAGGCCAGCGCTTCGCGTGCGCGGCGGGCGAGTTCGGCGGCTCCGGGCACTTTACGGCGCTGGTAGATGGAGAGGGTGGAGCGGAGCGAGGTGATCGCTTTGCGGGTGCGGTCGGACGTCATTCCCTCCATCAGGGTCAGGGCCTGTGACCAGGCGGCGACGGCTTCGTCGGCTCGGGCCTGGGCGGCGAGGCTGTCACCGAGGTCGGCGTAGGTGAGGGCGTGGACGCGCTTGTACTTCTCGGGGTCCCAACGCACCAGGGCATCGCGGTGTTGTTGTTCGGTGCCGACGTGGTCGGCGAGGTCGGTCAGAGTGCGGGCGGTGTGGCTGGCGACGGTGCCGGCGGCCGGGCCGCTGACGCGGGAGTAGCTGGGCTGGGGCCCGTCGTCGCGTAGGAGGGCGTCTTCGGCGGCGAGCAGGGCGCGGGCCGCTGCGGGCTTCGCGCCGACCGCGGCGTAGGCGCGGGCGTGGGTGATGTGCAGTAGCGCCTCGGTCTGGCCGTCGACGTGGCCGAGGCCGCGGGTGAGGGCGCCTTCGACGAGGTCGACGCAGTGGTGGGGCTGCTTGAGGCTCAGTGCCTGATGGGCGAGGGCACGCATCATCCAGGAGGCGTGGCCGCGTGGGTCGGCTTCGCAGGCGAGCTGGTAGCCAACCTGGTAGTAGCGCTGGGCGGCGCCTTCTTGGCCGAGGTCGTGGTGCTTCCACCCGGCGAGGTAGGCGAGTTCCGCCACAGCGCCGAAGGCGGCCTGCCGTAAGCCTTCGTTCGGGAAACGGCCGCGGAGCATGGGGGCGGCGGTGTCGGCGAGGTAGGCGGTGACCGTGGTCAGGCCGTGGCCGCCACCGAGGCGTTCGTCGGCCGCGCTGAAGGCCGCGGTGATCTGCCGTACGACATCTACGTCCTCGATTCCGACCAGAGAGCTGCCGACGCGGGCCCGCAGCATGCGGGCGGTGGCCTCGTGGTCGTAGAGGAGCGGCATGGCGACGCCAGCAGTGGTGAAGGCGGCGACGGCGAGGAAGCGGCGGCGTTCGACGTCAGCTCGGCCCAGATCGGTCGCGGCCAGAACCGGGTCGGGCTCCTCCGACACCGCAGTTTCGGGTGCGCGAAGGCCGATCTCGACCAAGGTGATGGTGCGGCCTGCTCGGCGGGACAGTGTCTCAGCGAGGTACTGGCCGGTCCGTCCAGTCGGCTGGCGTGTGCCGTTCACCCAGTGGGAGACGGCCGACTTGTTGGTCTGGAGGATCTCGCCGTTCTCGGCCGCGATACGCCGGATGTCCTTCGCCAGAGCCTCGAAGGTGCAGCCGATCCCCTGGATCACCTCACGCAGGCGGGAGTTGGGACCTCTCGGCGCTTCCACGATCGCCTCCGCTCCGGAGCTGTAAACCGCGTATACCGCTTCAACTGCCTCTCACCGTACCCACTGTGCGTGACGGAGGGTTCACTAAACATCAGCCGCCCGGCCCCGGTCCAACACCGTGACCAGGCTCCCCCCTTCGGTCGGGCGGTCCCCGAAGTTCCGTACGCCTACACCGGGTTCGGGCATTCCTGTGCCCGAACCCGGCCGATCAGAGACGGAGACACGGTGACCACCATCGACACCAAGGCCGCCATCACGGTCGTACTGCCCGAGGCGTTCGACGAGCGCTGGAGCCGTTTGCCCGGCATCCAGGTCGACGGCCGGCGCATCACCATCGACCCTGCCGAGTACTTCTTCCGCTTCGAGTCCAACACCTGGCTCGTCGCCGATTGGGAGCTGGTCAAGTCCCAGCTCCTGGACGTGGAGGAGACCACCGAGAGTGCGGTCGAGCAGCTCGCGCTGGACTTCATCAAGGCCCACGCCGCCTCTACCTCGGACGCCGCCCGAGTCCTGTCCACCGCGTACGAGGTGTACGCCTACCTCTTCCGCGACGAGCATCTCGCCAGCCTCGGCCTGCCGCAGATCACCGCCGAGCACCTGCGGATGCTGCGCGAGGCGGCCACGCTGATGGCGCTGAACAAGGTGGAGCTGGACGGGCACATCTCCAACGTCGGCCCGTGCTGGTTCTTCCCCGCCGCCACCTCCGTCGTCTTCGACCTGGACGACGAGATGGGCGGGACGCTCGACGAGGTCTACCACGGCGGCTGGTTCAACGAGCACCGCCGTATCGAGTCCATCAAGGCCCACGCCGCCCTCGGCGGCCGGCTCGTGCACGGCTGCCAGTCCGTGCCGGACCAGTCCGGCGGAGTCGTCGCGCCCTACGGTGCGTCGATGACCGCCTTCCGCGACGACCTCGCGGCCTTCAAGTCCGGCTGGATCGAGCAGGTCTACGCCCACCGCGTGAGCCCTGCCGCGTAGCACCACACCTCACGCCAGGTTCCGGGGCGGGCCGGCACCTCTCGCCCGCCCCGGACGCCTTCAACCTTTCTGGAGCCCCCACGTGACCGCGAACCCCAGCGTCGAACTCCTCGACAACCTGCTCACCATGGCCGGACGGACCACCGCCGTGCGCGAGGAGGTGCGCGTGTGGTCCATGTCCGGTGTCGAGCGCCTGACCTTCCCCGACGCCAGCACCGCGATCTTCAAGTACGCGAAGCGGCCCTTCGACGGCGAGGACCGGGCCCTCCGTCTGGCGCGCACGCTCGGCGTCCCCGTCCCGCAGGTCCACGCCTCCGCCGTCCTGGACGGCTGGCTCGGCATGCTCATGGAAGACCTCGGCCCCGCCGTCCGCGACGCCGACGACCTCGACGGCACCGCCGCGGCCGTGGTCCTGCACGGCACCCGTACGGCTGCCGCCCTGCCCGTCCTCGACCAGGCCCGCCTCCGCACACTGCCGAACCGGGCCCTGGAACACCTCGCCCTGCTCCGCAAGGCCGAACGCTGGCAGGAGACGGACGACGTCGAGGACGCGCTCGATCGGATCGCCCAGGCCGCCGAGGCGCGCTCGGCTGGTACGACGGTGGCCCCGTTCGGCTGGGTGCACTCCGAATTCCACCCCACCAGCCTCCACATCGGCCAACACGGCTGGCGGCTGCTGGACTTCGCCCGCGCCTTCACCGGCCCCGGCCTGCTCGACCTCGCCAGCTGGCACGGCACCCTCGACACCCCCGACCCCGTACGTCTGCGGGTCTTCCTGGAGCAGTACGTCACCGCCGGCGGCACCCCCGATGCCCTCACCCGACGCGGCGGACTGACCGCCGAGAACTGGGCTTTGGGCTGGCACCGCATGTGGGCCATCGAGTGGTTCATGGAGCAGTCCGTCCACTGGATCAACGACCCGGCCACCGACCCGGCTTACATCAAAGCCGTACGCCGTCATCTCACCGACGTCCTCCACCTCCTGGAGGTCTGACGTGCTCGCCCAGGCGTCCCCCTGGTACGTCCACGCCCTCCAGCGCACCACGGCCAGTCCCGCCGAGCCGCTGTCAGTACCCGCCCGGATGGAATGGACAACGCGGCCCGGCAGCGGCCCCGGCGCCGAGATCCTCGGCACAGACCTGCGCCGCAAGCGGCTGCTGGAACTCGGCTGCGGCCCCCGGTCACAACGCCGCCCACCTTGCCACCCGCTACGGAGCCCAGGTCACCGGCGTCGATCTGGTCGGCCTGCAGGTCCGCCGGGCCCGGTCGCACTACGGGCGGCTGAACAATCTGACCTTCGTCGCCGGCCATGTCCTGCACTACCTGCAAGCCTCCGACGAGCAGTTCGACGCCATCTACTCCGTCTTCGGGGCCATCGGCTTGGTAGCCCCCGAGCTTCTGCTCCCGGCCATCGCCCAGCACCTCAAACCCGGGCGCACCCTCGCCTTCTCCGTCCCCCACCCCAAGCGCGGCGGCTTGCGACCCACCGCCGACGACCGACCCCGCCGGGACTACGTCACCCTCCCTGACCGCACCCGACTGCCCATCGCCCGCTGGGACTTCGATGCCGACCGCTGGGAGAAGCACCTCGACCGCGCCGGTCTCTGGCTCACCTCGGCCCAGGAGTTCCACGACGCCCGCCGCGGCCTCTGGCCCACCACGTTGCTGATCACCGCGCGCAAGCTCTGACCCCCGCTCCGCCGTCTCTTGGGAGAAACCGATGCGCCCGCCCTATCTGCTCCTCGACGTCGACGGCGTCCTCATCCCCTTCCCGGACGCCGATGGGACCAGTCCGGCCACCCACGACCGCCACGATGTCGTTCCCACCGGCCGTAGCGCCGACGATCCGGTCACCGTCTGGCTCAGCCCGAGCCATGGCCCCTTGCTCATGGACGTGATACGGACCGGCCTGGTCACCCCGGTCTGGTGCACCAGCTGGCGCCAGGACGCCACCACACTGATCGGGCCGCTCCTCGGCCTCCCGTCCCTGCCATACGTCGACCTCCCGCGTCCGCAGATCGCCACCAGCCACCCCAACGGCTATCTCTGGAAACGAGACCATGTCGATGTCTGGCTGGGCAACATGCCTGTTGCTTGGGTCGACGATGACTTCACTGCCCTCGACCATGCCTGGGCAGCAGAGCGCACGGCGCGGGGCATGGCGACGTTCTTGGTCCAGCCTGATCCCCACATCGGGTTGTTGGCCGAGCACCTGGCTGAAGTCATGGAATGGGTTGGCCGCTTGTCCGTCGTGCCAACCAGCGAATCCGCTTCTGCTCCTGGAGCCGAAGCAGCCTGAAGTGATCACAGAGCAGGACGTCAATACCGTCCGAGAGCCAACTGCTTGATCTATCGATGTCGTCCACGTTCCTCGGGCCTGGAGGCCGGCGTCGTGGCCGAGGGCTGGACCGCCATAGGGCGAGAGGACGCTCCCGGTGTGCTGCTTCGCTTGCGTGCTGCCTGTGCTCGCCTGTTCGGCTGGAGGGTGATGCGCCAGTTGAGGATCTCGGCGGGGCGTTCGGCGGTGTCGAGTTCTCGCAGGGCGGCGACTTCGGCCAAGAGGCGCCGGGGGTTGTGGCCGGCGGTCTCGGCGCGGGCGAGGGTTGTGGTCAGGGCTGGCCAGGCGGGATCGGTAAGGATGCGGTCGGCCTGGCCGGGGAGGGCCGTGCGTAGATCCTGCTCGAAGCGGCTGATGGTGGCGGAGCGTGGTGCGCGTCGGGTGAGATCTGCCAGGACCGGCGCGGCACCTGCCTGGTAACCGAGCTGTAGGTGACGGAAGGCTTGCTCAGCCGCGGCGGCCTGCTGCTCGTGGCCGCGTTGTTCGTGCCACTTGGCGGCTGCCCGCGCCAACTGGAGTGCGGCAAAGATCAGGGCGATGGCGAGTCCGCCCGGATCGTGTGTGGCGTAGGCGAGTTCCTTGGCGGCTTCCCGCAGAGCGGTGGCGGCTTGATGGTCGGCCCGGATCGCCGAACGGCGGGCGCGGTTGAACACCTGTGCCGCTGCTTGTAGTTCGGCCCGGTGCGGGCCATGGCTGGCGAGGGCCAGGTTGTGGAGGGTGTCGCCGAAGGCATCCAGGTGGCCCTGGGCCACGGCCTCGCCACCTGAGTCGAGAACGGCGTGCGCGTGGCGGATGGCGGTTTCGGCGCGGTGCCACGGCTCGGCCGGGTCCGCCACCGGTTGAGGGCGGTCGACCAGCTCCTGGGGCGGGAGGCGTTCGCGCAGACGGTTGCAGGACAGGTCGGGGGCGAGCTTTGAGCCGCCGTACCAGACCGGCTCGCCGTTGGCCGTGTCGCCGGGCGCGGCCAGGCTGTAGCCGGTCACCTCGCCGGTCTCGGGGCCGATGCGCGGCTTGACCTGGATGCCGAGGGAGCGCAGCACGGTGAAGTACTCGTCGATGCTGCGTACGGCGGCGGCGACCGCGTACGCCTGCTCGCGCAGCCACTCCCGCGCGGTCTCCTCCCGGCCCTGGCGTTCCGCCTTTGCCCGCTCGGCGCCGGTCGGGGTACGCGGGGCGGTGAGGTCACCGGACTTCAGGCGGCGCAGCCCGAACTCGGCCTCGATCTTGCGGCATTCCAGCTGTGCCCGCCAGCCGTCCCGGTTCGTACGAGGGCGGCGGCCGTCGGCTCGGACGGTGGTGGCCATGATGTGGATGTGGTCGTCGGCGTGCCGGACCGCGATCCAGCGGCACGCCTTGTCGTCTCCCTCGGGGGCGATGCCCGTGGCGGCTACGACGCGGCGGGCAACCTCGGCCCACTCAGCGTCGGTGAGGTAGCGGTCGCCGGGCGCGGTGCGTACGGGGCAGTGCCACACATGCTGCGGTGGCTGCTTTCCGCCGAGTTCCCGGGTGCGGAGGTCGACGTGGTGGTCCAGGCGCCGGGCGAGCTGGGTGTAGGTGGCGGTGGGGTCGCGGCCGGGGTCGGGGGCGCCGGCCATGTCCCAGGCGGCCACGATGTGGGGGGCCGTGTGCTCGTCGCGCCGCCCCTTGCCGAAGAGGTAGTTGATCAGGCCGAGGGTGCTGGAGCCGGTGGAGACGTCAGGCACCATGACCGGCTCCTTCCGCCAGGAGCCGGTCCATGAGTGCGTAACTGGCCTGGGCGGCCTGCTCAATGCGGTCGAGGACGGCCTCGGTGCGCTCGGGTATCGCGCCGGAGTGGATGGCTGTTGTGATCTGGTTGAGGTTGGTGCCGATCCGGTTCAGCGCCTTGGTGTGCGCTTCGATGGTCTCCACAAGCGGGCGGATGGGGTCGTCCTCTGGGCTGCCGACCATGCCCGCCTTGCCGAGCGCGACGGCGAGGGCGGCGTCGCCGACAAAGCCTGCGAACTTCTGGTGGCGCCGCTTGGCCTCGGCGTCGATGAGACGGACTGCGGTCGGCGTGAAGCGGATCTTCTTCTCTTGGTCGCGCTTCTCAATGGTGCGCTTGCGGTTCATCCGCGCGGGCAGCGCGGGGGCGTCAGGCTCACGCCACGAGGGCTGCTCAACGGCGGCGGGCGGTTGACGGGCAGACGGCTCGGCGTGTGGGGAGCTGGAGTCAGGGACGGGCTGCTCGGCGCTGTCGGCGGTCGACGCGGCGCGGGGCTCGTTCACCCCCTCTTCAGGCTCGGGCGCCCGCTGGCGCCCGGCCCCCTCGCCCGCCGCCACCCCAGGGGCGGAGGCAAGCGCGGACGAAGCCCCGTTAGGGGCTCGTTCGCTCCAGCTTGCTGCTGTTCGTCGGTCCCGGCTGAACCAACCCCAGCGGCGGGACGAAGAGGGGTTCGTGTCGTTCTCAGTGTGCATGGTGGTGCTCCGCAGGAGAGGGGGATCGGGCTGTGTCACGTCCGTCGCATCCGTCGCATGCCTGGTCAACGCAGGTACGGAGACGCGGGCAGGTACGGAGAACTCCGTCCCGGCGACAGAGTCCGTCCCCGCGCTGACCTGCGCGGGGACGGATGCGACGGAGTGATAGGACCCGGTGGGATCAGAGAGCGCGCTTCGGTCCGGCGGGGCCACCGGGCGGGCCGACAGGCAGCGTCCCCGCCGGGGCGGCGGGCGGCCTGCCCTGCGGCATGCGGGCGGGGGCGGCGCCGCGTTCGGGCTCGGGTGCCGCCTCGACGAGGTCGGGGCAGTTGCGGGCCCAGGCATCCAGGAATCGGTTGCGCATGTACGCCTTGGCCTGCCTGCCCTTGTCGAACCGGTAGTTGGCCGGGCTGATGTTGAAGTCCCGCAGCAGGTTGCTCAGGTGGTACGCGTTCAGCCCTTTGGTGCCGTACTCCGCCCACGGGGCCTCAGCGTCCTGGAGCAGCGAGGCGACCAGATCCTGAGTGGCCAGGGCCTCGGGGTTGTCCGCCTGCGCGAAGATGCGGTGGATGTCGCGCAGGAGCCGCGTCTTCAGGCTGCTCTGCTCGTCCTGGGCTGCCTCGTGGCGGGTCATGGCCAAGCAGGCGGCACGAGCCTGAGCGGGCCACTGGCCGCCTGCCAGGTCGGCGATGATGACCAGCGGCTCCCAGGTGTCCGCCGCCCGGTCTTCCACCGGCATCTGCGGCACCATTCGGGCAGCCTGCCCGAGCAGGGGACCCAGCCAGGCGGTCAGCCGGTCACGCAGCGCGTTGAGTTCCGGCACCGAATACCGGGAGCGGAACGGGGTGACCTTCTCGCCCGGCTTACGCTTCTGCATCCGCAGAACGACCGCCCGATCCATGACCGTGTCCGGCAGGTCGCCGATACCCGCGATGGCAGCCATGGCGAAGGTGGGGAACGGGGTCGGTTTGTGATCCGGACCGGAGATTCGCCAGGCGGGCCGGTTGCGCTGGTGCCCGGCATTCAGCAGGCCGCGCAGGATCTCACTGTCACCGCTCGCCTTGGGGCCGAAGATGGTGTCCGCCTCGTCCACCAGCAGGGTAGGCGGGTTCTTGCCGATGATCCGGAAGATGACCGCCGGGGAGGTGTTCACCGTCATCATCGGCTGCTGCACTGTCTCGTGGAGTACGTCCAGAACCCGGGACTTGCCGCACCCCTTCGTCGGGCTCACCACCGCCAGACGCGGAGCATGCTGCAGAGCCGTCTGGATGTGCGTGGCCGCTACCCACAAGGTGACAGCGGTCAGCGCCTCCTCGTTGGGCAGCACCACGTACTTGCCGATCGCTGCCCGCAACTCGTCCAGCAGCGCGACCCCCTCAGCGGCTACCTGAGCACCGGCGCCTTCATGGCCGCCGGCGCGCGTCCCGCCACCGGTGGCTGCGATCTCTTGCTGCTCGGCCCGCTCCACGGGGACGTCGGTCCCCGGCGACAGGTGAGGGCCGTTGTCCCGGTCCCCGGTGCGGTCCCCTGGTGCAACTCCAGAGTCTTGGGGACTGGTCCCCGTTGGCGCGCCGATGCCGCTGACCTGCACGTCTCCAACGGATGTGGATATGAGGACGGTAGGTTGCGCCGACAGGAGAGCGGATGTATCGCGGGGACGGTCCCCTGAGACCGCGGCAGCAGAATGCTCGTCCCCGCGGCGTCCGGGGACACCTTGGCCGGGGACCGCGACCTCGGGCCAGCTGACCTTGGGGACCGTGTTCGGGTTGGTGGGGGACGTAGAGTCCTCCATAGACGTTCCTCTCGGACGAGGGGCAGGACGGGCAAGGTCCAGCCCCTCGTCGGCTCGTTCGTTCAGGGATGGGCGGTGTGCGGGGGACTCTCCGGCCTTCGGCGTTGGCGCGCCGAGGGCCGTTTCCGTGTCCCGGGCCTCCGGCGGTTCAGGAGGCCAGACCCCACTCGTCTCGGCCCTCGATCAGCGCCCGCTCGTAGCGCAGCAGCTCGGCCTCGGGGTACAGCACCCGCTTGCCGATCTTGATGCCGCGCGGGCCCTTCTCGATCTGGCGCCAGTAGCGGACGGTGCTCTCCGCTGTGCGGTAGCGCTCGGCGACCTCGGCGGTGGTCAGGTATCGCATGCATTCCCAATCGACTAGGCGGCAATCCGGTCTGCATAATTTGTACTCGACGATCGCCGGTCAGCCAAATCGGCAAGGTGATGTTACAATTTGAAAAGCTATGGTCAGGATGGAGGTCCGATGACAGGCGACAAGGCCGACGGCGGTGAGGTGCCGCTGCTCTACAGCGAGGGCAACATCGCCGCGCGGGTGGCGCTGGAGCGCGAGGTCAGGGGATGGAGCACGATCGAGCTGGCGGACCGTGTGTCCAAGGCCGGCGTCAAGATGAACCAGACCGCCGTCTGGCGCATCGAGAACGGCACCCCACGCCGCCGTATCAACGTCGACGAAGCCCTCGCCTTTGCCCGCGTCTTCGAGCTGCCCCTCGAAGAGCTGATGTCCCCGCCGTTGGAAGGGTTGGACCTCGACAGCAGACGGCTCGTCCAGGAAGCCGTCGAGGCGTACTACGAGACACGCGACGCTGACGACCGCCTGCACCATGCCGTCGTCGGCATCGCCGACTACATCCAGGCCCACCCCGACAGTTCACGGGCCATCCACGAGCAGTGCCTTCGCCTCATGGGCGACGAGCGCGACGCCCGCACCCTCACCGAGCACATCGAGGGTGGCGGCTACCACCGATAACCAACCCAAGGGAGAAGCCACTTGGCGAACATCCAGAAGCGCCCCAACGGCAAATGGAGGGCCCGCTACCGCGACCTCGACGGCAAGGAGCACGCCCGCCACTTCGACCGCAAGCTCGACGCCCAGCGCTGGCTCGACGAGGTCACGGCCAGCATCGTCACCGGCCAGTACGTCGACCCACAGGCCGGACGGATCACGTTCGAGAAGTACGCGAAGAAGTGGGAGGAGTCGCTCATCGCCAGCGAGGCGGGCGAGCGCATCACCGACAACGCGCTCCGTCTCCACCTCGTCCCGGCACTTGGCGCCCGCGCCATGGCGGCGATACGCCGCAACGACCTCCAGGTGCTCTTCAAGAGCCTGTCCGAGCTACTCGGCCCCGGCAGCGTGCGCAACGTCTACGACGTCCTCGTGCGCCTCATGACGGCGGCCGTCGAGGACAAGGTCATCGCCTCCAGCCCGTGCCGCCGGATCACCCTTCCGCCCATGCCGGACGAGGAGGTCACCCCGCCCACGGTCGCCCAGGTCGAGGCCATGGCCCGCGAGATGCCGCCGTACATCCGCGCGGCGATCGTCACACTTGCCGGATCAGGCTTGCGAATAGGTGAGTTGCTCGGTCTCAAGGTCTCGGACGTCGACTTCAAGGTCGGCACTATCCGCGTCGAGCGTCAGCGACTCCAGTCCGGGAAGATCGGCCCGCCGAAGACTGCCAAGTCGCGGCGCACGGTCCCGGTCGGCGAGGTCGTCACGGACGCTCTACTCACGCACCTCGCCGCACGCCCCTCCAAGGAGTGGCTGTTCACGATGGAGGAGGGTGAGCCCCTCAACTACCGCCGCTGGAAGACGGAGTGGAACTGCGCCCGCAGGG
The DNA here is from genome assembly GCF_040644695.1 of Streptomyces sp. NPDC046909. Lineage (NCBI taxonomy): Bacteria > Bacillati > Actinomycetota > Actinomycetes > Kitasatosporales > Streptomycetaceae > Streptomyces > Streptomyces sp. NPDC046909. The sequence goes on along the minus strand of NZ_JBEYXC010000013.1, from coordinate 193,573 downwards.
CGCTCCAGGCGGCGGAGAACGAGGCAGCCGAGCGCGAGGGCCGCAAGCGCGTCGAGCTGCCGCACATGGTGACCCACGACCTGCGCCACTTCTACGCCTCCGCCCTCATCGCCGGCGGAGCGAGCGTCAAGCAGGTCCAGTTGGTCCTCGGCCACGCGTCCGCCGTCATCACGCTGCGGATCTACGCCCACCTGTGGCCGGGCGAAGAAGACCGCACCCGGACCGTCATGGACGCCGTTCTCGGCGGCCTGCGGACCGGGTGCGGACAGGTAGGCGATGCGACCCGCGTAATCGCAGGTCAGACGGCCTAGCCATAGATCAAGCCTTCTTCGTCTCCCAGAAGATCTTGTCGATCTGGGCGATGTAGTCCAGCGCCTTCTGGCCCGTGGCCGGGTCCGTCGACGCCTTGGCGGCCGAGAGGGCCTTCAGGGTGTCGTTGACCAGCTGGTGCAGCTCCGGGTACTTCTCGAAGTGCGGGGGCTTGAAGTAGTCGCTCCAGAGCACCGAGACATGGTGCTTGGCGAGCTCGGCGCGCTGCTCCTTGATGACCGTGGCACGCGCCTGGAAGTGCGGGTCGTCGTTGGCGGCAATCTTTTCCTGTACGGCCTTCACCGACTCCGCCTCGATGCGGGCCTGGGCCGGGTCGTACACACCGCAGGGCAGGTCGCAGTGTGCGCTGACCTTGACCTTGGGGGCAAACAGGCGGGAAAGCATGGAGCGTTCCTTCCTCGTGATCGTCTTCTCAGGTGGGACATTACTCCCTGCGAGAGGGGTTTTCGCGAGTGCCCCCATGGGCTTAGGACAAAAGTCCGGGGTGAGACTGAGACTGGTGGATGAACGTACCGGGGAGGTGCCGGGGATGCCGGAGCTGTCGCAGGAGACCGAACACGGGGCCGCGCTCCCGCCCTTCGGGTGGGTGGAGGTGACCGGGCCGTCGATGGTGCCCACGCTCTATCACGGGGACCAGCTTCTGGTGCGTTACACGGGGCGGGTCAGGCCCGGTGACATCGTCGTGCTGCGGCATCCCCTCCAGCAGAACCTGCTCGTCGTGAAGCGGGCGGCGGAGCGCCGGCAGGGCGGCTGGTGGGTGCTCGCCGACAACCCGTGGGGCACGACCACCGACAGCAACGACTTCGGCGTCGTACCCGACGACCTGATCCTGGGCAAGGTCCGCTTCCGGTACCGGCCGCCCGCGTCCGGTCAGCGCTCGCCGCTCGCGCTGGCGCGCTGGGTGCTGTCGGCGGCCAGGCCCGTCTTCTCCGACCGGTCGGCCTCCAGGCGCTTGCGGGCGCGGTAGGCGGCGACGTTGGCGCGGGTGGCGCAGCGGTCGGAGCAGTAGCGCCGGGAGCGGTTGGTCGAGGTGTCCAGGTAGGCGTTGCGGCAGGGGGAGGCCTCGCACAGGCCGAGGCGGTCGACGCCGTATTCGGTGAGGTGGAAGGCGAGGCCCATCGCGGCGATGGCCGCGTAGCCGGCGGTCGCGTTGGACGGGTGGTCGGCGAGGTGCATGTGCCACAGCGGGCGGCCGTTGTCGTCGCGGTGGTCGTGCCCGGAGATCTGCGGGCTGACCGGGAACTCCAGGAGGAGCGAGTTCAGCAGGTTCACCGCGAGGGTCTCGTCGCCGTCGTCCGCGGCCTCGAAGACGGCTCGCAGGCGGGCGCGGACCGAGCGGAAACGGCTCACGTCGGCCTCGGTGGTGCGGCGGGCCGCGTCCTGGCCGCCGCCGAACAGGTCACGAACCGCCTCGACCGAGGTCAGTGAGTCCTTGCCCCGGGCCGTGTCCTCGGTGTTGACGAGGCGCACGGCGTAGTCCGAGTAATAGGCCAGTTCCACTTGTAGTCCTTACAGAGACGTTCTATGGTCGTCGTGCGGTCGAGCGGTAACAGCTGATCGTGCTTCCAGGGTATTACGTAAGCATCTGAAGAGGGGGCTCCCATGACCACCGGTACCGGAACCGACTGGCAGGCCTGGCAGGAGAGCTGGGACCGGCAGCAAGAGGTGTACATGCCCGACCGCGAGGAACGCTTCCGGATCATGCTCGACATGGTCGAGGCCCTCGTCGGACCCCGGCCCCGGGTACTCGATCTCGCGTGCGGCACGGGAAGTATCACGGCCCGGCTGCTCGCCCGGTTCCCGGAGGCCGTCAGCACCGGCGTCGACCTCGACCCGGCGCTCCTCGCCATCGCCGAGGGCACCTTCGCGGGCGACGACCGCGCCACCTTCGTCACGGCCGACCTCAAGGACCCGCAGTGGCCCGCGAGACTGCCGTACGACTCCTACGACGCCGTCCTGACCGCCACGGCCCTGCACTGGCTCCACAGCGAACCCCTGGCGGTCCTCTACGGTCAGGTCGCGGGACTCGTCCGCGACGGCGGTGTCTTCATGAACGCGGACCACATGATCGACGAGACGACGCCCCGGATCAACGCGGCCGAACGCGCCCAGCGCCACGCCCGCATGGATCAGGCCACGGCCGACGGCGCCCTCGACTGGGCCGAGTGGTGGCAGGTCGCCGCCCAGGACCCCGTCCTCGCCGAACCCACCGCCCGCCGCTTCGAGATCTACGGCGAGCACGCCGACGGCGACATGCCCTCCCCGGCCTGGCACGCGCGCGTACTGCGTGAGAAGGGCTTCGGGGAGGCACGGGCGGTCTGGGCCTCGCCCTCGGACACCCTGCTGCTCGCGGTCAAGTGACGGCATGAAGAGTCAGGCGACGGCATGACGAAGGGGCGGTACGGGAAGCCCGTACCGCCCCTTCTGCCGTCGTGCGACGGACTACAGGACCTTCGACAGGAACGCCTGCGTCCGCTCGTGCTGCGGGTTGGTCAGGACGTCGCGCGGGTTGCCGGACTCGACGACCACGCCGCCGTCCATGAAGACGAGGCTGTCGCCGACCTCGCGGGCGAAGCCCATCTCGTGGGTGACGACGACCATCGTCATGCCGGACTCGGCGAGGTCGCGCATGACGTCGAGGACGTCACCGACCAGCTCCGGGTCGAGGGCCGAGGTCGGCTCGTCGAACAGCATCAGCTTCGGGTCCATCGCCAGCGCGCGGGCGATGGCCACGCGCTGCTGCTGGCCGCCGGAGAGCTGCGAGGGGTAGTTCTTCGCCTTGTCGGCGAGGCCCACGCGCTCCAGGAGCTCGCCCGCCCGCTCGCGGGCCTGGGACTTGCTCGTGCCCTTGACCTGGATCGGCGCCTCCATGACGTTCTCGAGAGCCGTCATGTGCGGGAACAGGTTGAACCGCTGGAACACCATGCCGATGTCCCGGCGCTGGAGGGCGACCTCGCTGTCCTTGAGCTCGTACAGCTTGTCGCCCTTCTGGCGGTAGCCGACGAGCTGGCCGTCGACGTACAGCCGCCCGGCGTTGATCTTCTCCAGGTGGTTGATGCACCGGAGGAACGTGCTCTTGCCGGAGCCGGAGGGGCCGATGAGGCAGAACACCTCGCCCTGCTTGACCTCCAGGTCGATGCCCTTGAGGACTTCCACCGGGCCGAAGGACTTGTGCACGCCCTCGGACTTCACCATTGCGTTCATGGTCATCGCCGCCAGCTGGAGAGGGAGATCATGTTGGCCTTGACCTTCTGCCACGGTGTCGCGGGCAGGCTCCGGGAGGTGCCCCGGGCGTAACGCCGCTCCAGGTAGAACTGGAAGACGCTGAACACGCTGGTCATGACCAGGTACCAGATGCACGCCACGAACAGCATCTCCATGACGGCGTACGACGTGGAGCCGATCGTCGACGTGGCGCGCAGGAGTTCGTTGTACGTCACCGCGTACACCAGCGACGAGGTCTTCAGCATGTTGATGAACTCGTTGCCGGTCGGCGGCACGATCACCCGCATCGCCTGCGGGATCACGATGCGGCGCAGCGTCTTGGCGTGGCTCATGCCGAGCGCGTGCGAGGCCTCGGTCTGGCCCTCGTCGACGGCCAGGAGGCCGGCGCGGCAGATCTCCGCCATGTACGCGGCCTCGTTCAGACCCAGGCCGAGGAGCGCGGCCATGAACGGGGTCATGACGTCGACCATCTCGTCCTTGTAGATCGGACCGAGATTCAGCGTGGGGAAGATCAGCGCCAGGTTGAACCAGAGGAGGAGCTGGACGTAGACCGGGGTGCCGCGGAAGAACCAGATGTAGACCCAGGCCACCCAGCTGGTCACCGGGTTCTTGGAGAGCCGCATGACGGCCAGGATCACGCCGAGGACGACGCCCATGACCATCGCGAGGACGCTGATCAGCAGGGTGCGCCCTGCGCCCTGGAGGACCGTCTCGTCGAAGACGTAGTCGCCGACCGCGGACCACTGGATCTTGTCGGCCGTGGCGAAGGCGTTGATCAGCAGGCCGACGAGCGCCAGCACGACGACCGCGCTGACGTAACGGCCCCAGTGGCGGACGGGGACGGCCTTGATCGCCTCCGGCGGGAGAGAGGCGTCGGAGGCGGCGGGGGCCTCCTTGGAGACCGGCGGCGTCGCGTCCGCCGGCTCCTTCTCGAACTTGTCAGTCACCGTGACTGCCCTTCAGTGATGCCGGGTCGGTCACTTGCCGCCGTTGATCGCGGCCTTGTCGATGGCGCCGGACTGGGCGCCCCACTTGTCGAGGATCTTCTTGTACGTGCCGTCCTCGATGATCGCGTTGACGGCCGCCTCCAGCGCGGAGGTGAGCTCCTTGTTGTCCTTGTTCACGGCGATGCCGAACGGACCGGCGTCGACCTGCTCGCCGACGACCTCGAAGGCGTTGCCGTTGTCGGCCTTGCGGGCCAGGTCGATGGCGACCGGGTAGTCGTTGACACCGGCGACCGCGCCGCCCGACTTCACGCGGGTCTGGGCCTCGGTGTCGTTCTCGAAGGACTCGATGTCGAGCTTCTTCTTGCCGGCGTCCGTGCAGGCCTTGGACTGGGTCTGCAGGGCGGCCTCGTACGTGGTGCCGCGCTGCACGGCGACGGTCAGGCCGCAGAGGTCCTCGATGGACTTGATGCCCTTCGGGTTGCCCTTCTGGACGTAGACGGCGGTGCCGGCCTGGAAGTAGTCGACGAAGTCGACGCCCGGGCCGAGCTTCTTGCCCTTGTCGTCCAGGCCTTCCTGGCGCTGCTTGGTGTCCGTCATGGAGGACATCGCGACCTGGTAGCGGCCCGAGTTCAGGGCGGTGATCAGACCGTCGAAGGAACCGGAGGTGAACTTGAACTCCACACCCAGCTTCTCGCCCAGGGCGTTGGCGATGTCGATGTCGACGCCGACGATCTTGCCGCCCTCCTGGTACTCCATGGGCGCGTACTCGGCGTTGGTGCCGGCCTTGATGACACCCGCCTTCTGGATGTCCGCGGGCAGCTTGTCGAAGAGCGGGGCCTTGCTGGAGGACGCCGACTCCGAGGAGCCGCTGTCCTTGCCGCTGTCCGTCTGGTCACCGCAACCGGTGAGAATCAGGGCGCCTGCGACCGCGATCGAGCCGACCGCTGCGAGCCGGGAGCGAGCGGCGGTCGTACGACGGGTGGAGCTTGCGGTCATGGTGGGTTCCTCCGGCGGATGGGTGGAGTTGCCGATGGGGCGGGCGTCTGCCGACGGGGTCGGCAGGGGCCTTGGTTTCCTAGGTCGACGAGAGCACACGCCTTCGAGTGCCGCGACCTCGTGTGATTACGGCATCTTGCCATTCGGACTGCGCCATTCGGGGCGCCAGCCATGTCAAAATCGGATAACGGGTGACCCCCGAACCGCATCAGGACGGCCACCACGGCCGCACCTTCTGCGGGAATCTCTCCTTCCGGCCGGAGGATCTTCGGCACATCTCACGATGCGAGCGACGGCTTGACGGCTCGACGACCTGTTCGAGTCCTTGTCAAGAGGCAGCCGAGGACGAGTCCCTACATTTGGCCATGATTCATGTCACCGATATGTGACCTACGGGTCCCGACATGTGACCTTGCACTTATGGACTCGTCGAGGGTGCCGTCCGTCCGGTAAGAAGGTTCTTTACACCCCTCATCCGGGGCTCAGGGCGCGTGTGCGGCGCGCCCGTCGCGCACGGCCCGTACGCATCACCGACAGGGCCGTACGCGGTGCCCGCCCACTTCTCAACCAGGAGTGGCCACCCTCAAACCATGAATATCTAAGGGGTAGAACACAGTGGCAGCGGAGATCGTCAATCCTCGCAGCGACAGCGATACGGGCCAGGACGGGGCGGAGCCCCTCGATTCCTTCGACCCCGCGTTCGCGCTGCACCGCGGCGGCAAGATGGCAGTGCAAGCCACCGTGCCGATCCGCGACAAGGACGACCTGTCCCTCGCGTACACGCCCGGCGTGGCGAAGGTGTGCAGCGCCATCGCCGAGCAGCCCGACCTCGTCCACGACTACACGTGGAAGTCCTCGGTCGTCGCCGTCGTCACCGACGGTACGGCGGTGCTGGGACTCGGTGACATCGGGCCCGAGGCCTCCCTTCCGGTCATGGAAGGCAAGGCCATCCTCTTCAAGCAGTTCGGCGGCGTCGACGCGGTCCCGATCGCGCTGGCCTGCACGGACGTCGACGAGATCGTCGAGACCGTGGTCCGGCTCGCCCCGTCCTTCGGCGGCGTCAACCTGGAGGACATCTCGGCACCCCGGTGCTTCGAGATCGAGAAGCGCCTCCAGGAAGCCCTCGACATCCCGATCTTCCACGACGACCAGCACGGCACGGCGGTCGTGACCCTGGCGGCCCTGCGGAACGCCGCGCGGCTGACCGGGCGCGGGCTCGGCGAGCTCCGCGCCGTCATCTCGGGCGCGGGCGCGGCCGGTGTCGCCATCGCCAAGATCCTGGTCGACGCCGGGATCGGGGACGTCGCGGTCGCCGACCGCAAGGGCGTCGTCTCGGCGGACCGCGACGACCTCACGGACGTCAAGCGGGAGCTGGCCGGCTTCACCAACAAGGCCGGGCTGAAGGGCTCGCTGGAGGAGGCGCTCGCGGGCGCCGACGTCTTCATCGGCGTCTCCGGCGGCACCGTGCCGGAGGAGGCGGTCGCGTCGATGGCGGAGGGCGCCTTCGTCTTCGCCATGGCCAACCCGAACCCCGAGGTGCACCCGGACGTCGCGCACAAGTACGCGGCGGTCGTGGCCACGGGCCGGTCCGACTTCCCGAACCAGATCAACAACGTCCTCGCGTTCCCCGGCATCTTCGCCGGCGCGCTCCAGGTGCGGGCCTCCCGGATCACCGAGGCCATGAAGATCGCGGCGGCGGAGGCGCTGGCGGCGGTGGTCGGCGACGACCTCGCGGCCGACTACGTCATCCCGTCCCCGTTCGACGAGCGGGTGGCCCCGGCCGTCACGGCGGCGGTCGCGGCCGCGGCCCGCGCGGAGGGTGTGGCTCGCCGCTGAGGTGAGTGAGCTTGTGGGCGACCCCGTCCGGTGCGTAGCCGGGCGGGGTCACTTTTTGCGCTGAGGGTCATTTGTTGCGGTGGGAGTCGCTTTTCCGGTGCGGATCACTTTTTACGGTGGGGTGGGGCCGTTCGGGTGGTGGTGCCGTCGGTGACAAGAGGGCGTGTGTCACAGGGCTCCCCGGTTCCGCCGAGCGGCATCGGACCCTATCGTCAAGGTCATGTTCGCTGCCTACGCCGCCCGCATCGACCGTGACCAGCCGCTCAACGGACTGGAGTTGGGGGAGCGCCCGGCCCCCGAGGCCCGCTCCGGCTGGAGCGTCGTCGACGTCAAGGCCGCCTCCCTCAACCACCACGACCTCTGGTCCCTCAAGGGCGTCGGCCTGTCCGAGGACAAGCTGCCGATGATCCTCGGCTGTGACGCCGCCGGTGTCGACGCGGACGGCAACGAGGTCGTCCTGCACTCCGTGATCGGCCAGTCCGGCCACGGCGTCGGCCCCAAGGAGCCGCGCTCGATCCTCACCGAGCACTACCAGGGCACCTTCGCCGAGCAGGTCGCCGTGCCGACCTGGAACATCCTGCCCAAGCCCAAGGAGCTCTCCTTCGCGGAGGCCGCCTGTCTGCCCACGGCGTGGCTGACGGCGTACCGCATGCTCTTCACCAACGCGGGTGTACGGCCCGGTGACTCGGTCCTCGTCCAGGGCGCGGGCGGCGGTGTCGCGACCGCCGCGATCGTGCTCGGCAAGGCGGCCGGACTGCGGGTCTTCGCGACCAGCCGGGACGAGGCCAAGCGGAAGCGGGCCGTCGAGCTGGGCGCGGTGGAGGCGCTGGAGTCGGGGGCGCGGCTGCCGCAGCGGGTCGACGCCGTCATCGAGACGGTCGGCGCGGCCACTTGGTCCCACTCGGTGAAGTCCCTGAAGCCGGGCGGCACGCTCGTCATCTCCGGCGCGACCAGCGGCGACCGGCCCTCGCACGCCGAGCTCACCCGGATCTTCTTCCTCGAACTCAAGGTCGTCGGCTCGACCATGGGCACCAAGGACGAGCTGGAGGACCTGCTGTCCTTCTGCGCCGCCACGGGGGTCCGTCCGGTGATCGACGAGGTGCTGCCGCTGGACCGGGCCCGGGAGGGCTTCGAACGGCTGGAGTCGGGGGAGCAGTTCGGGAAGATCGTGCTCACGAACTCCTGACGTACGCGCGCCTGTTGTAGAGGGCGGCAGGCGGGGAGAAGCGGGTGGGGCGAGGCGGGTCCGGGGTGCCGGGCCCGCCTTTCTCGTGCCGAGGCCGTCAACTTTGATTGACAAGCGAGGCGTGTCAACGTAGGTTGACATCATGACCGAAGCAACGGATCTCGCCGAGCGTGCGGGCGACCGCGATCCACGGGTCGGCCTGCGAGCCGTCGCCGCGCTGCGCCGCCTCCTGGAGCAACTGGAGTCGGTGCAGGTGCGCAGCGCGCGCAATCAGGGCTGGTCGTGGCAGGAGATCGCCGCGGAACTCGGTGTGAGCAGGCAGGCCGTGCACAAGAAGTACGGGAGGCATTGATGTTCGAGCGGTTCACGAAGGACGCCCGCGCGGTGGTCCAGGCGGCGGTGGAGCAGGCCGTGGGGGTGGGCGCGACCGCTGTCGACGCCGAGCACATCCTGCTCGCGCTCCTCGAACGCGAGGCGAGCCGCGCCTCCTTCGCCCTGGCCTCGCTGGGGCTGACGGACCAGCGCAAGGAGTCGGTACGGCAGGCACTCGCCGAGTCCCGACGACGGGCCGGCCTCTCCCGGGCCGAGTCCGACGCCCTCGCGGGGCTGGGGATCGACGTGGCGGGGATCGTGGCCCGGGTGGAGGAGGTGCACGGGGTCGGGGCGATGTCGGGCGACCGCAGGGGCAGGGGGAAGGGGCAGGGCAAGGGCAAGGACGGTCTGTCCGGGCGCCGCCCCTTCAGCCGGGGCGCCAGGGAGGTCCTGGAACGCTCCCTCCGCACCGCCACCGCCCACCATGACCGCCACATCGGCGACGAACACCTGCTCCTCGCCCTCACCACCCGCCCCGGAGTACCGGGCGAGGTGCTCGCCGACCACAGGGTGACGTACGAGTCGCTGGTCCGTGTCCTCTACGGCGGGGGAGAGGCGAAGGCGGGCTGAGGGGATGGCTGAGAGGATGTCAGTGGCGGGTCCTAGGGTGAGCCGTACCTGGGCCCACCTGGCCCGTCACACCTCCTGGGGGGATTTCTCGTGTCCGTTTCCGAGCCCGTGCCGCTCTCCTTCGTCCCGGCCGACGGGGTGGTGCGCGAGGCGGTGACCAAGATGGGCGGGCAGCCGGTGTGGCTGGAGGCCCCGCAGTGGCCGGTGTCCCTGGAGACCGGTGAACCCATGCAGTTCCTGGGGCAGTTCGCCCTGGACGGCGGCCGGCTCGCCTACCTCTTCATGACCGGCGACGAGGATGAATTCGTCGACGGCACCTATGAGCCCGAGGGCGGGGAGAACGCCCTCCTCGTCCAGCCCGGGGGCCGCATCCCGGACTTCGTGACGGTCGAGGCGCGTGCGGAGGGGCCGAGCGTGGGGTCCGATCAGCTGCCGGGAGCCGGGGAGCGCGAGGGCGGTGACGAGGCGGGGCGCGACGCGGGTGACGAGAACGGTGAGGGCGGGCCCTGGCAGTTCCTCGGCGGGGTGGGTGTGCGGCCCCACTGGCTCCAGAACCCGGAGACCCCCGGCGAGGGCTGGAGCCTGGTGGTTCAGCTCGACGCCGAGGATCTGCCCTTCTACGTCAACTTCGGTGACGCGGGCATCGGGTACGCCTTCCTCTCCCCGGACGGCAAGGAGGGGCGCTTTCTCTGGCAGTGCGGCTGACGTCGGGCGCGCGCCCTGTCAGCCACACTGTCAGCCCCCCGCCAGCCGCCCCGTCAGCCTTTCGGCGTCCGCAGCAGCGCCCCGATGTGGGCCGCCGCCGTCGACAGATGGCGGCGCGCGTCGCGGAGCTGGTCCGGGGTGATGCCGTGGTCCCGGGAGGCGTCGCGGATGTCGTCGCGGAAGCGGTCGAGGAGGCGGTCGAGGTCGCGGGCCGGGTCACCGGTGCCGTCCTCGTGGGCCCAGGCGGGTTCGTAGTCGGCGGGGAAGTCCTCCGGGGTCCGGGAGTACTCCGGTGTGCTCGGCGCCGACTTCGCGGTGTCCTTCTCCGCGTTCCCGTGCCGTCCGTCGTGGCCCTGGCCGAAGCCGAAGTCCTTGCCGAACTCCCGGCCGTAGTCCCGCCCGAACTCGCCGAACTCCTTGGCCAGTTCGGTCAGCCCCTCGCGCACCCCGGTGGGCCAGTCGCCGCGCGCGAAGTGGTCCTGGACCTGCTCCTGGACCCGTCGGGCGATGCGCTGCACCTCCTCCTGGGCCTGCACCCGGGCCCGCTCCTGGGCCTCCTTGGCTTGGCGCCGGGCCCGCTGGGCCTCCTCGCGGGCCCGCCGGCTCTCGTCCTTGGCGCGCCGGGCCTGCTCCTTCCACTCCTGCTTGACGCGGCGCATCTCCTCCTTGGCGGCGCGCCACGACTCCTTGTCGGCGTAGTCCCCGAAGTCGCCGAGGGAGCCCTCCTGTTCGGCGCCGGCGCCGGTGCCCGTGCCGGTGCCGGTGCCGCGCCGCGCCTCCGAGGCCGCCGCCCGCATCTCGCGCCGCAGATCACCCGCCGCGCCCCGCACATCGGCCCGGATCTCGGCGGCGAGCTCGGCGACCGACTCCCGGATCTCCAGCTCCAGGTCGGCCAGCTCGCCGCTGCGGTCGGCCAGTTCGGCGCGGCCCGCGTCCGTGATGGCGTACACCTTGCGGCCGCCCTCGGTGGTGTGAGTGACCAGGCCCTCGGCCTCCAGCTTGGCGAGGCGCGGGTAGACGGTGCCGGCCGACGGTGCGTAGAGCCCCTGGAAGCGCTCCTCCAGCAGCCGGATCACCTCGTAGCCGTGGCGAGGGGCCTCGTCGAGCAGCTTCAGCAGGTAGAGGCGGAGGCGGCCGTGGGCGAAGACGGGAGGCATGTCAGAGCACCTTCTTGTCGGTCGTGCCGTCGGCCGGGGAGTCGTCGGTGTCCGCGTCGTCGGCAGCCGCGTCGGCGGTGTCGGCGGCGTCACCCGGGCCGGAAACGGAATTGTCCCCCGAGTCGCTCCGCGGCTCGGCCGCCGGGGTGTCCGGGGTGTCCGTCTCGTCGGTCACCGGGCGCGCGTCCTCCGGGCCCGAGTCGCCTGAGCCCAAGTCGCCTGGGCCCATGTCCTCCTGGCCTATGTCCTCCGGGTCCACGTCCCACGGCGCGTCCTCGGCCGGAGGCCTGCGCAGGAGGGCGATCGAGCCCGAGACCGTGGTCGCCTTGAGGCTGCCGCTGCCCGCGCCGAGCCTTCCGGTGATCCGCTTGGCGCCCCACTGGCCGCCGACCCGCAGATCCTCGAAGGCGTTGGAGACCGAGCCGCTCGCGGTGTTCGCCTCCACCTCCGCGTCGGCCGGGTGGGGGAGCCGGATGGCGATCTCGCCGGAGACGCTCGTCAGGTTGATGTCGGTCGGACGGCTGGTCGGGTCGAGGTCGACGATCATCGAGCCGCTCACCGATTCCGCCTTGACCGAGGAGCCCGCCTCGACCACGGTCAGATCCCCGGAGACGGAGTTGAAGCGGAGGTCGCCGCGCAGGGCCTGCGCCTCCAGGTTCCCCGAGACGGTGTTGGCGCGGACGGGTCCCGTGAGCCCCACCAGAGTGGTGTCGCCGGTGACGCCCTTCACCTCCGCGTGTCCGTCGATGCCCGAGACCACGGCCCCGGCGCCCACCACGCCGACCTCGACGCGGGTGTCGGCGGGCACGGCCAGCGAGACGACGGCGCTGCGCCGCCAGCCCTTGCGGTCCAGCCACTTGAGGAAGCCCTTCCAGGGCAGGTCCTCGTAGGCCACCGTGAGGGTGCCGCCCTCCTGGGACACCAGCAGGGGCGGGCCCTCCAGCTCCGAGACCTCCAGGCGGGCGGAACCTTCGTCGGTGCCCACGACGTTCACCGTTCCATTGACGATGCGCACGTGGAGCCGGCTCACCGGCTCGTCGAACGTGAGCTTTCGCGGTTCCGTTACGGACCACTCGGACATGGTGCAGACCTCCCCGTGACACCACACACGCCATATCGCATCTTCCGCTATTCACGATATATCGCGCCCATGGAAAGTCAAGACACCCGTTCTGGGGACACCGGACTCCACCAAAATGCCCAAACCACACAAACCCCCCTAGCGTGTGAGCATGTCGTCGACGGAAGCCCCCCGCTCCGGTGCCCCGCGCACCGGCCCCGCCCCCGGCGCCCTGCTGCTCTGCCGCGCCGAGCCCGAGTCCGTCGCCCCCGCCGCCCAGCTGCTGCGCGAGCGCATGCTGCTCACGAGCGCGGGCGCGGAGTGGAGCGTCCTCGTCCCCGAGGGAAAGCCCTGGCAGAACGGCGGCGAACCGGTCGACCGCGTCCTCACCGGCTGGGCCACCGCCCTCGCCGTCGGCGCCCCCTGGCCCGTCCTCGCCCTGTGGTGGGACGCCGAGCGCAGCGGCTACACCCTCGCCTCCGGCTTCCGCCGCACGGTCGGCTACGTCTGGCTCGCCAACGGCACCCCGGCCGGCGAGGACGAGGCCATGCGCACCTTCGCCGCCCGCCTGGGCCTCGACCCGGTCCTGGACGTGCAGTCCCTCGACGCCCTCACCCAGCCGGACACCGCCGCCGACGCCCGCGCCCGCCTCCGCGGCCTCCTCGCCGTCCTCACGCGCGCGGGCCTCACCCTCCCCACCGGCCTCACCCCCGGCGAACCCGCCGACCGCCTCCGCGAGGTCGCCCGCGTCCAGCCGGACGCCCGCCCCGTCGAATGGCCCGGCTGGCGCGACGCGGTCCGCGCGGAACTCGACGTCGTCGAAAGCAGCCGCCTCGGCCCCTGGCTCCCCTGGGCGGGCACCCCCAAGGCCCGCGCCCTGGCCCTCGCCCAGGTCGCCACCGGCCTCCCCCTCGCCGCCTGGGGCCTACGGCACCGCAGCGGCGGCTGGGTCACGGCGGGGGCGCTGCTGCTGGCGCACGGGGCGCTGGGGCTGGCGTACGACCTCGCTCGTCCCCGGGACTGACGTACGGCATACCCTGAGGGAGTAGGTCCCAGGGCACTGCCCGTCCGTATCAGGAGCGAGAGTTGTACTTCACCGACCGTGGCATCGAAGAGCTGGAGAAGCGGCGCGGCGAGGAGGAGGTCACCTTCGAGTGGCTCGCCGAGCAGCTGCGGACGTTCGTCGATCTCAACCCGGACTTCGAGGTGCCGGTGGAGCGGCTCGCGACGTGGCTGGCGCGGCTGGACGACGACGAGGACGACGATTAGTCGGTACTAGCGGTCGGACGGCGGGAGGAACCGCCGTCGCCCGCGCGGGCCGGTGTCCAGGGTGTACCCGGCGGCCTCCAGCAGGGCGGTGTTCCTGGCGTGGGAGCGCCGGTTGGAGAAGACCCCCACGGTGACGAGGGCCATCGACCCGATCCAGACGAGTGCGCCGACGCCCAGGCCGAACCGGCCGGCGAACGCCAGGGACACGAGGCTGACCAGGAACACCGAGAGGCCGATCTTCGCCTTTTCTCCGATTCCGTGATCCATCGCGAAGTAGCCCTGGGCCTTGATGAGGGCGACCGCGTCGGGGTCCAGCGGCGGCAGCTCGCCCCCGTCGGCGGCGTCCTGGTACCGCGCCCGGTTCTCCGCGGCCCGTGCCTGGGCCTGCGGACTCGGATCCGGCTCGAACCGGATCAGCAACTGCCTTCTGCCGACGGTGACATCCGTGTACGTGTACCCGAACTGCTGGGCGTAGAAGACGAGCGGGGCGAACGCCTGCCCGAAGGTGCCGGCACCGGCCTGCACGGGCTCCCCCGCTGCCATCCGGCGCAGCATCCTCCGTATGTGTCGCTCGCTCATCAACGCTCTCTCACTCAGACCTGAAGGGCCCGGTCCCCACGACGAGGACCGGGCCCTTCAGCAAACGCTCCGAGGGTTTACGCCTCGAACACCTCACGCACCAGCTGCTCCTGCTCCGCCTGGTGGCGCTTCGCCGAACCCACCGCCGGCGACGAGCCGTGCGGGCGCGAGATGCGCCGCAGCCGCTCGCCGTGCGGGATGTCCGCGCCGACCGCGAGGTCCAGGTGGTCGATCAGGTTGAGGGCGATGAAGGGCCATGCACCCTGGTTCGCCGGCTCCTCCTGGGCCCACAGGTACTTCTCGGCGTTCGGGTACTTGGCGATCTCGGCCTGGAGCTCGGCACCCGGGAGGGGGTACAGGCGCTCCAGGCGGATGATCGCCGTGTCCGTGATGCCGCGCTTCTGACGCTCGGCGTCGAGATCGTAGTAGACCTTGCCGGCGCAGAAGACGACCTTCTTGACCGCGGCCGGGTCCACCGACGCGTCGCCGATGACCGGGCGGAACTGACCCGACGTGAACTCCTCCGTCTTCGACGCGGCGGCCTTGAGGCGCAGCATCGACTTCGGGGTGAAGACCACCAGCGGCTTGTGGTGCGGGTTGTGCACCTGCCACCGCAGGAGGTGGAAGTAGTTCGAGGGGAGCGTCGGCATCGCGACCGTCATGTTGTTCTGGGCGCAGAGCTGGAGGAAGCGCTCGACACGGGCCGAGGAGTGGTCCGGGCCCTGGCCCTCGTAGCCGTGGGGGAGGAGGAGCGTGACACCGCTCGTCTGGCCCCACTTCTGCTCCGCCGCCGAGATGTACTCGTCGACCACCGTCTGCGCGCCGTTGACGAAGTCGCCGAACTGCGCCTCCCACATCACGAGCGCGTCGGGGCGGGCGAGCGAGTAGCCGTACTCGAAGCCCATGACCGCGTACTCGGAAAGCAGGGAGTTGTAGACGTTGTAGCGGGCCTGGTCCTCGGCGAGGTACTGGAGCGGGGTGTACTCCTCGCCCGTCTCACGGTTGATGAGGACCGCGTGGCGCTGGCCGAAGGTGCCGCGCTGGGAGTCCTGGCCCGACAGGCGGACCGGGGTGCCCTCCAGCAGCAGCGAGCCGACGGCGAGGGTCTCGCCCATGCCCCAGTCGATCGTCCCGTCCTCGACCATCGCCGCCCGGCGCTGGAGCTGGGGCAGCAGACGCGGGTGGACGTGGAAGGTGTCGGGGATGTTGACCTGGGACTCGGCGATCCGCTTGACGACCTCGGTGGAGATCGCGGTGTTCACGGCGACCGGGAACTCCGCCTGCGGGTCGGAGATCGGGCCCGCGGCCGGCTGGGCCGTGACGGCCTCGCGGACCTCGGTGAAGACCTTCTCCAGCTGGCCCTGGTAGTCCTGGAGCGCCTGCTCGGCCTCTTCCAGGGTGATGTCGCCGCGACCGATGAGGGACTCGGTGTAGAGCTTGCGCACCGAGCGCTTCTTGTCGATCAGGTCGTACATCAGCGGCTGGGTGAAGGCCGGGTTGTCCGACTCGTTGTGACCGCGGCGGCGGTAGCAGATGAGGTCGATCACCACGTCCTTGTTGAACGCCTGACGGAACTCGAAGGCCAGGCGGGCCACACGGACCACGGCCTCCGGGTCGTCGCCGTTCACGTGGAAGATCGGGGCCTCGATCATCCTCGCCACGTCCGTCGCGTACATCGACGAGCGGGAGGATTCAGGCGCCGCCGTGAAGCCGACCTGGTTGTTGATGACGATGTGGACCGTGCCGCCGGTGCGGTAACCCCGCAGCTGCGACATGTTCAGGGTCTCGGCCACCACACCCTGGCCCGCGAAGGCCGCGTCACCGTGCAGGGCGACCGGCAGGACCGTGAAGTCCGTACCGCCCTTGTTGATGATGTCCTGCTTGGCGCGGGCGATGCCCTCGATGACCGGGTCGACCGTCTCCAGGTGGGACGGGTTCGCGGCCAGCGAGACGGTGATCTGCTCGCCGTCCAGGCCGGTGAAGGTGCCCTGGGCGCCCAGGTGGTACTTCACGTCGCCGGAGCCGTGCATCGACTTCGGGTCGAGGTTGCCCTCGAACTCACGGAAGATCTGGGCGTACGACTTGCCCACGATGTTGGCGAGGACGTTGAGGCGGCCGCGGTGGGCCATGCCGATGACGACCTCGTCCAGACGGGACTCCGCCGCCGAGTCCAGGACCGCGTCGAGCAGCGGGATGACGGACTCGCCGCCCTCCAGGCTGAAGCGCTTCTGGCCGACGTACTTGGTCTGGAGGAAGGTCTCGAAAGCCTCCGCCGCGTTCAGGCGGCGGAGGATCCGCAGCTGCTCCTCGCGCTCCGGCTTGGAGTGCGGGCGCTCGATGCGGTCCTGGATCCACTTGCGCTGCTTGGGGTCCTGGATGTGCATGAACTCGATGCCGGTGGTGCGGCAGTACGAGTCGCGCAGCACGCCGAGGATGTCGCGCAGCTTCATCAGGGACTTGCCGGAGAAGCCGCCGACCGCGAACTCGCGCTCCAGGTCCCAGAGCGTCAGGCCGTGCTCGGTGATGTCCAGGTCGGGGTGCTTGCGCTGGCGGTACTCCAGCGGGTCGGTGTCGGCCATGACGTGGCCGCGGACCCGGTAGGAGTGGATCAGCTCGAAGACACGGGCGGCCTTGGTGACGTCGTCGTCGTGCGACGCGTCGATGTCCTTGAGCCAGCGGACCGGCTCGTAGGGGATGCGCAGGGCCTCGAAGATGTCGTCGTAGAAGCCGCCCTCACCGAGGAGGAAGTTCGCGACGATCCGCAGGAACTCGCCGGAGGCGGCGCCCTGGATGACCCGGTGGTCGTAGGTCGACGTGAGCGTCATGACCTTCGAGATGCCGAGCTTGTTGAGGGTGTCCTGGCTGGTGCCCTGGAACTCCGCCGGGTAGTCCATGGAGCCGACGCCCATGATGACCGACTGTCCGGGCATCAGACGCGGGACCGAGTGGACGGTGCCGAGGCCGCCGGGGTTGGTCAGGGAGACCGTGACACCGGAGAAGTCGTCCATCGTCAGCTTGCCGTCACGGGCGCGGCGGACGATGTCCTCGTAGGCCTGCCAGAACTCGAAGAAGTTCAGCGTCTCGGCCTTCTTGATGCCCGCGACGACCAGCTGGCGGTCGCCGTTGGGCTTCACCAGGTCGATGGCGAGGCCGAAGTTCACGTGGTCGGGCTTGACCAGGGTCGGCTTGCCGTCCTTCTCCGTGAAGGAGTAGTTCATCGACGGCATGGCCTTGATCGCCTGCACCATCGCGTAGCCGATGAGGTGCGTGAAGGAGATCTTCCCGCCCCGGGCGCGCTTCAGGTGGTTGTTGATCACGATGCGGTTGTCGAAGAGCAGCTTCACCGGGACGGCGCGCACGGACGTGGCCGTGGGCACCTCCAGGGAGGCGTTCATGTTCTTCGCCACGGCGGCGGCGGGGCCGCGCAGGGTGATCAGCTCCGGGCCGTCCGCGGAGGCGGCGGCGGGCGCGGCCTTCGGCTTGGCCGCAGGAGCCGGCTTCGCCGGGGCCGCGGCGGGAGCCGGAGCGGCCGGGGCGGCGGCCTTCGCGGGCGCCGCAGGCGCCGCGGCGGCGGGCTGCGCGGCCGCAGGAGCCGGAGCGGGCACCGAGGGGGCCGCAGGGGCGGCCGGGGCGGCGGGCGCGGCCGGAGCCGCGGGGGCCGGAGCAGCAGCCGCAGCCGGGGCGGCGGCGCCCGGCTTGTAATCGGCGAAGAAGTCCCACCAGGCTCGGTCTACCGAGTTCGGATCCTGGAGGTACTGCTGATAGATCTCGTCGACGAGCCACTCATTGGGACCGAACGCCGCAGCGGGGTTCTTGCCCGCTGCTTGGTCGGTGTCGGTCGAGATGCTCGAGTTACTGGGGGACTGTGGCGACACGGCGGCAACCGCCCTCTTCCGCTTCACAAGGTGATGGACAGCGGGAATAAAGGCTACGCCTCCCTGGCCGGGAAGGTCAGGCCGGGCAAGGTCATCGTCGCGTAAGTCACATCGGAAAGTGTGTTTCGGGGCCAGAAATGGCGGGAAACAAGCGTGGTTCCGCTTCTCACGGCGTCAACTGGCAAGGGGTGAGCACGGCCCCGGGCGCCGATGGCGCGGGCCTGTGGCCGAGCAGTGGCCGATCACACGTGTCCGGCAGCGCGGACAGTGGTGGATCTTGTGGCTCCGGTTCGAACTTTACGTCAACTTGGCAGAGATGGAAGTCCCGGAAGGGTGACAAGAATCCGGCAGCCCCGCTCGGATTCGGCCACCCCGATCCGGCCGCCGTGCAGATCCACCGCCCAGCGCGCGATCGCCAGGCCGAGCCCGGTGCCGCCGTCGCTGCCCGGACCGTGCGGCCGGTTCACGGCCCCCCGGTTGAACCGCTCGAAGACGCGATGCCACTCCGAGCGCGGGATGCCGGGGCCCTCGTCGAGAACCTCCAGCTCAAGGGAGTCGGGCTGGTCCCCGCGCCGGGCCTTCACGGTGACCCGGCCGTGCGGCGGGCTGTGCTTGACCGCGTTGTCGATCAGATTGGCCACGACCTGGTGGATCCGCTCCGGGTCCGCGTTCGCGGTCAGCTCCGGCGGGGACACGTCCAGGTGCAGATGGACGTCGGTGCGCGTATGGCTGCCGGAACCGGAAGCGATGCCCGCGCGGGCCGAGGCGACCATGTTGGCCTCCTTCAGCACGCCCGACAGATACGGCCACACCTCGAAACGGCGCGTCTTCAGCGGGACGACGCCGTTGTCGAGACGGGAGAGGTCGAGGAGCGTCTCGACCAGCCGGCCGAGGCGCTCGGTCTGCTTGAGGGCCGTGCGCATCGTCTCGGGGTCCGCGGGGGACACCCCGTCCACGATGTTCTCCAGCACCGCCCGCAGCCCCGCGATGGGGGTGCGCAGCTCGTGGGAGACATTCGCCACGAGCTCCTTGCGCTGCTGTTCCTGGGCCTCCAGGTCGTCGGCCATCCGGTTGATGGTCTCGGCGAGGTCGCCCAGCTCGTCCCGGCGGTTCTCCCGCACCCGACGCGTGTAGTCGCCGTGCGTGATGGAGCGCGCGACCGCGTTCATCTCGTCCAGCGGGGCCGTGAGCGAGTGCGCCACGAACTGGGTGATGAGCAGGGTGGCGATCATCGAGAAGACCGTGATGAAACGGATCTCCGTCTTGGTCTGCACCGCGATCATCGACAGGCCCGTGGTGATCAGGACCGAGGCGACGACGAGCGCCCCCAGCTTGGTCTTGATCGAGAACGGGCGCACGCTGCCCCAGGGCTCACCGGAGCCCTTCCACTGCTCCCCGGGACCTCTCCGTCCGGCCGGACCGCCGCTCATGGCGTCGGCGTCTCCAGGGCGTAGCCCACGCCGTGCACCGTGCGGATCCGCTCGGCGCCGATCTTCCGGCGCAGCGCCTTGATGTGGCTGTCGACCGTGCGGGTGCCGGAGGCGTCCGCCCAGTCCCACACCTCGGCGAGCAGCTGCTCTCGGGAGAGCACCGCGCGCGGGGTGTTCGCCAGGCACACCAGGAGGTCGAACTCGGTGGGGGTGAGGTGAACATCCTCACTCCGCACCCGCACCCGGCGCTGCGCGTGGTCGATCTCCAGCTCGCCGAGGCGCAGGATGCCGCTTCTGGGCGTCGCGGCGGCCAGCGCGGCCCGCTCCACACGGCGCAGCAGGACGTGCACCCGCGCCGCGAGCTCCCGCATCGAGAACGGCTTGGTCATGTAGTCGTCGGCGCCGACCCCGAGTCCGACCAGCATGTCGGTCTCGTCGTCGCGCGCGGTGAGCATCAGCACCGGCACCGGACGGGCGGCCTGCACACGGCGGCAGACCTCCAGACCGTCGAAGCCGGGCAGCATGATGTCGAGGATCAGCAGATCGGGCTGCCAGGCCTCGGCCGTGTCGACCGCCGCCGGACCGTCGCCCGCGGTTTGCACGAGGAATCCCTCGGCTCGCAGGCGGGTCGCGATGGCCTCCACGATCGTCGGGTCGTCCTCGACCACCAGCACCCGTCGCTGTGCGCCGGGAGTGGCCGTAGCCGTGCCGTTGTGGGAGGTGTGTGTCTGCTCCATCGCCCGCCCCAAGGGTTGCTTTCCGGAATCAGTGGGGTGATCCCGCTTACTGGCTTGTGCCTGTGCATGCTTGCGATTGACGCTTGAATGATCTGCGCCAGGGAAGCAGAGTACGGGGAGTCACCACGCCACGGCTATCCAGGTCGGACAGCGAGGTGTACGACGTCCGGAACGCCCCGGGCAACCGGGACCTCTTCGGTACGCACCCGTTGGAATCCGGCATTCCATAGGGTTCCTTCAAATTCCGGAGAAGGCTGCGCCGACCACACGGCGAGCACCCCGCCGGGCCTCAACGCCCTTGCGCAGCTGGCGAGTCCGGCGCCTGAGTACAGGCCGTCGTTGCCCTCGGTGACGGTCCAGTCGGGTCCGTTGTCGATGTCCAGGCACAGCGCGTCGTACGTGTCCGATGTCTCATTCAGATAAGTGACAAGATCGGTTTCCAGAATCCCGGTGCGCGGATCGGCGAGGGCGGCCGCGGAGAGCGCGGACAGCGGGCCGTGGCGATGCCAGTCGATGATGGCGGATTCCCGCTCCACGACCGCGATCCGGCCCCAGCGCGGATTCCCGGCGGCATGTGCGAGCGAGAACCCGACCCCGAGCCCCCCGATCAGCACACTCGGCTCCGCCCGGCCGTCCAGCGCGTCGAGCGCCACATCGACCAGCAGCCGCTCCGAGCGCCCGTCCGAAGTGTCCATCAGGAAGCACCCGTTGGCGATGATCTGGAGCAACTCACCGTGCCGGCGCAGCACGACCTCACCGTGCGGGCCCTCGCGACGGTCCAGGATTTCGGGGATGTCGTACGAGATGGGCATCGGCCCATCTTGGCAGTTCGGTGACGGGGGCACAGAAACTTACGGGACGACCAGGGGCGGTTCTTGAGAAGTGCCTGTGAATCGGCGTTGGCGTGGCGCCGGTCACAGACAGCGGGGGTGTGGGGCGCGAAGGCTGGGGTGAAACGGAAGGAGCGCCTCACGGTGGAACGGACTGAGCCGGCTCTCCCTGATGTCTCCGGCCTGCTGGACGGCATCCCGAGCCAGCGCGGCGGCCCGGCAGCGACTGCCCCCGCGGCCGCGGCTCCTGAGCGACGACGCCCCCGCATCCGCCCCTGGCGACTCCTCCCCACCCCCACCGGCACCCCGTTCACCTTCGGTTACGCCGCCGTCCTCGCCGCGACCTCCCTCGTCACGGAATACGCCGACCCCACCCTCGTCCACTCCCTCCTCCAGGGCTCCAGCACGGACGTGGCCCATCTGATCCGCACGCCGGTGCTCGTCCTGCTCGCCAGCGCGCTGTGGATCGCGGGTGGCATCGCTTCGCCGTACGTCGTCGGCTTCCTCCTCGTCATGACCGCCCTGGAACGCCGGATCGGCGGTCTGCGCACGGCCGGTGTCTTCCTCCTCGGCCACGTCCTCGCCACCCTCCTGACCGAACTCCCCGTCGGCCTCGCCGTCCTGGCCGGCCACCTCCCCGACAGCTCCCTCCACCGCCTCGACTACGGCATCAGCTTCGGCGTCGCGGCGGGGACGGGGGCGCTGGCGGGGCTGCTGTCGCCGTGGGTGCGGTGGCCGTTGCTGGGGTTGTTCGGGGGAATGCTGGTGCAGGATCTGCTGGCGTTCACGGATCCGATGACGGAGTGGGGGCACCTGTTCTCACTGGCGATCGGGGTCGCGACCTGGCCGGTGGTCAGGCGGTGGGCGCGGGTCTCCGGGGCGGGCGGGCCGAACGCCGTCCCGCAGGTGTCGTAGGCCTTCCTGGGTCTTCTTCCTAGGCCTCTCTGGCCGCGGCCAACTGCTTCGCCAACCCCGGTACCCCGAGCCGCTGTTCGTCCGCCTCGCTCGCCCCGTGCAGGCGGTTGCGCAGCTGGTAGGGGTCGGCGCGCAGGTCGTAGTACTCGCGGAAGAGGAGTCTGCCGTCGCCTCGGGGGCGGCCGTCGGCGCCGAGGCGGGTGCGGTAGTACTCGGTGTACTGGTGCGACTTGCCTATGAAGGACGCCCAGGTGTGGATCGGTTGCTGGTCCTGCTGGTTCCACCACCACTCGGCGAGGAGGTGGGTGCGGTCGTTGGCGGGGTCGAGGAGGGAGTGGCCGTCGTGGGGGGTGTCGGGGGTGACGCCGGCCGCGTCGAGGAGGGTCGGGGCGATGTCGATGTGGCCCGTCAGGCGGTCGTCGGTGCTCCCCGTGCCCAGGCCGCCGGCCGGCCAGGAGAGGTGGAACGGGACCTCCAGGCTCGGGCGGTACGGGACCGACTTGCGCAGCCAGCCGTGGTCCGCCCAGCAGAGGCCGTGGTCGCTGGTGAACAGGACCAGGGTGTTCTCCAGTTGGCCCAGCTCGCGGAGCTTGTCGCGGAAGTCGCGCATCGCGTCGTCCACCGAGAGCAGGGTGCGGAGCTGGCGGGTGCGTAGCGCCTTGCCCTGGGCGAAGGTGTGGTGGGCCGCGCGGAGGAACGGCGGCTTGTCGCCCTTGTCGTTCTCGAAGACCGACGGGCGGCCCTCCCACGCAGGCACGCGCGTGTGGGCGTACCGCTTCTCCGGGATGTTGACCTCGTGCGCGGCGCGCGTGGCGACGTACGCGAACCAGGGACGGTCGTCGGTGCGGGAGCGGTCGATGAAGGCGAGGGCGCGGTTCTTGATGACGGTGGTGTTGTAGCCGCGGATGTTCCGGACGGTGCCGTTGTCGTTGTAGTGGCCGTTGTAGTACGCCACCGGCTCCTGGAGCAGCCACTCGTCGAAGTGCGGCGGGTTGTCGCCGGGGTGCCAGTAGTTGAGGTACTTGCCGAACAGGCCCGTGCGGTAGCCGGCCTCGTGCAACTGGCGCTGGACCGTGGTGCGCTGGTCCAGGTGGGCGGGGTGGCGGGTGTCGAGGAGGCCGTGGTTGTGGGCGTACCTGCCCGACATGATCGAGGCGCGGGACGGGGCGCACAGCGGGGTGTTGGCGTGCGCGCGGGCGAAGGTCGTCCCGTTGCCGCCGAGCCAGTCCAGGGTCTGCTTCAGCGCCCAGTCGGTCTCCTTCGGCTGGTCGTCGGTGAGGACCAGGAGGATGTTGGGGCGGGTGTCCCGGCGGGGGACGGCGGGGGTGGTGGGGGAGGCGGCGGCGCGGCTCGCCACGGGGGCGGCCGTACGGGGTGTGTTCGCGACCGGGGTGCTGCCGCCTCCGCCTCCTTCGCTGCCGAACCCGCCCTTGGTGACGAAGGGGATCGCCGCCCCGGTCGCCGCGACCGCGGCCCCCGCGATCAGCGCGCGCCGTCCCGGCCCCCGCCGCTGCCCCTCGGTCATCCGCTTCCCCAAGTCCCCGTAAATGCCCGTAAGACCGGGCTTGCAACCTGTGAACGAGCTTGCAGTGTGCAGCGACTTCCTGTGAACCCCGTTGCGGGAACGTCGCGGTGACCTTGCGGAACTGTGGCTGTGGTGGGGCTGTGGAGCGATTCGAGTGGGCTCCTAGTTGATCCACCTGGCTTCGGATTCCACAGGGCACCATCCATCACTCAGAGGAGCAACCGATGAGCACCGAGAACTCGAAGGACCTGGACGCCGAGGCCGTTCTCGCCCTCTCCGAGGAGGACGAGTCGCTCTCCGTCGAGGCGGTCAAGCCGAAGCGGGCCAACAGCAAGTACGCCATCCTGCCCGAGGGCGACGCCTGATCGACCTGGCCGACGGGCGGCTGTTTCGGCCCTCTGGCCGAAACAGCCGCCCGCGCGCTTTTCCCGCCCGCGATCCGGCTCTTTCCGACCGCGATTCGACCCCCGTCCAGCATCGGACCTCACGAGGGCTCACATGCCGCAGCCTCGCATTCTTCTCGTCAATCCGCCCATCTGGAACGTCTACGCGCCGCACCTCGCGGTTCCCCTGCTGGCCGCGGTGATGCGACGGCACGGCTGGCAGGTGTCGTCCCTCGATCTGAGCATCGAGCAGACGGACTGGCTGCTGTCCACCGAGGGACTGCTGGCCCTCCTCCCCCTCGCCGAACGCCGGCTGGGCGGCCTGTCCTTCGACGAGCGGCGGGCGCACGAGGAGATCCTCGCGGTGTTCGGCGACACGGCGGCCCGCGTGGACGACGCCAGGGCCGCGCTCAAATCCCGGGACATTCTGACGGACCCGCACGCTTTCGTGAACGCGGCCACGGTCGTCCGCAATGGACTCGCCTGCGTATCGGCTTCCTTCCCCGGCCTGAATTTCGATCTGCGGGCCAATTCCTCCTGCTTCTCCCGGCGGCGCTCGGATTCCGTTCTCGAAGCGGCCGGTTCGACGGATCGCAATGTCTACGGATGGGCCCTGGAACAGCGCCCGATTCCCGAACTGGACGACAGCGATCTCGCCGTCGTCGGCATTTCCGTGTCCGCCGACACCCAGCTGATCGCCGCACTCACCGTGGCCCGCCATGTCAAGACCCGACGGCCCGACGTCCATGTGGTCATGGGCGGCAACCTCACCACCCGCATGGTCAGCCGCTGGCAGGAGGAGCACCCCTTCTTCGCCTACGTGGACTCCTTCATCTCCTACGAGGGCGAGGACGCGCTGCCCGCCCTGTGCGACCGGATCACCGGCGCCGACGACCGGACCATCCCCGGGCTGCTGGAACGCGACGGCCGCGGCGGACTGCTGCGGACCCCGGCGGCCATGGTCGACGTGTCCGACCTGCCCACGCCCGACTTCGACGGACTGCCCCTCGACAAGTACTTCGCACCCGGACTGGTCCTGCCCCTCCAGGCCTCCCGCAGCTGCGCCTGGGACTGCGCGTTCTGCTCGATCCCGTTCGCCAGCAACAAGTACCGCATCCGGCGCCCGGACCAGGTCGTCCACGACATGGCCGCCCTCGCCGCGAAACACGGCGGCGGCACCTTCATGTTCGTCGACGAGATCATGACCCTCACCTCGCTGCGCGGAGTCTCCCGGCAACTCGTCGACGGCGACCACGACTTCCACTGGTACGGCGAGACCCGCTTCAGCAAGGGGCTCGACGACGAGCTCGCGAAGGCGCTGCGGGACTCCGGGTGCCGGCGGCTCGACCTCGGCCTGGAGTCGTACAACCAGCGGGTCCTCGATCTGATGCGCAAGGGCACCAAGGTCGCCGACATCGAGCCGTCGCTCCAGGCGCTGCTCGGGAACAAGGTGCCGGTGCACCTGTTCTGCATGACCGGGTTCCCCGGCGAGACCGAGGAAGAGGCGCTGCGCACCCAGGAGTTCGCGGCGGAGGCGCTGCGCCGCTCCACCGAGGAGTTCGACGTGCCGTACTCCACGGCCGCCAACGGACCGTTCATCCTCGACGTGCTCTCCCCGGTCGGGGAGCGCCCCGATCTGTTCGGTGTCGAGCTGATCCCGCCCGGCGAGGGCGAGGACCTGGCGTTCGACCTCGACTACACGGTCAGCGAGGGCCTCACCCAGGAGGACGCGGCCCGGCTCACCTCGGGTGGACCGGGGGCGGTCGCCGCGGGCGCCGCGTTCCACCGGGGGACCTGGATCGGGGACGCCGAGGAGTGGTCGTTCCTGTGGGCGATGGCCGAGGCGGAGCTGCCGGACCGGCAGCTCACCGCGCCTCCCGCGCCGTACGCGCACGTGGACGCCACGACGACGGTACGGCTCGCGGACGGAGTGCGGGCCAGGACCTCGGTCACCGGGCGGGGCATCCTGCTGCACGTCCCGTCCGGCGATGCCCTGCTGTCCGTACCGCGCGAGTGGGGTCCCCTGCTCGACGGGCGGCCGCACCCCGTGGCCGAGCTGTGGGAGAACTTCCCCTCGGCCACAGCCGCCGCGAGTTCCCTGGCACGGCTCGCCGCCCACCACGCCGTGACCCTCACGCCCGTCGCCGGGCCGCGGCCGCTCTGGTACACCTCCCAGCCCCACGAGGTGACCGACAGCCGCGCCGACGGCAGTTGTCTGCTGGTCTCCCCGGAGACCCAGAACCGGGTCAGGGTCTCCGCCGCCGGCCGGCTCGTCTGGCTGCTCGCCGCCGACGGCGCGACGGCCGCCGAACTGTCGGCCCGGTCCCGGCTGCCGGAACCGCGACTGGGTCCGCTCCTCGACTCCCTGGCCGCCCATCAGGTGATCGCGGCGGCCGGTCTCCACCCCGCGCTGCTGGAACAGGCCGTGCCGGTCCCGGCCGCGCAGCCCGTCCCCTGACGGCCCGTCCGAGTCCAGGTCGAACCGCCGCACCCCGCGGCCCGAGTACAGGAGTTCCCCCGTGTCTCACCCGGTCTCGCCCCCAGAAGCCGAAACGGAGCGCTTCTGGAAGGAGTTCGCCGCCGGCCACTGGGAGCAGCGGCCGCTCTCCCTGCCCGACGCCCCCCTCCGGCTCGACGTCGACGGCGCGGAACTGCTGCGCGCCCTGGCGCTCGCGGCCGACAAGAACAACCGGCCCAAGGGCTCGGCCCTGCCGAGGGTCGTGGTCACGGTGGACGGCCGGACCCAGCCCATCGACACCCGGCCCTTCCTGCCGCTGCCCGGCGACGACACCCTGGACGCGTACACGGCCCGCGTCGACGAGCTGATGCGCGACCACGAATGGGCCGTCGCCGTCTCCGGACTGCACGCCGTCGACGCACCCCTGTGGGACCGGGCCAAGCGGCTGTCCGACGACGTCTACCGGGCCACCGGGACCCGGGTCGCGGGCCGCGTCGACATCGACACCTTCATCGGCCGCTACACCTCCACCAACGTCGGCGTGCACGTCGACCACGCCGGGAACTTCGGCTTCACCCTGCGCGGCCGCAAGGTCCTGCTCACCTGGCCGCCCGAGCAGGCCGAGCGGGTCCCCCAGCACACCGCCGACTACGCCTCGGCCCGCGACTTCGCCGACGTCCTGGTCGGTGAGCCCGGCGCGCTGACGTACTTCCCCTCCGAGCAGCTGCATGTGGGGGAGTCCCCCGACGCCGTCGCCGTCAACGTCAACATCGCGTTCTTCACCCGCAGCGATCCGGCGGCCCTCGTCGTCGAGGCCGTCGACGGACTGCTCGCCCGCCGCCGCGCCGACGACCCGGGCGGCCCCGCCACCGACGGCATCCCGCCCGCCGCGGCGGCCACGCTCACGGCGCTGGCGGAACTCTCCGGCGGCGAGATCGAGGACGTCGTCTGGGAACACCACATGCGCTCGGCGACCTCCGCCGGACTGGGCGTCGGCCGGCCCGCCGTACCGCCCGTCTCCGTGCCGCGTGACGCCCGGGTGCGGATCCCCGCCGGCGTCGTGGTCCACCAGCGGCTCCTCACCGACGGCCGCCGGGCCGTCGCCGCCCAGGGACACACCCTGAAGGTCGCCGACCACCCCCAGGTCGAGACCGCCGTCACCGCCCTCGCCGCCGGGGACACCCTCGACCTCGCCCGGTGGGAACGCCGGGCGGACGACACCGCCGTACCCCTGCTCCACGCCGTGCTGCTGAGGCTGCGGACCTGGGGTGCCGTCGAGATCGAGGCCGCCGCATGACGCTCGCACCGACGCCCGCGCGGCGCGGCCGGGCGGCGACGCTCCTCGTGCTGACCGCCCTGCTCATCAGCACGGTGGGCGATGAGATCGCCCTCGTGGCCCTCGCCCTGCGCGGCGCCGACCAGTCGGGGCTGACCTCCGTCGTGTCGGCCCAGATGCTCGCCGGACTGCTGCCCGGCATCCTCCTGGGCGGCCCCATCGGACGGATCGTCGACCGCCACCGCGCGGACGCGGTCCTCGGCGTGACGCTGGCCCTGGAGTGCCTGGTCGCGGCGGCCGCCGCCGCGGTCGCGGACGGTGTCGTGCTGCTCGTCGCCACGATGCTGCTCCTCGGCGCGCTGGGCGCCGTGGCCCAGACCTGCGTGATGGCCCTCGTACCGCAGCTGTTCCCGGAATCCGGCGTCCAGCTGCGGGTGAACGGCGTCATGGAGTCGATGCGGAACGCCGGATACGTCGTCGGCCCCCTGGCCGCGGGCCTGCTGTCGGCCCACGGCGGCACCGGGCTCGCGCTCGCCGCCGACGCGGGCACCTTCGCGGTCGCGCTCCCGGCGGTACCGGTGATCAGCCTGTGGCTCGCCAGGGCGGCCGGGCCGGTCAGCGAGACGGCGGGGGCTGACGACGACGTGGCCGCCGAGAACACGGCCACCACCGCGAAGACCGAAGGCGGCCTGCGCACCGGCCTGGCGCTGCTCTGGGCCGGGGCCCAGCGGCGGACCACGCTCACCACCATCGTCGTCACCGTCGCGGCGACCTCCGGCATCAACGTCCTGCTGCCCTTCTTCACCGAGGACGTGCCCGGCGGCAGGGCCACCTACGGTCTCGTCCTCGCC
The DNA here is from genome assembly GCF_040644695.1 of Streptomyces sp. NPDC046909. Lineage (NCBI taxonomy): Bacteria > Bacillati > Actinomycetota > Actinomycetes > Kitasatosporales > Streptomycetaceae > Streptomyces > Streptomyces sp. NPDC046909. The sequence goes on along the minus strand of NZ_JBEYXC010000013.1, from coordinate 165,061 downwards.
GTCTGGAGCGTCGGCCTCGTACTGGGCCCGTTCGCCCTGCGCGGCCGGCTCGCCCGGCGGCCCACCGCGACGACCGCCGTCCTGGCCACGACGGTCATCGGGCTCGCCTACCTGGTGGTCGGCGCCCGCCCGCTCGTACCGCTGATGCTGACGGCCTGTCTGTTCGGCGGCATGGCCAACGCCGTCCAGAACGTGGCGCTGCGGACGTACGTCATGTCCGACTGCCCGCCCGACGTACGGGGCCGGGTCGGTGCCGCGTACGGGGCGACCCTGCAGAGCTCGGTCGCCGTCGGGTTCGCGCTGGCCGGACTCGTGCCCGCCGACTGGGCTCGCTGGGGCATCGTCGCGGGCGGCGCGGTGGGCTTCGCGGCGGGCACGGTCGGCTGGTCGCGGGGCCGGGCGCGCTCGCTCACGCCGATGCCGGACGAGGACGTGCCCCTGATCCCCGGACAGGTAGCGGCAGGAGGCCGGTCATGAGCCTGCGGCACACCGAGGTCGACCCGGTGATCCCCCGGTACTGCGCCCAGACCGGCGCCGCACTGCCCCTCGCCTGGGAGTTCGCCTGGTCGGAACGGTCCGGGGCCGCCCCGGTCAGACTCACCCCGCCGCCCCCGCCCCGCGAGGTGGACCGCGCGACCTGGCCCCGTCGGCTGGACCCCGGCGCACGGATCGGGGTGCCGCCGGGGGTACGCCTGGACCACACCCCTGTCCCGTTCCTGAACGACCCGCCGCACGACTCGCCGCACGACTTCCGGCATGACTTGCCGCACGACGGCGGGCCCGTCGCGGTGCTGTTCGGCACGGATCCGGCCGCCTTCGTCGAAGTACCCGAGGCCGTCGGCGCGCTGCTGCCGTCCGGCCCCTCGGTGGCCGACGTCCGCCGGGCGTGGGGGCGGGAAACGGGCGCAGTCGACCACGCCCTCGTGGGCCTGCTCCGCTTCGGCCTGCTGAGCGGCGGACCGGCGCCCCTGGACCGGCCCGAGCAGCGGCACGCGCGCGTGCCGGTCCAGGAGGCGTGGGTACGGGCGACCGAACCGGAATCCGGGGTGCACGTCCTCGCCCACACCCCGACCGGCGCCTTCCTCAGGGTCGGTACCGCCGCCCTCGGGCTGTGGCGGCAGGCCGGGGAGCGGCACGGAGTCCGGTACGACCGGCTGCCCGGGAAGCTGCACCCGGTGGCGGACCGGATGCTGTCGGCCGGGATGCTCCGGGCCGTACGGGACTGAGAGAGCTGTCGAGGAGAGAGGACGAGCCATGCACGATCGGCCCGGCGAGGCGCTGGACGCCCTCGCACGCCCCGGCATGGGAACCGAGAACGCCGGTCCCGCGCTGCGTGTGCTGGCCAGGATGCTCAGACCGCGCACCGTGGTGGAGGTGGGCGCCGGTTCCTCGACACTGCACCTGCTCCTCGGGCTCGCCGACGCCCGCGCGGAGGCCGCCGAGGACGCCCGGATCGTGCGCGGCGCGACGACGGCCGCCGAACGGGCCTCGGTCCTGCACCCGCGGTCCGCCCTCGACGCCTATGAGCCGAGGCTCCTGGTCGTCGACGACCTCTCCGTGGCCGGCACCTCCGCGCACCAGGTGTGGGAGGCGGCCCGCGAGCTGGGCCTCGACGACATGATCACCTTTATCGAGCGGGACTTCTTCGACCTGACCGGCCAGGAGCTCGACGCCTGGGGGCCGTTGGACCTGGTCTGGCTCGACGCCGGTACCCAGGCCGACGACGCCGGGTTCCTCACCTCGCTGTGGCCGCGGGTGCCGGCCGGTGGCACGGTCGTGCTCCACGAGCCGTATCTGGCCACCACGGTGGAGACGTACGGCGGACCGGGCGAGACGTACGGCGGACCGCGCGGCGGGCGGGTGGCGTGCCAGGTCGTGCCCACCCCGCTGCTCCAGGAACTGCGCCGCCAGGCGGCCGCCCCCGACGCCGGGTTCGACGTCCTCGCCCTCGCCGAACCCCACAAGCACCGCCAGACCGGCCTGCTGCTGTTGCGCAAGCACGGCACGGACGAGCGCGACCGGGGGGTGCCGTTCGCCGAGGAACTGGAGGCACTGGGCGAGGACGGGTCCGCGCGGGCGCCCCTCTTGGCCGCGCGCCCGGCACGACCAGCGGCGGACCCGACGGCGATCCTCGCGGCACTGGCCGACGACACCCGGCGTGCCGTGCACAGCGCGCTGGTCCTGCGGCCCGACACCGTCCCGGGCATCGCGGAACGCCTGGACCTCGCTCCCCACGCCTGCGCGACCGCCCTTACTGAGCTCGCGCACGCGGGCCTGGTCGCGTGCGGCGCGGAGAACCGCTGGTCGGCGGTGGACGACGTCTGGCGCCGGCTGGCACAGCCGCCCGGGGAACTCAGGGAGCCCAGGGAAGAAACTCTGGCCCGTACGGGCTGAAGCACCACAGGAGACCCTCCCGAGACCCCTCCTCACCTGCTGCTCCGGTCTGATCGCTCACGGCGAACAGCGCCGGGGGAACATTCGAGGGCTCACGTGCATTGAGTCGGCATAGCTCAACTTGAATGCCGAAGGGGAGATCATGGCTTCGACGTCCACATCGCTCACTCTGCCTGTGCTGCCGCTCGACGACGAGGTCGTGCTGCCCGGGATGGTGGTTCCGCTCGACCTGAACGACCCCGACGTACGCGCCGCGGTCGAGGCCGCGCAGGCCGCTGCCCGCTCGGAGCCGGGGAAGCCCAGGGTCCTGCTGGTGCCGCGGATCGACGGCGCCTACCCGAGCACCGGTGTCCTCGGCACCGTCGAGCAGGTCGGCCGGCTGGCCGACGGTGATCCGGGCGCGCTGATCCGCGCTCGCGGCCGGGTGCGCATCGGCGCCGGGACCACGGGGCCGGGTGCCGCGCTGTGGGTCGAGGGCATCCGGATCGACGAGACCGTGCCCGAGCCGCTGCCGGGCCACCTCGTCGAACTGGTCAAGGAGTACAAGGCCCTCGCCACCGCATGGCTGCGCAAGCGCGGCGCCTGGCAGGTCGTGGACCGGGTCCAGGCCATCGACGGTGTCTCCGCGCTCGCCGACAACTCCGGCTACTCGCCGTTCCTGACCACCGAGCAGAAGATCGAGCTCCTGGAGACCACCGACCCGGTGGCCCGGCTGAAGCTCGCCACCCAGCAGCTCCGCGACCACCTCGCCGAGCAGGACGTCGCCGAGACCATCGCCAAGGACGTCCAGGAAGGCGTCGACAAGCAGCAGCGCGAGTTCCTGCTGCGCCGCCAGCTGGAGGCCGTACGCAAGGAACTGCGTGAACTCAACGGCGACTCCAAGGACGCGGCCGAGGAGTCCGACGACTACCGCGCGCGCGTGGAGGCCGCCGACCTCCCGGAGAAGGTCCGCGAGGCGGCCCTCAAGGAGGTCGACAAGCTGGAGCGGTCCAGCGACCAGTCGCCCGAGGGATCGTGGATCCGGACATGGCTGGACACGGTGCTCGAACTGCCGTGGAACGAGCGGACCGAGGACGCGTACGACATCCAGGGCGCGAAGTCGATCCTGGACGCCGAGCACGCGGGCCTGGAGGACGTGAAGGAGCGGATCACCGAGTACCTGGCGGTGCGCAAGCGGCGCAGTGAGCGGGGGCTGGGGGTCGTCGGCGGCCGGCGCGGCGGTGCCGTACTGGCCCTGGTCGGTCCGCCCGGCGTCGGCAAGACCTCGCTCGGCGAGTCCGTCGCGCACGCGATGGGGCGCAAGTTCGTCCGGGTCGCCCTCGGTGGTGTGCGGGACGAGGCCGAGATCCGCGGTCACCGGCGTACGTACGTCGGCGCGCTGCCCGGCCGGATCGTGCGGGCCGTCAAGGAGGCCGGGTCGATGAACCCGGTGGTCCTGCTCGACGAGATCGACAAGGTGGGGTCCGACTACCGGGGCGACCCGGCGGCGGCTCTGCTCGAGGTCCTGGACCCGGCGCAGAACCACACCTTCCGCGACCACTACCTGGAGGTCGAACTCGACCTGTCCGACGTGGTGTTCCTCGCGACGGCCAACGTCCTGGAGGCCATCCCGGAGGCCCTGCTCGACCGTATGGAGCTGGTCCGCCTCGACGGCTACACCGAGGACGAGAAGGTCGTCATCGCCCGTGACCACCTGCTCCCGCGCCAGCTGGAGCGGGCCGGACTCCAGGCGGACGAGGTGACGCTGGAGGAGAGCGCCCTGCGCAAGCTCGCCGGCGAGTACACCCGCGAGGCGGGCGTCCGCACCCTGGAGCGCTCGATCGCGCGGCTGCTGCGCAAGGTCGCCGCCCAGCACGAACTGGGCGAGCGGAAGCTGCCGTTCACGGTGACGGACGCGGAGCTGCGCGACCTGATCGGCCGCCCGCACCACGTGCCGGAGTCGGCACAGGACCCGGCCGAGCGCCGCACGGCGGTGCCGGGCGTGGCGACGGGCCTGGCGGTGACGGGCGCGGGTGGTGACGTGCTGTACGTCGAGGCGTCGCTCGCTGACCCGGAGACGGGCGCGGCGGGTCTGACTCTGACCGGCCAGCTGGGTGACGTGATGAAGGAGAGCGCGCAGATCGCGTTGAGCTTCCTCCGCTCGCACGGTGCTGAACTGGAGCTGCCGGTCGGCGACTTGAAGGACCGGGGCGTGCACATCCACTTCCCGGCGGGCGCGGTCCCGAAGGACGGCCCGAGCGCGGGCATCACGATGACGACGGCACTGGCGTCGCTGCTGAGCGGCCGGCTGGTCCGCACCGACGTGGCGATGACGGGTGAGGTCTCGCTGACGGGCCGGGTGCTGCCCATCGGCGGCGTGAAGCAGAAGCTGCTCGCGGCGCACCGCGCGGGCGTCACCACCGTCATCATCCCGAAGCGCAACGAGGCCGACCTGGACGACGTCCCGGCGGAGGTGCTGGACAAGCTCGACGTCCACCCCGTCACCGACGTCCGCCAGGTCCTGGAGCTGGCGCTGGCCCCGGCCACGAACGGGGCGACGCCGGAGGTTCCGGTGGCGGCGTGACGGACGCCATCGGATGAGGTGAAGGCCCGGGTTCTCGTGAGGGAGGCCCGGGCCTTCGCCGTACGCGCGGAGGGGCGGGGTTCAGCCGTTGGCGAGGGCCCCGTTGCTGCATCTTCTGGGGGATAACCCCCAGACCCTCAGCCGGGGGCGGCGTTGCACTAGCCGTTGGCCAAGGCCTGCACCCGGTCCAGCGCCCCGTTGCTGCATCTTCTGGGGGATAACCCCCAGACCCCCAGCCGGGGGCGGCGTTGCACTAGCCGTTGGCCAAGGCCTGCACCCGGTCGAGGGCCCCGTTGCTGCATCTTCTGGGGGATAACCCCCAGACCCCCAGCCGGGGGCGGCGCTGCACTAGCCGTTGGCCAAGGCCTGCACCCGGTCCAGCGCCCCGTTGAACTTGTTGTGGTCACCGACGGTCGGCCCGGAGGAGGTGTACTGCCACATGGTGTAGTACGTCCATCCGGCGGGCAGCGTCCCCACGGTCGACGCGTACCGCGCGATCCACAGCGGATTGGCGGTGGCGAAGCCGCCGTAGTTCCCCGTGCACTCGGTCCACCAGCTGGTGGCGGTGTAGATGACGGCGTCGCGCCCGGTGCGGGCCTTGTACCGGTTCAGGAAGTCACGGATCCAGGTCACCATCGCGCTCTGCGTCTTGCCGTAGCAGGAGGCGCCGTACGGGTTCCACTCGATGTCGAGCGCGCCGGGCAGCGTCTTCCCGTCCTGGGACCAGCCGCCGCCGTGGTCGACGAAGTAGTCGGCCTGGGTGGCGCCGCCGGTCGTGTCGGGGGTGGCGAAGTGGTAGGAGCCGCGGATCATGCCGACGTTGTAGGAGCCGTTGTACTGCTGGGCGAAGTACGGGTTCGTGTAGTACGTCCCCTCGGTCGCCTTCACGTAGGCCCACTTCACCCCGCTGCTCCAGAGGGTGGACCAGGCGACGTTGCCCTGGTGGGAGGAGACGTCGACGCCCTCCGTCTGGGCGGCGCGGGTGTCGCGCGGGAGGCCGTTCTGGCCGTCGTGGGCGAGGACGCCGATGCCCATGTAGGCGGAGCCGCGGGTGGGGGTGTCGGCGGCGGACGCCGGGGTGGCGAGGACGAGGGCGACGGCGCCGATCAGCAGGCCGGCGAGGGAGAGGCGTACCGATCCGGGTCTGTGCACGGGCATGCGTGCCTCCGAATACAGGTGGGATGAGGTGAGGTGGGTGGGACGGGGGTGGGAATGGCAGTGCGGGACTGGCGTGGGCATGCCAGTAATTGCCTTGGTAAGGAAGCTACGTACGTCGGTCAGCGGGTGGGAAGAGGGCCCGGAGGCTGCCGTTGGTCTTGACCTGCGAAATACTGGCCGAGCTGCGACGATGACGGCTTTTGGCGGAAACTTTCACAACCCGGAAAACCGAGGCAGGGACTGACGTGCGCGAAGACGGAAGTGGTGCTGTGGACCAGCCCGAGTTCCTCGCCCTGGAACGCGAGTTGACCGTGCTGCTGCGGCGCGCGCGGGCCAACCAGGGGGAGATGGCGCGCGAGGTCCATCCCGACCTGGAGTCCTCGGCGTACGGGCTGCTCGTGCGGCTCGACGAGTGCGGTCAGCAGCGCGCCACGGAGCTGGCCGCCTACATCGGCGTCGGCAAGGCGACCATGTCCCGCCAGCTGCGCGCCCTGGAAGAACTCGGCCTCGTCACCCGCGCACCCGATCCCGCCGACGGCCGCGCCTGGCTCGTCGAGCTGACCGAGGAGGGGCGGTCACGGGTGGGGCGGGTGCGGAACGCCCGGCGGGCCCGGTACGCGGGGCGGCTGGCGGACTGGAATCCGGCGGAGGTGTCGGAACTGGCGCGGTTGTTGCACCAGTTGAACCTGGGGATGGAGAAATAAGGTCCCGGGACCTGGTACATCGCACCTCATGAGGGGAATCGGGGTGATACGAGTGTGGAGGGATCCACGGTGGCCCGTTCACCGGCCCCGGCATTCAGGCTTCGACCTCGGGGGAGGTGCGGTGTGGTGGAGCGGTTCGACGTGTTCTTCTCCTATGCGCACGGGGACGGGCAGTGGCCCGTCGCGCTCGCGGAGAATCTTCAGCGGCTGGAACTGGACGTCTGGCTCGACGCCTGGGAGATGGCCGCCGGGCAGCGGGTGGCCGCGCGGTTGCAGGACGGTCTGACCCGGGCCGATGCCGTGGTCGCCGTGGTCACTCCCCGCTGGATCGCCTCCGAGTGGTGCGGCGAGGAGTTCGCGGCGGCCATCACGGCCTCGGCGGACGGCCGCCAGCGGCTGATCCCGGTGCTGTGGGGCGACGTGGCGACGGTGCCGCCCTTCATCGCCTCCCGCCTGTACGTCGACTTCCGTACGGTGGCGGCGCCGGGGGAGTACGAGGCTAAGGTGCGGCAACTGGCCCGTGCCGTACGGGGATTGCCGCCCGGGGAACGGCCGAGGGCCTCGGGCGTGGTGGTTCCGCCGGAGGGCCTGCGCTACCGGCCGGACGGGCCCCTCCACGCCGAGTTACGGATCGGGACGGACGCGGTGGTGTTCTCCACCGGGGGCGCCGAGGTCACGGAGGACGGGCCCGACCCGGCGGCCCGGCAGCTGGACGAGCGGCTCCGCGAACTGCGCCGCGCACGGCAGCGGGTGCGCGGCGACCGCGTGACCCGGACCGCACCCGTGACGGACGGTCCGGCCCTCTCGGGCGGTGTGAACGGCGCCTTGGCCGCCGTCGGCCGGACCCTGGGCGAGTGGGCCGTGAACGGCGAGGTGGGGGCCGCGCTGCGCCGCGAGGCCGCCCTCGCCCGTGACTGCAACGCCCCGCTGCGGATCGGGCTCCAGGTGGATGCCGAGCAGTGGCGGGACCTGCCCTGGGAGAGCCTGGTGGTGCCGGGCGCGCCGAGCCCGCTGGTGCTGTCCGAGAACGTCGACCTGTACCGCAGGGTGCGCCGGGACACCCCGCCCGTCGCGATGTCGATCCCGGGCCCTTTGCGGATTCTCGCCGTCGTCGCGAGCCCGGAGGCGGGTGAGGGCGAACTGCTCGACTACGAGTGGGAGTTGGCCCAGATCCTGGACGCGGTGGGCTCGGCACGGACCCGGCAGGGCGCGTACGTCCGCGTACTGAACTGGGGCAGCGTCGCCGAGATCAGGGCCGCGCTGGAGGAGGAGCGCTTCCACGTACTGCATCTGTCGTGCCACGCCGGCCCGGGTGTGCTGTACCTGGAGAAGGACGACGGCGGTGTGGACCGGGTCGACGCACAGCGGTTCATGGACGAGGTGCTGCCCCCGGGCCGCGGGGTGCCGCTGGTGGTCCTGGCCGGCTGTTCGACGGCACTGGCGCCGGAGGCCGACGACGCCTCCGAGGCCCGTACGGGGATGGCGCGCGAGCTTCTGGGCCGCGGGGTTCCGAGCGTGCTGGCCATGACCGAGGCGGTCACCGACCGCTACGCCACCGAGCTGGCCGCCCAGGTGTACGAGGAGCTGGCACGGGCCGAGCACGCCGTACCGCTGACCGCGCTGTCCCGGGCGCGACGGCGACTGGAGGCCGTACGGCAGCAGCTGCCGGCCGGTGATCCGTGGGCCGCCTGGCCGGAGTGGGCCACGCCCTCACTCTTCCTCGCGGGGCCGCCGCTGCCGCTGTTCGACGCCGGGCAAGGGGTGGAGCAGGTGCGACCGGCGCCGGAACGGGTGCTGGAGGAAGGGATGGTGGTGCGCAAGGTCGGCGAGTTCGTGGGCCGCCGTGCCGAACTGCGGCGCCTGCTGGCCGCGTTGCGCGACTCCCGCCAGGCCGGTGTGCTCATCCATGGCATCGGCGGGGTCGGCAAGTCGACCCTCACGGCCGAACTGCTGCACCACCTGGGCTCCGAGGCGGGGCTGGTGGTCCCGGTCCCGGCCGCCACCGCTCCCACGGTGGACTCGGTTCTGGAGACCCTGCGGAAACGGCTCCTCGTGCACTGCGTGTCCGCCGGGCTGCCCGAGGACGATCCGCTGCGCCGGGTCGCGGCCATGCTCGTCGACGCCTCGCCGCCGTGGCGGGACCGCTGGGAGGTGATCCAGCAGGTCGTCCTGCCGAGGCTGCCTCTGCTCCTGGTCCTGGACAACGCCGAGGACCTGCTGACCGACTCCGCCTCCGACGGCGGGGGGCGGCAGCTGTCCGACCCCGAACTGGCCGCGTTCCTGGCCTCGTTGGCGGGCGCAGCGCCTCGCTCACGGCTGCTGATCACCAGCCGCCATCCGTTCGGGTTGCCGCAGCGGATGCACCGACGGCTGACCGCACATCACCTCGGCCCGCTGTCGCTCGCCGAGACCCGCAAGCTGATCTGGCGGCTGCCGGGGCTCGATGCCCTGGGGGCGGCGGAGTTGCAGCGGGCGTACACCGATGTCGGAGGGCATCCACGGGCGTTGGAGTACCTGGACGCGCTGCTGCGGGGTGGTGAGGCGCGGTTCCCCGACATCGCCGATCGGATGGAGGAGGCGCTGGAGCGGCGGGGGGTGCGGGATCCGGAGCGGTGGCTGGCGGGGGTCGAGGGGGACCTGGACAAGGCGCTCGCCGAGACGGTCACGCTGGCCGTGGACGACGTACTGCTCGATACGTTGCTGGGGCGGTTGGAGGGGGTGGCGGGGGCGCGGCGGTTGCTGGACGGGCTGGCGGTGTATCGGCGGCCGGTGGATCGGACCGGGGCCGCGTGGCTGTTGTCGGATCTGATCGGGTCGCCGGAGCGTGATCCGGTGATGATGGAGCGGATGGGGAGGGTGAACCAGCAGATCGAGGACGCGAAGGCGGCGGGAGTAGGGCCCGAGGACGGCTGGGGTCTGCCTCCCGAGCTCGTCGAACAGTTCCTGCGGGACTGCGCTGAGTACGCCGCGCCGCCGGTCGAGCTGGACGGCGAGGCTGAGGACGCCCTGCGGCTCCTGCTCGAACTGGGGCTGGTCGCCCCGGCGCCGCTGCCGCAGGACGAGGCGGGCAGTCGGCCCAGCGGCCTCCTGGTGCACCGATGGACCGCCGACGCCATCGAGCACCGCAATACCCCTGAGACGCTCAAGGCGGCTCATCTCAGGGCTGCCGCCTATTGGCGGTGGCGGTTCGATGTGCGGATGCACCATGACGTCGCCGGCATCGTGGAGCTCATTGAAGCCGCCCGCCATCATCGACAGGCCGGCGACCTCGGCCACGCGTTCGTGGCGACACGCCGAGCCGCCGAGCAACTGCACGTCTGGGGTGCGTGGGACTGGGAACAGCGGCTGCTGGAGGAGAGCCTCACCTGGTGTCCGGTCGGCACCGCGGCCGAGTCCCGGCTCCGGCACCTGCTGGCGCTTGTCGCCATCAGCCGAGGAGAGTACGTGCAGGCCGAACAGGGCCTCCGCCGGTCGCTTGCCATCAACGAGGAACTCGGCCTCCGAGACAGTGTCGCCATCATCCATCACGAACTCGGAACGGTGGCACAGGAGTTGGGCCGGCACGCCGAGGCCGAAGAGTATTTTCGCAGGTCGCTCGCCATCAGTGAGGAACTAGGTCTCCGCGTCGGCGTCGCCGCCGACTATCACCATCTCGGGGTGCTCGCGCAGCGTCGGCAGGAATACGCCGAGGCCGAACAGTATTTCCGCAAGTCACTCGCCATCAGCGAGGAAGACGGCTCCCTGACCGGCATGGCCGCCAGCTATCACCATCTCGGAGTGATCGCGGAGGAGCGGGGGCAGCTCGCCGAGGCCGAGCAGCACCATCGCAATTCACTCGCCATCGAGGAGCGACTCGGCAATCCGGCCGGCGCCGCCGCCAGCTTCCACCAGATCGGCACCATGGCGGAGAGGCAGGGGAAGTTCGCCGAGGCCGAGGAGTACTACCGCGGCTCGCTCGACATCAGCGAAGCAATCGGCGACCGAGCCAACTTCGCCACCACCACCAGTCAGCTCGGTGCCCTGCTGACCAAGCAGAACCAGCCCGCGCAAGGCGTCCCCCGCAATGCCCAAGCCCTCATTCTGCGCGCGGACATGGGGATCGACTTCGCCGCGGACATCTACTGGCTCAGCCGACAGCGCGCCATGCTGGGAGACGGCCTCTTCGAGCGCGTACTCCTGACCCACCTGCCCGATGCCTACGCGGCACAGATCTTGACGGCCACGGCTCCGAGAACGAAGACCGAGGAACCGTAACCGTCACAACTCCACAAACACCACCGACGCATCGTCATGCGTCTTACTCCGCCCCAAAAACACCCGCCCCTCCGCATCCCCCGCCTCCAACTCCCGCACCCGCTCGACCAGCGCCCCCGCCCCCTCCTTCCGCACAAACGTGAAGCAGTCCCCCCAACCCCCTTCCCGGAACTTCTCCACCCACCGACTCGCCCCGTCCGTCAGCGCGACCACCGCCCGCACGGCCCCCCTGTCGAAGACGCCCGTCACCGCACGCCCCGCCACCGCGGGATCCGCCGCGGCCGTGAAGAACCCGCCCTCCTTGTTCCGGACCGTCGAGTCCACGATCGCGTCCGTCGCCAGCGAGGCCCGCGGCAGCCGGGACAGCCGGTCGTCCAGAACCGCCGTCACCACGCCACCCCCCGACTCCACCAGCAACACGGAGTCGGAGAGCACCAGGTACTCCACAGCCGCCTTCGAACCCCCCTGCGAACTCCCCGGCGAACCCCCCTCCGACCACCGCACCACAACCACCGTCGCCTGCGGTGTTCGTGGGTGAGAAAGGTCACAGGAGTGTGAATGGGCCTCGGAGGTACGCGTGATGGCGAGGGCAAGGATCGAGGCCAGCGGAACATCCGGGCAGGAAACGGCCAGTTCGGTCAGTGCCCCGCCCAGGCGGGCGGTGAACCAGGGGACGGAATGCAGACAGCCCGTCTCGCCCGCCGGCGGTGTGACGCCGTCCAGGAGCACCGCCACCCCGCCCTGTCCTGAGGCCGGAAGGGCGACGGCCGCGAAGTCCTCGTTGGGGCGGGCCCGGTCGCCGGGCTCGGAGACAAGTTCGGTACGCATTCGGCCAGTCTGCACGAGCCCTTCACAGGGTTCACGAAAGACTGACATCGGTTGCCGGATTGACCCACTCACGCAGGTCAGGCGTCTGGTTTGGGGTGGAATCGTTCAGTCCGGGGAGGCGTGGCGGCGGATGATGCCATCGGTTGCCGCCGACGTCCAACCGGCCTGCCGCACAAGGCCCCTGACCGTGCCACGGGAACTTGCTCGCCAACTCCCCTCCGGGGTTCACTCCTTCGGGTGGCGGGTCGGGTGATGCGCGCCCGCTGCCCAGCGGCACTGGGAGGGTCGGGAAACGTACCCGGTGTGTGACTCCAGTTGACGGAGCGTCACCCGGGCCCATGGGTACACGAGTCAGGAATGCGAGCACCGGTGCAGAAGACGCGGCCTCGTCGTACGAGCAAGCAGACGGCCCCCGCCGATCCCGCCACCACCGGCGGCGCCGGGCAAGGGGAAGTCGGCAAAGGCCGCCCCACCCACGTACGCAACCGGCTCATCGTCGCCGCCGCCGTCGTGGCCGCCGCCATCGCCGGAGCCGGTACGCCCTCCGTCCTCGCCGCCTCCGGGCAGCTGAGCGACTCCCAGGACCTGGTGACCCTCGCCGAGCAGACCCAGGACGCGCTCGCCCTCGCGCACTCGCTCGCCGACGAGCGGGACGAGGTCACCGTGTACGTCGCCGCGGGGCGCGCCAAGTCCAAGGCGCCCACCGAGCAGCGCAGCGCCCGCGTCGACCGGCAGGTCGAGGAACTGCGCGCCGAGACGGACCCGGACATCGCCGACCAGGCCGACCTCCGCACCGACCTCGACGGCATCGCCGCCCTGCGCCGCGCCGCGCTCACCGGCAAGAGCGGCGCCCTCGAAGTCCATCAGTCCTACTCCGCGGCCATCAACGAACTGCACCGCCTCGCCGAGCGGCTGGCCGAGCAGATGCCGCCCAGCGCCGGCTCCGGCGCCTACGCCCTCGCCGAGCTGGACTCCGCCGTCCAGCAGGCCGCCGCCGCCCGCGGACTGCTCCTCGCCGCCCTCGACGTGCCCCGCACCACCCAGACGGTCACCGACCCGATCACCGGGCTCACCTCCACCGTCGAGACCACCTCCAAGGCCGACGCCCGGCAGCGCGACGCCCTCACCGCCGCCGCCCAGCAGGCCCGGCTGCGCTCCGACGCCGCCCTCGCCGACTTCCACGACACGGCCCCCGAGGCCGCGAAGAACAGCTACGACTCCACGGTCACCGGCCCGGAGGTCAACTCCGCCGAGAAGTACCTCGCCGCCCTCACCGACCAGCCCACCCTCTCCGACGGCGAACTCGGCACCAGCGCCAAGAAGGCCGACGCCGCCCTCTCCGCCCGGGTCGACCTGATGCGCGGCGTGGAGTCCGCCCTCTACAGCCAGCGCACCAAGGACCTCGCCCAGCTCCGCGACGACGACGTCACCGCGCTGGAGCTGCGCATCGCGATCCTCGGCGCCCTCATGCTGCTCGCCGTCGGCATCGCCACCGCCATGGCCCGCACCCTCACCCGCCCCCTCGCGGTCCTGCGCCTCGGCTCCGCCCGGCTCGCACAGGCCGAGGACCCGGGAACCGAGGAACCCGTCAAGTTCACCGGCCGCAACGACGAGTTCGCCCAGGTCGTCCGCTCCGTCAACGCCCTGCACGGGCATGTCGTCGCCGTCCAGGGCCGTATCACCACCCTGGAGGCCGACCGCAAGCACCTGGTCGCGCAGCGCCAGAAGATGGCCGACGCCCGCGAGGAGCTCCGCACCGAACTCGCCGACTCCGCCGCCCAGTTGGGCCGCCTTCGGGACAGCATCGGCGGCACCTTCGTCAACCTCGCCCTGCGCACCCTCGGCCTGGTGGAACGCCAACTCGCCGTCATCGAGGCCCTGGAGGAGCGCGAGCAGGACCCCGACCGCCTCGCCACCCTCTTCAAGCTCGACCACTTCGCCACGGTCATGCGCCGCCACAGCGAGAACCTCCTCGTCCTCGCCGGCACCGAACACGTCCAGCAGCACGCGGGCCCGGTCCCGCTCGTGGACGTCGTACGGGCCGCGGTGAGCGAGATCGAGCGGTACGAGCGGGTCCGTATCGCCGCGCTGCCCCCGCATGCCCACGTGGCCGGCTTCGCCGCCGACGACCTTTCCCACCTCCTCGCCGAGCTGATGGAGAACGCCACCTCCTTCTCTCCGCCGGACATGCCCGTCGAGGTCTCCGGCTGGCTGCTGGAGAGCGGCGAGGTCATGCTCTCCGTCCATGACGAGGGCATCGGCATGACGGACGAGCGCCTGACCCGCCTCAACTCCCGCCTCGCCGAGTTCGACCCGGACTCGCCGTACGACCAGGAGGGCGAGGAGGGCCTCGGCCTCGGCCTGTACGTCGTCGCCCGCCTCGCCCACCGCCACGGCGTCCGCGTCCAGCTCCGCGAGCAGAAGCAGGGCGGCATCGCGGCGGTGGTCGTCCTGCCGAAGGGCCTCCTGGCCCCGGCCCCGACGGCAGCGGTCCCGTCCGCCTCGTCCTCACCCGCCGCCGGCACCACCCCCACCTTCTCCCTCCCGGGCGCCGACGCCGAGGCCAACTCCAACGTCCTGCCGGGCACCCGCACCGCCACCGGGGACGCCTTGGTGGCCCTGGCCGAACAGGCGGTACGGAGGCGGGAGACGGCGGGCGAGGAAAGCCCGGCCGAGACGACGATGGAGCTGCTGGCCCCGGTACCGACGGCCCCCGAGGCGGCTCCCGGTCCTACGGCCCCTGAGGCGGTCTCTGGTTCTGCGGTCCCTGGGGCGGCTCCTGGTCCTGGGGTCCCTGGGGCGGTCTCCGGTCCTGCGGCCCCCGAGGCAGCCCCCGGTCCTGCGGCCCCCGGAGCAACACCCGAACCGGTGGTCCCCGGAGCAGCACGCGAACCCGCGGTCCCCGGAGCAGCTCCCGAACCCGCGACCCCCGACACGCCCCGCGAACCCGCTGTCGCCGACGGCGAATTCGCCCCACAGGGGCCACCCGCACCCGACGACGAAAGCAGCACGGGCGGTGCGGGTGGGAACGAATCCGTCGAAGGCGAAGCCGAGACGGAACACACCCGCGCCGACGACGAGGACCAGCTCACCGCAAAGGGCCTCCCCAAGCGCACCCCCAAGATCACCGCACCCACCACCCAGGCGCCCCGCCAGCGCAGCGCGGGCGTGGACGCCGAAGCCCTCCGCCGCAGGCTCGGCGGCTTCCGCCGGGGGGCGGAGGCCGGCTACCGCGACGTAGAAGCAGAGATCGCCGAACAGACGGGGCAGACGAGGACGCCCGCACATTCCGAAGAAGCCACGGGGGGCACTCCCGAGGAGGCAAGCAGTTGACCGCGCCCAGTACCTTCGGACTGAGCAGTGAAGCCCGCAACCTGCACTGGCTGCTGACGAACCTGGTCGAGGAGGTGCCGGGCATCCAGTCAGTGGCGGTCGTCTCATCGGACGGCCTGCTCCTGCTCTCCTCCGACCCCGGCCGAAACGACGAGGCCCGCACCCGCACCCCCGAGACCAGGGGCCCGCGCGGATCGTCGGCCGACCTCGCCACCATCGTCTCCGGCATCGGCAGCCTCACCATCGGCGCCGCCAAGCTCATGGAGTACGGCGGGGTGAAGCACACGATGGTCGCGATGGACGAGGGCAGCCTGTTCGTGATGTCGATCAGCGACGGCTCGCTGCTCGGTGTGCACGGCGCCGCGGACTGCGACATGAGCGTGGTGGCGTACCACATGGCGCTCTTCGTCGGCCGCGCCGGCCACGTCCTGACCCCCGAACTCCGCAGCGAGCTACGGCAGTCACTGGAGAACGAGTCGCCGGGGAGCGCCCGATGACCGACAGGCCGAACCTCCCCGTCCGCGGCGGCGACCGCAAGCCCGCCCGCGTACGCCCCTACTCGCTCACCGGCGGCCGTACCCGCTTCGGCCACGTCCTCCTCGTGGAGACGTTCGTCGCGGCGCTCGAAGCCCCTGAGGAGCGCAAGGAACTGACGAATGGTTCCCTCAACTCCCGGGTCATGCCCGAGATGCGGGCCATCGTCGAACTCTGCCGCCGTATGCGCACGGTGGCCGAGATCGCCGCGCTGCTGAAGATGCCGCTCGGCGTGGTCCGCGTGCTCCTCAGCGACCTCGCGGACCAGGGAAAGATCCGTGTGTACGGCACCGGCACCGGTCACGGCACCGGCCGCCCGGACCGCGCTCTGCTCGAAAGGGTGCTGAGTGGACTCCGTCGTCTCTGACGCCGCCGCTTCCTACGGCGTCACCCCGCTCCTCGCCGAAGAGGGGCCCGTACAGCCCTGGCAGACGGATCGCACCCGGGCCCCGGTCGCCACGAAGTTAGTCGTGGCCGGCGGCTTCGGCGTCGGCAAGACCACCCTCGTCACCGCCGTCTCGGAGATCACGCCCCTCCAGACCGAGGCGCTGATGACCGAGGCGAGCGAGGAGACCGACGACCTCACCGCCACGCCCGGCAAGCTCACCACCACCGTGGCCATGGACTTCGGCCGCCTCACCCTCGACGACGACCTCGTCCTCTACCTCTTCGGTACGCCGGGCCAGCAGCGCTTCTGGTTCATGTGGGACGACCTGGTGCGCGGCGCGATCGGCGCGGTCGTGATGGCCGACACCCGGCGCCTGAAGGACTGCTTCCCCGCGCTCGACTACTTCGAGAGCTGCGGAATGCCGTACGTCGTCGCGGTCAACCACTTCGACGGCAGCGAGCGGTTCGAACCGGAGGACGTGCGGGAGGCGTTGACGATCCCGGCGCACATACCTGTAATGATCATGGATGCGCGCCGCCGGATCTCGGTGATCGAGACCCTCCTGTCCCTGGTCGGACACGCGCTGGACGAAACCCCCGAGTAATCCGAACTAGGAGCCACCACCCGTATGCGGAAGATACTCGTCGTAGGAGCCGGCCAGTCCGGTCTCCAGCTCGCCCTCGGACTCCAGTCGCACGGGTACGAGGTCACCCTGATGTCCAACCGGACCGCGGACGAGATCCGCTCCGGCCGGGTCATGTCGACGCAGTGCATGTTCCACACGGCACTTCAGCACGAGCGCGATCTCCAGCTGAACTTCTGGGAGTCCCAGGCCCCGAAGATCGAAGGACTCGGCGTCTCGGTCGCGGCCCCCGGCTCGTGGGCCGAGGGCCCCGCGGCCCGTGCCATCGACTGGGTGGGCAGGCTCGACGGGTACGCGCAGTCGGTCGACCAGCGCGTGAAGATGGCCGGCTGGATGGAGACCTTCGCCCAGCGCGGCGGACAGCTCGTCATCCACGGCGCGGCCGTCTCCGACCTCGACTACTTCTCCCGTACGTACGACCTGGTCCTGGTCTCGGCCGGCAAGGGCGAGCTGGTCTCGATGTTCGGCCGGGACGCGTCCCGCTCCCCGTACACCGAGCCGCAGCGCGCCCTCGCGGTGTCCTACGTCCACGGCCTGGGCCCCCGCCCCGAGCACCCGGACTACGACGCCGTCCGCTGCAACCTGGTCCCCGGCGTCGGCGAGTTGTTCGTCATGCCGACGCTCACCACGACCGGCCGCGCCGACATCCTGTTCTGGGAGGGCATACCCGGCGGCCCGCTCGACGCCTTCAACGGCGTCAAGGACCCGGCGGAGCACCTCTCCCTGACCCTGGAACTCATGGAGCGGTTCACACCCTGGGAGCACGCGCGGGCCACCAAGGTCGAACTCACCGACGCGGGCGGGGTGTTGGCGGGCCGGTACGCCCCCACCGTCCGCAACCCCATCGGCCGCCTCCCCGGCGGCGGGCTGGTCCTGGGCGTCGCCGACGTCGTCGTCGCGAACGACCCCATCACCGGCCAGGGCTCCAACTCCGCGGCCAAGTGCGCCGCTTCGTACCTCGCGTCGATCCTGGAGCGCGGCGAGAAGGAGTTCGACGAGGAGTGGATGCGGTCCACCTTCGACCGCTACTGGGACACCGCCCAGCACGTCACCAAGTGGACCAACGCGATGCTGTCCCCGCCGCCGGAGCACATCCTCAACCTCATCGGCGCGGCAGGGCAGTTGCAGCCGGCGGCTGATCGTTTCGCCAACGCCTTCGACGACCCGGCGGACTTCGAGAACTTCTTCTACGAGCCGGAGAAGACGGCGGCCTACCTGGCGTCCCTGTCCTGAGCCTCGTCGGGACGCACCGCCCCGAGGATCGGGTGGGAGGCGATGGGGGACACCTTGACCTTCTCGCCGGTCCTCGGGGCCTGGACGATCTTCCCCTTCCCCAGATACATCCCCACATGGGTGGCGTCCGGGAAGTAGACGACGAGGTCACCGGGCCGCAGCTCGTTCAGCGGGACACGCGGCAGCCGCGCCCACTGCTCCTGACTGGTCCGGGGGATGGGCGTTCCCGCATGCCCCCAGGCCTCTGACGTCAGCCCCGAGCAGTCGTACTCCTTCGGCCCCTCCGCACCCCACTTGTACGGCTTCCCGAGCTGCTCCATGGCGTACCGCACCGCCTTCCCGCCCTGGTCCGAGGGCTTGCGGTCGTCATGGCTGAGCGCGCCCGAGGCGATGAACTCGTCCTGCGCCGCGGTGATCTCGTCCTTCTCGAACGCGGCGAGCGCGGTCAGCTGCTCCTCGGTGAGAGACGCGAGCAGCTCCTCGACCTCCTTCAGCTTCTTCCGTACGTCGTCCCGGTCCCTCTTCTGCCGGGCGGCGAGCGTGAGTTGGCCGTCCAGCGCCTTACGGGCCTCGGTCGCCAGATCGTCGGCCTTCTTCTCGCTGCCGGTCAGCCGCCCGACCGTCTCGGCCCGCTCCCGCGCCAACTGCCCGATCACATGCCCCTGATCGAGCGCGTGCTGGGGATCGCGGGCCAGCAGCAGCCGCACATACGGCGAGATGTCGGTGCTGTTCTGGTACTGCTGCCGGGCCAGCCGCCCGGCCGCGCCGCGACTGTCGTGCAGGGAGAGCCGGGCCCGGGAGAGCGCGGTGTCCAGCCGGCGCACCTCCGCCCGCTGCTCCCTCAGCTTCTCCTCGGTCGCGTTGTACGTCTCGGTGGCCCGCTCTGCCTCCCGGTACAGCCGCTGAAGGTCCGTCAGCAGTTCGGCGACCGTGCGCTCACCGGGTTCGGCGACGGCTTGCTCACCAGGTTCGCGCGGCTCCGGTACGGCGGTCGCGGGCACGGGTGCGAGGACCGCGCCGGCCGCCACCGCCGCCGTACACACCAGACGCAGAAGCCTTCCTGACACGTCATCACCTCCGGTGCGGGGACAGCCCCTCTGCCCCGCACGGCGAGCATGAGACGGGGACGGCGGTCCGCGCGCGCCGGATGTGCTCGGTTCAGCCCAATCGCGTCACTCGTCGGGGTTCTCCGGCTTGCCGCCCGGCGTGGCGTCCGGCTTGGTGTCCGGCGTGGCTTCCGGCTTGGACCAGGGCCACTTCAGCCGGCTCGGCCTGCCCTCGGGTTCGTACGCGTACTTCCACCCCTGCTGGAGGCCGAGCCGCTTGGACTGGCCGCGCGGGACGCGACGGTAGACCAGCACGGTGGGCGGGCCGCCGGCGGCGTCCGGGACCGGGATGCGGTAGTGCTTGGGGGGGTGGCCGGTCGGGCCCAGGAGGACGGGCAGTACGCGACCGTCCATCGGACCGCCCTCGAAGGGGGTGTCTTCGCTCTTCACAGGACCAGTGTCAGACATCCGTCGCGAGGGCCAGCACCAGCTCCGAGGTCTGCGGGTCGCGGCGCGCGGTCACGGACATCACGGCGACGAACTGCTCGACCAGCCAGTCCCGCAACTCGTCGACGGGCGGTTCCTTCTCGTCGTCCAGCCAGATCAGCGAGGCCGCCTCGACCGCCGTGATCCACATCCGCACGGTCATCCGCAGCCGCCGCCCCGGCTCGGTGACCCCGAGATGGCTCAGGATGTGCTCGGCGGCGGCCCTGCGGACGCCGTCCACGATCGCCGTCGTACGGGATGTCTCGACGACGCTGCCGCCCTGGAGCAGCGCGCTGAACCCGGCGTCGTGCTGGTCGACGAAGGCGAGATAGCGGTCCAGGGCGCGGGAGAGACGGTCGAGGAGCGGGCCCTCACGGGGTTCGTCGAAGCACTGCTGGAGCTCATCGGCGGCGGAGCGGAGAGCGGCCTCGTAGAGCTGCTGCTTGCCGCCGGGGAAGTACCGGTAGACCAGGGGCCGGGAGACTCCGGCCGCCTCTGCCACGTCGTCGAGGGAGACGTCCTCGGGGGCGCGGTGCGCGAAGAGGCCGAGCGCGGCTTCGAGAAGCTGGCTGCGGCGTTCCTCGACGCTGAGGCGACGGTAGGCGGGGGCGGCGGGGGTCATGGGGTGCAGCGTAACCGTTTGCACCCTGCGTAGCTGCGGGCAGTCGTGCCGCTGGGGCGGCACGGGTGGGCGCAGCGGCACCCCGCCCGCGCGGGCAAGCGAAAACCCCGCCGGACCCACCTACGCCAGCAACCCCGAGGACCTCCACAACCGGCGCCCCACACCCCGCAGCACCCCGATGTCATCCAAGAAGTCCGTCAGTTTCCGAGCCCCCGTCTGCATGACCTCCCGCCGATGCCCACTAGCCCGCACCTGCGCCACGGCCTCCCGCCGGTCCAGCCCCACATTCGTGTACACCTCGGGATTCACGAAGGCCACCGAGAACACCCGGGCGAACTCCCCGGACGTCACGCGAGTGAACTCCTGCGACCACCGCGGAGCGGTCACCATCTGCCGCCGCAGCTCCTCGCGGGCGTACCGCACATGGCGGGCCTCCTCCACGACATGGATCCGGGTCACTCCCCGCACCAGCGTCTGCACCCGCTCGTCGGGGAACGTCAGCCGCTGCATCCAGTCGAGAACCTCCTCACCGAGCAGCGTGGCGGTGAAGGACCCCGGGGTCGTCGAGATGGTCTTGAACAGCCGGCCCAGCTGCTGGTGCGCGCGACTCACCGGATACCAGGGCGTGTCCCCGTGCGAGATCAGCCGCGCGAACATCTTGGAGTGCCGGCACTCGTCCTCGATCTCGGTGAGCGCGTACCGCACATGCGCACTCGTCGCCGCCTTGTCGTAGATGTGCCGCACCAGCAGCTGCATCAGAATGAGCTCGAACCAGATCCCGAGCGAAGCCAGCGCCGCGGCCTCATGCTGCGAGAGCAGAATCCGCTGCTCCTCGCTCATCCGCTTCCACATCGGGGTGTCGTACAGGGACACCAGTTCCGGCGGCCAGAACCACTTGCCCTCCTCGAAGGGCGCGTTCCAGTCGAGTTCCTTGTCGGGGTCGAAGGAGTGCTTGGCGGAGGAGTCGAGCAGCCGCTGGGCCACCTGCTCCCGGTCCTTGAGCAGGCCGAGTGCGTCGCGCAGGCCCGCGAGCGCGTCGGCGTCCGTCAGCGTCGTCATGCTGTTATGAGACTGCTTGTCAGCAAGCTCGTCAATCCCTCGCGCACGACTTGTTGACCCTGCGTCTACGTAGGGGTCTGCGGTAGATGCCGACGCGCGACATGTACGCCATGAACCCGGGGGACCGCTTCGGGCAGGTGTCGGTGACTGGCACGGGGCGCTGCAGGGTTCGGCGACGGAAGGGGCCGTCCGCGTTCTGCCTGAAGGGCAAGGACAAGCATTGACATCCTCCCCCTGTTTCAAAACAGGAGGATTCCAACCCATGTGGGTTGGGGTTCACGGACGCTCGACCGCTGTGTGGGCGCTGTCGTCCCTCCGGCACAGGCTTGGCGCCTGGGGCGGGGAATGCCGCCCTGTCCTGCCGCGACGTTGATGGCTGCGTTCTCGTCCGCGTTGCAGGTGAAGCCGCAGGATACGCAGATGAACTCGGCTTGGTTCTTGCGCGAGTTCTTCTCGATCCTCCCCCACTGCCTTAAAGGCGTGGGAGGTGCCCCCAGCAGGCGCTGCATCGCAGACTGGTGTAGGGGGCGGGGACGTCCTCGACCCGCCCGGGGGCTTTGTGCCCGGTGCGCTGCCGCAGCAGTCCCCAGCCCTGGGCGAGGATCGCCCGGTTCAGTCCGGCCTTCTGCCGGATGTTGCGGCCGGGCCGCTCGGCTGACCCCTTGGCCGAGCGAGTCATGTTCTTGATGTTCAGCTTCTCGAACCGGATCAGGTCGCATGTCCGGGCGAGCATGGTGCTGGTCTTCTCGCACCAGTCCTTGCGCCGGTTCGCCTCCCGCGCCTTCAGGCGGGCGACCTGTGCGTACTCGGCAGCCTTCTCCGGACTGTCCTTCTTCGCCCGTGCCGCGCGCCGCTCGTGCTTGCGTAGCTGTGCCCGCTCCCGGGTGGTGAGCTGTGGGCAGTTCAGCTTCCGTCCGTCCGACAGGGCGGCGGTGATGGTCACACCTCGGTCGACACCGACGACCTCACCCGTGCCCGGCGCGGCGATGGGATCAGGGATGACGGCGAAGGCGAGGTGCCACTGGCCATTCCGGTACGTGACTCGGAAAGTCTTCGCCAGTGGGGGTTCGGCGTGCGTGAGACGGAAGCGGACCCAGCCGCAACCGGGGATCTTAACCTGCGCCCAGCGGCGGTTGAGTCGCTGAACCGCCACTGACCTGCCCATGACCTGCTTGCCGGTCCTGGTGTTGAGTTTCGGCGCACCCTCCTCGTCGAACTCCGGGACCCGGTCGATGCCGATGACGCGGAAGCCCTCATCTTGGTGCTTCCTGCGCCATGTCGGCTCGCCGAACCCGGAGATGAACCGCGCTGCCTTCGCCTTGGCGAAGTCCCTCAGCGCCTGCTGCTGAACATCTGTGTTCCCCGCCCGAAGCCAATCGTTCTCCCGCCGGGCGTCAGTTAGCTGCCGGCACTGCTCCGCGAAGCCTGGAGCGGGTCTCCTGCCGCGTTGCCAATGGGCGTGCTGTTCGACGGCGAGGTTCCACACGTATCGAGCATGCGCACAGTGCAGCAACAGCTGTTGTTCCTGGTCGCGTGTCGGATACATCCGAAACCTCGCCAACCCCCGCCACCTCCCCACCCGTGCAGTACGGCCTCGCCCTCCCCTTCAACGAACAGCTGCCCATCTGGTCACGCATTCGACCCAAAAACAAATGTTCCGATGTGTGACGTCGCCGCGCGTGGCGCAACCACATCAATCGGGAGAGTCGGGCCCCTGCAATTCGATCCGTTGCAGGCGCTCCTCAGACTGAGCAGCCCAGCCCCTCTGGCGCCTTGCCAATGACCGCCTCCGCCCCCTGCGCCGGGAACGACGTCCGCAGCGTGAACGCGTACGGCGTCGGCCCATTGGCCCGCAGATGCAGCAGCCGGGACTCTGCCTCCGCGACCGTCGGCCGGTGGCCCGCCGGTACCCACCACAACGCCGTCATCGCCTCCGTCACCTTCTCGAACCACTCGCGCCGCCGCGAGAGCATCTCGCGGTGCTGCCCCTGATACATGAAGGCCGTCAGCGCGTTGGTGTCCCGCCACACCGTCAGGTTGATGATCAGCCAGTCGTCGCCGAAGACCTTGATGTCGGTCGCGTCGCCGCCCTCGGACTGGAGGCGCCAGACATACCCGTCGGCGGCCTCAGCGGACGCGTTGACCGGGTCCAGCGCGTCGACGAAATCCTTCAACTCGGGGGAGTCCAGCGGGAACTTGAGGCGGGAGATGTTGACCTGGGCGAGTTCGTACGCGGCGGCTGAAGTCATGTACCGAACGGTAGGTCGGGGGCCGCGCGAACCGGTAGGCCCGTCTCAGGAGTTGAGAACCGCCTCCATCACCGCCCGGGCGATCGGCGCCGCGTCCCCGCCCCCGCTGATCTCCCCCCGGTCCGCCTCCGCGTCCTCCACCACCACCGCCACCGCCACCTTCGGCTCCATGTCCCGCTCCCCCTGCGCCCAGGAGATGAACCAGGCATACGGCGTCCCCGCGTTGCCGATCCCGTGCTGAGCGGTCCCGGTCTTGCCGCCGACGATCGCGCCGGGAATCGCCGCGTTGGTCCCGGTCCCCTCCGTCACCACGGCCTCCATCAGCTCCTTCAACCGCACCGCCGTAGCCGGATGCATCGCCTGCCGCACCGGCCGCGACCCGGCCGTCGACACCGTCGCACCCCCCGACCGGGTGGTCCGCTCCACCAGATACGGCGACCGCACCTGCCCCCCGTTCGCCACGGCCGCCGACACCAGCGCCATCTGGAGCGGAGTGGCACGGGTGTTGTACTGCCCGATCGACGACAGCGCGAGCTGCGCCTTGTCCACGGAGACGTCGAAGGTGCTCTCGGCGACCGAGAACGGAATGCCGAGCCCCTGGTCGTTGAAGCCGAACCCGGCCGCCGTGGCCGCCATGTCCGCCACCCCCACCCGCACCCCCAGCTTGGCGAACACCGTGTTGCACGACCACACGAACGCCGCCCGCACCGGGGCGTCCTCGCACCCCGTCGCGTCGTTGACCAGCGAGGTCGAGGTCCCCGGCAGCAGATAGGGGTCCGGCGAGTCGGTCGCCTCGTCCAGGTCCGTCACCACCCCCGCGTCCAGCGCGGCCGCCGCGGTGACCACCTTGAACGTCGACCCCGGCGGATAGGTCTGCCGGATCGCCCGGTTGAGCATCGGCTTGTCCGGGTCCTCGTTCAGCCCCGTCCAGGACCGCTCCACGGCCTCGTCGTTCCCGGACAGCACCCCGGGGTTGTACGACGGACTCGACACCAGCGCCAGGATCCGCCCGCTCGACGGCTCGATGGCGGCCACCGCGCCCTTCCGCCCGGCGAGCCCGGCGTAAGCGGCCTCCTGCGCGGCCCCGTTGATGGTGGTGACGACGTCCCCGCCCGGGTTCCGGGACCGGGTGAAGTCGTTCCACAGCGGAAACGCGGACAGCATCGGATCGTCCCCCGACAGCACCCCGTCCTCCGCGTGCTCCAGCAGCGTCGTGCCGTAGATCTGCGACGCGAACCCGGTCACCGGGGCGTACAACGGCCCCTTCGGATACGTCCGTTCGAACCGCAGCCGCCCCTTCGTGTCCCGCGACCCGGTCACCGACTCCCCGCCGACCAGGATGTCGCCGCGCGGCTGCCCGTAACGGGCGATGGAGGAACGGCGGTTGGCCGGGTTGTCGTCGTACGACGGGGCCTGGAACACCTGGATGCGGGTCGCGTTGCCGAGCAGTGCCACGAGCAGCAGGGCGCAGAAGCAGGCGGCGTGCCGGATGTAGCGGGTCATGTGCAGGGTCTTGTCCCCGGCCACCGGGCCGGTCACCGGGTCCGTCACCGGGCCACCTCACCGTCGTACTGACCGCGGGCCGAATCGCTCACCCGGATCAGCAGCGCGACGATCGCCCAGTTGGTGACCACCGACGAGCCGCCCTGCGCCAGGAACGGCATCGCCATCCCGGTCAGCGGGATCAGCCCGGTCACCCCGCCCGCGATGACGAACACCTGCAACGCCACGATCGAGGCGAGCCCGACGGAGAGCAGCCGCCCGAAGGGATCGCGCAGGGACAGCCCGGCCCGGACCCCGCGCTCCACGAGCAGCGCGTACAGCAGAAAGATCGCCGACAGCCCGGCGAGCCCCAGTTCCTCCCCGGCGGTGGCCAGAATGAAGTCCGACTTCGCGGCGAACCCGATGAGGATCGAGTGCCCGAGTCCAAGGCCCGTGCCGAGCATCCCCCCGGCGGCGAACGCGAAGAGCGACTGCGCCAGCTGATTGGGCCCCTGCCCGGCCTCGATCGAGGCGAACGGATCCAGCCAGTCCTCCACCCGACTGTGCACATGCGGCTCCAGCCACCCCACCGCGACCGCCCCGAGCGAGGCGAGCAGCAGCCCGACGGCGATCCACCCCGTGCGCCCGGTGGCGACGTACAACAGCACCACGAACAGCCCGAAGAACAGCAGCGAGGTCCCGAGATCCCGCTCAAGGACCAGGACACAGACACTCAGCAGCCAGATCGCGACGATCGGCCCGAGCACCCGCCCGGTGGGCAGCTGAAGCCGCCACACCCGCCGCCCCGCATACGCGAGGGCGTTGCGGTTGGCCGCCAGATAGGCCGCGAAGAACACGGCCAGCAGCACCTTCGCGAACTCGCCTGGCTGGATGGAGAACCCGGCGATCCGGATCCAGATCCGGGCCCCGTTCACGGAGGGAAAGAAGATCGGCAGCGTCAGCAGCACCAGAGCGGCGGCGACACAGACGTACGCATACCGCTGAAGCACCCGATGGTCGCGCAGGAGCAGCACGACCACGATGAACAGCGCCACCCCGACGGTCGACCACACCAGCTGGGTGGGGGCCGCCCGATCGCCCGGCGTCTCCAGATCGAGCCGGTAGATGAGCACCAGACCGAGCCCGTTCAGCAGCACCCCGATGGGCAGCAGCAGCGGATCGGCGTACGGCGCCCGGTACCGCACCGCGAGATGCGCGACCAGCGCGAGCACGCCGAGCCCGGCGCCGTAACCGGCGGCGCCGGGCGGGACGGTGCCGTTCTTGGCGAGGCCGACATCGCAGTACCCGTACACGGAGAGCAGTACGGCGACGACGATGAGGGCGAGTTCGATGCCACGGCGCCGGGGGAGGCGTACAGCGGGAGCGGGTCGATCCGCTTGAGCCACGGTGGTTCCGGCCTTGGTCATGTCCGGAACTTACCCAAATGGGCCAGGTTGTCTTCCTAGCCCGTCAGCACCAGCGTGGCGCGGCCCCGATGTTGTCGATGTACCGGGCCGCACCCCACGCCCAGGTGCCGTCCGTGAGGAGGTACCAGAGGGGGTTGCCCTGGATGGTCTCGCCGCCGGTCTTGCAGAAGATCGACACGATCTCGCCCTTGTAGGCGGTCCGGATGATCTGCGAACCCCGGTTCGGCGCACTGCGCAGATTCAGCGTGCCGGCCGTGACGACGCCTTTGTACAGGCGAGGGTTCTCGTGGTGGTGATGCCCCCACTCGCCGCGAGAGTCTCCCCAGTCGTCATTCGCGACGGCGGGAGCGGCGGCAGCGGCGGCGAGAAGAGCGCCGGCGACAACGGTTATGGAGAGACGAGAGCGCAGGGACATGGGGGAGAACCTCCACGAACGGGACGAACTTGACTATTCGCCACATTAGGAGGGGTGGTCAGGGGGTGCCTTCCAGACTGGGCCATAGGTGAAGCGCCCCGAAGGGGCGCGGGGCTGTATCCGATGTGCGGCTCCGCCGCGTGGGCGCGACCAGCCACACAGAACCGTGAGCCCGCGAACTACCGCAACACCAACGTCGCGATCGCCCCACCATCCACCGCATTCTCAAAACTCAGCTTCGCGCCAAGAACCTCCGCCTGCCCCAGCGCAATGGTCAACCCCAGCCCATGCCCCCTCGCTCCCCCCTCCGTCCGAAACCGCTGCGGCCCATGCTCGACCAGATACTCCGGAAACCCGTCCCCGTGATCCCGCACAGAGACCACGGGCCCATCGACGGTCAGCACCACCGGCCCGCGCCCATGCCGATGCGCATTGGCCACAAGATTTCCCAGCACTCGCTCCAACCGGCGCCGATCCGTCTCCACGGACACATCCCGTACGACGACCACCTCCGTCTCCGTCCCGGACGCCCGCACCACTCGCTCAGCCAGCGCAGCAACCCGCTCCGTGTCCAGATCGAGCTTCTCCCGCCCGGTGTCCAACCGGGAGATCTCCAGCAGATCCTCGGTCAGCGTCCGCAACGCCCCCACCCGATCCCGCACCAACTCGGTCGGCCGCCCCGGAGGGAGCAGCTCGGCCGCCGCATGCAGCCCCGTCAACGGCGTCCGCAGCTCATGCGCCACATCGGCGGTGAACCGCTGCTCGCTCAACAGCTTCCCCTGGAGAGAAGCCGCCATGGAGTCCAGCGCGGCGGCCACCGCGGCCACCTCATCCTGAGGCCGGGACGCATCCTGGGTCCGCGGATCGTCCACGCGCGCGTCCAGGTCCCCCGCGCTGATCCGCCGAGCCACCCGCGCCGTGGCGTGCAGCCGCCGCGTCACCCGCGTCACCGCGAACGCCCCCACCAGCAGCGTCGCCCCGATCGCCAGCACCGACGACCAGATGATCGACCGGTCGAGCGCGGCGATGGTCCGCTCCTGCTGGGCGTAGTCGACCTGGACCGCGAGGGCCCGGTCACCGCTGGCGGGCCCGGCCGCCCACATCGCGGGGCGCCCCTCGTGCTCGGCGACCATGGTGCCGCGGTCCCCGGCGACGGCCAGCTCCCGCAGGGACTCCGGGAGGCCCGGTGGATCGACGCCCGCGAACCGGCCGAGCGTGTCCCCGGCCTCGTACGCCGTGGTCGCGTCCTCCAGCCGGGAGAGTGCGAGGTCACGGGCCTGGCCCACGGTCTGGTTGGTCACCGAGACATGCACGAGGACGCCGAGCAGCGCGGCGAGCGCACAGCACATCACCGTGATGAAGACGGCGGCCTTCACGGCGAGGGTGCCGGCCCACCGGGGGAGCGTGAGCCTCATCGCGAGCTCGCGGAGGACGAGGAAGAAGGGGACGAGGGGGAAGGGGACGAGGAAGAAAGGGACGGGCTCTTGCCGATGTGCAGCATCTCGTCATGGGTGAGCAGCATGACGTGCTGCTCGGGATCCCACGTCCACTGGAACCGGTACTCGTAGTCCGCGAGGTCGGACGGCGCGTGGATGATCACGGAGTGCCCGGCCAGCTCGACCCCGCTCACGGCGTCCTCGTTGGCCATGACCTGGACGAGGCGGCCGCTCTCGAAGGTGTAGACGCGGACCGCCGTCTGGTTGCCCGGCAGCAGCCGGAACCCCAGGGTGAGATCGGCGTGTCCGTCGCCGGTGAGGTCGCGGTAGTACGCCTTGAGCAGCGGGCATCTGCTGTCGGCCGGTGTCTGCCCGCAGTACCGCATACGGCTCGCGGTCTCGCGGTACTGCGCCTTCGGGCCGTCGTACTCATCCGGATGCTGGGCGATCTCGGCCTGCACGACGTCCACCGGGTCCACCTTGCGGACGTCGTCGCCGGGCGCGGTGATGCCCTTCATGACCTCGGACTCACCGTTGTCGTAGTTCCAGGCGGGACTGGTCGCGGGGGTCAGTTCCGGCCACAGCCGCGCCGGGCTGGTGGCGGTCGGGGTCGGCCCCGCGCCGTGCAGCCCGCCCGCGTCACCGCAACCCGCGGCGGTCGCCAGCACCAGGGCTGCGGCGACGGTGGTACGGACGGGGCGTGGCACTGTGCTCCAGAGGCGGACGGGGGGCGATGACCGGCCCGTACACCTTATTCGTACGGAAGTCCTTTTTGCGCACCAGGTGTGTCTGGCGGGGACCTACTCTGCCAGCTCCTCCAACAGCCGGGCGGTCGGCAGTCCCGCCCGCAGATAGTCGACGAACAGGTCGTTGTGCAGGGCCCACGGCGAGCGGCGGGCCCGGATGGTCCGGATCGCCTCCTCCGCGGAGTGCCCGCTCCGGATCAGCGCGTGCGCGATGACCAGGCCCGAGCGGTTGTAGCCGTGGTAACAGCGGACGAGGACCTTGCGGCCCTCGTCCAGTGCTTCGCTCGCGGCCTGCGCGAGGCGTATCACGCCCGCGAGCTGGGTGCCGTCCAGGGGCCCGTCGGGTATCGGCCAGATGTGGTGTTCCACCCCGGGGTCGGGCCCGTGCCCCGGAAGCCTGAGCAGAGTCTGGACGAGATCGAACTCGTCCCTTACGACGGCGAACTCCAGTTGTCCCGAGTTCCCCCGGAACTCATGACCGCCCATCCACAGTCCGGGCACGATCTCATTCCACGGACTGTCCGGGGCCGGTACGTCGGGCTGCTTCCTGCGGGTACGCAATAACGCCTCCCCAACTCCCCCTCCCAACTCTCCCCAAAGGTAACCGCCTTCTTGCCCCTGGAGCACCCCGCCTGTTCCCATGGTCAGGGGGTGATGGTGCATGAGCGGACTGCGCGTCATACCGACCTGGCGGCACGGCCAGGAGCGGCTCTACGTGTGCCTGACCGACGGGCGGAACGTCGCCTGGTACGACAGGGAGGCGGCCCGGGTCAACCTGCTCAGCGAGGACCGCAGGGACGACGTACTGGAAGTGCTCGGCCCGTTCCTGACGGGCCCGGTGGCGGTGGGGCCGCCCCCCGTCCCGACCCCCGCGGAACTCGCCCGGCTCACCCTCCACCCCGACGACGACCTGGCGCCCAACCGCCCCGGCGAGGCCCTCCAGATCGCCCTCGACCGCGACCCGGGACCCCCGCACCGCCTCCGCCCCGACCCCCGCCGCAGGGCCCTGCTGGCCGAGCAGACGGTGGGGGAGGCCCTGGACCGCCTGGACGGCGCCGGCTGGCACGCCCTGCACTCGGTCCCGCTCCCCGGCGGCGACCGCGTCCACCACCTGGCGATCGGTCCCGGCGGCCTCTTCGCGGTCCACACCCTGTACGCCCGCAAGCAGCGGGTGACGGTCGCCGACCCCATGGTCACCCTGGGCCGCCGCGATCCCCACCCGCTGCTGCGCCGCGTCCGCGCCGACGCCGCCCGCGCCTCCTACGCCCTGACCGCCGAGGTCCACCCCGTCCTTGCCCTCGTCGGCCCAACGGACGTCCGGATCACCGCCCCGCTGCGGGAGGTCCGGATCATCACGGACACGGAGCTGGAGACCCTGTCCCGGCTCGGCGGCATGCTGAAACCGGCGGACGTGGAGGCCCTGCACGCGATGGCACGTGACCGCCACACCTGGACGCGGGTGTGATCCGTCACCGCAGCGGCCGGAAGTAGTGGTCGAGCGCCCGGTTCCCGATGTCCCGCCCGACCGCGTTGCCGACGAGGTCGGCGGTACGGAAGTGGATCCCGCTCCAGACCCGCGCGTCGATCACGTCCCGGTTGTAGTCCGCCGAGTTCGTGTACGTCCGGGTGGTGCCGGTCGGCGTCGAGGAGAGCCGCAGGTCGATGTCCCCGCCGGTGAGCCGGTCGAGTACGGCCATGACGGCCCCGTCGTTGGCGCAGTGCCCGCCCATGTACTCCGGGTAGGGAGGCGTGTTGAGCAGCGGCAGCCAGTTCGGGTCGGCCGTGGTGTCGGGGTTGCCGTCGGTGTCGGCCTGCCGGACGGCGGTGACGGGGCGCCAGAAGGCGTACCCGAACTTGGAGCTCCAGGTGGTGATCGTCGCGTCGGCGGAGGCCACGTTGGCGGCGGCGAAGTACCGGGCCGCGTCGACGATGTCGAGCTCGTGCCGTTCGGTGTAGTCCCGGTACCCGGCCTGGAGCTGCTGAGGCAGCGGATGGGAGAAGAAGAGCGCGGTCTCGGTCTGCCAGGCCGTCCGCGTGGCGCTGTCCTTCTTCCCGACCGCCTTCACCTCGGCGAAGTCCTTCGTGTACGTCGCCGAGGTCAGCGCGGGCGGCGGCCCCGGCACGAACTCCTCCGGCGAGTCGAAGGTCATCGGCCGCACCTTGCTGAGCCACGGGATCGCGGCCGGCCGGTAGTCGGGCGGCGCGGGCTGCCAGACCCCGGGACCGGGCGTCGGACTGAAGGCGACCTGACTGTCCCGCCCGTCGTCCTCCCGCAGCTCGATGATCCGCTCGGCGGCCCGCTCCCCGAACCGGACGCCCTGGTCCTCGGCCGTCCCGTCCGGGATCTTCGCGAGCGAGTCGGCGTAGGCGGCGTCGATCCGCGCCTGGGACTTCGGGAAGTACGTCAGCAGCACGCGATGGGCCGCGGCAGCGGCAGCCGCTTCGGACGAGGCGTGCCGGGGACCACGTACGTCCCACTTGTACTCGGCGTAACGCCCCTCGATGCCGACGACGGCGTTGTACACGGCGGCCGACACGAACCCGTACCAGAGGAAGGGCTCGGCGGTGGGCCGCTTGGCGTCGTCCGCGACGACCTGTACGGCGGTCAGGTTCCAGTCGGTGATGACCTCGGCGTTCGGCGTCTCCCCGGGGTCGGCCGCGGACGCCGAGGGCGCGGCGGCGAGGGAGAGGGCGGTGAGTCCGGTGAGACCGGCGAGAAGGGCGCGGCGGAGGGTCCGGGAAGGTGGTCGTGCTCGCATGCGGCTCTTTGCTCCTTGCTCCGTGTTCTGTGCACAGGTGATGAGAGATCCCCCTGTTGATCATGATCTGTGCCCGTTTGGGAGCAGATCGAAGCTAGGGCAGTTGAGCGGCGTCGGTGTTTTCGAAGAGGGGGGTGAGGAGGTCGCCGTAGTCCTGGAGCCTGGGCGCGATGTCCGTTGCGAGGAAGGTGAGTTGACGGGGTGACCGGCACTCCTCGACCTCCTCCCAGGTGACGGGGGCGGACACGGTGGGCTCGGGCCGGGCGCGCAGGGTGTAGGGCGTGGCGGTGGTCTTGCGGGCGGCGTTCTGGCTCCAGTCGACGAAGACCTTCCCGGGCCGCAGGCTCTTGGTCATCCGGTGCACGACGAGCCGGGGGAGGGCCCGCTCGGCGGCGACGGCGAGCTCCTTGGCGTACTCGGTCACCCGTTCGGAGGGCGTCGGGTGCAGGGCGGCCAGCAGATGCAGCCCCTTCGACCCGGACGTCTTGGCGTACGCGTCGATCCCGTCCGCGGCGAGCCGCTCCCGCAGCCACAGCGCGGCCTCACAGCAGTGGACGACGGTGGCGGGCGGCCCGGGATCGAGATCGAAGACCAGCCGGTCGGCGACGCCCGGTTCCTGGATCACCCACTGATGTGTATGGAACTCGGTGACCAGGTTCGCGGCCCACATCAGGCTCGCCAGATCCTGCACGAGCACCATCCGCGCCGGCCCCTCCGACCTCGGCACCTCCGCGGTGGTGACCCAGTCGGGCGTACCCGGCGGCACGTTCTTGGCGAAGAACACCTGCCCGTCGGGCCCGTCCGGATACCGCAGGAAGGACAGCGGCCGGTCCCGCAGATGGGGGAGCAGGGCGTCGGCGGTGGTCGCGTAGTAGTGCAGCACCTCGCCCTTGGTGAACCCGGTCGCGGGATACAGCACCTTGTCCAGATTGCTGAGCGCGAGCCGGTGCCCGTCCACCTCGGTGATCGGCGTCATACGATGAGAATTGCATGGAATTAGGCTGATATGGGGTTTCAACGACCCGAAAGGTATCGACCGTGCGATCCATATGGAACGGCGCCATCTCGTTCGGCCTGGTCAGCATCCCGATCAAGCTGGTCAACGCCACCGAGAGCCACTCGATCTCCTTCCGCCAGATCCACCTGGAGGACGGCGGCCGCATCCGCTACCGCAAGGTCTGCGAGCTGGAGGAGAAAGAGGTCAGCTCGGCCGAGATCGGCAAGGGCTACGAGGACGCCGACGGCACGATCATCCCGATCACCGACGAGGACCTCGCCCACCTCCCCCTCCCCACGGCCAGGACCATCGAGATCGTCGCCTTCGTACCGGCCGACCGCATCGACCCCCTCCAGATGGACGCGGCGTACTACCTGGCGGCGGGCGGCGCCCCGGCGGCCAAGCCGTACACCCTCCTCCGGGAAGCCCTGAAGCGCAGCAACAAGGTGGCCATCGCGAAATTCGCCCTCCGCGGCAAGGAACGCCTCGGCATGCTGCGCGTGGTCGAGGACGCCATCGCCATGCACGGCCTCCTCTGGCCCGACGAGGTCAGAGCCCCCCAGGGCGTGGCCCCCGACACCAAGGTCACGGTCAACGACAAGGAACTGGACCTCGCCGACGCCCTGATGGACACCCTCGGCGAGATCGACCTCGAGGACCTCC
Organism: Streptomyces sp. NPDC046909; assembly: GCF_040644695.1. Taxonomy (NCBI): domain Bacteria; kingdom Bacillati; phylum Actinomycetota; class Actinomycetes; order Kitasatosporales; family Streptomycetaceae; genus Streptomyces; species Streptomyces sp. NPDC046909. Next base: position 131,642 of record NZ_JBEYXC010000013.1, on the reverse strand, counting down.
ACGACGAGTACCGCGAGGCCCTGGAGGAGGTAGTGGCGGCAAAGGCGGCCGGCGAAACCGTCCCCGAGGCCCCGGAACCCGCGAAGGGCGGCAAGGTCCTCGACCTCATGGCCGCCCTGGAGAAGAGCGTCCGCGACGCGAAGGAGTCGCGGGGCGAGGAGACGGAGGAGGAGACGGCGGAAGAGACGGCGGAGGTACGCCGCCTGCCCGCACGCAAGTCGGCGAGGGCGACGCCGAAGCAGGCGAGCGGCAAGAAGTCGACGGCGACGAAGAAGACGGCCACGGCGAAGAAGACGACGGCATCGGCAAGAAAGTCGACGGCGACGAAGAAGACGGCGTCGAAGTCCACGGCGTCGAAATCCACGGCGACGACGGCGAAGAAGACGGCAGCGAAGACGACAGCGAAGAAAACGGCAGCGAAGACGGCAACGCCCCGCAAGCGCTCGGCGTGACCCCAGCGCCCCCGCCCTACTGCACCCCCACCCGCCGCCGCAGAGCCAGTACCGCGTTGTGCCCCCCGAACCCGAACGAGTTACTGAGCACCAGATCCCCGTCCCCGGGCAACTCCCGCGGCCCCCCGGTCACCACATCCAGCTCCACCGCGTCATCGACGACCTCGCCCCCCACGGTCGGCGGCACCACCCCGTGATGCAGCGTCAGCACAGCGGCGATCGCCTCCACTCCACCCGCGGCCCCCTGCAAATGCCCAAGGTGCCCCTTCAGCGCGGTCACCGGCACGGACCGCACCCCCAACACCCCCCGCAACGCCAACGCCTCCGCGAGATCCCCCTCCACCGTGGCCGTCGCATGAGCGTTCACATGGACGACGTCCACCACGTACCCATCCGCGTCCCGCACCGCCCGCCGCAGCGCGAGAGCGACCCCGCTCCCGGAGGGATCGGGCGCGGCCATGTGATGCGCATCGGCGGAGAGCCCCCACCCCGCGGCCTCGCAGTAGATCCGCGCCCCACGGGCAAGGGCATGCTCCTCGGCCTCAAGGACGAGCACCCCCGCCCCCTCCCCGTTCACAAAGCCGTCCCGGTCCTTGCCGAACGGCCGAGAAGGCGACCCCTCGTCGAGCCCGGCCCGCGACAGGGCCCGCATGGAGGCGAACGAGGCCATGATCGCCGGCGTGACGACAGCCTCCGCGCCACCCGCGAGAGCGACGTCGACCCGGCCGTACCGTATGCGGTCGATGGCCTGCCCGATGGCCTCGGTCCCGGAGGCACAGGCACTCGTGACGGTACGGGCCTCTCCGGTGATGTGCAGATCGAGGGAGACCTGAGAGGCGGCCTGCGACGGCACCGTCATGGGCGTGGTGAGCGGCGAGACCCCACGGGGCCCCTTGTCCCGCAGCTTCCGGTCCCCGCCGACCAGCACGGAGGCATCCCCGAGAATGGCCCCGAGGCTCACCCCGACCCGCGCCGGATCGAGCCCGCTCTCAAGAGTCCCTCCATCCCCGAACCCGGCATCGCGCCAGGCCTCCCGCGAGGCGAGCACGGCGAACTGGGCGGCCCGGTTCATCCGCCGGGCGGCGGCCCGGGGCAACAGCGCGGCGGGATCGACAGGAACCGTCCCGGCCACCCGCACAGGCAGCTCCCGGAACTCCTCCCCGTCCAACTCCCGTATCCCGTGCCGCCCGTCGAGCAGCCCCTGCCACAACTCCCCGACCCCGACCCCCAGCGGCGTAACGGCCCCGAGCCCGGTGACGACAACCCGCCGAGGCGGCGGCCCGGCGACCCCCTCCTGCGCGGACGAGGGGCGAGGACGATGTCGTACGACGAACCCGTCCCGATCCGCATCGGCGGCCCACCGCCGCACCTCCCCATCAGCCACCGGCGCCTCGACACAGTGGTCGAGATCCCGGTGCCAGACCCCCCACCGCCGTACGAAGGTCACCTCGACGGCGACGGGATCCACGGCCCGCAGGCGCCCCACCTGATCCCCGTCGCGGAACTCGACGTCGTCGAGAGGCGGCGAGGAGAGCGAGGGCACGGTGGCGACATCCATCCGCCGGCAGGCGACGGTCACCAGCCGCTCCCGCCCCAGCACCTCATCGCGATCCACCCCACCGAGCGGCGGCCGCAGGCTCAGCCGGATCGTCTCCGGCGACTCGGGAAGGGTGTGCGTGACGACGTACCACCGAGGCTGCTCGACATCCTCCGGCGACAGAGCGACGAGATCCCCCGGGATGACCTCGGCGGCGCTAACGGGATGGGGATTTATCGGTACTTGGGAAATCTCGGATGATTTGGACATATCCGTGCATGCTTCCTGTGGTCCGAACTACCTTGCGGCAGACCGTCCCGAGTGAACTGGACGAAAGCCGGAAAGGCCATAGTTGAAAGGGAAACATGCCCGGTTTCTTACACCTAGCAAACGCCCGGGATTCCGGAGCCCCCGTCAACTCCCCTCGAACGCGGCCGACTTACCGGCGGGCCCCGCAGATGATCTGTGTGAAAGCTCACGGTCGCACACACCTCGCCCACCCAGCCCCACCATCCCGACCCCCATCGCCAGCCCCAGCGCGGGCAGCACGGGGAACTGCCCGTCGGGAGCGAATCCGTACACGGCGAACCGGCTGAGCGACACGGCGCAGGAGCCGAGGCCCAGCCACATCAGCCAGGGCGGAAGCGGAAGCCGAGGCGTGGGGGCCGGAAGAGGCGTGGCGGTCGGCGGAGGCGTGGAGGCTGGCGGAGGCGTGGAGGCTGGCGGAGGCGTGGAGGCTGGCGGAGGCGTGGAGGCTGGCGGAGACGTGGAGGTCCGCCGAAGCCTGGAGGTCGGCCGAAGTGTGGGGGTCGGCCGAAGCCTCATCGCCACCCCTCGAACCCCCGCCACCACCCCCACCAGGACCACCCCGAGCACGACCAGCCAGGGCACCCGCAGCCCCCACCAGCCGAGTGAGCCGAGGGCGGGCTGGGGCGCGAGCCCGGTGAGATAGAAGGCGGCGGCGACAACGAGTACGGGCAGCATGTGCCACAGGTAGAGCGTCATGCTGGCACCCCCGACCCCACGCACCACCCGCCAGACCCGTTCCCGCTCCAGCACCCGCCGGACGAGCGGCGCAACAAGCAGACACACCCCCACCTGCGCGACCACCCAGGCGAGCATCGCGGGGGAGGGCGGATCGGTGTTGCTCGGCGTCTGCCCGGTGACCCGGATAAGACTGACGGGATAGGGCCCAAGGGCAACGAGCCCGACGAACGCCACCCCACCGCACACCGCCAGCACACCCCCCGTCCCCCTCTGCAATAGCCCATCCCGCCAGCAGAAGCCGAGCTGATAGGCGACGCCCCAGACGAGGAAGTAATTAAGCACCCCGAGATGAGGCGTACACGAGGCGACGACGGAAACGACCCCCATCCCGCCGGGTACGAGCACCCCCCACCGCAGATGCGCCGCATACAGCAGCGGAGTGACCGCACTGATCACCGAGTACACCGGCAGAAACCAGAACTGCATGGCCATGGCCCACCCGACCAGCTCCAGCGTCCCGCCCTCGACCCCAACCCCCTGACACACCCCCACGGCAACCAGCACCAGCCCGCTGTACACCCCGGCCGGCCCCAACAACCGCAACGCCCGCCGCCGAACCCACCCCGAAGCACCCCCGCCGGCCGCCCCCCACGACCCGCCCGCCGCGTACCCACCCGCGAAAAAGAACAACGGCATGACCTGAAACCCCAGCGTCAGCCACTGAGTCCACGGCACCTCGGCAAGCAACTCAGGCGCCCATATCTCCCCGCCCGGCTCCCGAACGAGCGCGGTGATGAGCCAATGCCCCACCACAACCAGCAGAATCGCCCAGGCCCGCAGGAAGTCGACGTACCGATCTCTCCCCATGCCGGACGATGCTGCCACCAACTAACGGAAAACGGCCGCGACTTGGCAAAGGCGAGCCACACCAACCCCGCAATCCGCGACCCGCCCTCCCTCAGTGCCCGCGCAGCCCCCCGCTCGCGTCCGTGGGCCCGGTACCGCCACCGATTCCCCCGTGAACGCCAAGAGTGGGCGCAGCAGTCGCAGTGGCAGTCTCAGTCGCAGTCACTGTCGCCACGCTGACGGACCCCCGATGGGGAAGCACCTCGTCCCCGCAGTCCAGATCGGCCCGCGCCTGCGCCACCCCCACCAGGGGCCCGACGAACAGGACAACCGCCACCACGGCAACGCCCGAACGGCCGCAGCCCCACCACCCAGGGTGCGATCACCCGGAATGCTCTGCTCGGGAAGGCCACCGCCCCTCGGCGAACTGCACGCCCCAGTAGTAGGGGTTCACTTCCGCGAGGGTGCGCGCCTCCCAACGGGTCGGATCGCCTTCCCGCGGAACGGCGACTTCGACGGACGGCCCCCAGAGCGCGAGCCGTTCCTGACAGACGCCACAGGGCGGCAAGATCAGAACCCTGCCGCGCTCCAAGTCACGGCAGACGCAGACGGAGGCGGTGACGGTTCGATCCTGAGTGAAGGCCTGGATGAACGCCCCTGTCTCCTGGCAGAGCGCCACGGACCCGTTCATGTTGTCGAGCCCGACACTGGTCAGAACACCACCGTCAGCGAGCCGCACAGCGGCCGCCCCACCAGGCTCGCCCGCAGGCCAGCGTCGGTCCATAAGTTCCACAGCCGCGTCCACCAACGCCTGATCGAGTTTCATGCGCCGGAGTGTGCCACGCCCCCCGAACGCGACATGGCCCGGAAAGAACAGCGAAGCACCGACACCCCAGCCCTGCCGCCCCGGGCGCTCGCCAACCTACAACTCGCTCCACGCGAGAACAGGCCCGGGCGGGGGGCCACGACTGCACGTGCCGACTCAAGCCAGGCGCATCGCGCAGTTCCTGAAGTAGAAGCCCTAGCTCCAGGAGCCTGAAACGCAAAATGCTTGCGGCCGCTCAGGGCGGCATACGGCTGCACACACGCGAAGACCCCGCACTCAGCGTCTCCGCTGATTACGGGGTCCTTGGGCACCTCATATCGGGTGCCCCCGGCAGGATTCGAACCTGCGCACACGGCTCCGGAGGCCGTTGCTCTATCCCCTGAGCTACGGGGGCGTGTCGGTCGCGTTGCTCGCGGCGACGGGTAGAACACTACCAGCTCGGTCGGGGTGTTCATGAACCGGTTTTGGGGGCCCGGCAGGGGCGGTGTCGGGGGGTGTCGATCTTGTTCGTTTCCTCGTGCGGGGCAGAAGTAGGCAAAACCCGGACGCGGTGGCCGGTCCGGACCTACTCTCGGTGTTGTGCCAGGCGCGTCGGGTCGGGTGCTTGTTGTGGACGACAACAAGGTCATCCGGCAGTTGATCAGGGTCAATCTCGAGCTGGAGGGCATCGAGGTCGTGACCGCGGCTGATGGTGCCGAGTGTCTGGATGTCGTTCATCAGGTGCGGCCCGATGTGGTGACGCTTGATGTGGTTATGCCCCGGCTTGACGGGCTTCGGACCGCCGCTCGGTTGCGTTCGGATCCGCGGACTCGTGATCTTCCCCTTGCCATCGTCAGCGCCTGTACGCAGTACGAGGTCGAGAGCGGGCTCGATGTCGGCGTGGACGCGTTCCTCGCCAAGCCCTTCGAGCCTGCCGAACTGGTGCAGCTCGTACGGCAGTTGATCGAGCGCAGGCACGGTGGGGAGCCGAGCACGGAGGGCGACAGCGTCTTCGGGAGTGTCCTCGGTGCGGGGGAGACCGAGCGGGCCGGGCGCGCCGGCGGCTGAAGCCCGGTTCATCCGGCCCCGTCATCCGCCTCTGTGATCCAGTTCCGTGATCCGGCTCCGTCATTCGCCCCGGTCGTCATCAGCTCCGTCGTCCGGCCCCGTCCACATCCCGGACCATCGCCCAAACTGACTCGCCTACCCACCCCCCTCCTCCCCTACGCTTGTCCCGTGACCCCCGTCGAGCTCTCCCGCACCGTGCTGCGCGCGGTCCGTCGCGCTGTCGACGGTGGGGAGCTGAGCGTGGCCGTTCCCGAGCGGGCCGTCGTCACGCGTCCCGGGCCCGGCGGCAGCGGTGACTACGCCACCAACGTGGCCCTCCAACTCGCCCGCCCCGCCGGCCGGCCCTCCGAACAGGTCGCCGAGATTCTGCGGCCCTACCTCCTCGACGCCCCCGGCGTCACGGACGTCACCGTCACCGGGCCCGGCTTCCTCAACATCAGCCTGGGGGACACCGCGTCCGTCGCCCTCGTCGAGGAGATCCTGCGGCGCGGCAAGCGGTACGGACACTCCCGCGGCCCTTCCCCGGACTTCCTGCGGCTGGCCTGTCCGGAGGAGGTGCGTGCCGTCGTCGTGATGGATGCCGTCGCCCGGATCCTGCGGTCCCAGGGCGCCGCCGTTCACACCTGGTGCGCGGCCGAGCCCTCGGCGCAGTGGGTCGATGTCCTGGGCGTACGTGTCGACGGGCATCCCCCGAAGAAGCCGCACGCCCCGCAGCTGCACCTCCCCGTGCGCCCCGTCCCCGCGCCCGTCGACCCCCTCCCGCTCGGCCGCGACGCCGCCCGCTGGGCACTCCTTTACCCCGCCGCCCACGACCGGCCCCGCATCACCGACGAACACCTCGTCCAGCGCGAGAGCAACCCCCTCTTCCGCATCCGCTACACCCACGCCCGCACCCGAGCCCTCAGCCGCAACGCCGCGGACCTGGGATTCGAGGCGGTCCCCGGAGACGTACAGCTCGGCGAGCCCCATGTCGGAGACGCCCACCCGGCAGAGTTCCACCCCGCAGAGCGTCACTCCGGCGAGCCCCGTACAGCAGAGCCCCACCCCGGCGAACCCCGCGACGCACACCGCACCCTCGGCGTCCTCATCACCACCCTCGCCGACCACCCCCGCGTCCTGGCCCAAGCCGCAGCCCACCGCACCCCAGACCGTCTGGCCCGCCACCTCGTCACCGTCGCCGACGCGGCGCTTCCCTTCCTGCCCACCGTCCTCCCGCGCGGCGACGAGAAACCCTCGGCCGCCCACCGTGCCCGGCTCGCGCTCGCCGAAGCCGTCGGGGCGGTGCTGGCCGGCGGCCTGACCCTGCTCGGCATCGACGCACCCGACCACATCTAGAGAGCCAGCCACAGACCATGAGCCGTTCCGCACACCCCGCCGGGCCTCGTCACGCCGACGTCCTTCCCGAGGGCCACTACTCCGCTCCGCCGGCCGACCTCAACACCCTCGACCCGAAGGTCTGGGCGCAGACGGTCGCGCGTGACACCGACGGCGTCGTCACCGTCGGCGGCATCGATGTGAAGACCCTCGCCGAGGAGCACGGCACGCCCGCCTACATCCTCGACGAGGCCGACTTCCGTGCCCGCGCCCGCGCCTGGCGGACCGCCTTCGGGCATGACGCCGACGTCTTCTACGCCGGCAAGGCCTTCCTCTCCCGCGCCGTCGTCCGCTGGCTGCACGAGGAGGGGCTCAACCTCGACGTCTGCTCCGGCGGCGAGCTCGCCACCGCCCTCTCCGCCGGTATGCCCGCCGACCGCATCGCCTTCCACGGCAACAACAAGTCCGTCGACGAGATCACCCGCGCCATCGACGCCGGTGTCGGCCGTATCGTTCTCGACTCCTTCCAGGAGATCGTCCGCGTCGCCCACATCGCCCGGGAGCTCGGCAAGCGGCAGCGCGTCCAGATCCGTATCACCGTCGGCGTGGAAGCACATACGCACGAGTTCATCGCCACCGCCCATGAAGATCAGAAGTTCGGGATCCCGCTCGCCGGCGGACAGGCCGCCGAAGCCGTTCGCCGCGCCCTTCAGCTCGACTCCCTTGATGTCATCGGAATCCACTCCCACATCGGTTCACAGATCTTCGACATGTCCGGATTCGAGGTCGCCGCCCACCGCGTCGTCGGGCTGCTCAAGGACATCCGGGACGAGCACGGCGTCGAGCTGCCCGAGATCGACCTCGGGGGCGGGCTCGGTATCGCCTACACCAGCGACGACGATCCCCGCGAGCCCCACGAGATCGCCAAGGCGCTCACCGAGATCGTCACCCGTGAGTGCGAGTCGGCCAAGCTCCGCACGCCGCGCATCTCCGTCGAGCCCGGGCGCGCCATCGTCGGCCCCACCGCCTTCACGCTCTACGAGGTCGGCACCATCAAGCCCCTCGACGGCCTGCGCACCTACGTCTCCGTCGACGGCGGCATGTCCGACAACATCAGGACCGCCCTGTACGACGCCGAGTACAGCGTCGCCCTCGTCTCCCGCACCTCCGACGCCGAGCCCATGCTGGTGCGCGTCGTCGGCAAGCACTGCGAGAGCGGGGACATCGTGGTCAAGGACGCGTTCCTGCCGGCCGATGTCGCGCCGGGCGACCTCATCGCCGTACCGGCCACGGGCGCGTACTGCCGGTCCATGGCCAGCAACTACAACCACGTGCTGCGGCCCCCGGTCGTCGCCGTCAACGACGGTGCGTCCCGGGTCATCGTCCGGCGTGAGACGGAGGAGGATCTGCTGCGGCTCGACGTCGGGTGAGTCGGGCGAAGGCGGAGCCGGGGAGCGGAAGATCTCCTGTCTTCCGGGCCCGTACACATGAAATAGATATCTCACGATCCGGACGAAGGGTAGAAACTCCCGTCCGGTGAGTGAGACTGGTCCAACCGTAGACGGTATGAGGAAACGAGGTCGGATGATGCGTACGCGTCCGCTGAAGGTGGCGCTGCTGGGCTGTGGAGTGGTCGGCTCAGAGGTGGCGCGCATCATGACGACGCACGCCGACGACCTCGCCGCGCGCATCGGCGCCCCCGTCGAGCTCGCCGGGGTCGCCGTACGACGCCCGTCCAAGGTCCGTGAGGGCATCGACCCGGCCCTCGTGACCACCGACGCGACCGCTCTCGTCAAGCGCGGGGACATCGACGTCATCGTCGAGGTTATCGGCGGTATCGAGCCCGCGCGGACCCTCATCACCACCGCCTTCGAGCACGGCGCCTCCGTCGTCTCCGCCAACAAGGCCCTCCTCGCCCAGGACGGCGCCGCCCTCCACGCGGCGGCGGAGGAGCACGACGCGGACCTCTACTACGAGGCCGCCGTCGCCGGTGCCATCCCGCTGATCCGCCCGCTGCGCGAGTCCCTCGCCGGTGACAAGGTCAACCGGGTGCTGGGCATCGTCAACGGGACGACGAACTTCATCCTCGACAAGATGGACAGCACGGGGGCGGGCTACCAGGAGGCCCTCGACGAGGCCACCGCCCTGGGGTACGCCGAGGCCGACCCGACCGCCGACGTCGAGGGCTTCGACGCCGCCGCGAAGGCCGCCATCCTCGCCGGTATCGCCTTCCACACGCGCGTGCGTCTCGACGACGTCTACCGCGAGGGGATGACCGAGGTCACCGCCGCCGACTTCGCCTCCGCGAAGGAGATGGGCTGCACCATCAAGCTGCTCGCCATCTGTGAGCGGGCCGAGGACGGCGGCTCCGTCACCGCGCGCGTGCACCCCGCCATGATCCCGCTGAGCCACCCGCTCGCGTCCGTGCGCGGCGCCTACAACGCCGTCTTCGTCGAGTCCGACGCGGCCGGCCAGCTGATGTTCTACGGTCCCGGCGCCGGCGGCGCCCCGACCGCCTCCGCAGTCCTCGGCGACCTCGTCGCCGTCTGCCGCAACCGGCTCAATGGCGCGACCGGTCCCGGCGAGTCCGCGTACGCCGCCCTGCCCGTCTCGGGCATGGGCGAGGTCGTCACGCGGTACCACATCAGCCTTGACGTGGCGGACAAACCGGGTGTTCTCGCCCAGGTTGCCACCGTGTTCGCCGAGCACGGGGTTTCGATCGATACGGTTCGCCAGCAGGGCAAGGACGGCGAGGCCTCCCTCGTCGTCGTCACCCACCGGGCCTCCGACGCCGCCCTGAACGGGACCGTCGAGGCGTTGCGCAAGCTCGACACCGTGCGGGGTGTCGCCAGCATCATGCGGGTTGAAGGAGAGTAACCAGCAATGACCCACCAGTGGCGCGGAATCATCGAGGAGTACCGGGACCGGCTGCCCGTCTCCGACAGCACCCCGGTCGTGACGCTCCGTGAGGGCGGCACGCCCCTCGTGCCCGCGCAGGTGCTCTCCGAGCGCACGGGCTGCGAGGTCCACCTCAAGGTGGAGGGCGCCAACCCGACGGGGTCCTTCAAGGACCGCGGTATGACCATGGCCATCACCAGGGCCAAGGAGGAGGGCGCGAAGGCGGTCATCTGCGCCTCCACCGGCAATACGTCGGCCTCCGCCGCCGCGTACGCCGTGCGCGCCGGCATGGTCTCCGCCGTACTCGTTCCGCAGGGAAAGATCGCGATCGGCAAGATGGGCCAGGCGCTCGTCCACGGCGCGAAGATCCTCCAGGTCGACGGCAACTTCGACGACTGCCTCACGCTCGCCCGCGCCCTGAGCGACAACTACCCCGTCGCACTGGTCAATTCGGTCAACCCGGTGCGTATCGAGGGTCAGAAGACCGCCGCCTTCGAGATCGTGGACATGCTCGGCGACGCGCCCGACATCCACGTCCTCCCGGTCGGCAACGCGGGCAACATCACCGCGTACTGGAAGGGCTACAAGGAGTACGCCGCCGACGGCATCGCCGCCAAGACCCCCCGAATGTGGGGTTTCCAGGCCTCCGGCAGTGCCCCGATCGTGCGCGGCGAGGTCGTCAAGGACCCGTCGACCATCGCCACCGCCATCCGCATCGGCAACCCGGCGTCCTGGCAGTACGCGCTCGCCGCGCGCGACGAGTCCGGCGGCCTCATCGACGAGGTGACGGACCGTGAGATCCTGCGCGCCTACCGGCTGTTGGCCGCGCAGGAGGGCGTCTTCGTCGAGCCCGCCTCGGCCGCGTCCGTGGCAGGTCTGCTGAAGGCCGCCGAGCAGGGCCTGGTCGACCCGGGGCAGAAGATCGTCTGCACCGTCACCGGCAACGGCCTCAAGGACCCCGACTGGGCCGTCGCCGGCGCCCCGCAGCCGGTCACCGTCCCGGTCGACGCGGCCACGGCGGCCGACCGCCTCGGCCTCGCATAGCGGGACCATCGGGCGACATCCCCACGACATCCCTATAGGGGGTGCACAGGGGGCTTACGACACGCATCGTGCGCCTCCTGTGCGCCCTATGTCGCCACAGAACCTTCCTTCGATAGGCTGTACTGAACCCGCCCGCCGCATATGCCGCGGTGCCGCGCCGTCGACAGCGGTCTTACAGGGCTCGTCGACAGTGGCCTGAGGGTCTCCCCGTACGTATCGAATGTCATTCGACAATCACGCAGCTCAAGGAGAGTCATCGAGCGATGGCCGGTCCAGCGTTCCGCGCCGCCGCCGTCCGGGTGCGCGTCCCCGCCACCAGCGCCAACCTCGGCCCGGGCTTCGACAGCCTCGGCCTGTCGCTGGGGCTCTATGACGACGTCGTCGTCCGGGTGGCCGACTCAGGGCTGCACATCGACATCGCCGGTGAGGGCAGCGAGACCCTCCCGCGCGACGAGAAGCACCTCCTCGTACGGTCCCTGCGCACCGCCTTCGACCTGCTCGGCGGACAGCCGCGCGGTCTGGAGATCGTGTGCGCCAACCGCATTCCGCACGGCCGCGGCCTGGGTTCCTCCTCCGCCGCCATCTGCGCGGGCATCGTCGCCGCGCGCGCCGTGACCATAGGCGGCGAGTCCAAGCTCGACGACACCGCGCTCCTTGAACTCGCGACCGAGATCGAGGGCCACCCCGACAACGTGGCCCCGTGTCTGCTCGGCGGTTTCACCATCGCCTGGATGGAGTCCGGCGCCGCCCGGGCCATCAGGCTGGAGCCCTCCGATTCCATCGTTCCGGTGGTTTTCGTGCCCGGAAAGCCGGTACTGACGGAGACCGCGCGCGGCCTCCTCCCGCGCACCGTGCCGCATGTCGACGCCGCCGCCAACGCGGGCCGCGCCGCACTGCTCGTCGAGGCCCTCACCAGGAGCCCCGAGCTGCTGCTGCCCGCGACCGAGGACCGGCTGCACCAGGAGTACCGGGCTCCGGCCATGCCGGAGAGCGCCGCGCTCGTCGAGCGCTTGAGGGCGGACGGAGTCCCGGCGGTGATTTCCGGAGCGGGTCCCACCGTTCTCGCACTGGTCGACGAGGCCAGCGCGGACAAGGTGGCCCATCTGGCGGGCGAGGGCTGGGCCGCGAACCGGCTCGCACTCGATGCCCAGGGGGCGAGCGTGCTGCCGCTCGCTTCCAGCAGTGACATCTGAAGCAGTGACATCTGAAGCCGGCGGTTGCCGGATTTGGAGAGGGGGAATGTTTGTTGGATCCGGTAGTGTTAACCTCAAGTCTGCACCCGACCCCACCATGGCGAGGTGCTTCACGTCCCCGTCCGGGACAGACATTCTTCCGGGAGCCTCCCAAGCCGCACTGTGTTTCGTACGACGTACGCGGGCAGTACCTCGTACGCGAGCACTGAGCGACTTGCCGGGCACGCTCCGGAACCGGTGCGACCAAGCCTCGTGACACAGACCGTCGGTGTCACTGCTTTGGGAAGCGCCATCACCAGATTCCTCCGCCGCCCAGGCGGACCACCGCCCCGGCACGGTCCACAAGGATGGGACCGACGTCGGACAGCACAACCGGTCGCCGAGCCAGACAGGCCGACGTCCGCTCCAGGGAAGGACCCTTCGTGAGCGACACCACCGATCTGATGGGCGCACGTGTCGAGGACACCGCTGCCGCGCCCGCCACGGACGCCGCGCCTGCCAGTGGTGCGGGCTCCCGGCGGCGCCGCGGTACCGGCCTCGAGGGCATGGTGCTGGCCGAGCTGCAGCAGGTCGCCTCGGGCCTCAACATCAGGGGCACCGCGCGGATGCGCAAGAGCCAGCTGATCGAGGTCATCAAGGAGGCGCAGGCCGGAGGCGGTGCCGCGGCCCCCAAGGCCGATGCCGCTGCCGAGACCAAGCCCAAGCGCCGCGCCACCTCCAAGGCCCGCACCGGCGAGGCCGCCGAGAAGAAGGCGGAGGCGAAGGCCGAGGCCCCCGCCGACAAGGCTGTGGCCCAGCAGCAGATCGAGATCCCCGGCCAGCCGGCCTCCGACGACGCTCCCGCCGAGCGCCGCCGTCGCCGTGCCACGGCCGACGCCGGCAGCCCCGAGACGGTGGTCGCCGAGGCGAAGAGCGAGCCGAAGGCCGAGACGCCCGCGCAGGCGCAGGGCGAGCCCAAGGGCGACGCCGGTGACGGCGAGGGCCGTGGCCGTCGCGACCGCCGTGACCGCGGCGACCGTGGGGACCGCGGCCGTGACCGCGGCGACCGTCGCAAGGGCGACGAGCAGCAGGGCGGCCAGCGCGGCCAGCAGCAGAGCCAGCAGCAGGGCGGCGGCCGTCAGGACCGCAACGCCGGCCCGCAGGACGACGACGACTTCGACGGCGGCCGCCGTGGCCGTCGCGGCCGCTACCGGGACCGTCGGGGCCGTCGTGGCCGTGACGAGATGGGTGGCGCCGCCGAGCCGCAGCTCGCCGACGACGACGTCCTGATCCCCGTCGCGGGCATCCTGGACATCCTCGACAACTACGCCTTCATCCGTACGTCGGGCTACCTCCCGGGCCCCAACGACGTGTACGTCTCCCTCGCCCAGGTCCGCAAGAACGGCCTGCGCAAGGGCGACCACGTCACCGGTGCGGTCCGTCAGCCGAAGGACGGCGAGCGCCGCGAGAAGTTCAACGCGCTCGTGCGCCTCGACTCCGTCAACGGCATGGCGCCCGAATCCGGGCGCGGGCGGCCGGAGTTCAACAAGCTGACGCCGCTGTACCCGCAGGACCGCCTCCGTCTGGAGACGGACCCGGGCATCCTCACCACCCGCATCATCGACCTCGTCGCGCCGATCGGTAAGGGCCAGCGCGGTCTGATCGTGGCCCCGCCGAAGACCGGCAAGACCATGATCATGCAGGCGATCGCCAACGCGATCACGCACAACAACCCCGAGTGCCACCTGATGGTCGTCCTGGTCGACGAGCGTCCGGAAGAGGTCACCGACATGCAGCGGTCGGTGAAGGGCGAGGTCATCTCCTCGACCTTCGACCGCCCGGCCGAGGACCACACCACGGTCGCCGAGCTCGCCATCGAGCGCGCCAAGCGTCTGGTGGAGCTGGGCCACGACGTGGTCGTGCTGCTCGACTCGATCACGCGTCTGGGCCGTGCGTACAACCTCGCCGCGCCCGCCTCCGGCCGCATCCTGTCCGGTGGTGTCGACTCGACCGCCCTGTACCCGCCGAAGCGCTTCTTCGGTGCGGCCCGCAACATCGAGGACGGCGGCTCGCTGACCATCCTCGCCACCGCCCTGGTGGACACCGGGTCCCGCATGGACGAGGTCATCTTCGAGGAGTTCAAGGGCACCGGCAACGCCGAGCTCAAGCTCGACCGCAAGCTCGCCGACAAGCGGATCTTCCCGGCGGTGGACGTGGACGCGTCCGGTACCCGTAAGGAAGAGATCCTGCTCGCCAGCGACGAGCTCGCCATCGTCTGGAAGCTGCGCCGGGTGCTGCACGCGCTCGACCAGCAGCAGGCGGTCGAACTGCTCCTCGACAAGATGAAGCAGACGAAGTCGAACGCCGAGTTCCTGATGCAGATCCAGAAGACGACGCCGACGCCCGGTAACGGTGACTGACGCGAGTTTTCCTGAGAGGGCCACCCTTGTGGAAAGGGTGGCCCTCTCTGTTGTCAGGGTGGCCCGCTTGGCTGTCAGCGGGGCGGTGTACGATCTCGCTCTTCGGTCGCTTTTTCGACCACTGAACTTCTGATCCCGAGGGGGGACTTGAGTGGGTACAGCCATGTCCGGGGGCGGGCGGCACAGACGGCGGTTGAGGATCGGGCTGCCGGTCGCCGCGGCCGGGATAGCCGCCGCTGTCGCGGCCGCGCTCGTCACCACGTCGGCCGGGGCGGCCACGGCGTCCGAGCGGACGCTCAAGACGCCCGCCATCAGCACGGTGTCGCAGGCCGAGCTTCAGGCCCGGGTCGCGGGGGGTCTCGCCGGTGGTGACATCGCGGGGCAGACGACCTCGAAGTCGTCGCTGAGCTCCAGCACCAGCAGCGGCACCGTCGACGCGAAGATCATCGGCGGTACCACCACGACGATCAGCTCGGCGCCCTGGATGGCTCAGCTCTTCTACCAGGACTCCACCAACAACGTGAACTTCTTCTGCGGCGGCGCCGTCGTCTCGCCGACGAAGATCCTCACGGCCGCGCACTGCGTCAAGGGCTACAACTGGGCCAAGTACGGCGCGGTCGTCACCGGCACCACGACGATGCCCGACGCGGCCGGCAACACCAACGGCACGGTCACCGGTGCGGTGCGCCAGTGGAGCCACCCGTCGTACAGCTCGCGGACCATCGACAACGACATCGCCGTCATCACCCTGAACCACCCGGTCAAGGCGACGCCGATCCGTATGACGACGTCCACCGACACCACCTCGTACAAGGCCGGGACCAGTGCGAAGGTCTACGGCTGGGGCCGTACCACCTCCACCACCGAGGACGTCTCCGACACCCTGAAGACGGCCACGCTGCCGATCCAGTCGGACGCCACGTGCGCCGGCTACTACGGTGCCGACTTCATCAAGGGCCACATGGTCTGCGCCGGCACCCCGGCCACCGGCAGCGACACGGGCACGACGTCCGCCTGCAACGGTGACTCCGGTGGTCCGCTCGTCGTGGGCGGCCGCATCGTGGGTGTCGTCTCGTGGGGTGTCGTGGACTGTGTCGAGAAGGGCTCCTACAGCGTCTTCTCGAAGGTCAGCACCTACCTCGGCGCCGCTTACGCGCAGGTCGAGGACGCCAACCTGAGCTACACGGACGCCAAGGCCGACCTGTTCGTGCGCAAGTCGTCGACGAAGGAGGCCTTCGAGAAGGACTCCAAGGGCACCTCGTTCGGCGCCCGCCAGTCCCTCGGCGACTGGGGCGGGGTCAACCTCGTCGTCCAGACCGACCTGAACCGGGACAGCGTCCAGGACATCGTGTACCGCCAGAGCTCCACCGGTGACGTCTACTGGCTGCGCTACGTGTGGTCGACTGACTCGTGGTCCGAGAAGAAGATCTTCTCCGGCTGGAAGACCCGCACGCGCATCATCACCCCTGGCGACCTGACCGGCGACTACAAGCCCGACCTGGTCTCCGTGGACTCCGCCGGCAAGGCGTGGCTGTACCCGAGCAACGGCGACGGCACCTTCGCGGCCCGCAAGCAGATCGGTACGGGCACGGGCTGGAACTCGTACAACATGCTGCGCGGCAAGGGTGACTTCAACGGTGACGGCAAGGCCGACCTGATCGCCCGCAACAAGAGCACCGGCGCGATCTACCTGTACAAGGGCACCGGCAAGGCCACCAGCCCCTTCTCCGCCCGCGTGAAGGTCCGCACCTGGAGCAACACGACGTACAACGCCTTCGACGCCATCGGTGACATCACCGGCGACGGCAAGGCCGACTTCCTGGCCCGTACGCCCGGCGGCACGCTCTACCTGTACAAGGGCACCGGCAAGGCCACCAGCGAGATCTTCGCCACAAGGATCTCCGTCGGTACCGATTTCAAGCAGTACGACATCTTCGGATGAAATAGCAGGTGAGCGCGGTACGCCCGCGTTCGACGACTACGCACTGTGCCCACCCGTCCACCGGGTGGGCACAGTGCGTTGTGCAACCCTTTCTCCGGTTTCCCCGTCTGACCCGACGGAGCGACCATGGTGAGGTTCGGGTCGTAACGACCACGTCTGACCCTGAAAGCAGGGGGTAACCGACCGGACGAAGAACGAGGAGCACATGTCCCCCGAGAGCACGCCGGAGTCCGGCATACCGGATGAGACCGGCACCGCAGGCCCGCGCCACCGCGCCAAGGGCCGCCGCCGCAAGACCCGCGGCAAGCGCAAGGGCCTGGTGATCGCGGCCTGGACCGCCGCGGGCATCGTCGTGCTGGGCGGCACCGGCGCCGGCTACCTGTACTTCAAGCTCAACGGCAACATCAAGAGCGTCGACATCGACCAGGCCCTCGGCACCGACCGGCCCACCAAGGTCGACAACGGCTCCGAGAACATCCTCGTCCTGGGCTCCGACACCCGCTCCGGCTCCAACAAGAAGCTCGGCGGCGGCACCGACGACGGCAGCGCCCGCTCGGACACCGCGATGATCGTGCATGTCTACGAGGGCCACAAGAAGGCCAGCGTGGTCTCCGTACCCCGCGACACCCTCGTCGACCGCCCCGAGTGCACCGACACCGACGGCACCGTCCACGACGCCGCGACCGGCGTGATGTTCAACTCCGCGTACTCCACGGGCGGCGCCGCCTGTGCCGTGAAGACCGTCGAGTCGCTCACCGGCATTCGCATGGACCACTATCTGGAGGTCGACTTCTCCGGCTTCCAGAAGCTCATCGACGAGCTCGGCGGCGTCAAGGTCACCACCACCCAGGACATCAGCGACTCCGAGAGCCATCTGAACCTGAAGGCCGGCACCCACACCCTCACCGGCAAGCAGGCCCTCGGCCTGGTCCGCACCCGGCACGGCGTCGGCGACGGCTCCGACCTCGGCCGCATCCAGCTCCAGCAGGCGTTCATCAAGGCGCTGATCAACCAGATCAAGAACGTCGACGTGTTCGGCAACCCGAAGAAGCTGTACGACCTCGCCGACACCGCCACCAAGACCGTCACCACCGACTCCGACCTCGGCTCGGTCAACAAGCTCATGTCCTTCGCCAACGGCCTCAAGGGCATCAGCTCGAAGAACATGACCATGGTGACGATGCCCGTCCAGTACGACCCCGCCGACGGCAACCGCGTCCTCGTGGACAAGGACAAGGCGGCCCTGGTCTGGAAGGCGCTGGAGAACGACCAGGCGATCCCGAAGTCGGCCACCGAAGGCACCGCCACGGGCCAGGCCAAG
Organism: Streptomyces sp. NPDC046909; assembly: GCF_040644695.1. NCBI lineage: Bacteria > Bacillati > Actinomycetota > Actinomycetes > Kitasatosporales > Streptomycetaceae > Streptomyces > Streptomyces sp. NPDC046909. The sequence continues at coordinate 113,836 of NZ_JBEYXC010000013.1, read as the reverse complement.
GGCGTCGTGACCGCGTCGTAGGGGCGTCGAGGGCCGCCGGGAATAGATCACGGCCGCCCCCCGTTTTGGGGGATGCGGCCAGTCCTGGCAGACTGGTACGTCGGCCCCGGTTCACGCCCCCGCAGCCCGCGGACGGCGACCCGGTGCCCTCCCGAAACTAGGAGACACCTTGAAGCGCGACATCCACCCCGAGTACGTCGAGACGCAGGTCAGCTGCACCTGTGGCGCGTCGTTCACCACCCGTAGCACGATCGAGAGCGGCACCATCCGCGCCGAGGTCTGCTCCGAGTGCCACCCGTTCTACACGGGCAAGCAGAAGATCCTCGACACCGGTGGCCGTGTGGCCCGCTTCGAGGCCCGCTTCGGCAAGGCTGCTGCCAAGAAGTAGCGAGCTCCAATTCGCCGGTCCACGGCCGCGCCCTTCACAGGCGCGCCGGGACCGGCGTTTTTGGTCGCCCGCCTTCCCCTTCATCCGCAGTACAGGAGCCCCAAGATGTTCGAGGCCGTCGAGGAACTCGTCGGTGAGCACGCCGACCTGGAGAAGAAGCTCGCCGACCCGTCGGTCTTCGCCGACCAGGCCAACGCGCGCAAGCTGAACAAGCGCTACGCCGAGCTCACCCCGATCGTCGCCACGTACCGCTCCTGGAAGCAGACCGGCGACGACATCGACACGGCGAAGGAACTCGCCGCCGACGATCCCGACTTCGCCGCCGAGGTCAAGGACCTGGAGCGGACGCGCGAGGAGCTGACGGAGAAGCTGCGGCTGCTCCTGGTGCCGCGCGACCCCAGCGACGACAAGGACGTGATCCTGGAGATCAAGGCGGGCGCGGGCGGCGACGAGTCGGCCCTGTTCGCCGGCGACCTCCTGCGCATGTATCTGCGGTACGCCGAGCGCGTCGGCTGGAAGACCGAGATCATCGACGCCACCGAGTCCGAGCTGGGCGGCTACAAGGACGTCCAGGTCGCCGTGAAGACCAAGGGCGGCCAGGGCGCCACCGAGCCCGGACAGGGCGTCTGGGCCCGGCTGAAGTACGAGGGCGGTGTGCACCGCGTGCAGCGCGTGCCGGCGACCGAGTCCCAGGGCCGTATCCACACCTCCGCGGCCGGTGTCCTCGTGACCCCCGAGGCGGAGGAGGTCGACGTCGAGATCAACCCGAACGACCTCCGTATCGACGTGTACCGCTCTTCCGGTCCCGGCGGCCAGTCCGTCAACACGACCGACTCCGCCGTGCGCATCACGCACATTCCCACCGGAGTCGTCGCCTCCTGCCAGAACGAGAAGAGCCAGCTGCAGAACAAGGAGCAGGCCTTGCGTATCCTGCGCTCCAGGCTGCTCGCCGCGGCGCAGGAGGAAGCGGAGAAGAATGCCGCCGACGCCCGCCGCAGCCAGGTCCGCACCGTCGACCGCTCCGAGAAGATCCGTACGTACAACTTCCCGGAGAACCGCATCTCGGACCACCGCGTCGGCTTCAAGGCGTACAACCTGGACCAGGTCCTGGACGGCGACCTCGACGCGATGATCCAGGCCTGCGTCGACGCGGACTCGGCGGCGAAGCTGGCGGCCGCGTAAGAACGTACGACCGAGTACGACACGGAGGACTTGCGTGAACCTGCTGCTCGCAGAGGTGGCCCAGGCCACCCAGCGGCTGGCCGACGCCGGCGTGCCCTCGCCGCGCAACGACGCGGAGGAGCTCGCCGCGTTCGTGCACGGTGTGAAGCGGGGCGCGCTGCACTCCGTGAAGGACGCGGACTTCGACGCCCGGTACTGGGAGGTCATCGCCCGCCGTGAGCAGCGCGAGCCGCTCCAGCACATCACCGGCCTCGCCTACTTCCGCTACCTGGAGCTCCAGGTCGGCCCCGGCGTCTTCGTGCCCCGGCCCGAGACCGAGTCCGTGGTCGGCTGGGCGATAGACGCCGTACGCGCCATGGACGTCGTCGAGCCCTGCATCGTCGACCTGTGCACCGGCTCCGGCGCCATCGCTCTCGCCCTCGCCCAGGAGGTCCCGCGCTCCCGCGTGCACGCCGTGGAGCTGTCCGAGGACGCCCTCCGGTGGACGCGCAAGAACGTCGAGGGGTCCAGGGTCGACCTGCGTCAGGGCAACGCCCTGGACGCCTTCCCGGACCTCGACGGCCAGGTCGACCTGGTCATCTCCAACCCGCCGTACATCCCGCTGACCGAGTGGGAGTACGTCGCTCCCGAGGCGCGGGACTACGATCCCGAACTCGCCCTGTTCTCAGGGGAGGACGGCCTCGACCTGATCCGCGGCCTGGAACGCACCGCCCACCGGCTCCTGCGTCCGGGCGGCGTCGTCGTCATCGAGCACGCCGACACCCAGGGCGGCCAGGTGCCGTGGATCTTCACCGAGGAACGGGGCTGGGCCGACGCGGCCGACCACCCGGACCTCAACAACCGCCCGCGGTTCGCGACGGCCCGCAAGGCGCTGCCGTGACCGTCCCCCAGACTCTCAGCCAGCAGTACGTGTACGAGGAGGCCCGCTAAATGGCACGGCGATACGACACCAACGACGCGACCGACCGCTCGACCGGTCTGCGCGAAGCCGCGTCCGCCGTCCGCCGTGGCGAGCTGGTGGTCCTCCCGACGGACACGGTGTACGGCATCGGCGCCGACGCGTTCTCCTCGGAGGCCGTCCAGGACCTCCTGGAGGCGAAGGGCCGGGGCCGCAACATGCCGACCCCTGTCCTCATCGGCTCCCCGAACACCCTCCACGGTCTGGTCACGGACTTCTCCGAGCGGGCCTGGGAGCTGGTCGACGCGTTCTGGCCGGGCGCGCTGACCCTCGTGGCGAAGCACCAGCCGTCGCTCCAGTGGGACCTGGGGGACACGCGGGGCACGGTGGCCGTCCGTATGCCGCTGCACCCGGTGGCGATCGAGCTGCTGACGGAGGTCGGCCCCATGGCGGTCTCCTCCGCGAACCTGACCGGCCACCCCGCCCCCGAGGACTGTGACGCCGCGCAGGAGATGCTCGGCGACTCGGTCTCGGTGTACCTGGACGGCGGCCCCACCCCCGGCAACGTCCCGTCGTCGATCGTCGACGTGACGCGCGAGGTACCGCTGCTCCTTCGCGCGGGCGCGATCTCCGCGGAGGAGCTGCGGAAGGTCGTACCAGACCTCGAGGTGGCCAATTGACAGCCCCTGAAGCGGGGCGTGGCATAGGCAACGGGGAAAGCGCGGCGGAGATCACGACCACGTTCGTGGGCCTCCCGCGTGACACCTTCCGCATCCTCCACGTCAGCACCGGCAACGTGTGCCGCTCGCCCATCACCGAGCGCCTCACCCGCCATTACGTGCACCAGCGGCTCGGCGTCCTCGGCGGCGGGCTGCTCGTGGAGAGCGCGGGCACCTGGGGTCACGAAGGCGCGCCCATGGAGGCCAACGCGGAGACCGTGCTGGCCGACTTCGGCGCGGACGCGACCGGCTTCACCGGCCGCGAGCTCCTCGACGAACACGTCATCATGGCCGACCTCGTCCTCACCGCCACCCGCGACCACCGCCAGCAGGTCATCTCCATGGGCCACTCGGCGGGCCTGCGCACCTTCACCCTGAAGGAGTTCACCCGCCTGGTCCGCGCGATAGACCCCACCACGCTGCCCCCTCTGGAGGACGGCGTGGTCGCCCGCGCCCGCGCCCTGGTACGCGCGGCGGCGGCTCTACGCGGGTGGCTTCTGGCCCCGACGGCGGAGGCGGACGAGGTGTACGACCCGTACGGGGCACCGCTGACGTTCTTTAGGTCGATCGGGGACGAGATACATCAGGCGGTGGATCCGGTGGTGACGGCGCTGACGGGTGTGCCTGCGCGGATGTGACGCGGGCCGGAGCCGAGTCAGGGATTGGGTTCCGGTGGTCACTGCGCTCACTGGAGTACCTGCGAGGACGTGACGACCGAGCACCCCACGGGTCCCGGGCCTACATTGGACGTACGTCACCGTCGACGCCCCGGAGTCCATCATGTCGGTCACCCATGCCCCCGAGACCGTTGACGCCCTGCGGCGGCAGGACCCCGAGCTAGCGGAGATCCTGCTCGGGGAGCTGGACCGGCAGTCGACGTCGTTGCAGTTGATCGCCGCCGAGAACTTCTCCTCGCCGGCGGTGCTGGCGGCTCTGGGGTCGCCGCTCGCCAACAAGTACGCCGAGGGGTATCCGGGGGCCCGGCATCACGGTGGGTGCGAGATCGTCGATGTCGCCGAGCGGATCGCCGTCGATCGGGCGAAGGCGCTGTTCGGGGCCGAGCACGCCAATGTGCAGGCCCACTCCGGGTCCTCCGCGGTGCTGGCCGCGTACGCCGCGCTGCTGCGGCCGGGGGACACCGTCCTCGCCCTCGGGCTGCCTTACGGCGGGCATCTCACCCACGGCTCGCCCGCCAACTTCTCCGGCCGCTGGTTCGACTTCGTGCCGTACGGGGTGGACGCGGAGACCGGGCTCATCGATTACGAGCAGATGCGCACGCTCGCACGGAATCACCGGCCCAAGGCCATCGTCTGCGGGTCCATCGCCTACCCACGCCACATCGACTACGCCTTCTTCCGCGAGGTCGCCGACGAGGTCGGCGCCTATCTCATCGCCGACGCCGCCCACCCCATCGGGCTCGTCGCCGGGGGAGCCGCGCCCAGCCCGGTGCCGTACGCCGATGTCGTCTGCGCGACCACCCACAAGGTGCTGCGCGGCCCCCGCGGCGGCATGATCCTGTGCGGTGGCGAGCTGGCCGAGCGGGTCGACCGGGCGGTGTTCCCGTTCACGCAGGGCGGCGCGCAGATGCACACCATCGCCGCCAAGGCCGTCGCGTTCGGCGAGGCGGCAACACCGGCCTTCACGGCGTACGCCCATCAGGTGGTCGCCAATGCGAGGGTTCTCGCGGCGGGGCTGGCCGCCGAGGGGCTCGTCGTGACCACGGGCGGTACCGACACCCACCTGGTCACCGCCGACCCCGCCCCGCTCGGCGTCGACGGACGGACGGCCAGAGGGCGGCTCGCGGCGGCCGGGGTCGTCCTCGACTGCTGCGCGCTGCCGCACGCGGACGCCCGGGGCCTGCGGCTGGGCACGGCGGCCACGACCACGCAGGGGATGGGGGAGGCGGAGACGGCGCGGATCGCCGTCCTGCTCGCGGGGGTGCTCCGGGGCGAGAGCGAGGCCCAGAAAGTACGTGAAGAAGTGCGGGAGCTGGTCGGGGGATTTCCGCCGTATCCCGGCTGAGCGGGGGTAACCGCACCCTCGTACACCTGGATGCAACCTGGGCGCACAGCCACACGTGCAACCATCGTCGCTACCCGGAAGTCCCCATCCATATGCGCGCATCGCTAGGGTGTGGGGCTGAGATGGCCAGCGAGACCTGTGGGGAAGCCCGTGCGTGAATACCTGCTGACGCTCTGCATCACGGCCGCGGTGACGTATCTGCTGACAGGGCCGGTACGGAAGTTCGCGATCGTGGCCGGAGCGATGCCGGAGATCAGGGCCCGTGACGTGCACCGGGAACCGACTCCGCGGCTCGGCGGTATCGCCATGTTCTTCGGCCTGTGCGCCGGACTGCTGGTCGCCGACCACCTGACCAACCTCAGTGAGGTCTTCGACAAGTCGAACGAGCCCAGGGCGCTGCTCAGCGGCGCCGCGCTGATCTGGCTGATCGGCGTCCTGGACGACAAGTTCGAGATCGACGCCCTGATCAAGCTGGGCGGCCAGATGATCGCCGCCGGCGTCATGGTCATGCAGGGTCTGACGATCCTGTGGCTGCCGATCCCGAGTGTGGGCAATGTCGCGCTGACCCAGTGGCAGGGCACCCTGCTGACGGTGGCGCTGGTCGTCATCACCATCAACGCGGTCAACTTCGTCGACGGCCTCGACGGCCTCGCCGCGGGCATGGTGTGCATCGCGTCCGCCGCGTTCTTCCTCTACGCCTACCGGGTCTGGGTGTCGTACGGCATCGAGGCCGCCGCCCCCGCGACGCTGTTCTCGGCGATCCTCATGGGCATGTGCCTGGGCTTCCTGCCGCACAACATGCACCCGGCGCGGATCTTCATGGGCGACTCCGGCTCGATGCTCATCGGCCTGGTGCTGGCCGCCGGTGCGATCTCCATCACGGGGCAGGTCGACCCGGACGCGCTGAAGCTGTTCGCGGGGTCCGAGCGCGAGGCCGTGCAGCAGACGGTGCCGGTCTACATCCCGCTGCTGCTGCCGCTGACCATCATCGCGATCCCGGCCGCCGACCTGATCCTCGCCATCGTGCGCCGCACCTGGCGCGGTCAGTCGCCGTTCGCCGCCGACCGCGGGCATCTGCACCACCGGCTCCTGGAAATCGGGCACTCGCACAGCCGCGCGGTGCTGATCATGTACTTCTGGTCGGCGCTGATCGCGTTCGGCGCGCTCGCCTACTCCGTGAACTCGGCGTCGATGTGGATCGTGCTCGGTGTGGTGTTCCTCAGCGCGATCGGGCTGATCCTCCTGCTGCTGCCGCGCTTCACGCCGCGTGCCCCGAAGTGGGCCCAGGCGTTCGTGCCGCCGCGCTACCGCCGCCGCAGGGCCGCCGTGGAACCCGCCCCGGTCGCCCCGGTGTTGGAGGAGGAGCAGGAGCGCACGCCGGTCGCCGTCAGTGTCTCTGGGGTATCCGGCGTCAACGGAGCGACCGCCATCGGCGCCCGTTCGCGCTTCCTGGACAGGCGGAAAGCCGGGTCGTCGCGCTGACGCGGCAAGGTAAGAATCTGACTAGAGCATTGCCAAGTCGTGGGGGAGCAAAGCGCTCCAATACCAGACAAGTTGGCCCTGTTTCCGCACAGACGCGCACGGTCACTCTCATGTGTGACAGCGAGCACACCAACCAGGTAAAGACCTCATCAAATAGTTTGTGATACGGTTCACGAGAACCCCGGGTAGAGCCGAAGGACCGTAGTGCGACGGTCCATTGGTGTGAGGTCCCCTCTCAGTCCGGGACTACGCTCGTCCATGACGACACCCCTTCCCCCTTTGAAAGCGGAGTTGCCGCCATGCCGTCCAACGACGTCCGGATCCTGGCCCAGGCTGCCGTGCCCACGGCTGCCGTCGGCGCGATTGCCGCCGTCGTCAGTGGTGTGGTCGCCGGCGGCAAAGGGGCCATCGGGGCGCTCGTCGCGACAGCGATCGTGATCCTCTTCATGGGGATCGGCCTCTACGTTCTGCAGCGCACTGCCAAATCGCTTCCGCACCTGTTCCAGGCGATGGGTCTGATGCTCTACGCGGCTCAGATCCTGCTGCTGTTCATCTTTGTCGCGGCGTTCAAGAACACGACGCTGTTCCACCCCAAGGCTTTCGCTCTCACGCTCGTCGTCGGCACCCTCACGTGGATCGCCGCACAGACGCGTGCGCACATGAAGTCCAAGATCCTCTACGTCGAACCCGATTCGGGCAACAAGTCCGAAAAGTCCGGGCACTCGTCGTGAGAGGTAGGGGCGGGATAAATGTGCATGAGAGACCCTGCTATCGTCCGGTGCCAACTGCGGCATCGCGGGCGCGGGCATCTGAGCTGACGCCTGCTCAATCGCGAGGCGAGATGCCCCCCAGCCGCCCCCACATCCGTAACACCAGTCCCGTGCCGAATCGCGGCCCCGCGCCGCGCCGACACAACGAGGTTGCCGTACCTATGCGCCACGATGAAGGAGCCCGCGGTGAGTGCTGACCCGACGCAGACGCTCGCTTTCGACACGAGCTGTCACCTGTTCGACGGGTGCGGCTTCCCGGCTCCGGGCCTGCACTCGTTCCTGTTCGAGCCGCTCTGGGGCGACGCCGACGGCAACGGCCTCTACTTCAACAAGCCGATGCTGCTGGCCCTCCTCGGTTCCATCATCATCGTGGGCTTCTTCTGGGCCGCGTTCGCGAAGCCGAAGCTGGTCCCCGGGAAGCTCCAGATGGTCGCCGAGGCCGGCTACGACTTCGTACGCCGCGGCATCGTCTACGAGACGATCGGCAAGAAGGAGGGCGAGAAGTACGTACCGCTCGCCGTCTCGCTGTTCTTCTTCATCTGGATCATGAACCTCTGGTCCATCGTGCCGCTCGCCTCCTTCCCGGTGACCTCGATCATCGCCTACCCGATGGTGCTGGCGGCGGTCGTCTACCTGGTCTGGGTCCCGCTGACGTTCAAGCGTCACGGCTTCGTCGGTGCCTTCAAGAACTTCACCGGCTACGACAAGTCGCTGGGCCCGGTGCTCCCGCTCGCGATGACCATCGAGTTCTTCTCGAACCTGATCGTCCGTCCGTTCACGCACGCGGTGCGACTCTTCGCGAACATGTTCGCCGGTCACACCCTGCTGCTGCTGTTCACGATCGCCAGCTGGTACATGCTCAACGGCATCGGTATCGCCTACTCGGCGGTCTCCTTCGTGATGGTCATCATCATGACGGCCTTCGAGCTCTTCATCCAGGCGGTTCAGGCGTACGTCTTCGTCCTCCTGACCTGCACCTTCATCCAGGGCGCGCTCGCCGAGCACCACTGAGCACCGCCCGCCCCGCAACACCCCCCCCAGAGACATCCGGTGGCCAACCCCCACCGGTCACTGAAAGAGAAGGAAGAACCGGCATGTCCGCTCTCCAGACCCTCGCTGCGGTCGAAGGCAACCTCGGCTCCATCGGTTACGGCCTCGCCGCGATCGGCCCGGGCGTCGGCGTCGGCATCATCTTCGGTAACGGCACCCAGGCTCTCGCCCGCCAGCCCGAGGCGGCCGGCCTCATCCGCGCCAACCAGATCCTCGGCTTCGCGTTCTGTGAGGCGCTGGCCCTCATCGGCCTCGTCATGCCGTTCGTCTACTAAGACGAGCCCTGACGACAGCCCCATTCGACGAAAGGCACTGATGTGAACCACGCACTGGTTCAGCTTGCGGCCGAGGCGGAGAAGGAGAACCCCCTCGTTCCGCCGTGGCCGGAGCTCGTCATCGGCCTGATCGCCTTCGTCATCGTCTTCGGCTTCCTCGCCAAGAAGCTCCTCCCGACCATCAACAAGGTTCTGGAAGAGCGGCGCGAGGCCATCGAGGGCGGTATCGAGAAGGCCGAGGCCGCACAGACCGAGGCCCAGAGCGTCCTCGAGCAGTACAAGGCCCAGCTGGCGGAGGCCCGTCACGAGGCCGCGCGGCTGCGCCAGGAGGCGCAGGAGCAGGGCGCCACGCTCATCGCCGAGATGCGCGCGGAAGGCCAGCGGCAGCGCGAGGAGATCGTCGCCGCCGGTCACGCGCAGATCGAGGCCGACCGCAAGGCCGCCTCTTCCGCGCTGCGCCAGGACGTCGGCAAGCTCGCCACCGACCTGGCCGGCAAGCTCGTCGGCGAGTCCCTCGAGGACCACGCCCGGCAGTCCCGCGTCATCGACCGCTTCCTCGACGAGCTCGAGGAGAAGGCCGAGGCGGCTCGATGACAGCGCACGGAGCGAGCCGCGAGGCTGCGGCTTCGGCACGTGAGCGTCTCGACGCGCTGACGGACAACACGTCCGTGAACGCCGGCACGCTCGCCGACGAGCTGGCCGCCGTCACCGCGCTGCTCGACCGCGAGGTGTCGCTGCGTCGGGTCCTCACCGACCCGGCGCAGGCCGGCGAGGCCAAGGCCGAACTGGCCAAGCGCCTCCTCGGCGGCCAGGTGGGCGGCGAGACCGCCGATCTGGTGGCCGGCCTGGTGCGCTCCCGCTGGTCGCAGTCCCGCGACCTGGCGGACGCCCTGGAGGAGCTGGCGAACATCGCCGACCTCACCGCCGCACAGCAGGGCGGCGCGCTCGACGACGTCGAGGACGAGCTGTTCCGGTTCGGCCGGATCGTCTCCTCGAACACCGAGCTGCGCTCCGCGCTGACCGACCGCGCCGCGACGGCGTCGGCCAAGGGCGAGCTGCTGCGCAGCCTGCTCGGCGGCCGGGCCGATGCGACCACCGAGCGTCTGGTGACGCGTCTTGTGACCGCGCCGCGGGGACGTAGCCTGGAGACGGGACTGGAGTCCCTGTCCAAGCTCGCCGCCGAGCGCCGCGACCGGCTGGTCGCCGTCGTCACCTCGGCGGTGCCGCTGAGCGACACGCAGAAGCAGCGCCTGGGCGCCGCTCTCGCGAAGCTCTACGGCCACACGATGCACCTCAACATCGACGTGGACCCCGCGGTCCTCGGCGGTATCCGGGTGCAGGTCGGTGACGAGGTCATCAACGGCTCCCTCGCGGACCGTATCGAGGACGCCGGCCGCCGCCTGGCGGGCTGAGCAGCAACTTCATAAGCAGTACGTACAGACGGCCCGGTTGGGCCGTGCAGAGGATTCACCTTCTTTGAGGGGGAGTCCCCATCCCCCCAAGTTGAAACTTCGGGCCCAACAAGGAGAGCAGGGAACCCAGATGGCGGAGCTCACGATCCGGCCGGAGGAGATCCGGGACGCGCTGGAGAACTTCGTCCAGTCGTACAAGCCGGACGCGGCCTCGCGCGAGGAGGTCGGTACGGTCACCCTTGCCGGCGACGGCATCGCGAAGGTCGAGGGTCTCCCCTCGGCCATGGCCAACGAACTGCTGAAGTTCGAGGACGGCACCCTCGGCCTCGCGCTCAACCTGGAAGAGCGCGAGATCGGCGCCATCGTCCTCGGTGAGTTCAGCGGCATCGAGGAGGGCCAGCCGGTCACGCGTACCGGCGAGGTCCTGTCGGTCGCCGTGGGCGAGGGCTACCTCGGCCGTGTCGTCGACCCCCTCGGCAACCCGATCGACGGCCTCGGCGAGATCGAGACCAGCGGTCGTCGCGCCCTTGAGCTGCAGGCTCCGGGCGTCATGGCCCGTAAGTCGGTGCACGAGCCGATGGAGACCGGCTACAAGGCCGTCGACGCGATGACCCCGATCGGCCGTGGCCAGCGTCAGCTGATCATCGGTGACCGCCAGACCGGCAAGACCGCCCTGGCCGTCGACACGATCATCAACCAGCGCGACAACTGGCGCTCCGGCGACCCGAAGAAGCAGGTCCGCTGCGTCTACGTCGCCATCGGCCAGAAGGGCTCGACCATCGCCTCCGTGCGTGGCGCCCTCGAAGAGGCCGGCGCGCTCGAGTACACGACCATCGTCGCCGCCCCGGCGTCCGACCCGGCCGGCTTCAAGTACCTGGCGCCGTACACCGGTTCGGCCATCGGTCAGCAGTGGATGTACGAGGGCAAGCACGTCCTCATCATCTTCGACGACCTGTCGAAGCAGGCCGACGCCTACCGCGCCGTGTCGCTGCTGCTGCGCCGCCCGCCGGGGCGTGAGGCCTACCCGGGTGACGTCTTCTACCTGCACTCCCGTCTGCTGGAGCGCTGCGCGAAGCTCTCGGACGACCTGGGCGCCGGTTCGATGACGGGTCTGCCGATCGTCGAGACGAAGGCCAACGACGTCTCGGCGTTCATCCCTACCAACGTCATCTCCATCACCGACGGCCAGTGCTTCCTGGAGTCGGACCTCTTCAACGCCGGTCAGCGCCCCGCGCTGAACGTCGGTATCTCCGTCTCCCGAGTCGGTGGTTCCGCGCAGCACAAGGCGATGAAGCAGGTCTCCGGCCGACTGCGCCTCGACCTGGCCCAGTACCGCGAGCTGGAGGCGTTCGCCGCCTTCGGTTCCGACCTGGACGCCGCGTCGAAGTCCCAGCTGGAGCGCGGTCAGCGTCTGGTCGAGCTGCTCAAGCAGGCTCAGTACCAGCCGATGCCGACCGAGGACCAGGTCGTCTCCGTGTGGGCCGGTACCACCGGCAAGATGGACGACGTCCCGGTCGCCGACATCCGCCGCTTCGAGAAGGAGCTGCTTGAGTACCTGCACCGCAAGGAGCAGGGCCTCATGACCTCCATCAAGGAGGGCGGCAAGATGTCGGACGACACCCTCACCGCTGTTGCCGACGCGATCGCCGAGTTCAAGAAGCAGTTCGAGACCTCGGACGGCAAGCTTCTCGGCGAGGACGCCCCGGCCGCCGCCGGCAAGTGACGACGGAAGGGACCTGACTCATGGGAGCGCAGCTCCGGGTCTACAAGCGTCGCATCAAAACCGTCACCGCGACCAAGAAGATCACCAAGGCGATGGAGATGATCGCCGCCTCGCGCGTCGTCAAGGCGCAGCGCAAGGTGGCGGCCTCCACGCCGTACGCGACCGAGCTCACCCGCGCGGTCACGGCGGTCGGTACCGGCTCGAACACGAAGCACCCGCTGACCACGCAGGCCGAGACGGTCACGCGGTCCGCGGTGCTGCTCCTGACGAGCGACCGCGGTCTCGCCGGCGCCTTCAACTCCAACGCCATCAAGGTGGCCGAGAAGCTGACGGAGCGTCTTGAGGCCGAGGGCAAGGAGGTCGACACGTACATCGTCGGCCGCCGCGGTCTGGCTCACTACAACTTCCGCGAGCGCAAGGTCGTGGAGTCGTGGTCGGGCTTCACCGACGAGCCCACGTACGCGGACGCGAAGAAGGTCGCGGGTCCGCTGATCGAGGCCATCGAGAAGGACACGGCCGAGGGCGGCGTGGACGAACTCCACATCGTCTTCACCGAGTTCGTCTCGATGATGACGCAGACGGCGCTCGACGACCGCCTGCTGCCGCTCAGCCTCGAAGAGGTCGCCGCGGAGGCCGCGCCCAAGGGCGAGATCCTTCCGCTGTACGACTTCGAGCCCTCGGCGGAGGACGTCCTCGACGCCCTTCTGCCGCGCTACGTGGAGAGCCGCATCTACAACGCGCTTCTCCAGTCGGCCGCTTCGAAGCACGCCGCCACGCGGCGCGCGATGAAGTCGGCGACCGACAACGCGGGCGAGCTGATCACCACGCTCTCCCGTCTTGCCAACGCGGCCCGCCAGGCCGAAATCACCCAGGAAATCAGCGAGATCGTCGGTGGCTCCGCAGCCCTGGCCGACGCGACCGCGGGGAGTGACAGGTAATGACGACGACAGTTGAGACGGCCGCTGCCACGGGCCGCGTCGCCCGGGTCATCGGCCCGGTCGTCGACGTGGAATTCCCCGTCGACGCCATGCCCGACATCTACAACGCCCTTCACGTCGAGGTGGCCGACCCGGCCCAGGACGGCGCGAAGAAGACGCTGACCCTGGAGGTCGCCCAGCACCTGGGTGACGGCCTGGTCCGCACCATCTCGATGCAGCCCACCGACGGTCTGGTCCGCCAGGCCCCGGTCACCGACACCGGCACCTCCATCACGGTCCCGGTCGGCGACTTCACCAAGGGCAAGGTGTTCAACACCCTCGGTGAGGTGCTGAACGTCGACGAGAAGTACGAGGGCGAGCGCTGGGGCATCCACCGCAAGGCCCCGAACTTCGACGAGCTCGAGTCGAAGACCGAGATGTTCGAGACCGGCGTCAAGGTCATCGACCTTCTCACCCCGTACGTCAAGGGTGGAAAGATCGGTCTGTTCGGTGGTGCCGGCGTCGGCAAGACGGTGCTCATCCAGGAGATGATCTACCGCGTCGCCAACAACCACGACGGTGTCTCCGTGTTCGCCGGTGTCGGTGAGCGCACGCGTGAGGGCAACGACCTCATCGAGGAGATGGCCGACTCGGGCGTCATCGACAAGACCGCCCTGGTCTTCGGTCAGATGGACGAGCCCCCGGGCACCCGTCTGCGTGTGGCCCTCGCCGGTCTGACCATGGCGGAGTACTTCCGCGATGTGCAGAAGCAGGACGTGCTGTTCTTCATCGACAACATCTTCCGCTTCACGCAGGCCGGTTCCGAGGTGTCGACCCTGCTCGGCCGTATGCCCTCCGCGGTGGGCTACCAGCCGAACCTGGCCGACGAGATGGGTCTCCTCCAGGAGCGCATCACCTCGACCCGTGGTCACTCGATCACCTCGATGCAGGCGATCTACGTCCCCGCGGACGACCTGACCGACCCGGCCCCGGCCACCACCTTCGCCCACCTCGACGCGACGACGGTTCTCTCCCGTCCGATCTCCGAGAAGGGCATCTACCCGGCCGTGGACCCGCTGGACTCGACGTCCCGCATCCTCGACCCGCGGTACATCGCGGCGGACCACTACAACACCGCGATGCGCGTCAAGACGGTCCTCCAGAAGTACAAGGACCTTCAGGACATCATCGCGATCCTCGGTATCGACGAGCTGGGCGAAGAGGACAAGCTCGTCGTCCACCGTGCCCGTCGCGTGGAGCGCTTCCTGTCCCAGAACACCCACGTCGCCAAGCAGTTCACCGGCGTCGACGGGTCGGACGTGCCGCTGGACGAGTCGATCACCGCGTTCAACGCGATCATCGACGGCGACTACGACCACTTCCCGGAGCAGGCGTTCTTCCTCTGCGGTGGCATTGAGGACCTCAAGGCCAACGCCAAGGAGCTCGGCGTCTCCTGAACTCGCTGACCGAGTTCGACTGAGGGGGCGGGGTACGTCCCGCCCCCTCTTTCACGCCTACTAGACTTGTAACCAACACCCGGCACAACCGCCGGGTGGTGACCCGAGGAGCCACCTTGGCTGCTGAGCTGCACGTCGCGCTGGTCGCGGCCGACCGAGAGGTCTGGTCCGGCGAGGCCACCCTTGTCGTCGCGCGCACCACGTCCGGCGACATCGGCGTCATGCCCGGTCACCAGCCGCTGCTCGGTGTGCTGGAGTCGGGCCCGGTGACCATCCGTACGAGTGATGGTGGAACGGTCGTCGCCGCGGTGCACGGCGGTTTCATCTCGTTCGCGGACAACAAGCTGTCGCTGCTGGCCGAGATCGCCGAGCTGTCGGACGAGATCGACGTCCAGCGCGCGGAGCGCGAGCTGGAGCGTGCGAAGGCGGAGGGTGACGCCGCCGCCGAGCGCCGTGCGGACGTACGTATCCGTGCGGCGGCGACGCGCTGACCCCAGCGCGTTCGCTTATGACGTGACTCAGCCGCGGCTGGGACCGGAGGAATCCGGCCCTGGTCGCGGCTGAGGCAAATGTGGATGTTTTTTCCATTCCGTTACCGAGTAGACGAGGAGGTCGGTGCCGATGGTCCTCGCTCTGACTGTGTGCGGAATCGTCGTGGCGCTCGTGGTGCTGGGACTGTTCGTCTTCGGCCTTCGGCGCAGGCTCATCCAGCGCTCCGGCGGCACTTTCGACTGTTCGCTGCGCTGGGACGTCCCGGAGAAGACCGACACCAGCGGCAAAGGCTGGAGCTACGGCGTCGCCCGCTACAACGGCGACCGCATCGAGTGGTACCGGGTCTTCTCCTACGCCTACCGCCCGCGCCGCGTCCTGGAGCGCGCCGCGATCGAGGTGGCCGGGCGCCGGCTGCCCGAGGGCGAGGAGGAGCTGGCGCTGCTCTCCGACGCCGTCATCCTGACCTGTCTGCACCGGGGCACGCGTCTTGAACTCGCCATGAGCGAAGACGCGCTGACCGGTTTTCTCGCGTGGCTGGAAGCAGCCCCGCCCGGTCAGCGCGTCAATGTCGCCTAGTTACCGCTAGCTGAGTCCGCTGTTGATCGCGCTGACCAGCTCGCCGTTGGAGCTGTCACCGCTGAACTCCCAGAAGAACGCCCCGCCCAGACCCTGGTTCTTGGCCCAGGTCATCTTGGTGCCGATGGTGGCGGGGGTGTCGTACGACCACCAGTTGCTGCCGCAGAAGGCGTACGCCGTGCCGCCGACGGTGCCGGTGGCGGGGCAGGACGTCTTGAGGACCTTGTAGTCCTCGATGCCCGCCTCGTAGGTGCCGGTCGCCGGGCCCGTCGCCGTACCGCCGGGAGCCGCCTGGGTGACGCCGGTCCAGCCGCGGCCGTAGAAGCCGATGCCGAGGAGCAGCTTGCTCGATGCCACGCCCTTCGCCTTCAGCTTGGCGATCGCGTCGGCCGAGTTGAAGCCGGCCTTCGGGATGCCGGAGTACGAGGTGAGCGGGGAGTGCGGGGCCGTGGGGCCGGTCTTGTCCCAGGCGCCGAAGTAGTCGTACGTCATCACGTTGTACCAGTTGACGTAGGCCGAGGCGCCGCCGTAGTCGGCCGCGTCGATCTTGCCGCCGTCCGAGGCGTCGGCGGTGATCGCGGCGGTGACGAGGTAGTCGCTGCCGAACTCCGAACGCAGCGCGGACATCAGGTTCTTGAAGGCCGCCGCACCGGAGGTGTCACAGGTCAGACCGCAGGCGTTGGGGTACTCCCAGTCGATGTCGATGCCGTCGAAGACGTCCGCCCAGCGCGGGTCCTCGATGACGGACTTGCAACTGGCGGCGAACGCGGCCGGGTTGGCGGCGGCCTGGGCGAAGCCGCCGGAGTAGGTCCAGCCGCCGAAGGAGTACAGCACCTTGATGTTCGGGTACTTGGCCTTCAGCTCGCGCAGCTGGTTGAAGTTGCCGCGCAGCGGCTGGTCCCAGGTGTCGGCGACGCCGGAGACGGACTGGTCGGCGGTGTAGGCCTTGTCGTAGGCGGCGTAGGTGTCGTCGACGACGCACTTGCCGTCCTTGACGTTGCCGAACGCGTAGTTGATGTGGGTGATCTTCGCGGCGGAGCCCGAGGTCACCAGGTTCTTCACGTGGTAGTTGCGACCGTAGACGCCCCACTCGGTGAAGTAGCCGAGCTTGACCTTGCTGCCGGTGCCCGGGTCGGTGGTGCCGCCCGTGGTGGTCACGGAGACCGCGCCGCTGGCCGGGCCGGTCTGGTCGGCGGTGTCGCGGGCCTGGACCGTGTACGAGTAGGAGGTGCCGGCGGTCAGACCCGTGTCCGTGTACGACGTCGAGGTCACGGTCGCGACCTTGGTGCCGTTGCGCAGCACGTCGTAGTTCTTGATGCCCTTGTCGTCGGTGGCCGCGCTCCAGGACAGGGTCACCGAGGTGTTGGTGACGCCGGAGGCGGTCGGGGTGCCGGGGGCGCTCGGCGCGCTGTCGGTCGGGTTCGTGGTGCCGCCGTCACAGCTGCCGCTGTTGAGGAGGCAGTTGGAGGGGGAGCCGGAGCCGGTGCCGTTGAAGCCGAAGGAGACGGAGGCGCCGGCGGCGAGGGTGCCGTTCCAGGACTTGTTCTTGGCGGTCCAGTGGGTGCCGGAGGAGGTGACGTCGGCGTCCCACGCGGAGGTGACCGAGGTGCCGGAGGGGAAGTCCCACTCCACGGTCCAGGAACTGAGGCTGGTGGTACCGGTGTTGGTGACCGTCCACTTGGCCTCGAAACCGGTGCCCCAGTCCTGGGTCTTGGTGTAGGTCGCGGTCGCGGACGTCGCCGCCTCGGCGGGGCTCGCGAGGCCGACGAGGCCGGCGAACGGGAGCATCAGGGTCGCGATCCCTGCCGCGACTCTGTGTCTGAAGCGCATGCCGCGCCTCCTTGGGGGTGTAGGGGCGTGACTGAGCCTTCACGCCACGGTGCGGCGAGAATAGAAAGGTCTGGACCACAGGTCAATAGGTCTGGACCACTCTTGTATGCGACCGCTTAGATCCCCAACTCCTGGGCGAGCACGGCGGCTTGTACGCGGCTGCGCAGCTCCAGCTTCCCGAGCAGTCGGCTGACGTGCGTTTTCACCGTCGCCTCCGCCATGTCGAGGCGGCTCGCGATGTCCGCGTTGGACAGGCCTTCGCCCAGGCAGGACAGCACCTCGCGTTCACGCCGGGTGAGAGCGTCGAGGACCGCTGGATCGACGCCCGGCCGCCGTACGGGCTTGGCGGCGAACTCCGAGATCAGACGGCGGGTGACGGCCGGCGCGACGATCCCCTCGCCGCGGGCGACCGTACGCACCGCGTCGATGAGCGCCTTCGCCTCGGTGTTCTTCAGCAGGAAACCCGCCGCCCCCGCCCGCAGCGCCCCGAACACGTACTCGTCGAGGTCGAAGGTGGTCAGCACGAGGACGTCCGCGAGCCCTTCCTCGGTGACCTGCCGGGTCGCCGACACCCCGTCCAGGCGTGGCATCTGGATGTCCATGAGGACCAGGTCCGGCCTCAGCTCCCGGGCCAGCGCCACCGCCTGCTCCCCGTCGGCGGCCTCACCGGCCACCTCGATGTCGGGTGCGCTGCGCAGGATGAGGACGAGCCCGGCGCGTACGGCGGACTGGTCCTCCGCCACCAGCACGCGGATCATGCGGCGTCTCCTTCGGTCAGCGGGAGCAGGGCCCGTACGGTCCACGAGTCGCCCTCGGGGCCCGCCTCGAATGTGCCGCCCAGCAGCGCGACCCGCTCCCGCATCCCGACCAGACCGGCACCGGAACCGGGGGCGCGCGGGCCGTCCCGGTGGCCGTACGGGCTGGTCACGAGCACGTCGAGCGAGCCGTCGCGGCGGGCGAGGGTGACGGTGACACGGCCGGGGCAGGCGTGCTTGAGCGCGTTGGTCAGGGACTCCTGGACGATCCGGTAGGCGGCCAGTTCGACGGGGGCGGGGGCCGCCGCGACCGCCGTACCGTGCGCGGTGTCCAGGTGGACGTCGAGGCCGTTGGCGCGGGCGCCCTCGACCAGGGTGTCCAGGCTGTCGAGGGTGGGCGCGGCGGCCGGTTCGGTGTCGCCGCCGGTGTCGCGCAGGATGCCGATGAGGCGGCGCATCTCGGTGAGTCCCTCGACGCTGTTCTCGCGGATGACCGCGAGGGCCTCGCGGGAGGTCGAGGGGTCGTCGATCGACAGGGCGGCCGTGGAGTGGATGGCGATCGCGGAGAGGTGGTTGGCGACCATGTCGTGCAACTCCCGCGCCATCCGGGCGCGTTCGGCGGTGACGGCCTGGGCGCGGTCCATCTCGGCGAGCAGCGCGGTCTGTTCGGCGCGCAGCCGGGCGGCCTCGGCGGCGTCACGGTGGTTGCGGACGATCCAGCCGGTGGCGGCGGGCCCGTACGCCACGACCCCGACGACCACCCCGATCAGCAGCGCCTCCGGCACCCGCCACACCGCGAACGGCACCAGCGTCGCGACCACCGTGAGCAGGCCGGTGATCCACTGGATGCGGCGGGCCGAGGCGAGCGGGCCGTACAGGACGGCGGCGTAGACGAGGTCGGTGAACATCAGCACCGACGCCAGGCTGCCCTGGGTCACCAGGTCCGCGCAGATCGCGACCGTGCCGGTCAGCAGGGCCGCGCGCGGTGCGCTGCGGCGCAGCAGCTCGCAGCCGGCCAGCACGGTGAGCGGCAGCAGCACCGGCCAGGGGCCGTCGAAGAGGGTGATCGGGTCGTCGGACCGCCGCGTGCCGAGGCCGAGGAGCACGAGCAGCAGACCGCCGAGCAGCCCGCCGGCCGCGACGTACACGTCGAACCGGTGCGGGCGGGGGAGTCGTACGGCCATGACCCCATCCAACACGCGAGCCGGGCGCTCCGCCTGATGCCCAGGACGGGTCCTGGACTGCATCTTTCGATGTACCGCGAGTTCGTCACCGCCGACGACGAGAGGGGCCGTTGCCGACGGGAGCCTGGAAGGGCGGGTGAATCCCCCGCATCCCCGGTGAGGAGCGAGTCGTGGTCGTCACGTTGGTCATCGCCTGTGAAGTGGGCTTCTGGGTGCTGCTGGCCCTGGGCCTGGCCGTCCGGTACCTGCTGAAGCGGCGCCGGACCAGTGTGGCGCTGCTCTTGTGCGAGCCGGTGCTGGAGCTGGTCCTGTTCGCCGTGACGGCGATCGACCTCAAGAACGGCGCCGAACCGAGCTGGGAGCACGGGCTGGCGGCGCTCTACATCGGTTACACCGTCGCGTACGGCCACTACACGATCCGCTGGCTGGACGGCCACGCCGCGCATCGGCTGGCCGGGGGCCCGCGGCCGCCGAAGCCTCCGCGGTACGGCCGGGCCCGCGCCGCCCACGAGGCGAAGCTGTGGCTGCGGGCCGTGTACGGGGGCGCGGTGGCGGCCGGGCTCCTCCAGCTCGCCGTCTGGTACGTCGGGGACTCCGGCGATGTCAGCTCACTGCGCTCGTTCCAGTGGGTGGCGCTGCGGGCGGTCGGCGTCTACGGCCTGATCGCCCTGTCGTACACCCTCTGGCCCAAGAGGGAACCGGCCTCAGCGCTCCCCGCCCGGGACCCAGAGCACGTCCCCGACGTCCTTGTTGGCGGTGCGCGCGAGGATGAACAGTAGGTCCGAGAGCCGGTTCAGATAGGTCGCCGTCAGCGGGTTCATGACCTCTCCGTGGACCTCCAGCGCGGTCCATGTCGACCGCTCCGCACGCCGCACGACCGTGCAGGCCTGATGCAGGAGCGCGGCACCAGGCGTCCCGCCCGGCAGGATGAAGGACCGGAGCTTCTCCAGGCGCTCGTTGAAGCGGTCGCAGTCCGCCTCCAGCTTGTCGACGTAGAACTGCTCGACCCGCAGGGGCGGGAACTCCGGGTTCTCCACGACCGGCGTGGACAGGTCCGCGCCCACGTCGAAGAGGTCGTTCTGGACACGGGTGAGGACCTTGACGACCTCCTCGTCCAGCCCGCCCAGCGCGATCGCCGTGCCGATCGTCGCGTTCGCCTCGTTGGCGTCGGCGTACGCGGAGATCCGCAGGTCGGTCTTGGCGACCCGGCTCATGTCGCCGAGGGCGGTGGTGCCCTGGTCGCCGGTCCTGGTGTAGATGCGTGTCAGATTGACCATGAGGTCAGCGTAGACGCCACCAGAGACACCGGAACATCCGTTCGTCATGGAGTGGGAATGAGAGTTCGTGTGGCGAACGGGTGACCTTTGGCGTGGCTCATCGTTGCATGCGGTGACGGAGCTTCGGGGGCAACAGGGGAGGCGGCTGGTGAAGGTCACGCGCATCGCGTACAGCAAGAACCTGAACGCCCAGAAGTACGAGCAGCTTGCCGAGCAGGCCCGCCGTCTTGGGCAGGTGCGGTCCCTGGTGTGGCGGAAGTACGGGGCGCTGGCCGGTGTCGGTGTCGGCGACCGGGGCATTCGGGATCAGTGGATGAAGGACGGTACCGCGGACACCTTCGGGGTGCTGGCGAACGCTTGGAAGGAGACGCTGAGGGACGCGGTTGCCGATGTCAAGGCGAACCGTGAGGCTGCCAAAGTCTCGGTCCGGCAGGCAATCTGGCGTCGCACTAGTGACCAGGGCGAGCGGAAACGCCTCTTTACTGTGCTCAAGTGCGATCAATGGATGGACGATCCGTACCTCTCGCGCTTGATGCGCAAGCACTGGAAGCACGGCCGCAACCGGACAGCGAATCAGATTGTGGTCCGCTCCGACCTGTACCGCACGTTCACCTTGGCCGAGGGCGGTGATGTCTGGCTTGCTGTGCCCTCGCTGGTACGGCGACAGCAGATCGTCATCCCGTTGAACACAACGGTCGCCCCCACGGGAACGCTGCGACTGATCCTGCGCGATGGCCGGGTGGAAGTGCACTATCAGATCGACGGACGCTCCCTGAAGTCCAGCCAGCGGCTTTGCGGGACCGCCAAGGTAGGTGTCGACAAGGGGTACTCGGAAGTCCTCACGGACTCCGAAGGCAACCACCACGGCCAGGAACTCGGTGGCCTGCTGCAGGTGGAGTCGGACTTCCTCAAGACCAAGAACGCTCGCCGAGCCAAGATTCAGGCCATTGCCGAGAAGGCTCGTGCAGCCGGTGATTCAGCGAAGGCCGACCGGATCATTCGAAACAACCTCGGCACCACCAAACGCAACCGCCGACGCCGCGCCTTCGAGGCCAGAGTCCGCACGGTGACCTTCACCGCTGTTCACGCCGTGCTCGACATGGCGAACCATGTGGTGGCTGAGGACCTCACGCGAACCATCCCGACGAGGAAGAAGCTGGGCAAGGACACCAACCGCCGCCTCGCCGCCTGGACCAAGGGCGTCACGGCCGAGGCGCTCAACAGCTTGTCGGAGCGCAGAGGTTCTGCGCTGTCGCTGGTCAACGCGGCCTACACCTCACAAGTCGCCCCCTGCTGTCGGATCCTCGGCACGCGCAAAGGGGACCGGCTTCACTGCACCCGGTGCGGGGCGGTGTGGCAGGCAGACCACGCGGCAGCGATCAACGTCCTGGAACGAGACGGTGACACCGACATCACCCTGTACACCCCACATATGAGGGTGCGGCAGCTCATCCAGGAACGGACCGATCGCCACCGGACCAGACTGCCGGTCCAGGACTCCAGCACTTGCGGAGAGCGAACAAGCTCAACAGGGCGCAGCGCGAATTCACCCGTCCGTGCAGCAGCGACGAAGCACACACGGGAAGCAGACGTGACGCGCATTACTAACCGGTCACACAGCACCTCACTCCCGCTAAGGTCCGCCGAAGAGGGATACGTAAACAGCGGGTAAGGCGTACCAAAAGGGGAGTCGCGACAGTGGCACGGAAGCTAGCCGTCATCGGCGCCGGCTTGATGGGTTCCGGGATCGCCCAGGTCTCCGCGCAGGCGGGCTGGGACGTCGTCCTGCGGGACGTCACCGACGAGGCTCTCCGGCGTGGCACCGACGGCATCAAGGCCTCGTACGACAAGTTCGTCAGCAAGGGCAAGCTGGAGGCGCACGACGCCGACGCCGCCCTCGGCCGGATCACCGCGACCACCGATCTGGACGCCGCTGCGGACGCCGACATTGTCGTCGAGGCGGTCTTCGAGAAGCTGGAAGTGAAGCACGAGATCTTCCGCGCGCTCGACAAGATCGTGCGAGAGGACACCGTCCTCGCCTCCAACACCTCCGCCATCCCGATCACCAAGATCGCGGCGGCCACCGAGCACCCCGAGCGGGTCGTCGGTGTGCACTTCTTCTCGCCGGTGCCGATGATGCAGCTCGTCGAGCTGGTCCGCGGTTACAAGACGAGCGACGAAAGCCTCGCCACCGCACGGGAGTTCGCCGAGTCCGTCGGCAAGACCTGCATCGTCGTCAACCGGGACGTGGCCGGGTTCGTGACCACCCGGCTCATCTCCGCCCTCGTCGTCGAGGCCACCAAGCTCTACGAGTCCGGCGTGGCGACGGCCGAGGACATCGACCTCGCCTGCAAGCTCGGGTTCGGGCACGCCATGGGCCCGCTCGCCACCGCCGACCTCACCGGCGTCGACATCCTGCTGCACGCCACCAGCAACATCTACACCGAGACCCAGGACGAGAAGTTCGCCCCTCCGGAGCTGATGCGCCGGATGGTTGACGCCGGTGACATCGGGCGCAAGAGCGGGCAGGGCTTCTACAAGCACTGAGCATCAGCACCATCAGGCACCAAGACCAAGCACCGAAACCGCACACGTCCCTGGAGTCTCACACCCAGGGGTGAATTCGGTATCGGTTCGCTTACAGACGGCAACCTCTGACCGCCTCGGGCAGTCAGAGGTTGCGTCACCGGACATCACATTCGCGGAGCACGAGACGCACCACGGGGAGCGCATATGTTCATCAGGGGCGACCACGCCGAGCTGGTCGTCGGGGGCCGCCTCGACGTCCGCAGCGCGGCGGACGCCCGTACGGTCCTGCACACGGCCGTCGACGACGGAGTCGGCGATCTCGTGCTGGACCTGTCCGAGCTCGACTCCTGGGACGCCACCGGACTCGGGGTGATCATGGGGGCCCATCGCAGGGCGGGCCGCTGTGGCCGACGCCTGGTGCTGCGCGACGTACCGCCGCAGATGCAGCGCCTGCTGGTGGCCACCCGGCTGCACCGGATCCTGGCGATCGAGGGCGGTATCGGGGTGGAGTCACTTCCCCGGGTGTGAACCCTTGTGTGGACGCGGTGTGAGGGCCGGGTGCGGCCTCTGTGAAACGCAGGTCGCGCACAATCCTCACGAGACTGTGACGTCTCGGACGGCGCGGTACCCCGGGCTGTCGTAGATACTGTGCGAAGGTTTAGGGTTCGGTCGCCCGCTGAGTGAACATCCCTGAATGAGCGGGCCCGGACCAGAAGCGACAGCGCGGTGTGCAGCAAGGCCGGGAGGGGCTCGGCACACGACGCTTTTGGGGGGCTTGAACCTATGGACCCGAACAACCGGGGACCCGAGGAGTACGGCCATGACGGTGACGGCACAGCGCCGCGCCAGCGCCCGCCCAGGGACCCCCTCACACCCGACTTCGGCCAGAGCACGCCCGCCCTGGCCCGCACGGTGCAGCTGGTGTCCGGCGACTACCTGCTCACCGTCAACCCCGTCGACGGCAGCGAGATAGAGGCCTGCCCGCCGGGCGAGAGGCCCTCGCGGCCCCAGAAGCTCAGCGCCGCCGAACGCGCCGAGGCCGAGCGCGCGGCCAGGCCGCCCGTACCGGCCGGTCTCAACCGGCCCAGACTCCACCTCCTGGCCCGCCAGGAGGAACGCGAACGGCTGGTACGGCTGCTCGCCCGCGGTCGTTCCGTACGGCTCACCGGTCCCGCCGGCTCCGGCCGCACCAGCCTGCTCGACCTCGTCGCCGAGGACTGCTCGGACCTCGCCCCCGACGGCGTGGTCCGGCTCAGCGGCTTCCACCGCACCCCCGACGACCTGCTCTACGACCTCTTCTACGCCGTCTTCGGCGCCCCCCTGCACCGGCCCGACCGGGACGAGCTGCTCGGGTACGTCCGCGAGATCGGCGCGGTCGTCGTCCTGGACGACATCGAGTTCGGCGGCGCCGCGCTCGACGAGTTCCTCGATGCCACCCCCGAGTGCGCCTTCCTCGTCGCCGCGACGCCGGACGTGCCCGCCCCGTCCGCCGACTCGGCCCTGGAGGAGGTCTTCCTCAGCGGCCTGGACCGGGCCGGCGGCGTCGAGCTCCTGGAGCGCGGGGTCGGCCGGGTCCTCACCGAGGAGGAGTCCAACTGGGCCGGCGACCTCTGGTTCGAGTCCGAGGGCCTGCCGCTGCGGTTCGTCCAGGCCGGCGCCCTGCTGCGGCAGCGCGACGAACTGCGGGCCAGCGCGGACGCCTTCGACGAGTTCGGGGTCTTCCAGGAAGCCCAGGTCGACGCCCCCTTCGACGCCGGCGACGGACACGACGTCCCGCTGCCCTCGATCGCCGAGGGAGCCGCGCCCGCCGCCCTGCTCGCCACCCGGCTCAGCGACTCGGCGCGCGCCGCGCTGCGGTTCGCCGTGGCGCTCGGCGGCGAGGTGCCGCACCAGGCGCATCTGCCCGCCCTCGTCGGCGACACCCACGCGGACGCCGCCCTCGGTGAACTCCTCGGCTGCGCCCTGGTCTCCCCGGTCGGCTCCCGCTACCGGCTCGCCGCCGGCGTCCAGGCCCAGCTCGCGGCCGCCGGATACGGCGAGGACATCGAGGCCAAGGCCCTGGCCGCCGCCCAGCACTACGCCTGGTGGACCGGGCACCCCTCGGTCACCCCCGAGCGCGTGTGCGCCGAGGCGGACGCCGTGCTCGCGGCCCTCGCCGTCCTGGTGCCGGCCGCCGTCCCGCCCGTCGACGGGGAGGAGAGCGTCAGCGTCCAGCTGGCCCGCACCGCGGCGCCCGCGTTCGCCGCGGGACTGCACTGGAGCGCCTGGGAGCGGACCCTGCGGTTCGGCGCCGAGGCCTCCCGGGTCTCCGGCGAGGTCGCCGAACAGGCCTACTTCCTCCATGAGTTGGGCGTCCTCGCGCTCTGCTCCGGGCAGCTGGACCAGGCCCGCGCCGAGCTGGAGGCCGCCCTCGGGCTGCGCGGGGCTCTCGCCGACAAGCGCGGCACGGTCGCCGGACGCCGGGCGCTCGCGCTGGTCTCCGACCGCTCCGGCACGCCGCTCGGGATATCCGCCACGGCGGGCGAGGAAGTGCCCGACGCCCGTCATGAGGAGTCGCAGTCGCCGCCCGGAGGTGTGCCGACCGCACTCGCCGGCTTCCCGCCGCTCCAGTCGCCGCTCGACCACTCGACCCTCGTCACCAACCGGGTCCCGGCGTCCTCCGCCCCCAACCGCAAGGCCCGGGGCGGCCTCAAGGGCCTCGCCCGCCGCAACCTCGTCGCGGCCGGCGCGGGCGCCCTGCTCGCCGCCGTGCTCGGCACGGTCGTGACCCTCGGCGCCACGTCCAACCAGGACGGCGACGACCCGTCCACCAAGGTCGGCGTCAACCCGTCGGCCAGCCAGGGCGCGGACGACGGCAGCCTGGGCGCCGACGTCCCGAAGAACGACGACGGCTCCGGCGACACCGGCGAAGCCACCAGCCGGCCGACCGACCCGGGCCCCGACGGCACCTACGGCACGTCCGACGACCCGACGCCTACGGACACGGCGGAGCCTTCGGACGACCCGAGTGGGACGAAGGGGACCGGCGGAGGCTCGTCCAGCTCGCCGACCAAGTCGCCCACGTCGAAGCCGCCGTCGTCCAGTCCGTCGTCTCCGTCGTCTTCGGCGTCGCCGGACCCGACGCCGAGCGAGTCCGAGGCCTCCCCGTCGGCGGACCCGTCCGAGACTCCGACGAGCTCGCCGTCGGAGCCGTCCACCTCCGACTCCGCGAGCGGCCCCGCCTCCTCCAGCGCACCGGCCAGTACCTCGGCCAGCGCCCCGGAGAGCAGTTCGGCGGGTACGCCCAGCGCCTCGGGCTCGGCGTCGAACGCGGTGATCTGACGCCGGTACGGCAGCACAGCACAGAGAGGGCCGGGTCCTGGAAACAGGACCCGGCCCTCGTCGTCGTAGAAGAAGAACCCCGGGAGCGGGGAACCCGTCAGAACAGGCGCAGCTTGTCGTCCTCGATGCCGCGCAGCGCGTCGTAGTCGAGGACCGTGCAGCCGATGCCGCGGTCGGTGGCGAGGACGCGGGCCTGGGGCTTGATCTCCTGGGCCGCGAAGATGCCGCGGACCGGGGCGAGATGGGGGTCGCGGTTCAACAGCTCCAGATAGCGGGTGAGTTGCTCCACACCGTCGATCTCGCCGCGCCGCTTGATTTCGACCGCGACGGTCTGGCCCTCGGAGTCCCGGCAGAGGATGTCGACGGGGCCGATGGCGGTCATGTACTCGCGGCGGATCAACGTGTAGCCGTCGCCGAGGGTTTCGATGCGGTCGGCGAGGAGCTCCTGAAGGTGTGCTTCCACGCCGTCCTTGATCAGGCCGGGATCCACGCCCAGTTCGTGCGAGGAGTCGTGGAGGATCTCCTCCATCGTGATGATCAGCTTCTCGCCGCCCTTGTTGACGACGGTCCAGAGGCCGACGGCACCCTCGGGAAAGTCCCCCGATTCCTCCTTCAACGTGCAGGGCGGCGACATCCAGTTCAGGGGCTTGTAGGCCCGGTCGTCCGCGTGGATCGACACACTGCCGTCCGCCTTCACGAGGATGAGACGGGGCGCGGACGGGAGGTGGGCGGTGAGCCGGCCCGCGTAGTCGACGGAGCACCGGGCGATGACGAGACGCATGGTCGGCAACGCTACTCGACGGGCGTGGGTCCACGCGATTCGCCCCAGAAACGCGATGTTCGTTTGTGGCCGATTGTGGGCCCAACCAGGGCGCTGTATGTACGCATTCTCCTGGTGCCGTCACCGTCCGTTGCTTACCGTAGTAACCGGGAGGTCGCGGTGCGTGCACTCAGCGTGTTCGAATTCGCGAACTCCCTTACCTGTCCGGCAACCCCTGAATGCCTGTTCGGGGGTGCGAGAGGAGAACCCATGTCGCTCGACGTCTCACCGGCCCTACTCGAGAAGGCCGAGCGAGGCGAGGTCGACGAAGCGGAATTCGTCGACTGCGTCCGGACCTCCCTGCCCTACGCATGGGAGATGATCAGCTCCCTGGTGGCCCAGCTGAAGGTCGACGGCGGTGCGTTCGCCGACAACCAGACGCCTCCGCCGGACGAGCGGGCACGCGGTCAGCTGCTGCGTGCGCTTGCGAGTGACGCGATACGCGGCGCGCTGCAACGGCACTTCGGAGTGCGACTGGCCTTCCAGAACTGCCACCGAGTGGCGGTGTTCCCGCTGGACGCCTCGGTGGACGAGACGCTGGCCCGTTTCACCTCCGTCCGTAGCCAGCTGCTCAACCAGTCACCGGAGTTCCGGGACTGCTGAGTCAGCGGGCCGCATGCTTGCCGCTCCGTACGCGGGAGGTGCATCAAAGTACCGGGGCGGCAGGCACGTCGGGTGCGGTACGCATGGTCAGCCGAGGTGGGGGAGCACCTCGGCGCCCAGCCGCCGTACGTTCTCCTCGGTCGCCGCGAGATCTCCCGAGCCCTCCATGAGCAGGGCGAAGCGGGAGATTCCGGTGCGCTCGCTGGTCGCCGCGAGCCGGTCGGCGCAGAGCCGCGGGGTGCCCACCGGGTGCAGTCCGCAGAGCAGTTCGGTGTACGCCACCGGGTCGCGCATCGAGCGATGGCGGCCGTCGACCGTGACATGGGCCTCCAGGCCCTGCCGCAGCCAGCCCGGCATCGCCTTCACCAGGGTCTCGACCGCGTCGGTGCGCCGGTCCGCGATCTGGCAGACCCCGGCGGAGACATGGGCCGCGCCCTGGATCTCCTCCGGTGAACGGCCCGCAGCGCGCGCGTGGTTGCGCCAAAGAGAGACCATCTCGGCCTTCTCCTCGTCCCCCACATGCATCCCCAGGAGCATCGGCAGCCCGCGCTCGGCGGCCAGCCGGACACTCGCCGGGGAGGTGCAGGCGACGACGACCTCCGGGCCCGGCGCCTCCGACAGCGACTCCGACGGGCGCGGTACGACGGGCACTTCACGGAAGTTGAAGTGCTCGCCGGAGGCCCCGACGGAGGGTTCGCGCAGCCAGCGCACCAGCAGATCGAGTGATTCCGGGAACCCCTTCTCGTACGCCTCCAGACCCGAGCCGAAGACCTCCAGGTCGACCCAGGGGCCGCCGCGTCCCACGCCCAGCGAGAACCGTCCGCCGGAGGTGATGTGCAGCAGCGCGGCCTGTTCGCCGAGGTGCACCGGGTGGACGGTGGGCAGCACGCTCACCGCTGTGCCGACCCTCAGCCGGTGGGTGCGGCCGAGCAGTAACGCGGCCAGGGTGATGGCCGACGGGCAGGTGCCGTACGGCACGAAGTGGTGCTCGGCCAGCCAGACCGAGTCGAGACCGGCTTCCTCGGCGACCTCGGCGGAGCGGACCGCGCGGTGCAGCGCCTCCCCCTGGCCCTGCCCCGGGAACTGGGCCGCCAACACGAAACTTCCAACGCGCATAGTGCTTTTCCTGCTTCCTTGGCTCCGACGCGGAGCTCCCCCACCCGGCATAACCGTCTGACACGTGCCGAGGACACGGCTTGGCGCGGAGATACTCGGATTGTCTTCAGAATCGATCCGAGTGACGGGGCACTTGTGGGGGTTGGTCCCCTACGCGTACCCCGGTTCGCGCCGCGTAGGCTGGACACGGCCCGTGCTTCCTGTATAGCCCCGTGAGGTGTTCCGTGTCCCCGCGTCGCAACCGTCCCAAGGGAGCCGACCCGTCAGGCCCGGGCGGGGACGACCGCTCCGGCCGCTACGGGGGCTTCCAGTCCACGGAGAGCTGGCAGGGCGAGGAGTGGAACGTCCGGCATGTGGCGGGGGCGAGTTCGCAGGGCAAGTCGTACCGCTGCCCGGGCTGCGACCAGCTGATCCCGGACGGGGTCCCGCATGTGGTGGCCTGGCCGGACCACTCGGGGGTCGACGAGCGCCGGCACTGGCACAAGGCGTGCTGGAACGCGAAGGACCGCCGCACCTCGCGGGTGCAGCGGTCCCGTAACGCGCCGAGATTCTGAGCGCGCTCTATACGTCTCGCTGGTTCATACGTCCCGCTGGTTCAGCAGGGCGAACGCGCCCGCGAAAGCCGCGGCCGTCACCCCCGTGATGATCCACAGCGGGTCCCAGCCGGACGGGCCGGTCTCGGTGAGCGAGTTGGAGTAGAAGACGCTCAGCTGGTTCGGGATGGAGTACTCGAACAGGGCCGTGCGCAGGTCCTCCAGCGAGGACGAGAACATGAACAGCGCGATGACCAGCGGGGCCAGCACCAGGCCGATCATGATGGTGATCGCGCCCGCCGAGTGCCGGATGATCGAGCCGACGATCAGCGAGAGCAGGCCGAGCAGCGCGATGTAGAGCGAGATGCCGAAGGTGCCCTTGAGCCACTCGCTGCCGGACGGGTCCTTGACGCCGGTGCTGTCGAGGAGGGCCACGTCGGCGAGGGCGACCAGCAGGACCGACGCGAACGTCACGACGAAGGCGACCAGGAAGAACACGATGGCCTTCGCGGCCAGCACCCGGCCACGGCTCGGGCACGCGGTCATCGTGGTGCGGATCATGCCGGTGCTGTACTCGGAGGCGGTGGTCAGCACGCCGAGCGTGATGATGCACATCGTGCCGAGCAGCAGCCCGAAGAAGCCGAACGACAGCGGGTTCTCACCGGACAGATCGGTCTCGCCCGCGCTGCTGGACACCACCGCGGCGGCGAGCAGCCCGATCCCGACCACGAGCAGCACGAACACGCCCAACGTCCACATCGTCGAGCGCACCGACCGGATCTTCGTCCACTCCGAGGCGAGCGCATGCCCGAGATGCGTCCGCACCACGGGGATCGGCGAGGTGTACGAGGGGTACGACGGGGCGGGCGCCGCCTGCCAGTTGGGCGCGGCGGCCTGCGGCATCGGGGGCTGGGGGGTGCTCATCGGGCGTCCTCGGGCTTCGTCAGGTCGGCGGCGGGGGCGCCTGCGGCGGGCGGGGCCGACGGCGCGGGGGCGGCGGGAGCGGCGGCCGGAGGTTGTCCCTGCGGCGCCTGAGGCGCCTGAGGCGCGCCCTGGGCGTACGGGTTCGGGTTGCCGGCTCCCGGGGCGGCCGGGGCGCCGTACGGGCCTGCCGGGGGCTGCCCGGCGCCGTACGCCCCTGCGGGCGCTGCGAACGGCTGGCCGCCCTGCTGCGGGGGCGGAGGGGCGTACCAGCCCGGCTGGCCCTGGCCCGGTACCGGCATCGGGGGCTGGGCGCCGGGCGGGAGGGGCTGCTGGAGGCCCGCCTTCTGGTCGATCGTCGAGCGGTAGTCGACGGCGCCCTGGGTCATCCGCATGTACGCCTCTTCCAGGGAAGCCTGGTGCGGGGAGAGCTCCCACAGGCGTACGTCGGTGTCGTGGGCGATGTCGCTGATGCGGGGGAGGGGCAGGCCCGTGACCCGCAGCGCGCCGTCCTGCTCCGGGAGGACGTGGCCGCCCGCCTCCGTCAGCGCGGACGTCAGCTTCTCGCGCAGCTCCAGGTCGGTGTCGGGGGTGCGCACGCGCGCGAAGCCGGCGGAGTTCGCGGCGATGAAGTCCTGCACGCCCATGTCGGCGAGGAGCTGTCCGCGGCCGATCACGATCAGGTGGTCGGCGGTCAGCGCCATCTCGCTCATGAGGTGCGAGGAGACGAAGACCGTACGGCCCTCGGCGGCCAGCGACTTCATCAGGTTCCGCACCCAGAGGATGCCCTCGGGGTCGAGGCCGTTGACCGGCTCGTCGAAGAGGAGGACCTGGGGGTCGCCGAGCAGCGCGGCGGCGATGCCGAGGCGCTGGCCCATGCCGAGGGAGAAGCCCTTGGAGCGCTTTCGCGCCACGTCCTGGAGGCCGACCACACCGAGCACCTCGTCGACCCGGCGGGCCGGGATGCCGGACAGCTGGGCCAGGCAGAGGAGGTGGTTACGGGCGTGCCGGCCGCCGTGCACGGCCTTGGCGTCGAGGAGCGCGCCCACCTGGCGGGGGGCGTTGGGCAGCTTGCGGTACGGGTAGCCGCCGATCGTCACCTGCCCCGAGGTGGGGTTGTCCAGGCCGAGGATCATCCGCATCGTCGTCGACTTGCCCGAGCCGTTGGGGCCCAGGAAGCCGGTGACGGCACCGGGCCGCACCTGGAAGGAAAGGTTGTACACAGCGGTCTTGTCGCCATACTGCTTGGTCAGGCCGACTGCCTCGATCATGCTCCGCACCCATCGAAAGGTTCAGGACAGCAGGGCGCACGCCCCCGTAAGGGTTAGGAGCTTATCGGGGCGCTGACGGTTCCACTCAAGAGCGAGCGCTGCATCTTCCCGGGGGATAACCCCCGGACCCCCAGCAGAAAAGCCTCAGGCGTCGCGCTTCTTCAGCAGGGTGTAACCGCCGGCGAGCGCCAGGACGACCCAGAGCACCATGATGGCGAGCCCGCCCCACGGCCCGTACGGGGTGTCGTCGTCGATCGGCGTGACCACCTGCATGATCTTGCTGCCGGCCTGGTCGGGCAGATACCGGCCGATCTTCTTCGTCGCGGAGACATTGCCGAGGATGTTGGAGATCAGGAAGAAGAACGGCATCAGGATGCCCAGCGACAGCATCGGCGAGCGCAGCATCACGGCGACGCCCATCGAGAACACGGCGATGAGGGTCATGTAGAGCCCGCCGCCGATGACCGCCCGCAGCACGCCCGGGTCGCCGATCTCCGCGCGGTGGTCGCCGAGCATCGCCTGCCCGAGGAAGAAGGTGACGAAGCTGGTGGCCAGGCCGACGGCGAGGCAGAGCCCGGTCGCCACCGCGATCTTGCTGAACAGGAAGGTGCCGCGCTGCGGCACGGCGGCCAGCGAGGTGCGGATCATGCCGGTGCTGTACTCGTTCGACACCACGAGCACCCCGAACACGATCATCGCGAGCTGACCGAGGCTCATCCCGGCGAAGCTGATGAAGGTGGGGTCGAAGGAGAGCTGGTCCTTGCGGCTCATCTTGTCGAACTCGTTCTTCGACAGGGCCGAGATCAGGATCCCGAGCCCGATGGTGACGACCACGGCCAGGGAGAGCGTCCACACCGTGGAGGCCACCGACCGGATCTTGGTCCACTCGGACCGTACGACCTGGATCGCCGCCATGGTCAGTTCCCCTTCCAGCCGTCGCCCCACTGCTGCGGAGGCGCGGCGGCGACGGGTGTGTCGGCGTGTGCGTGGTATTCGACCGACTCCGCGGTCAGCTGCATGAACGCCTCCTCAAGGGAGGCCTGCTGCGGGCTCAGCTCGTGCAGCACGATCTGGTGCTGTGCGGCCAGCTCCCCGATGTGCTCGGGTTTGCCGCCGTCGACCTCCAGCGAGCCGTTCCCGGTCTCCACGACCGTGATCCCGGCCCCGTGCAGCACATCGAGCAGCCGCTCGCGCTGGGGCGAGCGGATCCGGACGTACGACCGTGAGTTCTGCTCGATGAACTCGGCCATGGAGGTGTCGGCGAGCAGCCGCCCCTGTCCGATGACGACGAGGTGGTCGGCGGTCAGCGCCATCTCGCTCATGAGGTGGGAGGAGACGAAGACGGTACGGCCCTGGGCGGCCAGCGATTTCATCAGATTGCGGATCCAGTGGATGCCCTCGGGGTCGAGCCCGTTGACCGGCTCGTCGAACATCAGGATCCGCGGATCCCCGAGCAGCGCGCCCGCGATGCCGAGCCGCTGTCCCATGCCGAGCGAGAACCCCTTGGCCTTCTTCTTCGCCACGGAGGTCAGTCCGACGGTGTCGAGGACCTCGTCGACCCGCTTCCGGGGAATGCCGTTGCTCTGCGCGAGACAGAGGAGGTGGTTGAAGGCGCTGCGGCCGCCGTGCATGGCCTTGGCGTCCAGGAGGGCGCCGATGTACTTGAGGGGGTCCTTCAGACGGTCGTAGTGCTGTCCGTCGATCCGCACGTCACCGGCGGTCGGCCGGTCGAGCCCGAGCATCATCCGCATCGTCGTCGACTTGCCGGCGCCGTTGGGTCCGAGGAAGCCCGTGACGATGCCCGGTCTGACGGTGAAGGTCAGGTTGTTCACCGCGACTTTCTCGCCGTACCGCTTCGTCAGGCCCTCGAGCTCGATCATGCGGCCACGCTAAGACGGGGTCTTTGCGGCTGCCACTCGTGCGGGCAAACAGAGCCCGACGAGAGCGGCAAGAACGGTGAAAGCCGTCGACCAGCGGAAGGCGTCCGGGAAGCCGTCTTGGGCGAGTACGGCGGCCAGGACGGCGCGTGTGGTCGGGGGTGAGGCTCTGGTGGGCGCGGACGTTGCTGGGGAGGTGGGCGGTGCTCATGTGTTGTGGGCGGGCAGGGCGAGTGCGGCGAGTGCGGCGAGCATGGTGAAGGCCGTCGACCAGCGGAAGGCGGACGGGAAACCGCCCCGGGCGAGTACGGCGGCCAGGACCGCGGTGCCGAAGGAGCCGCCGAGCTGCTGCACGATCCGGACGGTGGTGCTGCCGTGCGGGATGCGGTCGGGGCTCAGGCCCTGGTAGGCGCCGACGTTCACGGCGAGGTTGGCGGCGCTCATGCCGAGGCCGCGGACGGCCAGGGCGGCGGGGAGGAGGGCGGGCGCGGGGTGCGGGAGGGCGAAGGGGAGGGTGCCGAGGGCCGAGAGCAGCATCCCGCCGAGGACGACCGGGCGGGGGCCGACGCGGTCGGTGAGCGGGCCCGTCACGCGCGCGAGCAGGCTGCCGAGGCCCTGGGGTGCCAGGAGCAGGCCGGCGGCGACCACGCTCTCGCCGCGCGCCTGCTGGTAGTAGAGGGGCAGCAGGAACATCCCGCCGTACAGGGCGAGGCCGCCCAGGAACATCAGCGTCGAGGAGACGGCGAAGGCGCGGTCCTGGAAGAGGCGGAGGTCGACGAGGGGGGCGGGGGAGCGGAGGGCGTGGGCGGTGAAGAGGGCGACGAGCAGGGCGCCCAGGGGGATCGCCGTCGCCCGGACGGTGCCGTCCTCCGAGAGGCCGTACACGAGCGCCGCGAGGCCGGGGGAGAGAAGCAGCAGGCCGGTCGTGTCGAGGCGGTGGGCGGGGCCCGGGCCGTCCCTGGGGATGCCTCGCCGAGCCAGGGCGAGGGCGAGCAGGCACAGGGGCAGGTTGACGTAGAAGATCCAGCGCCAGCTGAGGTGGCCGACGATCAGGCCGCCGAGCACGGGGCCCAGGATCGGGCCGATCAGTGCGGGCAGGGTGATCACGGCCATGAGGCGGCCGAGGTTACGGCCGTCCGCTGCACGCATCACGAGGGTCTGGAGGACCGGCAGCATGATCCCGCCGCCGACGCCCTGCACGATCCGGAAGACGACCAGCGAGCCGATGTTCCACGCGAGCCCGCACAGCATCGACCCGGTGAGGAAGAGGCTCAGCGAGCCCAGCCACACGCGCCGGGCGCCGTAGCGCTCGACGGCCCAGCCGGAGACGGGGACTACGGCGGCGAGGGCCAGCAGGTACGCCGTACTGACCCACTGGACCGCCGTGGTGGAGGCGTCGAGGTCGTGGCCGAGGGTGTGGATCGCGATCGAGACGATCGTGCTGTCCAGGAGCGGGGCCATGGCTCCGAGGACGAGGATGCCGGCGAGTTTGTACACGCTTGAGGGCATGAGCACTCCTTAAGAGACGTTCCGTCTCTAAGGTCGACGATAGGCTTGCCCGGGTAGGAGACGCAAGGTCTCTTAAGGTGTCTTGAGGAGGCGTCCGTGGAGAACACGCGGCGGCGCGGTGCCGCCCTGGAGGCCGATCTGCTGGACGCGGCCTGGGCGGAGTTGCAGGCGGTCGGCTACGCCCGGCTGACCATGGAGGGCGTCGCCGCACGCGCGCGTACCGGCAAGCAGGTCCTCTACCGGCGCTGGAGCAATCGGGCCGAACTCGTCATCGCCGCCATGCGGCACCGCACCGGGTCCATCGCCGACCGGGTGCCGGACACGGGCGCGCTGCGGGACGACGTACTCGAAGTGCTGCGGGCGGGCGCGGAGCGGCAGCGGGAGATCGGGCCGGACACGCTGCACGGGCTGCTCGCGGAGGCGCGGGACGTGGATCCGTCGTTCTTCGGGATCATGCGGGGCGTGCTGCGGACGATCGTGGAGCGGGCCGCCGCGCGGGGGGAGATCCAGACGGCCGAACTGCCCGCGCGGGTCCTCACCCTGCCCGCGGATCTGCTGCGGCACGAGATCCTGCTGAGCCGGGAGCCGGTCACGGAAGCCACCCTGGAAGGGATCGTCGACGACGTGTTCCTGCCGCTGGCACGCCAAAGGCCCGCACCTTCGGGGGAGACGGTACGGGCCTCTGGAACGCGCTACTGACCAGCGGTACTACTGACCAGCGGTACTGCTGATTACCGGGACTGCTGAGCCGGAACCCCACGAGAGATCGGCTCGTCGTCCGTGGCCGGCGAACCGGCCGCGGCCACCGCGGCGCCCGTGAGCGTGGCGAGCATCTCGCGCACGTTCGTCAGCTGGGCGTTGATGCTGTCGCGGCGGTTGGTGAGGGCGGCCAGCTCGCGCTCGGATTCCGAACGGATGCGGTCGGCCTTGGCGTTGGCGTCGGCCACGATGTCCTCGGCCTGGCGCTGAGCCGTCTCCACCGTCTGGCGGGCGCGGCGCTCGGCGTCCGTGCGCAGCTTCTCGGCCTCCAGGCGGAGCTGCTCCGCGCGGTGCTCGATCTCCGCGAGGCGCTTCTCGGCCTTCTGCTGACGCGAGGCCAGGTCGCGCTCCGACTGCTCGCGACGCTTGGCCAGGTTGGTCTCGAAGTCCGCGGCGGCCTGGGCGGCCTTGGCGCGGGTCTCCTCGAAGAGGGCGTCCGCCTCCTCGCGCTTCTGCTGCGCGTCCTTCTGCGCCTCCTGACGCAGCTGAGAGGAGTCGCTCTTCGCCTTCTCGACGATCCGGACGCCCTCGTCCTCGGCCTTGGCCTTGCGCTCCGCGGCGAAGGACTCCGCGTCGTTGCGCACCTGCTGGGCCGCCGACTCGGCGAGCTCGCGGTGCTGCTCGGCCGCCCGACGGGCCTCCTCGCGCAGATCCTTGGCCTCCTCCTCGGCGAGGCGGAGGATCTTCTCGACACGCGCGCCGAGACCCGCGTACGACGGCTCGGCGTCGGAGACCTGAGCCTGGGCGTTCTGCGTTTCGAGGTGGAGCTCCTCGATGCGCTTTTCCAGAGCGGTGATGCGGGAGAGAGCGCTGTCACGGTCGGAGACGAGCTTGGAGATCCGTTCGTCCACCTGAGCGCGGTCGTACCCACGCCGCACAAGCTCGAAGCCGTAGGGGGAAGTGTCGCTCATGGGGTTCCTGTCAAATGAGACCGGTGAGGTGATAGGGGGAATCCTAGGGGCCGAAGCGGTGTGTCATCGAGCGGATACGTGTTTGATCTGGAGAATGACACCCCTTTTGAGTGGCTAACCCTTGGACGGCTTGCCAAAAACCTGGTCAAAGGCCCCAGATGACACCGGAATTCAACCTGTCGGTTAGCTGTCCGAAGGCTTACCCGAACGAGGGGCGCCGACCGAGACGCCTGCCTTGACGCCACCGTCCTTGCCCGCCGCTGGGGCCTCAAAGGACTCCAACGCCTCCAGGACGTCCTGGACACGGGAGATCTCGGCGTTGATGTCCTCACGGCGCCGCACCAGGATCTCCAGCTCGCGCTTTCCTTCCTCGACCGTGCGCCGGGCCTCGCGGATCGCCTCCGCCTTGAGCTCCTCGGCCTCCCGCACGAGCGCCGACTTCTTCTGCTCGGCCTCCTTCAGGAGCCCCTCGGCCTTCTTCACGGCGGCGATCCGGACCTTGCCCGCCTCGGAGTTGGCCTCCGAGACCAGCTCCTTCGCCTTGGCCTGAGCCTTCGCCAGCTGCTCCTCGGACGCCTTGATGAGCGCGTCGCAGCGATCGCCGGTCGACTTCATCGTCTCGGCGGCCTCGCGGCGGGCCCGCTCGTGCAGCTCCTCGATCTCGGACGTGATCCGGTCGCGCAGCTCCTCGGCCCGCTCCCTTATGGCGGTGGCGTCCCGGCGGGCACCGACGAGCAGCTCGTCCGCGTCCGTACGGGCCTTCTCCACCCGGGCGTTGCCCTCGTTCGTCGCCTCCGCGACCAGCCGGTCGGCCTCCGTGCGGGCCGCGCCCACCATGGTGTCGGCCTGCGCCTCCGCCTCGGCGGTGGTCTTGTGGGCCTGCTGCTGCGCCTCGGTGAGCAGCTTGTCGGCCTCGGCCGTGGTCTCCGTGATGAGCGTGTCGACCTGCTCGGCCACGTCCTGGCGCCGCTTGTTGGCGTCCTTGCGGGCCTCGTCGAGGGTGCGCTCGGCCTCCTCGCGCGCGGTGTTGACGAGCCGCTCGGCCTCGGCCGCCGCCTCGGACTTGAGACGCTCGGAGTCGCTGCGGATCCGCTCGGCGTGGTGCTGCGCGGAGCCGACGGTGTCGGCGGCCTCGGCGCGCAGCCGCTCCGCGTCCCCGGTGGCGTCCGCGATGAGCTTCTCGGCCTTGGCGACCGCCTCGTTGCGCACCCGCTCGGCCTCGGCCGCGGTCTCCAGACGCAGCCGCTCCGCCTCCGCGACCGTGTCCTGGCGCAGCCGCTCCGCCTCCGCGACCGTGTCCTGGCGCAGCCGGTCGGTGTCGGTGATCGTCTCGGTGGTGAGCCGCTCGGCCTCGTTACGGGCCTCGGTGATGAGCGTGTCGGCCTGCGTGGCGGCGTCCGAACGGATGCGGTTGGCGTCCTCACGGGCGTCCGCACGGGTCCGGGACGCGGCCGCGTCCGCCTCGGCGAGCGCGTCCGAGGCCTCCGTGCGCACCCGCTGGGCGTGCTCGGCGGTCTCCGAGCGCAGCCGCTCGGACTCCGCGATCGCCTCCGAGACGGTGCGCTCGGCCAGCGCCTTGGCGGCCTCGGTCTCCTCGTTCGCCTCACGCCGGATGCGGTTGGCGTCCTCGGTGGCCCGCTCCCGCTCGGAGTAGGCGTCCGCACGGACGCGGTCGGCCTCCTCCTGGGCCTCGCGCCGGGTGCGGTCCGCCGCGTGGTCGGCGGCACTGCGCAGCCCGGTGATCTCCTCCTGGGCCTGCTCGTGCAGCCCGGCCACGGAGTCCCGTACCTGCTGGGCGTGCTGCTCGGCCGCCGACACCATCTCGGTGGCGCGCCGGTCGGCCTCCTCGACCAGCCGCAGCGCCTCGGCCTGCGCCTCCTCCACGCGGCCTCGCGCCGCGGCCAACAGCTCATCGCTCTGCTCGCGGGCCCGCTCACGCTCCTGGTCGGCCTCCTGACGCGCCGAACCGAGGGTCTCCTCCGCCTCACGGCGGCGCCGGGCGGCCTCCTCCTGGGCGGCAGCCAGCGTCTCGGACGCCTCCGTCGCCAGCCGCTCGGCGGCGGCCTGCGCCTCCGCGCGCACCCGGTCTGCGGTGTCCTGGGCCTCCGCCTTCAGCTGCTCGGCCTCGGCCGCCGCCGCCGAACGCAGGCGTACGGCGATGGCCTCGCCCTCCGCGCGGGACGCGGACGCGTCGGACGCGGCCTCGTCCCGCAGCCGCTCGGCCTCCGCCTCGGCCTGCTGCTGGAGGGTGCGGATCCGCTCGGCGGCCTCGGAACGCAGCCGCTCGGTCTCCTCGGCGGCCTCACGACGGATCCGCGAGGCCTCCTCACGGGCCTCCGTGAGCGCCCGCTCGGCGGCGACGAGACGGTCCTGGGCCTCCGTCTGAAGGCGGGTCAGCTCATCGGCGGCCTCGACACGACGGGCCTCTATCGCCCGCTCGGTCTCCTCGCGCAGCTCCAAGGCGGCCCGCTCGGCGTCCGCCTTGATGCCCTCGGACTGCTCGACGATCTCCGCGCGGTGCCGCTCGGCCTCCGCGCGGGTGCGCTCCAGGGTCTCCTCGGCTTGCCGGCGCAGCGTCGTGGCGCGCTCGATGGCCTCGGTGCGGACCTTCTCGCTGTCCGTGGTGGCCGTCTGGCGCAGCTCGTCCGCGTCCTGCTTGGCCTTGGCGAGCAGCTCCTCGGCGGTCTTGGCGGCCTCCTCGATCTGCTGGACGGCCTCCTTGCGGGCCTCCGCGCGGATCTTCTCGCCCTCGGCGACCGCGTCGGCGCGCAGCTGCTCGGCCTCGCCGCGCAGCCTGCGGGCCTCCTCCTGGAGCTCGACCGTCTTGGCCCGGTACTCCTTGGTGTCGTCCTTCGCCGAGCCCTTGAGCTGCTCCGCGATGTCATGCGCCTCGGCCCGCAGCCGGTCCGCCTCGGCCTCGGCCTCGGAACGGATCCGCTCGGCCTCCTCGGCGGCCGCCTTGGTGGTGTTACGGGCCTCCTCGGATGCCTTGTTCAGGACGTCCTCGGCGGTCTTGGCCGCCTTGCCCAGCTGGGACGCGGTCTCCTCGGCGGTGATCGTGCGGGCCTTCTCGGAGGCCTCGGCGACGATCTTCTCGGCCTCCGCGCGCGCGTCCGCGACGACTTCCTCGGCGGCCGCCTTGGTGGTCTCGGCCTCCTGGTTGGCCTCGTTGACCAGCCGGGCGACCTGCTCCTTGGCCGTCCGCATGCGCTGTTCGTTCGCCGACTCGGCGCTGGAGAGCGACTTCTCGGCGGTCGCTTTCGCCTCGGTGACCAGCTTCTCGGCCTCGGCCTGCGCCTTGCGCAGCGCCTCCTCGGCCTCCGCCATCCGCTCCTCGGCGGCACGGCTCAGCTCGGTCGCCTGACGGCGGGCGGAGTCCGACTCGGTCGCCGTGGAGCTGCGCAGCTGCTCGGCGTGGTCGGTGGCCTCCTGGGCCTGCGTGGACGCCGCGTTCAGCAGCCGCTCGGCGTCGGTGCGGGCCCGGCGCAGCAGCTGCTCGGCCTCCGCGCGGGCCGCCTCGGCCTCGGACTGAAGGCGCTGCCGGGCCTCGCTGGTGAGCCGCTCGGCCTCGGCACGGGCGGCCGCGGCGGCCTGCTCGGCCTCGGCGCGCGACTCCTCCAGGAGCCGGCGGGCCTGCTGCTCGCTGCGGGCGCGCAGCTGCTCGGCCCACGCCACGTTCTCGTTGAC
Organism: Streptomyces sp. NPDC046909; assembly: GCF_040644695.1. Classification (NCBI taxonomy): domain Bacteria; kingdom Bacillati; phylum Actinomycetota; class Actinomycetes; order Kitasatosporales; family Streptomycetaceae; genus Streptomyces; species Streptomyces sp. NPDC046909. Next base: position 73,570 of record NZ_JBEYXC010000013.1, on the reverse strand, counting down.
ATGCGACTCGACGGTCTGCCGGCGCTCGGCCAGCTCCTGGTCCAGCTGCTGGCGGCGGGTGACCGCCTCCTGGTGCAGCTCCGCCTGGAGGCGCGCCGCGTTCTCGGCGTGCTCCTGGAGGATCCGCTGGGTCTGCGCGCGGGCCTGGCTGAGCTCGCGCTCGGCGTCCTGGCGCAGCTGGTCGGCCTGCATCTGCGCGTTCCGCAGCAACTGCTCGGCCTGATAGCCGATGTCACCGCCGGCGAAGTCGGGCCGGGACATGATGGTGCGGCGCGCCTCGTGCAGCTTGGCGCGCAGCACCTCGACCTGGTAGCCGAGGTCCTCGGCGTGCTGGATCGCCTTCTCCCGCTCGGTCTTCAGCCGATCCATCTCGGCCTCGAACCGAGAGAGGTGGTCGACGTCAGCCGCCGGCTCTCGCTCCTGGCGTTCGTAGCCCCGCACTGCGCGGTCCCATCCGTCCCCTGGTCGCATGTCTGGCCAAACGAGCTCCGTCCATCCGCCGAACGGGGCCCCCGGGGAATGGTGTCAGATCAACGGCGGAGCATGGGCTGCAGCCCCGACGCTCGTCCCCCGAAAACCGGACCCCGGCAAGCGATCGCCCTGGCTCGAGCGGCGACCGCCCCCAACCCTACCGGCCCATATGTACGAGGGTCAGTGCTCAGGTGACTCAACAGGCGCCGAAGTGACCAGTTCTGTCAGTACGCCATGGCAATCCTTTGGGTGCAGGAACGTGATCCGTGACCCCATGGAGCCGCGTCGCGGCTCCTCGTACAGAACGCGTACGCCCTTGTCCTTGATGTCGGCGGCGTCGGCGTCGACGTCCGCCGTACCGAAAGCGATGTGGTGGACCCCCTCGCCGTTCTTGGCCAGCCACTTCGCGACCGTGGAGTCGTCGCGGGTCGGTTCGAGGAGCTGGAGGTAGGAGGCGCCGCCGTCCGAGGTCTCGTTGATCTTGAGCATGGCCTCGCGCACGCCCTGCTCCTCGTTGACCTCGGAGTGGAAGACCTCGAAGCCGTAGGTGGCCCGGTAGAACTCGACGGTCTTGTCCAGGTCGAAACAGGCGATCCCGATGTGGTCGATTCGCGTCAGCATGGAGTTCAGTGGAGCGCTGAAGCGGTGGTTACGCAACGTGCGCGCGATCACACCGACGGCCCGGTGACGGCACGGAGTGCCACTCAGTACATTCGAAGTAAACCCTCGTTCACTCCTCAGCTGTGCAGCTGAAAGGGGATCGCACCTCATGTCTGGTTCGAACAGCACGACGTCCGTCATCGTCGCGGGCGCCCGTACCCCGATGGGTCGGCTGCTGGGCTCCCTCAAGTCGTTCTCCGGCGCGGATCTGGGCGGATTCGCGATCAAGGCCGCCCTCGACCGTGCGGGGATCGGTGGCGACCAGGTGCAGTACGTGATCATGGGCCAGGTGCTCCAGGCCGGGGCAGGGCAGATCCCGGCGCGCCAGGCCGCGGTCAAGGGCGGCATCCCGATGGGCGTCCCGGCGCTCACCATCAACAAGGTGTGTCTGTCGGGCCTCGACGCGATCGCGCTGGCCGACCAGCTGATCCGCGCCGGCGAGTTCGACGTGATCGTCGCGGGCGGCCAGGAGTCCATGACCAACGCCCCCCACCTGCTCCCGAAGTCCCGCGAGGGCTTCAAGTACGGCGCCATCGAGATGCTCGACGCCATGGCGTACGACGGCCTGACCGACGCCTTCGAGAACATCGCCATGGGCGAGTCCACGGAGAAGCACAACACCCGCCTCGGCATCCAGCGCCCCGAGCAGGACGAGATCGCCGCCCTGTCCCACCAGCGGGCCGCCGCCGCGCAGAAGAACGGCATCTTCGAGGCCGAGATCACCCCGATCGAGATCCCGCAGCGCAAGGGCGAGCCGGTCGTCTTCAGCAAGGACGAGGGCATCCGCGGCGACACCACCGTGGAGTCCCTCGGCAAGCTCCGCCCGGCCTTCACCCGCGACGGCACCATCACCGCGGGCACGTCCTCGCAGATCTCCGACGGCGCCGCCGCCGTGGTCGTGATGAGCAAGGCCAAGGCGCTGGAGCTGGGCCTGGAGTGGATCGCCGAGATCGGCGCCCACGGCAATGTCGCGGGCCCGGACAACAGCCTCCAGTCCCAGCCGTCCAACGCCATCCTGCACGCCCTGAAGAAGGAGGGCCTGGACGTCTCCGACCTCGACCTGATCGAGATCAACGAGGCCTTCGCCGCCGTCGCGGTCCAGTCAATGAAGGACCTCGGCGTGTCCACCGAAACGGTGAACGTCAACGGCGGAGCCATCGCCCTGGGCCACCCGATCGGCATGTCCGGCGCCCGTCTGGTGCTGCACCTGGCGCTGGAGCTCAAGCGGCGCGGCGGCGGGGTCGGCGCGGCCGCGCTGTGCGGCGGCGGCGGTCAGGGTGACGCGCTCATCGTGCGGGTACCCAAGGCCTGAGGTCTCGTACGTTTTCCCGGTGACCCGTACGCGTTCCACCCGGTGACTCGTACGCGTTCTAGCTGAACGGAGCTGTGATGCAGGACGTCTCCACCCTGGTGGCCCAGGCCAGGGAAGGCCGGCCACGGGCCGTGGCCCGGCTGATCTCCCTCGTGGAGGGGGCGTCCCCGCAGCTGCGTGAGGTCATGGCGGCCCTGGCCCCGCTCACGGGCAACGCCTACGTCGTCGGCCTCACCGGCTCACCCGGCGTCGGCAAGTCCACCTCGACCTCCGCACTCGTCACCGCGTACCGCAAGCAGGGCAAGCGGGTCGGCGTCCTGGCCGTCGACCCGTCCTCGCCCTTCTCCGGCGGCGCCCTGCTCGGCGACCGGGTACGGATGTCGGACCACGCCTCCGACCCCGGCGTCTACATCCGCTCCATGGCCACGCGCGGCCACCTCGGCGGACTGGCGTGGGCCGCCCCCCAGGCGATCCGTGTCCTCGACGCGGCGGGCTGCGACATCGTCCTCGTCGAGACGGTCGGCGTCGGGCAGTCGGAGGTCGAGATCGCCTCCCAGGCCGACACCTCCGTCGTCCTCCTCGCCCCCGGCATGGGCGACGGCATCCAGGCCGCCAAGGCCGGAATCCTGGAGATCGGCGACGTCTACGTCGTCAACAAGGCCGACCGGGACGGGGCCGACGCCACCGCCCGCGAGCTCAACCACATGCTGGGCCTCGGCGAGTCCCGCGGCCCCGGCGACTGGCGCCCGCCGATCGTGAAGACGGTCGCCGCGCGCGCGGAGGGTGTCGACGAGGTCGTCGAGGCGCTGGAGAAGCACCGCGCGTGGATGGAGGAGCACGGCGTCCTGGCCGAGCGCCGCCGCGCGCGTGCCGCCCGCGAGGTGGAGACCATCGCCGTCACGGCCCTGCGGCAGCGGATCGGCGACCTGCACGGGGACCGCCGGCTCGACACCCTCGCGGAGAAGATCGTCGCCGGTGAACTGGACCCCTACCGGGCCTCGGACGAACTGGTGACGGGCCTGACGCAGGCCTGAGCCGGGCCGGATCCCGGCCTCGGCCCCTCGTCAACCCCCGGACGCCGCTGATACGTTGATCCACATGTTCCTCCTCCTGGCATAGAGCGCACACCGAGCCGAGGTCGAGCCCACCGCTCCCTCGGCTCCTCGGTGTCCCCTCTTCCGCCTCTTCTCCGAGGAACCCACCATGTCCGCGTCCTACGCGCGCGTGCTGCGCCTCCCGCATGCCCGCCGCACCTTCGCCGCCGCCCTGACCGGCAGGCTCTCCTACGGCATCGTCCCGCTGTCCGTGATGCTCTCCGTCACCCGCGCCTCCGGCTCGTACGCCGTCGCGGGCACCGTGATGGCGCTCTTCGGCGGCACCGTCGTCTTCCTGGCCCCCGCGCGGGCCGCCCTGATCGACCGGCACGGCCCGCGCCGCGCACTCGTGCCGCTGCTCGTCGCCTATACGTCCTCGCTGGCCCTGCTGACCGCGGCCGTCTGGCGTCCGGGCGCACCCGCGTACCTCTTGGGCGCCCTCACCGCCCTCGCGGGGGCCTGCGTACCGCCGCTCGGACCGACCATGCGGACCGTCTGGGGCCGGCTCGCCCCGGACCGGGCGCTGCTGCAACGGGCCTACAGCCTCGACGCCGTCGCCGAGGAACTCCTCTTCGTCACCGGGCCGCTGCTGGTGGGGGTGCTGGTCGGGGTCGCCGTGCCCGCGGCCGGGATCGTCGTGGGCGCAGTGCTGATGGTGGCCGGGGCGGTGGGGTTCGTGTCGTCACCGGCGGTGCGGGACATGGCACCCGCCGGGGGCGCCGGGACGTCCGCTCACGGCAAGGCCGGCCGACCCGTGCTGCGGCGCATCGCCCGGCCCGTCACCGCCGCCCTGGCCGTCGGCGTCGCGCTCGGCGTGCTCGACCTGCTGGTCGTGGTGTTCGCCGAGCGGCATCACCACAGCGGGGCGAGCGTGGCCTGGGTACTGGCCGCGCTCTCCGCCGGAAGCGCCGTCGGCGGCCTGCTCAACGGAGCCGTCGACTGGCGTACGCCCGCCCCGACCCGGCTCGCCCTGCTCACGGCGGGCCTCGGCGCCGCACTGCTCGGCGCCGCTCTCGCCCCGGGCCTCGGCCTCCTCACCCTGACCATGACGATCGCCGGACTCTTCGTCTCGCCCGCCATCACCACCGCCTACCTCATCGCCGACGAAAGGGTCACCGACGAGGCGCGCACCCGGGCCGGCGCCTGGGTCAACACGGCGATCAACGCCGGGAGCACGGCGGGAACGGCGGCGGCCGGTGTTCTCGCCGGGCGCCTTCCGGTCGCCGTGTGCTTCGCGCTGGCCGGCGCGGCCGTCGTACTGGTGGCGCCGATCGCGGCGAAGGGCGCCCGGGGGAAGGGCGCCCTTCGGGCCGGTACGGCCGCGGTGGAGGAGAGGGAGGTCAGTCGTCCTGGTCCTGGGTGAGCTCGCCCGTGTCCAGGGCGGCTTTCCACTCCGAGGCCGTGCCGCCCTTCACCGTCTCCACCGACCAGGCCACGGTGCCGTGGTCGTCGTCGGCGCCGATCTCGGTGACCGTGCCCTTCGCCGCGGCCGCCAGGGCGACCTCGCGGGCGTCGAACGCGGCGCCCTTCAGCGCGGCCAGCTCGGCGCGGTCGTCGGCGTCGTCGTCCTCGTCGGTGTCGCGGTGCGCGCCGAGGACCTTGCCGGTGTCCGAGGCGACCTCGACGCCGTACTCGGTGCCGTCGCCCTTCACCACGTCCACGTCCCAGGTGCAGGCGTCACGGCCGTCGTCGTCCAGCTCGGCGGAGACGACGGTGCCCGGCGTGTGCTTCAGGGCGGCGGCGATGGCGTCGGCGGCGGTGACGTTCGCGGCGCTGACCGTCGTACGGTCCTCGGAGTCCGTACGGTCGTCGGCGTCGTCCGTGTCGTCGTCCCGGTCGGCCACCACCTGTGTGCCGGTGCCGGTGCCGGTGCCGGTGGCCGTGTGCCGCTGGGTCGCCGTCTCGTCGTCGCCCGCCGCGAAGGCCGCGACGGTGCCGCCGGTGGCGAGGACGGCGGCGGTGAGGGTGGCGATGACGATGTTCCGCTTCATGGAGATTCCTGCCTCTTCAGTCGACTTGGATCGGCTTTCAGCGATTCGCTCGCTTTCGACATGACCCAACATCGCCGACCGACGCTGAGCGGAACCTGAAGCCACCTGAAGGGATCTTCAGCTTCGCTTTGCGACCCTTTACCCATGCGCCTGTTGATCGTGGAGGACGAGAAGCGGCTGGCCCTGTCGCTCGCGAAGGGGCTGGCCGCCGAGGGATACGCCGTGGATGTCGTCCACGACGGCCGGGAGGGCCTGCACCGGGCCTCCGAGGGGGCGTACGACCTCGTGATCCTCGACATCATGCTGCCGGGCCTCAACGGCTACAAGGTCTGCGGCGCCCTGCGCGCGGCCGGGCACGACGTGCCGATCCTGATGCTCACCGCCAAGGACGGCGAGTACGACGAGGCGGAGGGCCTGGACACCGGCGCGGACGACTACCTGACCAAGCCGTTCTCGTACGTCGTCCTCGTCGCCCGCGTCAAAGCGCTGCTGCGGCGGCGTGCGCAGGGCGGCGCCGGGGCCTCGCCCGTGCTCGTGCACGGCGACCTCAAGGTGGACAGCGCGGCCCGCCGGGTCTTCCTCGGGGAGGGCGAAGTCACCCTCACCGCCAAGGAGTTCGCGGTCCTGGAGCAGCTCGTCACGCGGCCCGGCGAGGTCGTGTCCAAGGCGCACATCCTGGAGCACGTCTGGGACTTCGCCTACGACGGCGACCCCAACATCGTCGAGGTCTACATCAGCACCCTGCGCCGCAAACTGCGCGCCGGGCTCATCAAGACGGTCCGCGGCGCGGGATACCGGCTGGAGACGGAACGATGAGACGCCTCTTCGGGTCGGTACGGGCGCGGGCGACGCTCGGGGCCGCGCTCGTCGTGGCCGTGGCGCTGGCGATGGCCGGGGCGGCCGTACTGCTGTCGCTGCGGTCCAACCTCATCGACCAGGCGGACACCCAGGCGGAGCGTTCGGCGCGCAGCGTCGCCGGGCTGCTCTCGAACGGGACGGCGTACGACAAGCTGGACCTGGACGAGGACAACCCGGTGCAGGTCGTCGCCGCGAACGGCACGCTGCTCGCGGTCAGCGACGGTCTGGAGGAGATCAGCGGCACGGCGACCGACGCGGTGAAGCCGGTGGCGTCGGCCGGCGGTACGGGTGACTCCGGTGACGGCGACTCCGACGACGACGCGGATGACTCGGATGGCGACACCGCACTCGAACCCGGCGAGATCGACGACGAGGCCACGTTCACCGACGGCACCGCGACCGTCGAGGGCGAGACCTCCGACTACCGCTTCGCCGCCCTCCAGGTGGAGACGCGGGACGGGGACCGGCTGACCGTCTACGCCGGTGAGTCCCTGGAGACCGAGGAGAGCGCCGTGAACACCGCGCTCACCGTCATGCTGATCGGCTTCCCGCTGCTGCTCGGCGTCGTCGCGGCGGCGACCTGGCTCGTCACCCGCCGCGCCCTGCGCCCCGTCGAGGGCATCCGCCGCGAGATGGCCGCGATCACCGCCTCCGAGGACCTGGCCCGCCGGGTGCCCGAGCCGGACACCCACGACGAGGTGGCCCGCCTCGCCCGCACCACCAACCAGACGCTGGCCGCCCTGGAGACCTCCGTGGAGCGGCAGCGCCGGTTCGTCGCCGATGCCTCGCACGAGCTGCGCAGCCCGATCGCGTCCCTGCGCACCCAGCTCGAAGTGGGCGCCGCACACCCGGAGTTGCTGGATGTACCGGGCGCGGTCGAGGACACCGTACGACTTCAGCGGCTCGCCGCCGATCTGTTGCTGCTCGCCCGGCTGGACGCGGGGGAGGGGCCCGGGGCCACGCGGCTCGACCTCGCGGAGGTGGCGCGGCGGGAGGCGCGGGGGCGGGACGGTGTGACGGTGGAGGCTTCCGAGGGTGTGGAATCCGAGGGTGTGGAAGTGGCGGGGTCCCGGGGGCAGTTGGAGCGGGTGATCGGCAATCTGCTCGACAACGGTCAGCGGCACGCCCGTTCGGCGGTCACGGTGAGCGTGCGGCGGGACGGGGCGTGGGCGGTCGTGGAGGTCGCCGACGACGGGGACGGGGTGCCCGGGGCCGACCGGGAGCGGATCTTCGAGCGGTTCGTACGGCTCGACGAGGCGCGCAGCCGGGACGACGGCGGTGCCGGGCTCGGGCTGGCCATCGCCCGGGACGTGGCCGCCCGCCATGGCGGCACGCTCACGGTCCGTGACGCGCCGGCAGGCGGAGCCCTGTTCGAACTCCGCCTGCCGCTCGCCGTCTGACCAGGTGGGTTATGGACGCCCGCGCTGTCCGCGCAGGTGCTCCGCGATGGGCTTGAGGGACTTGTCGAGCTCCGCCATGGAGTCGGGGTTCAGCAGATCGATGAAGTGCCGCCGCACGGACGCCACGTGGTGTGGCGCGACCTTCTTCATCGTCTCCATGCCGTGCTCGGTCAGGACCGCGTACAGACCGCGGCGGTCCGACTCGCAGTTCTCCCGGCGCACCAGGTCCGCGTTCTCCATGCGGGTGATCTGGTGCGAGAGGCGGCTCTTGGACTGGAGGGTGGCGGACGCGAGGTCGCTCATCCGCAGTCGTACATCCTCCGCCTCGGAGAGATTCACCAGGATCTCGTAGTCGTTCATTGTCAGGCCGAACGGCTGCAGGTCCTTTTCGAGCTGGTACGTCAACAGCCTGTTGACCTCCAGGTGGGTGCGCCAGGCGCACTGCTCCGCATCGGTCAGCCAGCGCGTGGCCGTCTCGGTCTCCATGAATGAAGTCTACCTAAGAAGTTGAAAGGCGAACTAGTGAGGGTTTTGATGTGACGGCGTGCACACGTTCGACGTCACACTCCGCAGACTACCGCTCACAGCCCGAAGCGACGCTGGAGGTCTCCCAGCTGTCCGGGAAGGCGCGGTACCCCGGGCTGCTGTGCGGGGCCTGTGGACGGTACCCCGGAACCAGGGACTCCGGCCTGCTGCGGGACCGCGCCCGTGGCCTGCTCCGCCATGAGCACCTCGGACGATTGCAGCAGCACGGTTCCGGCTCCCACGAACTCGAACTGATGCTCCTCCCCGGAGGCCCCGCCGAGGCCCGTCATCGCACGTAGACCGCCCATCAGGCCGGTCATGTAACCGTGGTCGTAGTGATGGCACGGCGACGGACAGTCGGCCCAGCCGACCAGCGCCTGCGGGTCCACCCTGATCGGCGGTTCCATGAACACCACCGGACCGTTAGATGCGGCCACGAACTTTCCGGTTCCGATCAGGGTCAGAAAACCCGGCACGATCGATTGCTTGAGCGCGAGACTTGGCTGAAAAGCGAGGAGGTTGCCCGAGCGAATGGTCAGGTTGCCGTCTTCAAGGTCGTACGAGTTCACGTCGAAGGCCCGGTCGGCGAGGAGCATCTTGCCCGAGCCCTCGGCCACGACCCAGTCGCTCGCGTGCAGAGGCGAATGGAAGGACGTACGGACAAGTCGGTCCAGTCGCCCGTGCCCGATGCCGTTGAAGTCGATCGAGCCGTAGTAGGCGATCATCTTCCCCTTCTGCAGGAACCACTGGCTCCCCTTGAGCTCCACGCAGAAGGTGTACTTGTTGACGTTGTCGTCGACGGGCAGCGTCGCGGGGTCGTACACGGTCGGCCCCGCGCCCGGGTAGGTGCTCACAGCTTCTCCTCCGAGGCCTGGACGTACACCGCTCCGTTGCCGCTGAGCTCCAGCTGGAAGGCCTCGCCGGAGCCGCGGCCCACCATGTCGCGCCAGCCGAGCGCCGTCGACAGCTTGTTGCGGACGTCCCCGTGGTGGGCGACATAGGCCTGCGGGTCGACATGGACCGGGCGCTGGGGGGTGATGGGGAGCTCGATGACACCGCCGTGGGCCATCACGGCCACCGAGCCGTGGCCCTTGAGGGTGGTGGTGAACAGGCCCTGCCCGGTGACCTGGCCCCGGACCATGCCCATGACGCCGCCCTGCGAGCCCATGAACATCGTGCCCTGGTTGAGGGTGCCCTCGAAGGCGAGGAGCCGGTCGGCCTCGACGTACAGGGTGTCGCCGGTGAGGTTGATCACCTGGACGTGATGGCCGCCGTGCCCGAACAGCACGGTCCCGCTGCCCTCCACGGTCATCAGCGGAGTCGCCTCGTTGGCGACCCGGCGGCCGATCATCGACATGATCCCGCCCTGACCGCCGCTCATGTTGGGTGTGAAGGACACCTCGCCCTTGTAGGCGAGCATGGCGCCGCGCTGGCTGAACAGGCGCTGGCCGGGCATGACGGTCGCCTCGACCATCTTCGAGTTGAGTTCCCGGAAGGCCATGTCAGACGTCCCCCGCGATCGTGTTGCGCTCGCTGGGCTGTACGTACACCAGACCGTCCCCCTCGAAGCGGATCTGGAAGGCCTCGCCGCCGCCCTCTCCCATGAAGGTGCGGAAGGTCACACCGGACTGGAAGGACTGCCGGAGGTTGCCCTGGTGGGCGATGTACGCCCCCGGGTCCACACTCAGCGGGTACTGCGGGCTGACCCGCAGCACCACGGCCGGGCCGTCCGAGGTGATCGCCGCCTGTCCGTGGCCCTCGACGGTGGTCGTGAACAGTCCGTTGCCCTGTGAGGCGCCGCGCAGGCCGGTGAAGCTCGTGCCTGTCCTGAGGCCGCCGTCGGTCGCGAGCAGGTTGCTCGACTCCACGTAGAGCTTGTCGCCCTGGAGGCCGACGAGGTTGATCTCGGAGGCGCGGTCGGCGAACCAGCAGGTGCCCTGGCCTCTCACCTCCATCACCGTCATCTGCTCACCGGTGATCCGCCGGGTCACCATTCCCCGGATGCCCTCACCGCCGCCGCTGAGCTTCTTGAACGCCATCTGTCCGTCGTACGCGACCATCGAGCCGTTCTTCGCCTTCACGAAGTCCCCGGTCATCTCGACGGCTAGCACCTTGGTGCCTTGAAGTCGGAACATCGCCACGGGGTGACGGTAGCCCGGTGAAAGGCCTTGCCGACAGGGTCCGTGGGTGGAGACGGACCCTGAGAACGGGTGGAGGGGGACCCTGAGATCGGCTTCGGGGCTCGGGGGTGTGTGCGGGTTCGGTGGGGGCGGGCGTTTTGCGCAGTTCCCCGCGCCCCTGGGTGCCTGCGGCGCAGCCGCGGGCTCGGTGGGGGCTGGTGGAGCGCGTCGGGGGCGGTGGGTGGGTCGGGGCCGGGGTGGGGGGTGTCCGTCCTCGGTCCGGCGGCTCGGTCTGTCGGGATGTGCTGGATGACGGACGCCGGCCGCTGCGGGCGGACACCCCCCACCCCGGCCCCTGCGCGCCGTACGCGGCTCGCGGCTCGTGGCCCCCCTGCCCGGATGCCGTCGGGCGTTTGCCACAATGGACGAACGTTTGTGCACGCATTCACAAAGCGTCGATGCCTCTCCACCGAAGGTGACCTGTGGACCTCAAGACCGCCGGCGCCCTGCGCCGCCTCCGCCTCGTCTCCGCCCCCGAGGCGGTCTCGTTCCTCCTTCTGCTCGTCTGCTCGGTGCTGAAGCGGACCACGGACTTCAACGCGGTGCCCGTGATGGGCATGGTCCACGGCGTCCTCTTCATCCTGTACGTGATCTTCTGGGCGGACGCCTGGAGCCGGGCGAAGTGGTCCCTCGGTACCGCCGCCCTCTACTTCGTCCTCTCGGTCCTGCCCACCGGCGGCTTCTTCGCCGAGCGCAAGCTGCGCCGTGAGGCCGAGGACGCGGTCATCGCCTCCCGTGCCCGGCAGGAGCAGGCGGTGAAGACCTCGTGATCGTCGCCTTCTCGGTCACCCCGCTCGGGGTCGGCGAGGACGTCGGGGAGTACGTCGCCGACGCCGTGCGTGTCGTCCGTGAGTCGGGCCTGCCCAACCGCACCGACGCGATGTTCACCTCCATCGAGGGCGACTGGGACGAGGTCATGGACGTCGTGAAGCGTGCCGTCGCCGCGGTCGAGGCGCGCGCCCCGCGCGTGTCACTCGTCCTCAAGGCGGACATCCGTCCCGGTGTCACGGACGGTCTCAGCTCGAAGGTGGCGACTGTGGAGCGGCACCTCCTCGCCGAGTAGGCGCGGCGAGAGTACGTACCTGCGCCCAGTGAACCCCGGTCCCGCGCGGACCGGGGTTTTCTTGTGTCCCATGTTTGAGCGATCGCTCAAAGAGGTGTACGGTCCCGTTCATAAGGTTTGAGCAGTCGCTCAAAAAATACTGAGGGCACTGAGAAGAGCAGCTCACAGGGGGATTCGCATGGGGCAGTACAAGGGGCTCTACGTCGAGGCACGGATTCACGCCGATCTCGATGACCTCTGGATCCGCACCCAGGACCCGGGCCAGCACCAGCGCTGGGACCTCCGCTTCAGCGAGATCGACTACCTCGCGCGCGTGGAGGGGGAGCCGCAGCGCTTCCGGTACGCCACTCGTGTCCTGCCCGGCCTCACGATCGCCGGGACCGGAGTCTCGGCGGGGGAGAAGGAACGTCCGGACGGCACCCGCACCTCTGCGCTCCGCTTCAGCTCGCCGCATCCGTTGTCGCTGCTGGCCGAGGGCAGCGGTTACTGGCGTTACGTCCCCGACGGCGAGGGAGTGCGCTTTCTCACGGGGTACGACTACCGCCCGCGGTGGGGCGTGTTCGGCGCGGTGGCCGACCGTTGCGTGTTCCGCCCGCTGATGGGGTGGGCGACGGCGTGGTCCTTCGACCGGCTGAGGCTGTGGCTGGAGCAGGGCATCAGCCCCGAACGGGCGCGCCTGAACTGGCTGGTGGAACTGTTCGTCCGGTCCCTGACCCTGATGGCGACCGGTGCGGGTCTCGTCGCGGAATCCGTACTCCCCGCCTTCGGGCCGCTCGCCGTGCTGATGGCGTTCTGCTGGCCCCTGCTCCTGACGGTCGCGTTCTTCACGGCCCTCTGCGCACCGCCGCTCCCCTGCACCCCCGCGGCCCGCCGCTGCCTCCGCCGGCCTCCCAGCCGGGCCCGGGCCCCTCGCCTCCTGCGCACCCTGGAGATGCCGCGATGACCTCGATCTTCCGTACGGTGATGGGGGCGGCCTTCGAAGACCTCCACCCTCAGCTCCAGCGCCGCTTCTCGGTGGGTCTCGTCAGCGGCGAAGCGTGTGTCGGCCGAGGCGTGATGGACCACATCTGGCACGGCGGCGCCTTCGTGAAGCCCTTCCTCGCCCTCGGCGCCACCCGCAACATCCTCGTCCCGCGCACCGGCCGCAACGTCCCCTTCGTCATCGAGAACGTGCCCTACGCCGACACCTACGGCCGTGAGACGGTGACCTTCGTGCGCACCTTCCACCTCCCCGGCCGGCCCCGCCGCTTCGACGCCCAGATGGTCCTGAGCCCCAAGGGCGACCGCATCCTCGACTACCTCGGCACCCATCAGCACCTGGCCAGCGACCTCCACTTCCACGCCGAGCCGGACGGTTCGCTGCTCATCCGGTCCGGGGAACACCGGTTCCGGGAGGGTGTGGTGGACGTGCGTGTACCGGAGCTGATCGGGGCGACGGCCGAGGTCCGGGAGTCGTACGACGACGCGACGGACCGCTTCCGGATCCAGGTCAGGGTCGTCAACGACTACTTCGGGCCCCTCTTCGGCTACTCGGGCAGCTTCGAGGCGACGTACACGGACATCCGCGCGTGCGGGGTCCGGCGTGGTCTGCGGCCCGTCCGTGAGGAGTCGCGCGCGTGAGTCCGGAGACGGCGAAGTCCGTGGAGACGAAGACGAAGCTTCTCGAAGGGGCCCTGCGGACGCTGGTCGAGCAGGGCATCGCGAAGGCGTCGGCCCGTACGATCGCCTCCGCGGCGGGCGTCAACCAGGCGCTGGTCTTCTACCACTTCGGCTCCGTCGACGAACTCCTCGCGGCGGCCTGCCGATACGGCGCGGAACAGGCGGTGTCCCGCTACCGCCCCCGTTTCGACAAGGTGGGCTCGCTGTCCGAACTCCTGGTGGTGGGACGGCAGATCCATGAAGAGGAGCGCTCCGGGGGTCATGTAGCCCTCCTCGGCCAGCTGTTGGCGGGCGCGCAGACCCATCAGAGCCTCGCGGTGGCCACGGCGGCGGGGCTGGAGTCCTGGATCGTCGAGATCGAGAAGGTCCTGCGGAGGGTGCTCGCCGGGACGCCCTTCGGGGAGTTCACCGATCCGGCGGGGCTGGCGAAGGCGGTCGCCGCGTCCTTCGTGGGCATCGAGCTGTACGAGGGCGTGGACATGCCGGGGGCTACGGCCGCGCTGGATGCGTTGGAGCAACTAGGCGTCCTTGTCGCCGCGTTGGAGGAACTCGGGCCGGTGGCCCAGCGGGCGGTACGCCACCACTTGCGCCGCACGACCCGCCGCTGACCTGTCCTTTCCTCGCCCCCGCCGCCCCTACCCGTCCCATCCCCAGGGGCTGCCGCCCCTTCAACCCCGCCGCTCCCTGGGGGCTGCGCCCCCAGACCCCGCCTTTTCGGCCCTGAAGGGGCCTCGTCCTCAAACGCCGGACGGGCTGAAGTTACCTGGGCCGGCGTCGAGAAGCTCAGCCCTCAGCGGGTGGGTGGGGGATAGGGATGGCAAAGCCCCGGCCTCAAACGCCGGACGGGCTGAAGTTAACTGGGCCGGCAGCGAGAAGCTCAGCCCCCAGCGGGTGGGTGGGGGGATCGGGACGGCAAAGCCCCGGCCCCGGACGCCGAACCGGCTGAGAAGCCTGGACCGGCGTTGAGCAGCTCGGCCGCCAGCGGGTGGGTGGGGGTTCGGGACGGCCTGACCTCCGCCCGGAGGTCGGACGGGCTGAACAATGCGGACCGGACCGGCGTCGATTGGCTCGCCCGGCCCCAGGCGGGACGCCACCCGCACCGGCGCAACGGCGAGCAGGGGACGTGTCGGGGGGTGTCCGCCCGCAGCGGCGGGCGTCAAGCGCCGCGCACCCCTCAAGAGACCGAGCCGCCCGACCGAGGACGGACACCCCCCGGCGCGGCCCCGACCCCCAACGCAACGGTGGTGCGCGACGCGAACCCCCACTGGACCCGAGCAGGCCGCCGCAGGCACTTCAGGGGCGCGGGGAACTGCGCGAACGCCCGCCCCCACCGACCCGCAGATCGTCACGGTCCCACCGCGAACGCCCGCCCCCACCGCCCCGCAGATCATCACCGTCGCGCCGCCGGAGGCGCCCGCACACCCACCTGGACCCCCCCAGTTCGACACGCCCGGGAATCTCCACTTGTGTGTGGATATCGGCTCGTTCGAAAACTGGAGGGCGCTGTGCGGCCGGAGGGCTACGACTACGACACCCACAGCCGACTTGCCGGACCGCTCACGGAGCCGTCCGCCGAGGACTACCGGGTGCAGTACACCTCACTCCTCTCGGGCGAGCCGCATCGAATACGGGCGATCCTGCTCATGACCCTCGCGCCGATCCTCACCGGCGTCCTGCTGGTCTACCTCGTGTGGCCGACCCACTGGGTCGAGCGCGAGGGCGGTGACCGGTGGATGGTCTGGCTCGACATCGCGATGCTGATAGCCATCGGGCTCATCGAGCTGTTCATGGTCGTCAACGTGGCCTCCGTGGCCCACGCGACCCTCGTCGCCCGCGACCCCGTCCCCGTCACCCCCGAACCCGGCACCCGCGTCGCGTTCCTCACGACGTACGTCCCGGGCAAGGAACCCCTCTCCATGGTCCGCGCCACCCTCGAAGGCGCCACGAAGATCACCCACACCGGGCCGCTCGACGTCTGGCTCCTCGACGAGGGAGATGACGAACAGGCGAAAGCCCTCTGCGCCGAACTCGGCGTCCGCCACTTCACCCGCAGCGGCATCCCCGAGTGGAACCGGCCCAAGGGTGTTCACAAGGCCCGTACCAAGCACGGGAACTACAACGCCTGGATCGCGATGCACGGCGGCGACTACGACTTCTTCGCCTCCGTCGACACCGACCACGTCCCGCTCCCCAACTTCCTTGAGCGGATGATGGGTTACTTCAGGGACCCGGACGTCGCGTTCGTCGTCGGACCGCAGGTGTACGGGAATTACCACAACCCCGTCACCAAGGCCGCCGAGTCGCAGCAGTTCCTCTTCCACGCGCTCATCCAGCGCGCCGGCAACCGCTACCGCTCACCCATGTTCGTCGGCACCAACAACGTCGTACGCATCGCCGCCGTCAAGCAGATCGGCGGACTCTACGACTCCATCACCGAGGACATGGCCACCGGCTTCGAGCTCCACCGCCACCGCAACCCGAAGACCCGGCACCACTGGCGCAGCGTCTACACCCCCGACGTACTCGCCGTCGGCGAGGGCCCCGCCTCCTGGACCGACTTCTTCACGCAGCAGATGCGCTGGTCGCGCGGCACGTACGAGACGCTTCTCAAGCAGTACTGGAAGGCTCCGTTCACGATGCCCCCCGGGCGGCTGTTCTCGTACACCCTCATGCTCGTCTACTACCCGATGACGGCCGTCAACTGGTTCCTCGGCATCCTGAGCTGCTTCCTCTTCCTCTGGTTCGGCGCGTCCGGCACCCAAGTCGCCGCCTCCGTATGGCTGATGCTCTACAGCGACGCCGCCGCCCTTCAGATCGGCCTCTACCTCTGGAACCGCCGCCACAACGTCTCGCCCCACGAACCCGAGGGTTCGGGCGGCCTCGCGGGCATGGCGATGTCGGCCCTCTCCGCGCCGATCTACCTGAAGTCCTTCGGGGAAGCCCTCATCCGCCGGCCCAGCCGGTTCGTCGTCACCCCCAAGGGCGCCGACGCCAGCCCCGACCGCCTGCTCACCTTCCGCATCCACCTCTTCTGGGCGACCCTCCTCGCGACCTCCCTCGCCGCCTCGGTCGTCCTGGACCACACGCACGTGGCGATGCGCACCTGGGCGGTCCTGGCGATGGCCATCTCGCTGGCGCCGGTCGCGGTGTGGCTCTCCACGCGGCTGAAGGAACGCCAGGCCCACCGCTCCACGGCCACCGCCACCGCCCGCTCCGTCGACGGCGCCGAGCCCGCCCTCGCCACCACCTCCAGCACCACGACAGGAGGCAACTAGGCCATGGCCTACCAGCCGTCCCAACGCACCAAGAAGACCGTCCTCGGCATCGGCGGCATCGCCATCCTCGCCGGCCTCAACGCCCCGGCCGCACTGGACTTCGCCGGCGAGCAGTACAACGCGTACAAGATCGCCCAGCCCGAGTACAAGGCGAAGTACGGGAGTTGGAACCGCGTCGACATCCCGGAGGAGTACCGCACCAACGCCATCCACGCGGCGCTCCTGCACACCGGCAAGGTGCTCATCGTCGCGGGCTCCGGCAACGAGCAGAAGAAATTCGACGAGGGCTCCTTCGACACCGTCCTCTGGGATCCGGTCGCCAACACGTTCAAGAAGATCCCCACCCCCGACGACTTCTTCTGCTCAGGCCACGCCCAACTCCCCGACGGCCGCCTCCTCGTGGCCGGCGGCACCGCCCGCTACGAGCTCCTCGACGGCGAGGTCGACCGGGCCGGCGGCGGTATGCGGGTGAAGAACGAGAGCCCCGACAAGGCGGTGTTCCTGAAGAAGGGCACCCGTTTCCGCTCGCCCGCCGGGGTCGAGTACGTCACCAAGTTCGACGTCACCGTCCCCAAGGCGAAGAAGTCCTTCAAGGTCACCTACAACGCCCGCGGCGTCATGCAGCCCTGGCAGACCAAGGTGACCGCCGCCGAGGCGCGCGTCTTCGTCGAGGCCGCCGAGAAGGGCCCGATGTCCGTCACCGAGAAGCAGGCCCAGTACGAGATCGTGGGCCTGACCGGCAAGGACGCGGACAACGCCTACGGCCTCTCCGAGAAGATCACCCTCGACAAGCAGGACTTCCAAGGCATCCGCGCCGCCTACGAGTTCGACCCGGTCGCCGAGAAGTACATCCCGGTCGACCCGATGGACAAGGCCCGCTGGTACCCGACCCTCGTCGGCCTCGACGACGGCCGTGTCCTCGCCGTCTCGGGCCTGGACGACGTCGGCGTCATCGACCCCGGCGACAACGAGATCTACGACCCGAAGACCAAGAAGTGGTCACGTGGCCCCAAGCGGTACTTCCCCACGTACCCCGCCCTCTTCCTCACCAAGGGCGGCAAGCTCTTCTACCCGGCCTCCAACGCCGGTTACGGGCCCGCCGACCAAGGCCGCGAGCCCGGCCTCTGGGACCTGAAGACCAACACCTTCACCAAGGTCCCCGGCCTGCGCGACCCCGAGGAGACCGAGACCTCGGCCTCCCTGCTCCTCCCGCCCGCGCAGGACCAGAAGGTCATGATCCTCGGCGGCGGAGGCGTCGGCGAGTCCAAGAAGTCGACCCCGCGCACGGCCGTCGTCGACCTCAAGAAGGACAACCCCGTCTTCGAGGACGGCCCCAACCTCCCGCAGGGCACGCGGTACTTGAACAGCGTGATCATGCCGGACGACACCGTCTTCACCTCGAACGGCTCCGAGGACTACCGCGGCCGCAGCGCCAGCAACATCCTCAAGGCGCAGTTCTACGACCCCAAGGGCAACGTCTTCCACGAGGCCGCGTCCCCGACGGTCGGCCGCAACTACCACTCCGAGGCGCTGCTGCTGCCCGACGGACGGGTCGCCAGCTTCGGCTCCGACCCGCTCTACGACGACCAGCAGAACACCAAGCTCGGCCACTTCGAGCAGCGCATGGAGATCTTCACCCCGCCCGCCCTGCACCGAGGCGGCGCCGACCGCCCCGTACTCAAGGACGGACCGAAGGAACTCGACGAGGACCACCGGGCGACCTTCCGCACCGACGACGCGGACCGGATCACCAAGGCCCGCCTGATGCGGCCCAGCGCGGTGACCCACACCACCGACGTCGAGCAGCGCTCCATCGAACTCGGCGTCACCAAGAACGCCAACGCCGTCACCTTCGACGTACCCAAGGACCCGGCCCTCGTGCCGCCCGGCTGGTACATGCTGTTCGTGACGGACGCGGACGGGACGCCGTCGGAAGCGAAGTGGATCCAGGTGAAGTGATCTACCGGGTCGGGGAGTTGCGCGCCAGCCCCAGGGCGTACTCCGGCCACCACTGCCCGGCGTCCGGACCGCCCTCGCAGGTCCCGTCCGACTCGCCGGGCCGCTTCACCCACAGATAGGCGTCCAGCGCCGACTCCCCGGTGTTCGTCGTCGGCCGGGTGCCCAGCGCCCGGCCCGGCGGATTGCACCACGCCCCGGGCAGCGGCCCGTTGCCGTTGCGGCTGCTGTCGATGACGAAGTGCTTGCCGCCGAGATCCTTCGACAGATGCAGCCCGTACGTCTTCGTCACCGCGTCCGTCTGGAAGTTGGAGACGTTCAGCGAGAAGCCGTCCGCCTTCTCCACCCCCGCCCGCTGCAACGGCTCGACCAGCTTCCAAGGCTCCCTGATCCAGGACGGGTTGCCCGCGTCCAGATACACCTTCGTGTTCGGCTGCTGCTTCAGCCGGTCGATCGCCTCGCTCAGCAACTGCTCCCGCTCCGCGTGGTATTCACCCGGCGTGCAGCCGTCCACGATGTGCGCGACCGCGTCCGGCTCCAGCACCACCAGCGCCTTCGCGGAGCCCAGCGCGTCGGCGAACTTCCCGATCCACGCCCGGTAGGCGTCCGCGTCCGCCGCCCCGCCCGCCGAGTGCTGACCACAGTCCCGGTGCGGGATGTTGTACGCCACGAACAGCGCCGTACGGTCCTCCGCCGCGGCCGACGCGGTCGCCGCCCGCACGGTCGGACCGGGGTCGATCTCCCCGGCCGGCCACAGCGCCGCCGGTTGGTCCGCGATCTTCTGGAGCAGCGCCGCGTCCTCGGTACGGCCCTCCCGCTGCCACAGCTGGATCTGCTCGGCGGCGGAGCTGTTCGGGTCCACCCAGAAGGGGGAGGCCGGGTCGGGGCTCGCCTTCCCGCTCGCCGCGGCGGCGATGGAGGCTTCGTCCACGTCGGACGAGGCTGTGCAGCCGGTCGCGAGGGCGAGGGTGGTGAGGGCCGCGAGGGTGTGGGTCAGCCGGGGCATGCTGCTCCCTTGCGCGAGAGTAACGGTGGGTAAGGGTGTGTTACTAATCGTCACATGGATCACATGTCCGAGTGGGATGACGCACCGCCGGGAGGGTCGTGTGTCGGGTGCGGGTGCGGGTGCGTGGTGGCTGGTCGCGCAGTTCCTCGCGCCCCTAACTAGTTCGGCTCAAGGCCATCCCCAGAGGTGTCCGCTCGTACAGGACCTGGTGGCCGTATCGCCTCGCCGTCAGCAGTCCCGCTTCCCTCAGGACCGTCAGGTGCGCGGACACCGACGACGGGGCCAGGCCCAGCCGGTGGGCGAGGCTCGTTGTCGTGGCCGGTTCGTCCAGGGCTGTCAGGACCGTGGCCCGCCCCCGCCCCAGGAGCCGTACCAGTGAGTCCGGCGTGCGCTCGTCGGGCTCGGTCCACAACCCCCCGATGCCCCGCGCCGGATACACCAGCGTCGGCTGCCACGGCGGATCGAAGGTGCTGACGACGTCCGGCCAGATGAAGACGCTCGGCATCAGCACCAGCCCCTGCCCATCCAGTCGCCGCTCGTGCTCGCCCCGGTGCTGGACGGTCAGCGTCCCCGCCTCCCACCCGAACCCCCGGTGGATCTCGGGCAGTAGCCCACCGAGCCCCACCTCGGCCAGTCGCCGTGAGTGGAAGGCGACGTCGGCCTCCAGGAGGGCCCGGAGCCGGGGCCAGTCCGGGGCGACGAGCGTGCGCCAGACCTCCTCCGTGGCGTCGGACAGCTCCCGCACCATCCGTACGGGATCCCGCATCCAGGCCTGCCCGTGCGCCGACTCCAGCGCGCCCGGCGTACACACGAGCGACTTCGCGGTGTCCTCGCGCGCGGCCACCGGATCACTCGCCCGCACGGCCGCGATCTCCTCCTCGAAGGTGGCCCCGGGCCCGAGCGGCGGCGCCCCCAGCCAGTCCGGGGAGTGACCGCGCCGGGGCATCAGCAGCCACAGCGGAGTGAGGTCGAGCCCGGCGGCCGCGGTACGGATCCGGCGCAGCCAGGGCGCGTGATAGCCGTGCCGTTCGGGCCGTTTGAGGGTGCGGACGACCTCCAGCGTCTCCCAGAGCGGGGAGATGGCGAAACGGCACCGGAGGAAGTCGTCCTCGCGGAAGTGGAGACGGGAGGGCATGGAGATCCGTGGATGGTTGAGGGTCGATGGTCGATGGTCGATGGTCGGGAGGAGGGCGAAGATTCGGCTGTGCCCGAAACTTTAGGCGGTAGCCCGGGCCGTAGGCACGCTGCTGCCCATGACGACGGACGACACGACCGCCACCACGACCGCCCCACCCCCCACCGGATACGCCCGGGTCTTCGCCGTACCCGAGTTCCGGGCGGTCTTCACCGCCCACATCCTCTCCCTCCTCGGTGTCGTGATCAGCGAGATCGCGCTCTCCGTCCTCGTCTACGAGCTCACAGGCTCGCCCCTGATGAGCGCGCTGGCGTTCGCGCTCGGTTTTCTGCCGTACGTCGTCGGCGGGACCCTTCTCGCGGGGGTCGCCGACCGTTTCCCGGCCCGGCGGGTCCTGGTGGTGTTCGACCTGGTGTGCGCGGCGTGCGTGCTCCCGATGACGGCGCCCGGGATGGGGATCGGGCTGCTGCTGACGCTGCGGTGTGCGCTGGCGGTGGTGGCGCCGGTGTTCCAGGGGACGCGGATGGCGACGCTGGCGGACATCCTGGGGGACGGTGACCTGTTCGTGCTCGGGCGTTCGCTGCTGCGGATCGTGTCGCAGAGCGCGCTGCTGGCGGGGTACGGGGTGGGTGGGCTGCTGCTGACGGTCGTGTCCCCACGTCATGCGCTGCTGATCACGGTGGGCACGTTCTGCGCGTCGGCGCTGTTGCTGCGTTTCGGTACGCGGCGCAGGCCGGCGCGGGCCGTGGGCGGGGGAGCGCTGGTGACGGAGTCGTTGCGGGGCGCGAGGCAGGTGCTGGCGAACCGCAGGGTCCGGGTGTTGCTGCTGTTGTTCTGGCTGCCGCCGATGTTCTCGGTGGTGCCGGAGGCGTTGGCGGCGCCGTACGCGGACGAGCTGGGGGCGGGGTCGGTGGGTCTCGGGCTGCTGATGTGCGCGCTGCCGGTGGGGACGATCGCGGGGGAGCTGTGGGCGGGGGCGAGGCTCCGGCCGACGGCGCGGGAGCGGATCGCGTTGCCGTTGGTGTGCGTGACGCTGGTGCCGTACGCGGCGTACGCGCTGCATCTGAACCTGCCCGTCTCCTTGCTGGTGCTGCTGCTGTCGGGGGCGGGGTCGGCGTACACGCTCGGCCTGGACCAGTGGTTCGTGCGGGCGGTGCCGGAGGAGGTGCGGGGCCGGGCGATGACGTTGCTCACGGCCGGGCTGATGACGATCCAGGGGGTGGGGATGGCGCTGGCGGGGGTGGTGGCGGAGTTCGCGGGGGTCGCGGCGACCGTGGCCGGGGCGGGGCTGATGGGGACGGCGTGCTGTGTGCTGCTGGCCGTGGCCGCTCGGCGGACCGAATGACAAGACGGGGCTGACCACGATGTGACCGGCCGGTAAGGTCTGGTGCCGTGCCGAAGCCCCTCAGTCTCCCCTTCGATCCCATCGCCCGCGCCGACGAACTCTGGAAGCAGCGCTGGGGAAACGTGCCGTCCATGGCCGCGATCACGTCGATCATGCGCGCTCACCAGATTCTGCTGGCCGAGGTCGACGCGGTGGTCAAGCCCTACGGACTGACCTTCGCGCGCTACGAGGCCCTGGTCCTCCTCACCTTCTCCAAGGCGGGCGAGCTGACCATGTCCAAGATCGGCGAACGCCTGATGGTCCACCCGACGTCGGTGACGAACACGGTCGACCGCCTGGTCAAATCGGGCCTGGTCGACAAGAAACCCAACCCCAACGACGGCCGCGGCACCCTCGCCGTCATCACCGACAAGGGCCGCGAGGTCGTCGAATCCGCCACCCGCGACCTCATGGCCATGGACTTCGGCCTCGGCGTCTACGACGCGGAGGAATGCGGAGAGATCTTCGCCATGCTCCGCCCGCTCCGGGTCTCGGCGAACGACTTCGACGAGGACTGACGGACACACCCAGGGCCTCTCAGGGGTGCCGGAAGATCGTTCGAAACCGGCGGTTACGCTCGTCTCCATGAAAAAGAGCGTGCTGACCCGCTACCGCGTCATGGCCTACGTCACCGGCGTGCTGCTCGTCCTGCTGACCCTGGGCGTCATCGCCAAGTACCTCCTTGAGATGGACGGCGCGGACAGCTTCACCAGCGTCGTCGGCATCGCCCACGGCTGGCTGTACGTCATCTACCTGGTCTTCGCCTTCGACCTGGGCTCCAAGGCCAAGTGGCCGGTCAAGAAGCAGCTCTGGGTCCTGCTCGCAGGAACGATTCCGACTGCGGCCTTCTTCGTGGAGCGCCAGGTCACCCGCGAGCTGGAGGCCCAGGTCGCCGAGGCCGACGCGGCCGTCGCCAAGGCGTAACTCCACCGCCGCGAGAGGACTCGCGGCGGTTGTCCATCGACATTTACTAGGACGTCCTAGTAAATTCGAAGCATGGACGCTGACGCCATCGAAGAGGGCCGCCGACGGTGGCAGGCCCGGTTTGACGCCTCTCGTAAGCGGGAGGCGGACTTCACCACGTTGTCCGGGGATGCGGTGGAACCCGTGTACGGGCCTCGGGCGGGGGATCGGTACGAGGGGTTCGAGCGGATCGGGTGGCCCGGGGAGTTTCCGTACACGCGGGGGCTCTACGCGACCGGGTATCGGGGGCGGACCTGGACGATCCGGCAGTTCGCCGGGTTCGGGAACGCCGAGCAGACCAATGAGCGGTACAAGATGATCCTCGCGAATGGGGGTGGGGGGCTGTCCGTGGCCTTTGACATGCCTACCCTCATGGGGCGGGACTCCGACGATCCGCGGTCGCTCGGGGAGGTCGGGCACTGTGGGGTCGCCATCGACTCCGCCGCCGACATGGAGGTGCTGTTCAAGGACATCCCGCTCGGGGACGTCACCACCTCCATGACCATCAGTGGGCCCGCTGTTCCCGTCTTCTGTATGTATCTCGTTGCTGCTGAGCGGCAAGGGGTTGACCCTCGTGTGCTCAACGGGACGCTTCAGACCGACATCTTCAAGGAGTACATCGCCCAGAAGGAGTGGCTCTTCCAGCCCGAGCCCCATCTGCGGCTCATCGGGGATCTGATGGAGTACTGCGCCGCCGGGATCCCCGCCTACAAGCCGCTCTCCGTGTCCGGGTATCACATCCGGGAGGCGGGGTCGACGGCCGCTCAGGAGCTCGCCTACACGCTCGCCGACGGGTTCGGGTACGTGGAGCTGGGGCTCTCCCGCGGGCTTGATGTGGATGTGTTCGCTCCGGGCCTTTCCTTCTTCTTCGACGCCCACGTCGACTTCTTCGAGGAGATCGCCAAGTTCCGGGCCGCCAGGAGGATTTGGGCCCGGTGGATGCGGGATGTGTACGGGGCCCGGTCCGAGAAGGCTCAGTGGTTGCGGTTCCATACGCAGACCGCGGGAGTTTCGCTCACCGCCCAACAGCCTTACAACAACGTCGTACGCACCGCCGTCGAGGCGCTCGCCGCCGTGCTCGGCGGTACCAACTCGCTGCACACCAACGCCCTCGACGAGACCCTCGCGCTGCCGAGCGAGCAGGCCGCGGAGATCGCGCTGCGGACGCAGCAGGTGCTCATGGAGGAGACCGGGGTCGCCAACGTGGCCGATCCGCTGGGGGGTTCCTGGTACGTCGAGCAGCTGACCGACCGCATCGAGGCCGACGCCGAGAAGATCTTCGAGCAGATCAAGGAGCGCGGGCTCAGGGCGCATCCGGACGGGCGGCACCCCATCGGGCCGATCACCTCGGGGATTCTGCGGGGGATCGAGGACGGGTGGTTCACCGGGGAGATCGCCGAGTCCGCGTTCCAGTACCAGCGGGCGTTGGAGAAGGGCGACAAGAGGGTGGTGGGCGTCAATGTCCATCACGGGTCCGTCACCGGGGACCTGGAGATCCTGCGGGTCAGCCATGAGGTGGAGCGGGAGCAGGTACGGGAACTCGGGACCCGTAAGGCTGCGCGGGACGACGTCGTCGTACGGGAAGCCCTCGATGCCATGCTCGCTGCCGCGCGGGACGGCGGGAACATGATCGGGCCGATGCTGGACGCCGTACGGGCGGAGGCGACGCTCGGGGAGATCTGCGGGGTGCTGCGGGACGAGTGGGGGGTGTACACGGAGCCCGCCGGGTTCTGACCGTCCCGGACTCCGAGACTTCTACGCGGCGCCGGTCAGGCCGAGGAGCAGGACCCTCGTGAAGCTGTGGGCCCACTCCTCGTCCGCCGGTTCCGCGCTGACCAGGGTGCGGTGGACCACCGCGCCCGCGACGACGTCGAAGATGAGGTCGACCGTGCGGGCGGCCTCGGACGGGTCGGATTCCGGGGGGAGTTCGCCGCGGGCCTCGGCTCGGGCGCGGCCCTCCAGGACCAGGCGTTTCTGGCGTTCGACGATGGAGCAGCGGATGCGTTCGCGGAGCGCGTCGTCGCGGATCGACTCCGCCACCACCGCCATCAGGCCGCTCTTCGCCTCCGGGCGGGCCAGCAGGGCCGCGAACTGGAGGACCACGCCCTCGATGTCGGCGGCGAGGGTGCCGCGGTCGGGGAGTTCCAACTCGTCGAAGAGTTCCGCTACCGCGTCCACGACCAGCTCGTTCTTGCCCGGCCAGCGGCGGTAGATCGTCGTTTTCGCAACCCCGGCCCGCGTCGCCACGTCTCCCAGTGTGAGCTTGGACCAGCCCTGCTCCACCAGCGCCTCCCGGGTGGCCGCCAGGATCGCGGCGTCCGCGGCGGCGCTGCGGGGGCGTCCTGTGACGCGTGGGGTGGGAGTGCGGCTCTGCATCCCAAGACCATAACCGGCGGTTCCTGTGAGGCCGTGAGGGAGATCACCAGCAAGTGGTGTCCCGGAGGCACTCAGTGCCATTACGCTACGACTCGTAGCGAAACCACTGGCGTGGGTGGGGACCCGACGTCGAGCACTACCGCAGCACGACCGCAGCACGATCGAAGCAGGACCGGCTTTTCTCAACGCTTTTCGCTTGCGCGCGCCGACGGGGGAGGATAGACGGCATGCAGCCACGGAACATGTCCATGAGCGGAGTCGTCGACCTCGCCGCGGTGAAGGCGGCCCAAGAGGCCAAGGCGAAGGCGGAGCAGGCGCGGGCCGAGGCCGCCCGGCAGGGCGGTGGCCCCGGCGCCGTCTCGCCCGCCGATCTCGTCATCGACGTCGACGAGGCCGGTTTTGAGCGTGACGTCCTTCAGCGCTCCACCGAGGTGCCCGTCGTCATCGACTTCTGGGCCGAGTGGTGCGAGCCCTGCAAGCAGCTCAGCCCCGTGCTTGAGCAGCTCGTCCTCGAGTACAACGGACGCCTTCTCCTCGCCAAGATCGACGTCGACGCCAACCAGATGCTGATGCAGCAGTTCGGGGTCCAGGGGATCCCGGCCGTCTTCGCGGTCGTCGCCGGGCAGGCCCTGCCGCTCTTCCAGGGCGCCGCCGGCAAGGAGCAGATCGCGCAGACCCTGGACCAGCTGGTGCAGGTCGCCGAGCAGCGGTTCGGGCTGACCGGCCTGACCGTCGACCCCGACGCCGAGCCCGGTGCCGAGCGGGCCGCCGCCCCGGCCGTACCGGCGGGACCGTACGACGCGCTCCTCGAAGCCGCCGTGCAGGCCCTGGACGCGGGGGACTTCGGCGGTGCGGTGCAGGCGTACAAGAACGTGCTGAGCGACGACCCGGGCAACACCGAGGCGAAACTCGGTCTCGCGCAGGCCGAGTTGCTCCAGCGGGTGCAGGGGCTCGACCCGCAGCAGGTGCGCAAGGACGCGGCCGAGAAGCCGGCCGATGTACCGGCGCAGATCGCCGCGGCCGACCTGGATCTCGTCGGCGGACATGTGGAGGACGCCTTCGGGCGGCTCATCGACACCGTGCGGCGCACGTTCGGTGACGACCGGGATGCCGTACGTGTACGGCTGTTGGAGCTCTTCGACGTCGTGGGGGCCGATGATCCGCGGGTGGTCGCGGCGCGGCGGGCCCTCGCTCGCGCGCTGTTCTGACCGGGGTGCGAGCCCCGTTCTGACCAGTCCCTAAACACCCGGGCTTGTGGTGCCCGAGTGAAAGATTTGCCGTCGGAGCGTCACTGCGGCCGCGCTTTACCAAATCTTGGTAATCGCGGCCGCTGTTACTGCAAGTAAGTTCTGGGCGTTGTTCTGTCGGATTCTGTCCGATCATCAACGTCTTTGTCCGGCCCCCACGGACCACCCAGAGTCGTCGTCCGAGACCAGCGGGTCGTTGTTCGGTTATCCGCCCGTTACTACCGAGTAACGAAGCCCCTTGTGCGGGCGGCGAGAATGCACCACGATCGGCGACGCTCGGTCCATTCCCGTATCCCCGACAGCCGGTCGGGACCGCGGGAACTCCTGGGTCCCCACCGAGCAGAGCCGGCGGCAGTGGCGCCGGCTCTTGGGCAGGGGGGTCTTCGCCTTCCGGCGAAGCCTGTCCAGCAAGGTTGTGCGTGATGTGCGTCAGGCGCGACCAGTGGTTGTCGCTCGGGGGTGATCGCCGGTGATCGGTGCGCGATTCGCGCCTGAGTACGGGCGCTCTCCTTACCGAGGACGTAGCACTTCTCCCATCCCTGCCCGGCTGGGCCGTCTTGTTCGACAGGGGCAGTCAGGGTCAGGAGATGTACGTCCGAGAAGGAGGAAATATGGAGTCCCAGGTGCGTGGCGGGACCAGATGGAAGCGGTTCGCCGTCGTGATGGTGCCCAGCGTGGCCGCCACGGCCGCGATAGGTGTCGCCCTCGCGCAGGGCGCTCTCGCCGCGTCGTTCAGTGTGTCGGGTCAGTCGTTCAAGGTGACGGCCGACAAGCTCGAAGGTACGGGCTTCGCCCAGTACGGCGCCATTGACTCGGGGTACACCCTCGACGGCAAGAAGACGGCTCACCCCGTCGCGGTCTCCGCGTTCAAGAGCGCGGAGCTCACCAACATGTGCCAGTCGGTGGTCACCCCGAACATCCCGCTCCTCGGTACCGTCAGCCTCACGCTGAAGGCCGGCGGCGGCGGTACGCCGGTCGAGGCCGAGAACCTCTATGTCGACATCGAGGAACTCGAGGCCAACGCGACGTTCACCAACATCGACATCGGTGTTGCGGCCAAGGACGCCAGCAAGGGTCCGGGCATCAAGAGCGGCGACACGGCCAACCCGTTCGGATTCGCTCAGCAGGCCGAGAAGGCCACGCTGACCGACGTGAAGCAGACGGCGTGGGCGACCACCGCTGGAACCTTCAAGCTCAGCGGCCTGAAGATGTCGCTGTCGACGGGCACCAAGGAGTGCTACTAAGCACTCCGTGACGGGCGGGGGAGCCGATGGCGCCCCCGCCTGTCCACTCTCCGGCCGCTGTTCGCAGGTTCTCCACAAGCGGCCGCACACAGCACAACTCACCACCACAGCAACGCCGTAACAGGGAGCTGTTTTCCATGAGCGCCGAGACTCCTGCCGTACCCGGCCGCGACGAGCACTACATCCGGGTCATCAAGCGGAAGTTCCGCGCCTGGCGGGGCGAGCGTCCGTTCTGGGCCGGCCTGTTCGTCATGCTCGGCGGACTCCCCATCGCCTACTTCCCGTACGCGCACCTCCAGGTCGGCCATCTGACGCTGGCGATGGCCACCACGGCGGGCGCGGGCTCCCTGATCATCGGCGTGCTGCTGGTCGTCCTCGGTGTCAGCCTCTGGTTCCAGAAGCACGTCCGCACCTTCGCGGGCGTCGCGGCGATCCTGCTGGCCCTGGTGTCGATCCCCGTGTCCAACCTCGGCGGCTTCCTCATCGGCTTCCTCTTCGCCCTCATCGGCGGAGCGATGGCCGTGGCGTGGGTCCCGGGTGCGGAGCCCGAGGCGCAGCCGGCGCCGGAGGCCACCACGCAGGAGGACGACGCGCCCCAGGGAGCGGTCCCCACGCTCTCCAAGGACGCGTACGACGGCGGTGAGCCGAACGATCTGTCAGGAACGAGCCCGGCGAACGGGGCGAACGGGAGGCACAGTGCCGGCTGACAAGGTGACCCACGGGACTGATGTGGACGAGTCCCGTGCGAGAACCGGGCCGCGCCATGCGGCACCCAAGAAGCCGCTGTTCACCCGGTTCCACATGCCGGCAGGAAAGGCGATAGCCCTGGCGGCGATGCCGACGGCGGTCCTCATGGGGATGGGATTCACGCCGACGCTCGCCAACGCCGAGGACCAGCCCGCCGCCAAGAGCCTCACCGCGGACGAGTACAAGGACTGCGTCGCGGCCCTGGAGGACGGCGCCTCCGCGTCGGCCTCGCCGTCCGCGAGCGCCAGTGAGTCGAAGGACGACGACGAGACGGAGGCGACCCCTTCCGCGTCGGCGTCCGGTTCCTCGGACTCCTCCGACTCGGGCAGCGGCTCTTCGTCGGATTCAGGTTCCGACGACGAGGCCACGCCCACGCCGTCCGCTTCCGCGAGCGCGTCCAGCGGGACCCAGTCCGGCTCCACGGCCACGCCCACGCCCTCGGCCTCCGAGAGCAGCGAGAACGTGCTGGACCAGATCGGCGACGCCATCACGGGCATCTTCACGGGCGGCGAGAGCGCGTCCCCGTCCGCGAGCGCGAGCGCGAGCCCGACCCCGTCGGCTTCGGCCTCCGCGACGGACGATGCCGACGACGCCGTCAAGGACACCACCGAGAAGGTCACCGACACGGTCGAGGACACCGTGAAGGACACGACCGACGCGGCGTCCAAGGCCGCCGAGGACACCACCGACGCGGTGAAGGAGGCCGCCGAGGAGGCGACCGCCAGCCCGTCGCCGTCCGCGAGCTCCACCACGGACCCGGACGACTGCCCGATCGCCACGGACGCGGAGGGCGGTGTCGACAACGTCGTTCCGCTGCCGGACGACCCCTGGTACCTCAACGCCAGCTCGCTGCTGCTGAAGGGTGCCGACTACAAGGGCATCGTCAAGGTGAAGACGGCCAACGGCACCACCAAGGAGGTGCTGAAGTACGTCATCTCCGACGGCACCGACATCGGCGACCTGCACCAGACGGTCAAGGACAAGCAGTCCGGCAAGACCTACCACGTGCAGGCGGCCAAGGGCTCCACGTCGACGATCCGTGACGGTGACACGGTGATGTACACGGAGAGCATCTCCGGCAATCTGCTGGGCCTGATCCCGATCACGTTCAGCCCGGAGAACCCGCCGCCGCTGAACATCCCGCTGATCTACTTCACGAAGGTGACGGTCGTGCAGGCCGGCCAGTTCGGTGGCACCCTGCACGTGCCCGGGCTGCACAGCTACCAGACCGACTGAGCGTCCCCACAAGCCCGTTCGGGAGCCGCAACACGCCTGAGGGCGCCCCCTGATCCAGGGGGCGCCCTCAGCGCCGTACAGCAGCCTTTGCGGCTTACTTCTCCCCGCCCAGGTGGTGGACGCGGACCATGTTGGTGGTGCCGGGGACGCCGGGGGGCGAGCCGGCGGTGATGATGACGATCTCGCCCTCGCTGAAGCGGTTCAGCTTGGAGACCTCGCCGTCGACCAGGTCGACCATCTCGTCGGTGCTGTTGACGAACGGCACGACGTACGAGTCCACGCCCCAGCTGAGCGCCAGCTGGTTGCGGGTGCCCTCGTCGGTGGTGAAGGCGATGATCGGCTGGGCGGCGCGGTAGCGGCTCAGCCGGCGGGCGGTGTCACCGGACTTGGTGAAGGCGATGAGGCCCTTGCCGCCGAGGAAGTCGGCGATCTCGCAGGCGGCACGGGCGACCGAACCACCCTGCGTGCGCGGCTTCTTGCCCGGGACGAGCGGCTGGAGGCCCTTGGAGAGCAGCTCCTGCTCGGCCGCCTGGACGATCTTCGACATCGTCTTGACGGTCTCGATCGGGTACGCGCCGACCGAGGACTCCGCCGACAGCATGACCGCGTCCGCGCC
Source organism: Streptomyces sp. NPDC046909 (assembly GCF_040644695.1). Lineage (NCBI taxonomy): Bacteria > Bacillati > Actinomycetota > Actinomycetes > Kitasatosporales > Streptomycetaceae > Streptomyces > Streptomyces sp. NPDC046909. Next base: position 43,172 of record NZ_JBEYXC010000013.1, on the reverse strand, counting down.
GTCCAGGATCGCGTTGGCCACGTCGGAGGCCTCGGCGCGGGTGGGGCGGGAGTTGGTGATCATCGACTCCATCATCTGGGTCGCCACGATCACCGGCTTGGCGTTGCGGCGGCACAGCTCGATGAGCCGCTTCTGCACCATCGGGACCTTTTCGAGCGGGTATTCGACGGCGAGGTCACCACGGGCGACCATCACGGCGTCGAACGCCATCACGACGTCCTCCATGTTCGCCACGGCCTGCGGCTTCTCCACCTTGGCGATGACGGGGACCCGGCGGCCCTCCTCGTCCATCACCTTGTGCACGTCGTGCACGTCGCTCGCGTCCCGGACGAAGGACAGCGCGACCATGTCGCAGCCCATGCGCAGCGCGAAGCGGAGGTCCTCGACGTCCTTCTCGGACAGCGCGGGCACGTTGACGGCCGCGCCGGGCAGGTTGATGCCCTTGTGGTCGGAGACGACACCGCCCTCGATGACGATCGTCTTGACCCTGGGGCCCTCGACGTCCAGGACCTTCAGCTCGACGTTGCCGTCGTTGATGAGGATCTGGTCGCCGCGCGAGACATCGCCCGGCAGGCCCTTGTAGGTGGTCCCGCAGATGGACTTGTCGCCCGGGACGTCCTCGGTGGTGATGACGAACTCGTCACCGCGCTCCAGCTCCACCGGGCCCTCGGCGAAGGTCTCCAGACGGATCTTGGGGCCCTGGAGGTCGGCGAGGACACCGATGGCCTTGCCGGTCTCCTTGGCGGCGGCGCGGACGCGGTCGTACCGCCCCTGGTGTTCGGCGTGCGAGCCGTGGCTGAAGTTGAAGCGGGCCACGTTCATGCCGGCTTCGATCAGGGACACGAGCATTTCGTGGGAGTCGACCGCGGGGCCGAGAGTACAGACGATTTTCGAACGGCGCATGGGGCGATCCTATCGGTTTGTTTCGCTACGGAATATTCCGTCTGGTGGAAGATACAAATGGGCGGCAATGCGCTCAGTCGTGTTACTGCCGTGTAATCCCTCAAGTGTTCATTCCGACCAGTGCGTAGGTCTGTGTCGCGATCTCCAGTTCTTCATCGGTGGGCACCACGGCTACGGCCACGCGCGCGTGCGGCGGCGAGATCAGCCGCGGATCGTCACTCCGTACGGTGTTCAGCTCGCCGTCCACCGCGAGGCCCAGCTCCTCCAGGCCCGCCACCGCAGCTTCTCGCACCGGGCTCGCGTTTTCCCCGACTCCCGCTGTGAAGGCGACCGCGTCCACCCGGCCGAGCACGGCGTAATACGCGCCGATGTACTTCTTCAAACGGTGAATGTAGATGTCGAAGGCGAGTTGCGCCTGTTCGTCACCCTCGTCCACCCGGCGGCGGATCTCCCGCATGTCGTTGTCCCCGCACAGCCCGATGAGACCGCTCTTCTTGTTGAGAAGAGTGTCGATCTCGTCCGTGGACATTCCGCCAACACGCATCAAATGGAAGATGACGGCCGGATCCATGTCACCGGAGCGCGTACCCATCACGAGCCCCTCCAATGGCGTCAGCCCCATGGAGGTGTCCACGCAACGACCACCTCGTACGGCGGAGGCGGACGCCCCGTTGCCGAGGTGCAGCACGATGACGTTGACGTCCTCGGGCGCCTTGCCGAGCAGCTTCGCGGTCGCCCGGGCGACGTACGCGTGCGAGGTCCCGTGGAAGCCGTAACGGCGGACGCGGTACTGGTCGGCGGTCGCGGTGTCGATCGCGTAGCGGGCGGCCGACTCCGGCATCGTCGTGTGGAACGCGGTGTCGAAGACGGCGACCTGCGGCAGGTCGGGACGGAGCGCCTGGGCGGTGCGGATGCCGGTGAGGTTGGCCGGGTTGTGCAGCGGGGCGACCGGGATGAGCCGCTCGATCTCGGCGAGGACCGTGTCGTCGATGACGGTGGGCGCGGTGAAGGTCTGCCCGCCGTGCACGACCCGGTGCCCGATGGCGGCCAGCTCCGGCGAATCCAGCCCGAGCCCGTCCTTGGCGAGTTCTTCCGCTACGGCCTTCAGCGCGGCCTCGTGGTCGGGGATCGGCCCGGTCCACTCACGAGCGGTGCCTGTGGTGAGGGGCGTGTGCTTGAGGCGGGAGGTCTCCTCGCCGATCCGCTCGACGAGCCCCACGGCCAGCCGGCTGCTGTCGCTCATGTCGAGCAGCTGGTACTTCACCGACGAGGAGCCGGAGTTGAGGACGAGGACGCGGGACGAGCTCACTGGGCGGTTGCCTTCTCGGTCGGGGACGGGGCGGGGGACTGGGCCTGGATGGCCGTGATGGCGACGGTGTTGACGATGTCCTGGACGAGGGCGCCCCGGGACAGGTCGTTGACCGGCTTGCGCAGCCCCTGGAGGACCGGGCCGACGGCGATCGCGCCGGCCGAACGCTGCACGGCCTTGTAGGTGTTGTTGCCGGTGTTGAGGTCGGGGAAGATCAACACGCTTGCCTGACCGGCGACTTCGGACTCCGGCAGCTTGGTGGCGGCCACGGTCGGCTCGACGGCGGCGTCGTACTGGATCGGCCCCTCGATCCTCAGATCGGCCCGCCGCAGCCGTACCAGATCGGTCGCCTCGCGCACCTTGTCGACATCGGCGCCCGACCCCGACGTACCCGTCGAGTACGACAGCATCGCGATCCGCGGCTCCACCCCGAACTGCGCGGCGGTGGCGGCCGATTGGATGGCGATGTCGGCGAGCTGCTCGGCGTCGGGGTCGGGGTTGACGGCGCAGTCGCCGTAGACGAGGACCTTGTCGGCGAGGCACATGAAGAAGACGGACGAGACGATGTCGGCGTCGGGCTTGGTCTTGATGATCTCGAAGGCGGGCCGGATGGTGGCGGCGGTGGAGTGCACGGACCCGGAGACCATCCCGTCGGCGAGCCCCTCCTGGACCATCAGCGTGCCGAAGTAGTTCACATCGCTGACGACGTCGTAGGCCAGCTCCACGGTCACGCCCTTGTGGGCGCGCAGGGCGGCGTACTTCTCGGCGAAGGAGTCGCGCAGTTCGCTGGTGGCCGGGTCGATCAGCTGGGCCTGGCCGAGGTCGATGCCGAGGTCGGCGGCCTTCTTGCGGATCTGGTCGACGGGGCCGAGGAGGGTGAGTTCGCAGACCCCGCGGCGCAGCAGCACCTCGGCGGCGTGCAGGACGCGGGGCTCGGTGCCCTCGGGGAGGACGACGCGGCGCTTGTCGGAGCGGGCCTGTTCGAGGAGCTTGTGCTCGAACATCATCGGCGTGACGCGGTCGTTGCTGGGCGCGGAGACCCGCTTGAGGAGGTCGCCGGTCTCGACGTACCGCTCGAAGAGGCCGAGCGCGGTCTCCGCCTTGCGCGGGGTGGCCGCGTTCAACTTGCCTTCCAGGGCGAAGAGTTGCTCGGCGGTGGGGAAGCTGTTGCCGGGTACCGAGAGGACCGGGGTGCCGGGGGCGAGGCGGGCGGCGAGGGTGAGGACGTCGTCGCTGGGGACCTCGTTGAGGGTGAGCAGGACGCCGGCTATCGGCGGGGTGCCGGCGCTGTGCGCGGCGAGCGAGCCGACGACGAGGTCGGCCCGGTCGCCCGGGGTCACGACGAGACAGCCGGGGGTCAGGGCACCGAGGAAGTTCGGCAGCATGGCGCCGCCGAAGACGAACCCGAGCGCGTCCCGGGCGAGCCCCGAGTCGTCGCCGAGCAGCACCTTGGCGCCGAGGGCCTGGCCGATCTGGGAGACGGTCGGCGCGGAGAGGGCGGGCTCGTCGGGAAGGACGTAACAGGGCACCGGCAGCCGCGAGGAGTCCAGCCGCTCGGCGATCAGATCGCGGTCCTCGCGGGCGACCCGGTTGGCGACCATGGCGAGGACATCGCAGCCGAGGCCGTCGTACGCGCGGTAGGCGTTGCGGGTCTCGGCGAGCACGGACTCGGCGGGCTGCTTGCGGCCGCCGACGACGGGGATCACGGAGGCGCCGAACTCATTGGCGAGACGGGCGTTGAGGGAGAGCTCGTCGGGCAGCTGGGTGTCGGCGTAGTCCGTCCCCAGGACGAGTACGACGTCGTAGTCCCGGGCGACGAGATGGAACCGGTCGACGAGCGTGGAGACCAGCTCGTCCGTCCCCTGTTCGGCCTGGAGGGCGGACGCCTCGTGGTAGTCCATGCCGTAGACGGTGGCCGGGTCCTGGGAGAGGCGATAACGCGCGCGCAGCAGTTCGAACAGGCGATCGGGACTGTGGTGGACGAGGGGCCGGAAGACACCCACCCGGTCGACCTGCCGGGTCAGGAGTTCCATGACCCCCAGCTCGACGACCTGGCGGCCGTCGCCGCGGTCGATTCCGGTCACGTACACGCTGCGGGTCACGCGTGCTCTCCGTTCAGAAAGAGGGGGCGCAGTTCAAAAGAGGGGGCACAGTTCACAAAGAGGGCCACAAAAATCGCCCACCGGGGTGAGCGGGACCCTCTTGACGGTACCCCCGCAGGTAGATAAGGCGCCCGTCAGGACCAAGGGCCCGGAGACCGGACGAAAGGCCTCCGGGGCCTACCAGGACGGACCGTACGGAAACCGTACGGAATCGTCATCGACCTGAGGATCGTGAAACAATCGTGCTGGCTCACCGGTATCAACAGCGAGCAGGAGACACAGCACGATGCGTATCGGAGTTCTCACCGCAGGCGGCGACTGCCCCGGCCTGAACGCAGTGATCCGGTCGGTCGTGCACCGAGCGGTCACGCAGTACGGCGACGAGGTCATCGGCTTCGAGGACGGGTACGCGGGCCTCCTGGACGGCCACTACCGCACCCTCGACCTCGACGCGGTGAGCGGCATCCTCGCCCGCGGCGGCACGATTCTGGGGTCTTCGCGATTGGAACGGGACCGCCTCCGCGAGGCCTGCGAGAACGCGCCCGACATCGCCCGCGACTTCGGCATCGACGCCCTGATCCCGATCGGCGGCGAGGGCACGCTGACGGCGGCGCGGATGCTGAGCGATGCGGGACTGCCGGTGGTGGGCGTCCCGAAGACGATCGACAACGACATCTCGTCGACGGACCGGACGTTCGGTTTCGACACGGCGGTGGGGGTCGCCACGGAGGCGATGGACCGCCTGAAGACGACGGCCGAGTCCCACCAGCGGGTGATGGTCGTCGAGGTCATGGGCCGCCACGCGGGCTGGATCGCGCTGGAGTCGGGGATGGCGGCGGGAGCGCACGGTATTTGCCTGCCCGAGCGCCCGTTCGATCCGGCCGACCTGGTGAAGATGGTCGAGGAGCGCTTCTCGCGCGGCAAGAAGTTCGCGGTGATCTGCGTGGCCGAGGGCGCGCACCCCGCCGAGGGGTCGATGGACTACGGCAAGGGTGAGATCGACCAGTTCGGACATGAGCGGTTCCAGGGCATCGGTACGGCGCTCGCGTACGAGCTGGAGCGGCGGCTCGGCAAGGAGTCCAAGCCGGTGATTCTGGGGCATGTGCAGCGGGGTGGCGTGCCGACGGCTTACGACCGGGTGCTGGCGACGCGGTTCGGGTGGCATGCGGTGGAGGCGGCGCATCGGGGGGAGTTCGGGCGGATGACCGCGCTGCGCGGGACGGACATCGTGATGGTGCCGTTGGCGGAGGCGGTGACCGAGTTGAAGACGGTGCCGAAGGATCGGATGGACGAGGCGGAGTCGGTCTTCTAAGGGCTGTTTGCCTGGGGGTCTTTTGCCGGGGGTTCCCCGGCCCTTTAGCCGGTGATTTTCTGGACGTTCGTCCAGAAGTTATCGACGATCCTGTCGAGGAAGTCGCGGCCCGAGTGACTGGAGTCACCGGCCGCGTTTCCTTCTCCCCAGCTCAGCGTGGCGACCATCTGCCCCTGGTAGTCCGAGTGCAGCCCCTGGAGGACGTCCTCCAGGAGGCGCCGGTCCAGGGGGATGAGTTTGGCGATGGGGCGGACGTAGGCCTGCCAGCGGGTGGTGACGGAGCTGCGGAGGTGCTCGGCGAGTCTGGCCTCACGCCCGGTGACCGTGACGAAGTCCGGCAGGGACAGGTCGAGTGTCTCGGCGAGGACGGCGGACTGACGGTCGTTGCCGCGCCAGTCGTTGTTCTCCTCCATGCGTAGATAGGCGAGGAGTTCGAGGCCGAGGGCGTGGGCGATGTCCTCGGGGGCCAGGCCGCGGCTGATGCGGTGTTCGCGCAACGTGCGGGGCTTGCCGATGAGTTCACCGGGGGAGCACCACAACACGCCTGCGAGGGCGGTGAGTTCAGGGCTGGTGGGGTTCGTCATGCCGCGTTCCCAGGCGATGACCAGGTCCGGGGTGACGTAGGGGAGACCGTACGAGGCCCGCATGCCGTAGGCGACATGTTCGGGGCCCATGTTCAGGGCGGCTCTCAGGCGGCGGGCGGCGGGGGCGTTGAAGGGAGGGCCTGGCTGGTTCGGTAGGGCTGGGGGTCGGCGCACGGGCACAACGTAGGGGTGCGGGGCTGTGGTGACTACGGTCTGTTCGGCCAGGATCACGGATTGTAGGAACGTACGGTTTCGGCCCTGGTGGGGGTGGCTGAAGATCGTCTGTCGGGAGGTGGAGGCGGTCGCGAGGATGGCGCGGAGTCGGTTGTTCCGGTGGCCGGGAAGGTGCGTGGATCTTCGTGTACGAGGTGAATGGCAAGGTAGAGGGGCATATTCGCGAGCGACTGCTGGCGCCGAACTTCTGGCACCTCGCGACGGTCGGGGCGGACGGGTCTCCGCAGGTCTCGCCCATGTGGGCGGATCTCGAAGGGGAGTACGTCATGGTCAACACGGCGATCGGGCGCGTGAAGGAGGAGAATCTTCGGCGCAATCCCGCCGTTTCTCTTTCTCACCATGACCCTGAGAACCCTTATGACCGGGTGGAGATCCGGGGGCGGGTGGTGCGGTTCGTGGAGGGGGAGGAAGCGGAGCGGTCTATGGATCGGCTTACGCGGAAGTACATCGGGGAGGAGCGGTATCCGTGGCTTCTTCCCGGGGAGCGGCGGGTGATGTTGTTGATCGAGCCGGTGAAGGTGCGGAGGGTTGTGGGGGTGGAGCCGTTTCGGGCGGGGGTGCTGGGGGAGGGGGCGGGCGGGTCAGAGTAGGTGGTCTGCTTTGCCGGCCTTGATGTCTTGGATGAGGGTGCGGAGGGCTTCGCGGGTGTCGGTGAGGGGTTCGTGCTCGCGGCCGGCTATGGCTATGTAGGCGTTGCCTTGGGAGTCGGTGCCTAGGCGGAAGCAGTTGTTTCCTTCGGCGCAGAAGGGCTCTTCCCAGGTGATCTCGGGCATGGGGGATCTCCTCAGAGTTGCTGGGCGATGGCGTGCATGAGGTCGCGTGAGTCCTGCGGGTTCATGGTGTGGGTGTGCCACCACTCCATATGGGCGCGGTACTTGCCGAGTTGGGCGTCGCTGTGCGTGAACTCGCCGCCGTGCGCGGAGTCGAGCTGGACGGTGTCGAGTTGGGGTACGGGGCCTTCGGCGTACAGGACCGCATGTCCGGCGCCTGGGAAGGCTCCGGCCTCGACGGGGAGTACGCGTAGCTCGATGTTGTCGTGCTCGGACATCTCGCACAGGTGCAGCAGCTGCTCACGCATGGCGCGGCGGCCTCCGAACTGCATGCGCAGGGCCCACTCGTGCACGTACGCGACGTAGTCGACGGGGGTGTCCCGGTCGAGGACCTGCTGCCGCTGCATGCGCTGCATCACGCGCAGTTCCACCTCTGATTTCGGCAGCGGAGGCAGGGCTGCCGCGAAGATGGCGCGGGCGTAGCTGCTGAGCTGGAGCAGGCCGGGAATGTGGACGGTCTGGTAGCTGCGCAGTCGGGAGGCGAACCACTCCAACTCGGCCACGTCCAGGAGGCCTTGTGGCAGGTTTCCCCTGAACTGGTCCCACCAGCAGCGCTTTCGCGCGTCAGCCATGGTGGCCAGCGCCTCGATGTAAGCATCGTCGGCGCAGTCGTAGTTGCTGGCGAGTATGCGCACTCGCTCGGGTGAGGTGGCCCGTACTCCCGACTCCATGTTGGACACCTTCGTGCGGTCCAGACCGAGCAGCCCGGCGGCGTACTCCGTGGTCCGGCCCGCCGCGAGCCGCATTTTGCGCAGCTCGGCGCCCAGGCGCTTCTGGCGTTCCGTCGGTGCGGGCCTTGTTGGCATCAGCACCTTCCTCCCCGTCGTGGACGGGCTAAGTCTGCATGGTTCGGGTGGGAGGGGCCAAATCGCCGGAGGTAATGCGGGAGTTCATGTGGCACACGTTCCCCTGAATGCTCTACCTTCGGTGACGAGGTGCTTACGGTGCGGCGTCGTCCGGAAGTGCATCGCGCGAGCCTGCCTGCGTTCGTGCGACAGGCCACCGGGTGTTGCGCCGGCCGTCAAATGTCCGCCGGGAACAAGGGAGTTGCCATGTCCGCCGTCTCGTCCGTCTCCGCCTGCCCGCTCTCCGACGACGTACGGGAGGCCGCGCCGCCGTCGCCCGAGTCGCTCGCCTACAGCTTCACGTTGCCTGCTGGGCCCATGAGTTCGCGGGTTGCCCGGGCGGCGACTCGGGTTGTCCTGCAAGTGCATGAGCTGGAGGACATGGGCGACGCCGCCGTGCAGGTCGTTGCCGAACTCGCCGCCTGTGCTTGTCGGTTCACGCCTGATGCCGAGGTGTATGTGTCGCTGCGGTTCCGGGACGGGGCGTTGCGGGTGAGCCTCTATGACGGGCATCCGCGGCACAGTCATCCGCGGCTTGTCGAGGCTTGCGATGCGCGGAGGCGGGCGGCGTTGCGGGTGTTGGGGTGCGTGGTGCGGGTGTGTGAGGGGGAGTGGGGGTTCGGGGAGGCTCGGGAGCCTGGGGGTGGGACTCGGATGTGGGTGGTTTTGCCGCGGGTGGGGGTGGCGGGGGGATGGGGTGATTAGGGGAGGGAGTCGGCCTGAGTGCGAGCGTCAGCGGCGTCCGCGGGGGCGTTGGCGCGGGTGTACGCGTCGGCGGCCTGGAGGTAGTAGGCGCGGGCTTCGTCGGGACTGTCCATGCCCTCGTGGGCGAGAGCCAGGTTGAAGAGGGTGTGGCCGGCCCGATGCCAGGCTTCGAACTCGCGGAAGATCTCCAGAGACTTTCCGTACGCCTCGATCGCCTCGTCTGTCCGGCCCGCTTTCCACAGGGTGACGCCGAGGTTGTTCCATGTCATGCCCTCGCTGTGGCGGTCCCCGATGGTTTGGTGCAAGTCGTGGGCGTGGGTGTGGGCGTCGATCGCCTCGTCTGTCCGGCCCGCCTCCTCCAGAGCGTTGCCGAGGTTGTTCCACGCCATGCCTTCGCCTTGGCGGTCCCCGGTGGTTTGGTACAGGTCGTGGGCGTGGGTGTGGGCGTCGATCGCCTCGTCTGTCCGGCCCGCCTCCCGCAAGGCAACGCTGAGGTTGTTCCACGCGTCGGCCTCGCCTTGGCGGTCCCCGGTGGTTTGGTGCAGGTCGTGGGCGTGGGTGTGGGCGTCGATCGCCTCGTCTGTCCGGCCCGCCTCCCGCAAGGCGAGGCCGAGGTTGTTCCATGCGATGGCCTCGCCCTCGCGGTCTCCGGCCCGGTGGGCAGCCTTCCTTGCGGACCAAGCAACGGCGATCCAGTCGTCGAGATACCGTCGCCACTCCAAATACACCCTCAGGCATCCGGCCAGTCCCACTGCCTGCCGAGCGTGCCGCTCCTCGCCCGCCCACTGAACGGCCCCCACCAACCCGGCCCGTTCTCCATCCAGCCACGCCAGCGCCTGCGCCCGGTATTCGAACCGCTCCGGCTCCGGCAACCCCGGCAGCCACCGCAACCGGTCATCCGCCGCATCCGCCCACCGCCAATAGAACTCCAGCAACCGCTCCCGCGCCTGCTCCCCCTCCTCCCGCAACCCCGCATCGCCCGTCACCAAACCCGCCCCGAACGCCCGCACCAAGTCATGCAACCGCCACTGCACACCCCCACCCGCCCTCGTGGCAGTGACGAGCCCAGCGGCAGCCAAGTCCTCCAACAACCCCGTGACGGCACCCTCGTCCAGATACGTCAGCGCTGCCGCAGCCTCCGTGCTCGTGTCGGCGCCGGGCGCGAGGGCGAGGAGGCGCAGCAGTCGGGCCAGGTCGGGCGGCAGGCGACGGTACGAGGTCTCCAGTACCGGGCGCAGGGTGAGGGAGCGGCCGTACTGGTCGGTGCCTCGGCCGCCGTCGTGGATGAGGACCGCTGTTGGGTCCGCGGCTGCCTGGATCTCGGCGACCAGCATGGAGATGTCACGGTGCCGGCGTCTGCGTAGCATCGCGGCGGCGATCTGGAGCGCCAGGGGCAAGTGGCCGCACAGGTCGGTCAGTTCACGGAGAGGCTCCGGCTCGTGGGACGGGCGGTCGTCGTCCGGGTCGTTGCTCAGGGCGGTGGTGATGAGGGCGATCGACTCCGCCGGGTCCAGTGTCTCCAGATCGACGTACCGCACGGAGAGGGAATCCAGGCGGTTGCGGGACGTGATGATCACTCGGTGGTGGTCTATGGCGGGCAACAGCGGCAGATACTGAGACGGGTCCGACGCGTTGTCCAGGATGATCAGCATGCGCTCCCGGCGCTCTGCCAGCAGCGTGCCGTACATGTCGTACTGCCGTGCGGCCGTCGGTGGCAGATCCGTCCCGTGTACGCCGAGCGCGTCCAGCAGCGCCAATACCGCCTGGTCTGACGTCACCGGGTTGTCGTCGTACCCGCGCAGGTCGACGAAGAGCGTCCCGCCCGGGAACCATCCCTCGGAACGTGCCTGGTGGGCCGCCTCCAACGCCAGTGCCGTCTTGCCGATGCCGCCCATGCCGGTCACCGCGAAGATGAGGAGCGGGGGAGCGGGCGTACCCTCCGGGGCCGGTTCGAGGTGGGGGCGGAGGCGGGACAGCGCTGCCACTCGGCCCGTGAAGCCTGCCGGACGGGGTGGGAGGGTGGTCGTCGCGACCGGAACCGGGCCGTGGTTAGTCGGTGTCGTCCCGGCGGTGGTTGACGGACTTGGCGGTGAAGGGTCCGGTGATGGTGGTGCCTCGAAAGTCGAGGTGGTCGCCGGCGTAGGTGGCAGGGGGCAAGGGGCCCTCCTGAGGGTCGTCGGAGGCGGTCGGTGCGGGGGCGCGGCCTCTGGTCGGGCGGTGTTTGCGGAGGATGGCTACCGCCGCTGCGGCTGCCGCGTCGGCGGCGCGGGGTTGGGAGCCCTTCGCGTCGGCCCGTGACTTGCCGGCGTCGGCGTAGTCGCTGATTCCTCGGATCACCAGGGCGTCCAAGCCGCTGCTGAGGTGCGCCGCGTGGACTACGCCCGAGCCCTCCATCTCGATGGCGGCGGCGTCGCTGTAGTGCTTGCGTAGGTGTTCGGCGATGTCCGACTTCGCGTCGGCCAGGACTACGTCGCCCACTGCGATCGGCTTGAGATGGACCTTGCCGCGCAGGGCGAAGCGGGCTGCCTGTTCCAGGCGGTGCGAGGAGTGCCAGGCTTCTGGGCGGACCTCGAAGCCGTTGTCGGAGGTGTACTTGCCGCCGTGGATGCCGTACACCTTGGTGCCCACGACGACGTCGCCGAGTTTGATGTCCTTCTTCTTCAGGCTGCCTGCGACTCCGACGAACAGCAGGACGTCGGGGTGCAGCCAGTTGACGATTCGCTCTGTGAGGACGGCTGCGTTCAGGGCGCCTGGGCCCAGTTCGGCGATGGCTACGTGCCAGGGGGTGTCGGGGAGGCGGCCCCACTCCACGTATGTTCCCTCGTCGTGTACGCGTTCCTCCGCGTCCGGGATGTGGGCCCGTACGGCGTCGTATTCCGAGGGGAGGGCGGTCAGGATCACGACCGTGGGTTCTGTCTCCGACACGGTTTTACGGTACTGCCAAGTGGGGTTCGCGGAGGGAGGGTTGGGCGGGGTGGTGCGGCAGTACCTTGATGTCGGGTGAGGCTGCATGGGGGACGGCGTGATGGCTAACGGGTATGGCGGGGATCATCTTGACTTCGGGGGCGCGAAGTTCACGGGGCCCTTCACTGCGAAAGCGGAGTACCGCGAGCGTGCCGCGGCGCCCACTGCGCTGGACGCCCTTCCTGCGCGGGCCGTCGGATTCGCCGGTCGGGGCGGTGAACTGGGGGAACTGCTCGATGCGTTCGACCCCTCGGTGGCAGCGGGCGGACCAGAGGCGGTTGTGGTCGCTGCGGTCTCCGGGCTTGGTGGCATCGGTAAGACCGCGCTCGCGATCGAGGCGGGGTATGCAGCGCGCGGGAAGGGCTGGTTCCCGGGTGGTGTGCTCTTCGTGGACCTGCATGGGTATGACGAGGAACCTGTTACGGCGGAGCAGGCCCTGGAGGCGTTGCTGCGGGCGCTGGGCACGGAGCCGGAGCACATTCCGGGCGGGGTGGATGCGCGGGCTGGGCTTTTTCGCTCGGTGCTGGCTGCGCGGGCCCGTGAACGGGGGGCGGTGCTGATCCTGGCCGACAATGCGTCCTCGTCGGCTCAGGTTCGGCCGCTGCTTCCTGGTGGTGGTGCGGGGCATCGGCTGCTGGTCACCTCTCGGGGGCGGCTGCCCCAACTGGGGGGACGGCTACTGGCGTTGGGCGAGCTATTGCCGGGGGAGGCGTACGAGCTGCTCGACCTTGCCCTGCGGACCGCCCGACCTGCGGACAGCCGCGTCACGGACGACTCGGAGCAGGCTGCGCGACTTGCTGCCCTCTGTGGGCACCTGCCGCTGGCCCTTCAGATCGCGGCGGCGCAACTGGTGGTGGATTCGGACAAACCGGTCGCCGAACTCGCCGCTGAGTTGGCCGCGTCCCGTGATCTGCTTGGCCACCTCGACGATGGCGAGCGCAATGTCCGCGCGGCTTTCGACCTGTCCTATCAGCGGCTGCCGGCCGAGCAAGCCCGGCTGCTGCGGCTGCTGGCCCTGGCGCCGGGGCCGGATGTAGCTGATGAGGTGGTCGCCGTGCTTGTCGGGGTGGACGACACCCCGATCCAGGATCTGGAGGCCCTGGTCCGGGTCCATCTCGTTGAGCGAGGGCGGGAGAGTGGGCGCCGGCGGTGGCGGTTGCATGACTTGGTGCGGGCGTTTGGGGTGGGTGTGGTGACGGGGGATGCAGGGTGGATGAAGGAGGGTGAGGAGGCTCGGGGGCGGGTGCTGAGGTTCTACTGGCGGTGGGCGGGCGCGGCGGATGATCGGCTGCGGTGGCTTCCGGGGAGATCTGTGCCGGCTCGCTTCGTGGACCGAGGACAGGCGTTGGCTTGGCTGGATGGGGAGCGGGCCAGTTTGGTGGCAGCGGTCCAGTGGGCGAACGAGGAGGCCCATAGGCAGAGGGCAGTTGCTCTGGCTGGGTGTCTCGGGTCGTACCTTGAGTGGCGGCGGTACTTCGACGACTGGGCCACGGTGGCGCGTGTCGCTCTGGAGGCTGCCCACCATGCTGGGGACCGCTTTGCGGAAGCCTGCGCGTGGAACGATCTCGGCTTCGCCCTTCGGGAGGTGGGGCGGGCAGAGGAGGCGCTCGACGCACTGAGACACGCTCTCGATCTGCATCGGGCCAATGCGGATCGAGAGGGTGAGGCCACTGCCTGGAACAACTTTGGCAACGCTCTGCTGACGGCTGGGCGAGCCGAGGAGGCAATCGTCGCCCACATCCGAGCCCGCGACCTCTACCGGGAAGTCGGCGACCGGGTCCGCGAGGCCGATACCTGGAACAATCTCGGCAGCTCCCTGGACGAGGTGGGTCGGCTTGAGGAGGCGATCGTTGCCCATACGCGTGCCCGCGACTTGTGTCAGGTCGCTGGGGGGCGCCATAGCGAGGCTAGTGCGTGGCACAACCTCGGCCTCGCCCTGCGGCATGCGGGTCGAATCGAGCATGCAGTCGAGGCATACGGCAGGGCCCTGGGGATCTTCAGGGAATTTGAGGACTGGTACAGGGCGGGACAGACGCTCTTCAACTTGGCCCTCGCTCATGCGGCCACTCACCGTCTTCTTGATGCCCGCATCTGTTACCTCCAAGCTGCAGCCTCGTTTGGCCGAGCCAACGCCCCCGACGGGGTTGCCGCAGCCCAAGCCGCAGCATCCAAACTCCTCACCCCTTGACCGCCCCACCCAACGCAAACCCCCCACCCACCCGCCGCGCCACCAGCACATACAGCAGCACCACCGGCGTCGAGTAGATCACCGAGAACGCGGCCAACTGCCCGTACGCCACCATCCCCCGGTTCCCGAAGAACTCGTTGATGCTCACCGCCGCCGGCATCTGTTCCGGCGTCAGCAGCAGCATGAACGGGACGAAGAAGTTGCCCCACATCATGACGAACGAGAAGACGGTCACCACCGCCACGCCCGGCCCCATCAGCGGCAGCACGATCCGTACCAGCCCCTGGAACGACGATGCGCCGTCCGTCCATGCCGCCTCCTCCAACTCCTTCGGGACGCCGTCCATGAAGTTCTTCATCAGCCAGATGGCGAAGGGGAGTTGGGAGGCGGCGAAGAAGAAGATCGTGCCCTGGAGGGTGTCGATGAGGTTCACGCGGACGAACAGCGCGTAGACCGGGACCATGATGGCCGTGATGGGCAGGCTTGTTGCGAAGAGGATCGTCAGGAGGAAGGGGCGGTTCAGGCGGGAGCGGTAGCGGGACAGCGGGTACGCCGCCAGCGCCGCGCAGGCGACCGTCAGGGCCGTTCCTCCGCCGCACAGGAGGAGGCTGTTGAGGAGGGGGGTGAAGGTGATCTCCGGGGTGAGGATCGCGTCGAAGTTGGAGAGGGTCACTCCCGACGGCAGCTTCACCTTCAGGTTCGCTTCCGGGTCCACCGAGGACAGGAGCACCCACGCCAAGGGGAGCAGGAACACGGCGGCCAGCAGCAAGAGGACCGCGTCTGCGGCCAGGCGGTGGGTCGTGGTTCTGCGGGACGGCATCAGCCTCAGACCTCCGTTCGCAGGAGGCGTATGTACAGCAGCGAGAACAGTGAGCCCACCAGCAGCAGGAGCAGCGCGACCGCCGTGCCGTAACCGATCATGCTCTTCTGGAACGCCTCCTCGTACATGAACAGCGGGAGCGTCTGGCTCTTGCCGCCCGGGCCTCCCCTCGTCATCACCCAGATCAGGCCGAAGACGGACAGGGTCTGGAGGGTGATCAGCATGAGGTTCGTGCCGATGGAGCGGCGGATCATGGGGAGGGTGATGTGCCACATGCGGCGCCAGCCGCCCGCGCCGTCCACCTCTGCCGCCTCGGTGATTTCCCTCGGGATCTCGTTCAGGGCTGCTGAGTAGACCAGCATTGAGAAGGCCGTACCCCGCCAGACGTTTGCGAAGGACACCGCGAGGATCGGGAGGCTGAACAGCCAGTTCTGGGTGGGGAGATGGAGCCAGTCCAGGATGGCGTTCAACGTGCCCTCGCGGCGGAAGAAGGCGTAGAGGAGGAAGCCGGCGACCACCTCCGGCAGGACCCAGGCCGTGATGACCACCGCGCCTACGAGCGTGCGGACGGGCTTCGAGGCGCGTTGCATCAGGGCGGCCAGGGCGAGGCCCAGGGTGTTCTGGCCGAGCAGGGCCGAGATGACCGTGAAGAGGAGCGTCAGCCATACCGCGTTGAGGAATGCCTCGTCCTTGAACGCCGTGCGGAAGTTCTCGAAGCCTATGAACGACTCCTGGGCCTGGCCGGTGAGTTGGAGGTCGGTGAAGGCGATGTAGGCGCAGTACGCGATGGGGCCGGCGAGGAAGAGGAGCAGGAGGGCTGTGGCGGGGGTGAGGGGGAGGGCCCGGAGGACGGGGCGGGGGAGGGCGTGAGGGAGGGCGCGGGCGACGGTTCGCTTCATCGCGCGCGGCTCACTTCTCGATCACCTGGTTGTCTGCCGCTGTCTTCAGCTCCTCGTCGTAATCCCTCGCCGCCTCCTCCACTGACTTATCGCCCGTCGTCACTCCCTCCATCGCCTCCTGGATCGCCGTCGACACCTTCGGGTACGCCGGGAACGCCGGGCGGTAGTGGGTGCTGGCCACCAGGTCCGTGAAGAACTTGATGCCGGGCTGGGCCTCGGCGTACGACGGGTCGGCGGCGACGTCCTTGCGGACGGCGATGCCGGAGTTGGCGATGTACCACTTCTGGGCGTTCGGTTTCGTCTGCATCGTCTTGATGAAGTCGAAGGCCAGGTCGGGGTTGGCCGCCTTGGCGGGGATCGCCCAGGTCCAGCCGCCGGACATGCTCACCTTGCCGGGGGCCTGGCCGTGCTGGGTGGGCATGTAGGCGAGGCCCAACTTCTTTGACCACTCCGGCCATTCGTGTCCGCTGCCCGCCAGCCAGTCCTGCGGGAGCCAGGAGCCGTCCAGGTCGATGCCGAGCTTGCCCTGGGGGAGGAGGTCGCCGCGGACGATGGTCTGGATGTTGGGGTCGAGGGCGGTCTCGATGTCCGGGCCGAGCTTCTCCCTGTAGACCGTCTCGACGAAGGACAGGGCGTCCTTGAAGCCCTCGCCTCCGGCGATCCACTTCTTGGTCGCCGAGTCGTAGAGGGGGTCCGTGGTGCCGTCGCCCGTGCCGTACAGCAGCATCTCGAAGCCCTGCATTGTCGCCGCCTCACCTGCGGGTTTGCCGGTGTAGACGTTGAGCGGGGTGACGTCGGGGACCTTCTTCTTGATCGTGCGGGCCGCGTCCAGGACCTCGTCCCAGGTCTTCGGCTGCCAGTCGGTGGGGAGGCCTGCCTTGGCGAAGATGCCCTTGTCGTACCAGAGGCCCCGGGTGTCGGTGCCGTCCGGGACGCCGTACGTCTTGCCGTCCTCGGCCTTGGCCGCCGTCTTCGCCGTGTCGATGAACTGGTTCCAGTCCGGCCACTTGGCGAGGTAGGCGTCGAGGGGCTTCAAGTAGCCGCTGGTGATGTCGGAGTTGATGAGGAACGTGTCCTCGTAGACCAGGTCCGGCGCCGTCTTGGGGGAGCGGAGCATCTGCTGGACCTTGGTGTAGTACTCCGAGTCCGGGGCCTTGATGGGGATCAACTCCACCTTCTTGCCCGGGTTCTCCTTCTCGAACTGCTTCTTGACGCCGGCGAGGAACTCGTCCATCACCTTGATCGAGTTGTCCGTGGACTGCTTGAAGGAGACCTTCAGCGTGTCCGGGTCGCTTCCCGAACTGCCGCAGGCCGTGAGGGTCGTTGCGGTGAGGGCGGCGGTGACGAGGAGTGCGGGGAGCGCGGAGCGGACGGCGGTGGGGCGCACGGGCATGACCTCCTGCGGGCTCACGTGGGGGTGTCGCGCGGGATGGGTGCCTGGTGAACGTAGGTGGGGTGGTCTAGTCAGGTCAATGCGTCTGCGGCGGATTGGGCGTTGGCGGCTTCGGTGGGGGCGTTGGCTTGGGTGAAGGCGTCGGCGGCTTGGAGGTAGTAGGCGCGGGCTTCGGCGGGGCGGTCGACGTCCCGGTTGGCGCGGGCCAGGTTGCTGAGGGTCTGGCCGGTCCCGTACCAGTCCCCGAACTCACGACAGATCTCCAGATCCTTGCCGTACGCCTCGATCGCTTCCTCCACCCGGCCCGCATCCTGCAGGGCGACGCCTAGGTTGTTCCACGCTGCGCCCTCGCCATGGCGATCCCCCAGAACCTGGCACACGTCGCGGTCGCGGACGTGGGCATCGATTGCTTCCTCCAACCGGCCCGCATCTTGCAGGAGGTTGCCGAGGTTGTTCCACGCCATGCCCTCGCCACGGCGATCCCCCAGAACCTGGTACAGGTCGAGGGCACAGGTGTAAGTCTCGATCGCTTCCTCTCCCCGGCCCGCATCCCGTAGGGCGAGGCCGAGGAGGGCCATTGCGTTGGCCTCGCGCTGGCGATCCCCGGCGGTCTGATGCAGGTCCCGGGCTTGGGTGAGGGTGTCGATCGCCTCGTCCGTCCGGCCCGCATCCTGCAGGGCGCTGCCGAGGTTGTTCCACGCTCCTGCCTCGCATGCGCGATCCCCGATCCGGTGGGCACCTTCCCGAGCAGCCCGCGCCACGGCGATCGCGTCATCGAAGTACCTCCGCCACTGCAAATACGTGTCCAGACACATGGCCAACCGCACCGCATGCCGCGTATGCCGCTCCTCACCCGCCCAGTCCACCGCCCCCACCAGTCCGGCCCGCTCCCCGTCCAGCCACGCGAGCGCCCCCGCCCGGTCGCCGAACTGCTCCGGCTCGGGCCTCCCCGGCAGCCACCGCAACCGGTCATTGGCCGCATTCGCCCGCCGCCAGTAGAACCCCAGCAACCGCTCCCGCGCCTGCTCTCCCTCTTCCCGCAACCCGGCGTCCCCCGCCACCACAGCCATCCCAAACGCCCGCACCAGGTCATGCAACCGCCACCGCACATCCCCACCCGACGGCACCGGCGTCACAAGATGCGAGGAGGCCAGCTCCTCCAACAGCCCGACCGTCCGCTGACCCCCCAGCCCCGCCAGCGCCTCCGCCGCCTCACCACTGACCTCGGCGGTAGGAGCCAGGCACACCAGACGCAGCAACCTCGCCTGCTCCGGCGGCAGTTGCTCGTACGCCACTTCGAAGACCGGCCTGACCCCCAAGGCCCCCGCCCGATCCTCGGCCTCCCGCAACTCGTCCACGAGGGACGCGATGGTCCGGTACCGGCGTTTGCGCAGCATGCCTCCCGCGATCCGCAGCGCCAGCGGATGATGCCCGCACAGCTCGGCAAGCTCGGCGATGGCCTCCGGCTCTCGGGCGGCCCGGTCATCTCCACCGTCGGCCAGCCGCAGCAGCCGGTCGACAGCCAGAGCCGCGGCCTCCGGCTTGAGGACGTCCAGGTCGAGCAGCCGTGCGTCCAGGTTCGTCAGCCGGTCCCGTGATGTGATCAGCACCCGGTGGTGATCGGTCCAGGGGAAGAGCGGAGCGACCTGTCCCGGGTCCGACGCGTTGTCGAGGATCAGGAGCATCGACCGCCCCTCCTCGGCCAACAGCCGCCGATAGAGCCCGTACTGGCCCGCCACCGTCTGCGGCAGCTCCGCCCCCCGAACCCCCATCCCGTCCAACAACGCCACGACCGCCTGATCCGCCGTCACCGGATCCTCGTCGTACCCCCGGAAGTCCACGAACAGCGTCCCCCCGGGAAACCACCCCTCCCGCACCGCCCGATGCGCCGCACACAACGCCAACGACGTCTTCCCGATCCCGCCCAACCCCGACACCGCACAGATCACCACCGGCAGATCGGACTCGGCACTCCCCGGATCCAGCACCGGCATCAAGCGAGCCAGATCCTCCTCCCGCCCGGTGAACCCCGCCGGCACCGCGGGCAACGCGGCCGTGGCCACCGGCACCGGTCCGTGCACGGCACCCCGTCTACCGCTCCCCGTCCCCCCGCTCGCCCCGTTCCACCCGCTTGGCCACGTACGGCCCGAAGAACGTGCTGTTCCGGAAGTCGAAGTGGTCCCCTCCATAGACGGACCCGGACCCGCGAACGCCGTTTCCGCGATGGGGCCCCTCCTCAGAGTCCTCGGCCTCACCCGAACCGGCGGAGCCGCCCCGCCCCCGAAACGGCCGCAGCTCCCGCAACACCGCCACCACCGCCGACGCCGCGCTCGCCGCCGCCCGGGGCTGCCAACCCTCCCCGTCCGCCCGGGACTTGTCCCCGTCCGCCCGGTCGCTGATCCCCCGGATCACCAACGCGTCCCCACCCGCGAGGTCCACCGCACTCACCACCCCCGCGCCCTCCATCTCGATGACGGCGGCGTCGTTGTAGTTCCTGCGCAGATGCTCGGCCAGCGCGGACGACGACCCCGCGGCCAGTACGACATCCCCCGCGGCGATCGGCTTCAGGTGCGCCCGGGGATCGTCCCGCAACGCGTCCCGCGCCGCCGAGGCCAGCCGGTGGGAGGCGCGCCAGGCGTCCGGTCGTACGAGGAAGCCGTCCGGGGTCTCCTTGCCGCCGTGGACGGCGTACACCTTGGTCGCCACCACCACATCCCCCAACGCGATGTCGCTCTTCAGGCCTCCCGCGACCCCGACGAAGAACACCGCCTCCGGCTCCAGCCACGACATCACCCGCTCCGTGAGCGCGGCGGCCGTCAGATTTCCCTCGCCCATCTCCACCAGCGCCACCGACCATGGGGTGCCTGGCAACCGGCCCACCTCGGCGCGGGTGCCCCGGCGGTGCTCGGTCTTCCGGACGTCCGTCAGGTGCTGTCGTACGGCCGTGTACTCCAGCGACAACGCGGTCAGCACCGCCACGATGGGTCGAGTCACTCCCATAAGGTACGGCCAAGTGACCTGCGGCGGGACGTGGTTGGCGCCGACCGAGGAGCACGTAAGACACGTAAGACACGTAAGACATGAGGAGGACGTACGACATGCCCAGCCCCAACGACGTCACCGTCGGGCAGCTGCTCCTCGCCGAGTACCAGACCGCGAAGGAGGAGCAGAAGACACGGATCGGGTTCCGGGACAATCTGCTCTATGTGACGCTCACCGTCGTCGCCGCCGTCATCGCCGCCACCGCGCAGGCGAAGCGGCCGGACATGCTGCTCGCGCTGCCGCCGGTGTGTGTGGTCCTCGGGTGGACCTATCTCGTCAACGACGAGAAGATCTCGGCGATCGGCAAGCACATACGGGAGGGGCTCGGGCCTCGGCTCGCCCAACTCGCGCAGACGGAGGGTGTGTTCGGGTGGGAGGTCGCCCATCGGTCCGACCCGCGCCGGCGTTCCCGCAAGGTTATCCAGTGCGGGATCGATCTGCTCGCCTTCTGTGTCGTGCCGTTCGCCGGGCTCACCGTCTACTGGGCTGCCGGGGGAGGTGTCGCCGGGCTGCTCTTCCTGTCCGTGCTCGAAGCCCTCAGCGTCATCGGGCTCGGGGTCCAAGTCGTGCTCTACGCGCGGCCGTTCGGGCAGCAGCCGCAGGTCACCGCTGGCCCTTGACCCACCGGTACTGGAGCTCCGGGCGGCCGACCGTCCCGTACTGCGGGGCCCGTGCCGCCCGTCCCGCGTCCACCAGGTGTTCCAGGTAACGGCGGGCCGTGATGCGGGAGATGCCCACGACCTCCGCCAGGCCGGTCGCCGTGAGCCCTTCCGTCGAGTCCCGCAGCGCCGATGTCACGCGTTCCAGCGTCGGCGCGCTCAAGCCCTTCGGCAGTGCCGCCGGGCCCGGTGCCCGCAGGGACGCCAGCGCCCGGTCCACCTCGTCCTGGCCGCTCGCCTCGCCCGCCGCCGCGTGGAACTCGGCGTACCTCACGAGCCGGTCTCGGAGGGTCGCGAAGGTGAACGGCTTCAGGACGTACTGGACCACGCCCAGCGACACCCCCTCCCGTACCACCGTCAGGTCCCGTGCCGACGTCACCGCGATTACGTCCGCCTGGTGGCCCGCCGCGCGCAGCGAGCGCGCGAACTGGAGGCCGTGGACGTCCGGCAGGTGGAGGTCGAGGAGCAGCAGGTCGACCGGCGTACGGTCCAGCAGGCGGCGGGCCTCCGCGCCGGTGTGCGCCTTGCCGACCGCCGTGAAGCCCGGCACCCGGTTGACGTACATGACGTGGGCGTCGGCGGCGACCGGGTCGTCCTCGACGACCAGGACACGGATGGGCTGCACACCCTGCTCACCCGTCATGCGTCACCTCCAGAAGCGGTACGCCGGGACGGACCGGCGCCATGCGGACCGGTGCCTCGCGTGCCCGCGCCCTC
Source organism: Streptomyces sp. NPDC046909 (assembly GCF_040644695.1). Lineage (NCBI taxonomy): Bacteria > Bacillati > Actinomycetota > Actinomycetes > Kitasatosporales > Streptomycetaceae > Streptomyces > Streptomyces sp. NPDC046909. Next base: position 21,666 of record NZ_JBEYXC010000013.1, on the reverse strand, counting down.
CGGCTCCGGGGCGTGCGGCTCGGTGTCCCGCGGCTCGGCACCTGTCGTCGACGCATCTTCGGGCACGCCCGTCCGCGCCGCACCCCCGGCCCCCCTTCCGGCCCGCGCGCCCTCGCCCCGCACCCCGTCCCCCCGCAGCGGCACCCGCACCTCGAACTCCGCCCCGCCCCCGGCCGCCTCCGCCACCGTCAGCGTCCCCTCGTGCCGGGTCACCGCCTGCCGCACGAGGGCCAGGCCGAGCCCGCGTCCGCCCGGCCCCGCAGGCTTCGTCGAGAAGCCGCGCTGGAACACCGCCTCCGTGTGCGCGGGGTCCACGCCCTCGCCCGTGTCGGAGACCCGTAGGACGAGCTCGCTGCCGTCCGTGTAGGCCGTCACCGTCACCCGGGCCCGGACGCTGCCCTGGGCCGCGTCGACGGCGTTGTCGATGAGGTTGCCGAGGATCGTCACCAGGTCCCGGGCGGGGAGGGACTCCGGGAGCAGACCGTCGTCGAGGCGGCTGTCCTCCGACACCACCAGCTCGACGCCCCGCTCGTTCGCCTGGGCCGTCTTGCCCAGCAGCAGGGCGGCCAGCACCGGTTCGCTCACCGCCGCCACGACCTGGTCGGTGAGGGCCTGGGCCAGCTCCAGTTCGGCCGTCGCGAAGTCCACCGCCTGCTCCGCCCGGCCCAGTTCGATGAGGGACACGACCGTGTGGAGGCGGTTCGCGGCCTCGTGGGCCTGGGAGCGCAGGGCCTGGGTGAAGCCGCGTTCGGAGTTCAACTCGCCCATCAGCGACTGGAGTTCGGTGACGTCGCGCAGGGTGACCACCGTGCCCCGGCGTTCGCCGCCCGAGACCGGGGAGGTGTTCACCACCAGGACCCGGTCCGCCGTCAGATGGACCTCGTCCACCCTCGGCTCCGAGGCCAGCAGCGCGCCCGTCAGCGGTGCGGGCAGGCCCAGTTCCGCGACCGAGCGGCCGACCACGTCACCGGCGACGCCCAGCAGCTCCTGGCCGCCGTCGTTGATCAGCGCGACCCGGTACTGGCCGTCCAGCATCAGCAGGCCCTCGCGCACCGCGTGCAGCGCGGCCTGGTGGTAGTCGTGCACATGGCTGAGCTCGGTCGCGTTCATGCCGTGGGTGTGGCGGCGCAGCCGGGCGTTGACGATGTACGTGCCCATCGCGCCCAGCGCCAGCGCGCCCCCGGCGACCCCGAGCAGGGCCGTCAGCTGGCCCTGCACCCGCTTGCTGATCGCCTCGACCTTGATGCCCGCGCTGACCAGGCCGATGACCTGGCCGTTCGCCTTGATCGGGGTGACCGCGCGGACCGACGGGCCGAGGGTGCCCGTATAGGTCTCGGTGAAGGAGTCGCCGCCGAGGGCGGGGTTGATGTTGCCCAGGAAGTGCTTGCCGATCTGGTCCTCGCGGGGGTGGGTCCAGCGGATGCCCTTCGGATCCATGATCGTGACGAAGTCGACGTCGGCGTCGTGCATGACCCGCAGGGCATACGGCTGGAGCTTCGCCGACGGGTCCGGCGTACGGATGGCCTCCCGCACCGATGGGGCGTCGGCGACCGCGCGGGCCACGCCCATGGCCTGCCGGCCCGCCGCGTCCTCGGCCTGGCTGCGGTCGCTGACGTACGTGAAGAGCGCGTAGCCCGCGACGAGCACCGCTATCAGCACGGCCTGCATCGCGAAGAGCTGGCCTGCCAGGCTGCGGGGTCTCGGGACGGGGATGCGCATGTCGTCAGTGTGCCTCGCAGGTTAAGTGTGAACTAAATGAACGGAAGGGTGACCGCCCTCACAGGGCAGGAGATAGTCACGGCATTCCTCAAAAGCCCGGACGTGAGCCGCACTCCGGTCTGTGCCGACGAAGACGTCAGAAGGAGGGCAGCCGTGGCCGCCAGCACCCCCGCATCCCCCGATACGGCAACCGCAGTCAAGAAGGACCGCACCCACTATCTCTACATCGCGGTCATCGTCGCGGTCGCCATCGGCATCGTCGTCGGCATGGTCGCGCCGGACTTCGCCGTCGAGCTGAAGCCGATCGGCACCGGGTTCGTGGCCCTGATCAAGATGATGATCTCCCCGATCATCTTCTGCACGATCGTCCTGGGCATCGGCTCGGTACGGAAGGCCGCCAAGGTCGGCGCCGTCGGCGGTATCGCCCTCGGCTACTTCCTGGTCATGTCGCTGGTCGCGCTCGGTATCGGCCTCATCGTCGGCAACATCCTCGACCCGGGCTCCGGCCTCGCCGTCACCGACGCGGTCAAGGACGTCGGTCACGCACAGGTCGACGCGGAGGCCAAGGACACCACCGAGTTCCTCCTCGGCATCATCCCGACGACGTTCGTGTCCGCCTTCACCGAGGGCGAGGTCCTCCAGACCCTGCTGATCGCGCTGCTCGCCGGGTTCGCGCTCCAGGCCATGGGCTCCGCCGGACAGCCGATCCTGCGCGGCGTCGAGCACATCCAGCGCCTCGTCTTCCGCATCCTCGCGATGGTCATGTGGGCGGCCCCGATCGGTGCCTTCGGCGCGATGGCCGCGGTCGTCGGTTCGGCCGGTGTGGACGCGCTGAAGGATCTCGCGGTCCTGATGCTCGGCTTCTACGTCACCTGCTTCCTCTTCGTCTTCATCGTCCTCGGCACGCTGCTGCGGGTCGTCGCCGGGCTCAACATCCTCACGCTCTTCAAGTACCTAGGCCGTGAGTTCCTGCTGATCCTGTCGACCTCCTCCTCCGAGTCCGCGCTGCCGCGCCTCATCGCGAAGATGGAGCACCTCGGCGTCAGCAAGCCCGTCGTCGGCATCACCGTCCCGACCGGCTACTCCTTCAACCTCGACGGCACCATGATCTACATGACCATGGCCTCGCTGTTCATCGCCGACGCCATGGGTACGCCGATGTCGATCGGTGAGCAGATCCCGCTGCTGCTCTTCCTGCTCGTCGCCTCCAAGGGCGCCGCGGGTGTCACCGGTGCCGGTCTCGCGACCCTCGCCGGCGGCCTCCAGTCCCACAAGCCCGCCCTCGTGGACGGCATCGGCCTCATCGTCGGCATCGACCGCTTCATGAGCGAGGCCCGCGCCCTCACCAACTTCGCGGGCAACGCCGTCGCCACGGTGCTGGTCGGCACCTGGACCAAGGAGATCGACCGCCAGCGCGTCGACCAGGTCCTCGCCGGACACCTCCCCTTCGACGAGAAGACACTGCTGGACGAGGACCAGGAGCACGCGGACGTACCGGAGCAGGGCGGCGAGAAGGAACTGGCGAAGGCCTAGTTCCACAGACTCCGGGCGGCTGAGTTGCTCCCCCGTCGCTCAGCCGCCCGGGCATCCCCTACAGCAACAACTCAATCGCTCAGCTTCGCCACCAGCTCGGTGGCACGAGAGGCGGGTACGCCCGCCGCGGTCAGGACAGTGACCGCGGCGGAGCGGCCCGCCTCTTCGGCTGTGAGGAGGCCGTCGTTCACCGCCTCCATCACGGCGAACAGCAGCTGCTCGTGGACGTACGCGAGGGCCGCCGGCGGCAGCGGGGAGTCGAACACGCCCTCCTCCAGACCGCGCCGCAGCAGCGCCTCGCAGGACTCCCGCACCGGGGCGAGCCGCTCCCGGATGCCCTGCATCGTCACGCTCCGCTGGGCCAGCGCGACGAGGATGCGGTAGCGGTCGGCGACCTCCCAGACCGCCAGGGTCGACCCGGCCAGCGCCCGCTCCGGATCCTCCGCGTCCCCGCGCCCGGCCGCATGCGCCGCCGCCACCGCCTCGACCGCGCCGTCGACGAGGGTGCCGACCAGCGCCTCCCGGCTGGGGAAGTGGCCGTACACGGTCCGCCGTACGACCCCCGCGGCGCGTGCGATCTGGTCCATGGACGCGTCGGGGTCGCGCAGCAGCTCGGCGAGCGCCACGTCGAGGATGCGACGGCGGTTGGCGTCGGCGCGGCTGGTGTTACCCGTGGTCATGGACGCCATTGTGCCCTCTCGCCCATGGACTTGCACACCGCTGTGCAATCGGCGTACATTGCACACTGTTGTGAAAATGCACAGCCCTGTGCAAGTCCGCTGAGGAAGGCCACCCCTGCCATGCGACTCGTCATGACCGAACCGGTCGAGAGGACGGACCGCCCCTACGCCCGCCGCTGGTGGGCACTCCTGGTCCTCTGCCTGAGCCTGCTGATCATCGTGATGGCCAACACCGCCCTCACGGTCGCCGCGCCCGCCATGACCGAGGACCTCGGCCTCTCCAGCGCGGACCTCCAGTGGGTCATCGACGGCTACACCGTCCCGTACGCCGCGCTGATGCTTCTGCTCGGCGCGATCGGCGACAAGTACAGCCGCCGCGGCGCCCTCCTCCTCGGCCTCACCGTCTTCGGCGGCGGATCCGTCTTCGGCTACTTCGCCGACAGCTCTACGACGGTCATCGCGGCCCGCGCCGTGATGGGACTCGGCGCCGCGATGATCATGCCCGCGACGCTCTCCCTGCTCGCGGCCACCTTCCCGCGCGCCGAACGCGCCAAGGCGATCACCGTCTGGACCGCCACCTCGGGCGTCGCGATCGCGGCCGGTCCGCTGGTCGCGGGCGCGCTCCTGGAGCACTACAGCTGGTCGTCGACGTTCCTGATCAACGTCCCGATCGCCGCCGTCGCGATCGTCGCCGCCCTCGCCCTCGTACCGCCGTCCAAGGCCGCGAAGCACGGCCGGATCGACTACGTCGGCGGACTGCTGTCGGTGATCTGGATCGGCTCGCTGGTGTACATGATCATCGAGGGGCCGCACTTCGGCTGGGGCGTGAAGGCGATCACCGCGGCGGTCGTGGCGGGGGCGGGACTGCTGGCCTTCGTCGTCTGGGAGCTGCGCCACCCGCGTCCCGTCGTCGACGTCCGCCGCTTCGCCGACCGCGGCTTCGCCGGCTCCAACCTCGCCGTCGCGCTGTTCTTCCTGGCCGTCTTCGGCGCCTTCTACTACCTCACCCAGCACCTCCAGTTCGTCCTCGGCTACAGCGCCCTGGAGACCGGCCTGCGCATGCTGCCCCTCGCCGGTGCCGTCTTCGCCGGCTCGGCCCTGACCGGGTTCCTCACCCCGCGCGTCGGCATGAAGTGGACGGTCACCGCGGGCATGGTCGGCGGCACGGCGGCGCTCGCCCTGCTGACGCAGGTCGACGCGAGTTCGTCGTACGGCGATTTCGTCGCCCCTCTCATCGTCCTGGGCCTGGCGATCGGGCTCGCGCTCTCACCCGCCACGGACGCGATCATGGGGGCGTTCCCGGAGTCCGAGCTGGGGGTCGGCGGCGCGGTGAACGACACCTCGATCGAACTCGGCGGCTCGCTCGGCATCGCGATCCTCGGCTCGCTGCTGGCGACCTCGTACGCGGACCACCTGTCCGACGCGACGAGCGGCAGCAAGCTCCCCGCGTCCACCCTGGCCACGGCCCAGGACTCGGTCGGCGCCGGGTACGCGGTCGCGCAGGGCATCGGAGAGAAGGCTCAGCAGCTGGCAGGGCAGGCGGCGCAGGCCACCGACCCCCAGCAGGCGGCCCAGTTGAAGGCGCAGGCCGAGCAACTCGCGGGCGGGGCACGGCAGATGGCCGAGGCCGTCGGCTCCTCCTTCTCGGACGCGGTCGCGCACACCAGCCTCATCGGCGCGGTGATCCTCGGCGTCGGGACCGTCCTGGTCGCGGTGTTGCTGCCGGGGCGGAAGAAGGGGGCGGAGTCGATGGAGGAGCCGGTGGAGGCGTCGACGGAGGCTCCGACGGAGGAGGCGAAGGAGAAGGAGCCGGCCGGCAGGCGCTGACTCACCGAACTCTTACCCGCTCCCACTAGCGTGCCGCGTCTGTCAGTAGTCCGTACAGGCGCGGCACGTTCGTTCGGTGGAGGCACGGGGGATGGCGATCGACTGGGACCGGCGGACGTGTGCGCGGCGCGGGCATGTGACGTACGCGCCGGACGACCCCCGGCTGCGGATCCGGCTGCACGCCGAGACCGCGCTCGGGGAGGTCTGGCGCTGTCTGCGCTGCGGGGACTTCGCGCTGGGCGAGCCGCATGGTTCGGGACCGGCCTCCGAGGCCCCGCTTGTGCCGCGCGGCAAGGTGCTGCGCGACCTGTTCGTCCTGCGCTTCCTCGCGGTCGAGCGGGCGGTGCGCGGGGTGTTCATCGTGCTGGTGGCGCTGGCGGTGTGGAAGTTCAGCAACAGCCAGGACGCGGTGCGCCGGCTCTTCGACGAGTACCTGGACGTCTTCCGCCCGGTGTTCAAGCACTTCCACTACGACCTCGACCACTCACCGGTCGTCGGCACCCTCCAGAAGACCTTCGGCTACCGCCACGACACCCTTGTCCTGGTGGCGGTGCTGCTGCTCGCCTACGCGGTGATCGAACTCGTCGAGGCGGTCGGCCTCTGGTACGCCAAGCGCTGGGCGGAGTATCTGACGGTGGTCGCCACGGCCGCCTTCCTCCCCCTGGAGATCTACGAACTCACCGAGCACATCAGCTGGTTGAAGATCGGCACGCTGGTCCTGAACATCCTCGCCGTCCTCTACATCCTGCTGGCCAAGCGGCTGTTCGGGCTGCGCGGCGGCCACCGCGCCTTCGAGGCGGAACGGCGGAGCGCGTCACTGCTGGAGGTCGAGGAGGCGGCGAAGGTGCCCGCCTGACCCGGCGGGACGTCAGGCCCAGGGGTCAGTGATCTCCCGCAACAACGCCAGCGCCTCACGCAGCTGCTTCATCCGCCGCTTGCCGAGATGCTCCTCCCACTCCCTCTCGACCGCGGCGACCACCCCGTCGGCGACCTCCTTCGCCGCCCACGCCTTCTCCGCGCCGCACACCAGCCGGGCCCGCTTGTCGGTCGGGTCCGGGACGCGTCGTACATAGCCCGTCTTCTCCAGCTGGTCGACCAGGAAGCCCGCGGTCTGCTTGGTGATCTGGGCCTGTTCGGCCAGTTCGGTCAGCCGCGTGCCCTCGGGGCCGATGCGCTGCATGACCCGGGCCTGGGCGGGCGTGAAGTCGTCGAAACCGGCCTCGGCGAGGGCGGCGAAGACGCGGTTCTCCAGGGCCCGGTACGGGAGGAACAGGAGCACGCCCGTGTTGAGGTCGCTCTCCGTCGCCATGGTCGCCGTCTCCAGTTCAGGTGCTTGACATTGGTCAGAGTCTCTGACTAATTTGGTCAGAGAAGCTTACCACTTGGGTGGGTGATTCCCATGGGTGCCGTATCGGAAGCCGCGCTGGACACCGACGAGCTCTGGCAGATCGTCGACCGGGAGCGGGAGAGCCTGGCCGATCTGCTGGACGGGCTGAGCCCGGAGGAGTGGGAGACGCGGACGCGGTGCGGTGACTGGCGGGTCCGGGACGTGGCCGCGCATCTGACGATCGCCGCGCGCTTCACCTACGGGCAGGTCGTACGGGAGATGCTCCGGGCCCGTGGCGACTGGAACCGGATGATCCACGACTCCGCCGTACGCGAGGCCGCGCTGCCGGTCGAGGACATCGTCGGCAACCTCCGCTCGATCGTCGGCTCCCGCCGCCTCGCCCCCACCACCTCACCCCGCGAACCCCTCCTCGACCTCCTCGTCCACGGCCAGGACATCGCCCTCGCCCTCGGCCACCACCGCGAGATGCCCCCGACCGCCGCCCGCGACTCCGCCGACCGCGTGTGGACCATGCGCTTCCCGCCCCGGCCCTGGCCCCTGCCGAAGGCACGGCTCGTCGCCACGGACATCGAGTGGACGCGGGGCGAGGGGGCGGAGATCAGCGGTCCCGTCTCGGCACTGCTGCTCCTGCTCACCGGCCGCCCGGACGCGGCCCGCGAGTGGGCCGAGCGCGCCGGGGAGCCGTGGACGGGGGGCATGGCTCCCCGGTGACGTCCTCACTTGCCTCGTCGCTGACGCCGTCGGTGACGCCCTCGGTCAGTTCCTCAGTGACATGTCGGCCGACACCTCCCGCCCCTTTCCGGACCCTTCGCCGCCACTTGCCCCACATCCTTTGACCCGCCCGCCCGTTCGGCCGCACGCTGGAAAGCCTCGGCACCGGACGTACGGAGGCGGCCATGGGGGAGTCCGAGGTGTATGGGGCCACGCAGGGGACGGGGACGGGGGCGGGGCATGCGGTCGTGTCCGTGGGGGCGGTGGAGCCCGTCGCGGCGCAGTCGCTCGACCGGATCGAGGAACTGTTCACGGAGTTCCTCATGGCGGTCGCCCGGCCGGTGGATCAGGCTCGGGAGGACGGCCGGAATCTGAGCCGGCGGTTGCGGGACCATCTGGGGTCGGATCCGTCCGGGTGGCCCGTCGTCAAGGCCGCCTATCCGTCGTACGACCTTCCCAACGTGCATCTCGCGCTGGAGAGTTGGTTCGCCGCCGACGGCCGTTGCCACGAGCTGGTCGGGCTGCGCGGCTCACGGCACCGCGGTGATCTCTCCCTCGGTGACATCATCGAGTCCGCCGACCGCCACGACCGGTTCACCATCGGCGCCGTCGAGTACGCCCATCTGCCGGTCTCCCCGGACGCCGAACTCGCCTGCGTGTCCTGCGGGTTCTTCCTCGGAGAGGAGGGCGGTGAGCGGTTCGCCGTACTGCTGCGCGGGCCCGCCGACGAGTACGGGCGCGACAAGGTCGAGATCGAGGTCATCGCGGCGGAGAAGGAGTTCTCGGACCGGGTGCTCGCCGAGATCGACGTGCTCGTGCATGAACTCAACGTCTTCCGTGGTCAGGTGCTGTCCTTCGAGGGCTCGGAGTTCGGGCACGGCCTCGGACCGTTCCGCTTCCACCGTCGGCCCGGCCTGACCCGTGCGGAGATCGTGCTGCCGACCGGTCTGCTGGACCGCGTCGACCGGCAGGTCGTCGGTGTGGCCCGGCGCCGCGAGCAACTGCGCGCGGCCGGGCAGCACTTGCGCCGGGGGCTTCTCCTCTACGGCCCGCCCGGCACCGGCAAGACCCACACCGTCCGCTATCTCCTCTCCCACCTCCCGGAGTTCACGGCCGTCATCCTCTCCGGCGTCACCATCGGCGCGATCGCCCCCGCCTGCGCCCTGGCGCGGATGCTCCAGCCCGCCCTCGTCGTCCTGGAGGACTGCGACCTCATCGCGGAGGCCCGGCACTTCGGCGGCGGTGAACAGCCCCTGCTCTTCCAGGTGTTGAACGAGATGGACGGCCTCGGCGACGACGCCGACGTCGCCTTCCTCCTCACCACCAACCGCGCCGACCTCCTCGAACCCGCCCTGGCCCAGCGCCCGGGCCGCGTCGACCTCGCCGTCGAGATCCCGCTCCCCGACGCCGAGGGCCGGGCCCGGCTCCTCGACCTCTACGGCCGCGGGCTCGGCCTCGACGCGGAGATCGTCGGAGAAGTGGTGGCCCGTACGGAGGGCACGACCGCCTCCTTCACCAAGGAGCTGGTACGGCGGTCCGTGCTCGTCGCCGCCGAGCGGGAGTCGGCGCGTACGGAACCGCGGGACGTCCGCGAGGCCCTCGACGAGCTGCTGTCCGACCACGACCGGCTGACGCGGCGGCTGCTCGGGGTGCGGGGCGCGGAGGACGTCGAGGGCGACGAGGACGTCGAGGGCGGCCAGTACTGGATGCCGGGGGATGAGCCGCCCGAGCCCACGGGCCCGCACGCCCGCGGCGGCTCGGCCCCCGCCCGCGTCTACGGTCCGCCTCCCCACGACCCGCCTCCCCACGAGCCGCCGCTCTACGACCCGCCCCCCTTCGGTCCGCCGCCCTCCGGTCCGCCTCGCATCCACCCCCCACGGCCCCCTGGCCCACCGCCCTCGTTCTAAGCGGACCCGGTGAAGTCGGCTGCGGTACGGCAGCGCCGCTAAGGGGCGCGGGGAACTGCGCGACCAGCCACGACGGCGCCGCAGACGAACGCCGACACGTCGCCGCACATCCAGCGGAGCGCTTAGACCGCGTCCAGCCGCGCCAGCTCCTCCGCGCTCAGCACCAGCTCCGCCGCCCCCGCCGAGTCCCGGATCGTCTCCGGACGGCTCGCCCCCGGGATCGGAATCAGAGTCGGTGACTTCGCCAACAGCCAGGCCAGGCACACCTGTTGAGGACTGACCCCGCGCTCGCCGGCGACCTCGTGGAAGGCCCCGAACCGCCCGTACCGCCCGACCCGCCCCGTCCCCGGCAGCCCCGACGGCCCGTCCAGCGAACTGCGCGAGATCCCGCCCAGCGGACTCCACGGCAGGAAGGCCAGCCCCAGCTCCGCGCACAGCCGCAGCTCCGCCTCGGCGGACCGTACGGCCGGTGAGTACTCGTTCTGCACCGACACCAGACGGTCACCGAGGATCGCTCGGGCCGTACGGATCTGCTCCGCGTCCGCGTTGGAGACCCCGGCCAGCCGGATCTTGCCCTCGTCGAGCAGTTCGAGCAGGGCGCCGACCGACTCCTCGAAGGGCACGGCGGGGTCCGGCTTGTGGAGTTGGTAGAGGCCGATGGCCTCGACGCCGAGGCGCTTCAGGGATCCCTCGGCGGCCCGCTTCAGATGCCGGGGGTCGCCGTTCACCGTCCAGCTGCCGTCGGCCGGCCGGCCCCGGCCGCCCTTCGTGGCCACCAGGACCTCCGTGCCCGCATCTGCGAGGGCGCGGGCCACGAGCCGTTCGTTGTGGCCGGGTTCGGCGCCGGGCAGCTGGTAGGAGTCGGCGGTGTCGAACAGGGTCACCCCGGCGTCCAGGGCGGCCCGTACGGTCGCCAGAGCCCGCTCCTCGTCCGGCCGCCCCTCGATGGACAGCGGCATCGCGCCGAGCCCCACGGCGCTCACCTTCAGGTCGCCAAGTGCGCGGTACCGCATGTCAGTTGTCGTCCTTTTCGAGGGTCTCCGCGACGGCTGCCGACAGCCAGGCCGGTGCGGCGCGGAAGACGAAACCGAGCTTCGTGGCGCGGGAGTTGTCCATGCCGTAGGAGCGGAAGAAGGAGAACGGGGAGACCTCGCCGACCTCGACGAGCTGGAGGACGACCTTGCCCTCGGGTATGTGCGCGACGATCGCCTCGCACAGGTCGACGGTGGTCAGCGGGCCGTGGGAGGCCGCGTTGACCGGGCCCGTGAAGTCCGCGCCGGCCGCCCAGACCAGGAAGTCGGCGATCTCCTCGACGTGGATGTAGGTGGCGGGCTGGTTGGAGAAGGGCACGGCGATCGGCTCGCGGGCCCGGATCCGGGAGGCGTAGTGGTCGAGACGGCCCGTGAAGTCGTCGGCCCCGCCCAGCACATGGGCCACCCGGACCGCCACGTACGGGAAGTCCGGGGCGGCCGCGAACACCGCCTCCGCCTGCCGCTTGCCCTCGCCGTAGTGGGAGTCGAGGAACTCCGGGTCCTCCCAGGGGAGTTCGAGATCGACGGGCACGGTCAGCGGATCGACGGCGTCCTCGCGGACCGGCGTGATGGAGTCCTCGTACTCGTACACCTCGACCGTCGACGTCATCACATAGCGCCGGGTCCGTCCCGTGAAGACCCGCCGGGCGATCTCCGCCTGCCTCGGTGTGTAGCAGACCTGGTCGACGACGACGTCGAAGGTGCGGGAGCCGAGCGCCTCGGTGAGGGACCTCTCGTCGTTCCGGTCGGCGACGAGGTGTGTCACGCCGGGCGGCGGGGCGGACGAGCCGCGGTTCAGTACCGTCACCCGGTCCCCGGCGGCCAGCAGACGTGTGATGAGCCGCTTGCCGAAATAGCGGCTGCCGCCGATGACCAGTATCTCCCGTGCCTCTTCCATGACCATAATTCTCCCGGCGTACATCCACGTCCTGAAGGGGGAACCATGGGAGTTCCGGCCGCCGTACCGAAAGAACCCCGGCATCTGCGCCCCGCCGCCAGCGAAACCTCGGTGGCCTTCGACGAGCTGGACCGGCAGATCCTCCAGCTCCTCCAGACCGACGGACGGATCAAGCTGAGCGAGCTGGGGCGGCGGGTGCGGCTGAGTCCGGCGGCGGTCACCGAGCGGGTGCGGCGGCTGGAGGCGGCGGGGGTGATCAGCGGGTACGGCGCCCATGTCGTGCCGGGCCGGCTCGGGTACGGCATCCAGGCGTTCATCCGGGTCAATCCGCACGGCGGCTACAACCTGAAGCACCCCAGGACCCTGGAGCTCATCGAACGCCCCGAGATCATCGAGGTGCACCACGCGGTCGGCGAGGACTGCTGGATCCTCAAGGTCGCCGTCCGGGACACCGTCCATCTGGAGGAGGTCCTGGAGCAGGTGTCCGCGCTGGGCCGCACCACGACCTCGATCGTGCTGACCTCTCCGGTGGAGCGGAAACCGCTGTTGCCTTGACGTCGGCGTAAAGGATTACGTTCGTGGACATGCGAATCGGCGAGCTGGCCGCGCGGGCCGGGACCACGACCCGGACGCTGCGGTACTACGAGTCACGCGGACTGCTGCCCGCCCGGCGGGGCGGCAACGGATACCGGACGTACGACGAGAGCGACCTGAAGCTGCTGCGGCAGATCAGGACGCTCCAGGACTTCGGGTTCGACCTGGAGGAGACGCGCCCCTTTGTGGAGTGTCTGCGCTCCGGGCACCCGGAGGGCGACTCGTGCCCCGCGTCGATCGCGGTGTACCGGCGCAAGCTGGCGGAACTGGACGAGCTGATCGGCGACTTGCAGACCGTGCGCGCGCAGATCGGCGTACGGCTGGCCGCGGCCGATGGCGAACCACCTGTGTGCGAACTGGGAGGGCATGAGCTGTGATCGATGTGACGGACGAGGATTTCGCGGCGGAAGTGATCGGCGCCGATCTGCCGGTGCTGGTGGAGTTCACGGCGGACTGGTGCCCGCCGTGCCGGCAGATGGGGCCCGTGCTGCGCGCGCTCTCGGCGGAGGAGGGCGACCGGCTCAAGGTCGTCCAGCTGAACGTGGACCACAATCCGCTGACCACGAATGCCTACAAGGTTCTCTCGATGCCCACGTTCATGGTCTTCCGTGGCGGTGAGCCCGTGAAGTCCATGGTGGGGGCCCGGCCGAAGCGCCGTCTGCTGGAGGAACTAGCCGACGTCATCTAGCTACCCGCATAACGAAAAAATCCCCTCGGCAATTGCGCCGGGGGGATTCTTTTGCTTAGACTCAATGGTTCGCGACTTTACGGGAATTGAGTCGTGGAGAAGTTCAGTAGGCACAGTATATCCGGGCGGGAGTGGAATTGTCAAACACCGGTTTTCCAGACGATGAATTGCGGCGTGAGCAGGAATTCATCGACACCTTGTACGCGCGCGTGGACGCCCTGCGCGGTCACACCGAGGCCGGAGTCACCGACGCCCTCGCCCAGGGCAACACGCCCATGCAGGCCCGCCTGGAGCGGGACATCCTGGTCGCCGAGCGGTCGGGGCTGCTCGCCGCGCTCAACGCCGTCGACGGGTCGCTGTGCTTCGGCCGGATCGACCTGACCCCGGGCACGAGCCACCACATCGGCCGCATCGGGCTGCGCACCGACGACGCCGAACGCACCCCGGTCCTGATCGACTGGCGGGCCGATGTCGCCCGGCCCTTCTATCTCGCCACCGGGCACACCCCGATGGGCCTGCGGCGGCGCCGGCACATCACCACCGAGGGCCGGACGGTCACCGCCCTGCACGACGAGATCCTCGACCTCGGCGACGAGGAGCGCACCGGGCACGAGGACCCGACCGGCGACGCCGTGCTGCTCGCCGCGCTCGACGCCGCCCGCACCGGCCGGATGCACGACATCGTGCAGACCATCCAGGCCGAACAGGACGAGATCATCCGCGCCCCGCACCGCGGGATCCTGGTCGTCGAGGGCGGCCCCGGCACCGGCAAGACGGCCGTCGCCCTGCACCGGGCCGCGTATCTCCTCTACGAACACCGGGAGCTGCTCGCCAAGCGCGCCGTCCTCATCGTCGGCCCCAACCCCGCCTTCCTCGGCTACATCGGCGAGGTGCTGCCCGCACTCGGCGAGACCGGCGTGCTCCTGGCGACGGTCGGCGAACTCTTCCCCGGCGTACGGGCGAAGGCCGCCGACACTCGCGCGGCGGCCGCGGTGAAGGGCCGCGCCGACATGGCGGACGTGCTCGCCGAAGCCGTACGCGACTGGCAGTCGCTGCCCGACCCGGTGATCGCGATCGAGCACGAACGCGAGATCCTCATGCTCGACGACGACCTGGTGCGGGTGGCCCGCGAACGCACACGCGAGGCCGAGCTGCCGCACAACGTCGCCCGCGAGCACTTCGAGGGCCACATCCTCAACACCCTCACCGAGCTGTACGCCGAGCGCGTCGGCACCGACCCGTACGACGGCTCCAGCCTGCTCGACGCCAGCGACATCACGCAGATCCGGGACGAGCTCGCCGAGAACCGTGAAGTCTGGGCCGCCATCGACCAGTTGTGGCCGCGCCTGACCCCGCAGCGCCTGGTCGCGGACTTCCTCGCCGACCCGGTCGGCTACCTCCCCGACGAGGACGCGGCCGCGATCCGCCGCCCGGTGACCCGCGCGTGGACCGTGTCCGACGTACCGCTGCTCGACGAGGCCGCCGAACTGCTGGGCGTGGACGAGCGGTTGGCGCGGGCGCGGGCCGAGCGCGAGCGGGAGACGCAGGTCGCCTACGCGCAGGGCGTGCTGGACGTGTCGTACGCCTCCCGGACCTACGAGTTCGAGGACATCGACGACGAGGACTCCGAGGTGCTGTCGGCCCACGACATCATCGACGCCGAGCGGTTCGCCGAGCGGCAGGAGGAGGACGACCACCGCAGCGCCGCCGAACGCGCGGCGGCCGACCGGACCTGGGCGTTCGGGCACATCATCGTCGACGAGGCGCAGGAACTGTCGCCGATGGCCTGGCGGTTGCTCATGCGGCGCAGCCCCACGCGCTCGATGACCCTGGTCGGCGACCCCGCGCAGACCGCGGAGGCGGCGGGCGTCGGGTCATGGCGGAAGATCCTGGAACCGTATGTCGAGGACCGCTGGGAGCACACCCGCCTCGGCGTCAACTACCGCACGCCCGCGGAGATCATGGAGCTGGCGGCGGCCGTCGTACGGGCGGAGCACCCCGACTTCGAACCGCCGAGTTCGGTCCGCTCGACAGGCGTACGGCCCTGGGTGCGCGCCACCGACGACCTCCCCGGCGCCGTCGCCAAGGCGGTCGCTGAGCTGACCCCCGCCGAGGGCCGGCTCGCGGTCATCGCCCCACGCCATCTCCACGGCAGGCTGGCCGCCCACCTGGACGGAGTGACCGCGGGCGCCGAGCCCGACCTGACCCGGACCGTCGTCCTCCTCGACCCCCGGCAGTCCAAGGGCCTCGAATTCGACTCGGTGCTGGTGGTCGAGCCGGGGCTGTACGGCACGAGCGACCTGTACGTGGCGCTGACCCGGGCCACGCAGCGACTGGGGGTGCTGCACACGGGGCGGTTGCCCAGGGCGCTGGCCGATCAGGAGGACGGGGGCGCCGAGGAGGCGTAGTTCGGGTGCAGGGACGGGGCGAGGGGCTCCAGGGGCGCGCACAGGGCGGTCGGGAAGTCCGGCTCCCTGTCCTGCACCGCCTGGCAGCCCCCTGTCGCGGTCCGGAAGAACGGCTTCCAGCCCGACTCCTCGGCCTTGTAGAACCAGCGGTCGCCCAGATGGGGCGCGCAACCGTCGTTCCCGGGGTCGCCGCAGACCGGGCCGGTGGGCCAGGAGATGTCCAGGACCAGCCACTTGCCGTCGCAGTGTTCCGCGTCGCGGTAAGTGTGGGCGGGTGAGTCGACCGCCTTCACCGCCTGCTCGTAGGAGCCGGTGGTGCAGCCGGTGGCCGCCGGCGTGCAGCCCAGATCGCCGCAGAGTCGCAGCGCGGGCGGCTTGGCGCCGTCGGCGGTGAAGACGGCGCCGGGGTAGCCGACCACCAGCTCGCGGTCTCCCAGGGGTTCGGGGAGCTTGACCCGGGCCTTCGCCGTGGTGGATTTCGTGCAGCCGGAGCCGCGGTCCCCGGACGGCGAGGTGAAGGTGACCTGGACCGGCACGGTGTTCGCGACGGGCTCGGTGAGTTCCGCCTTGAGGTCGCGCACACACGGGTTCGGGCCACTGGGCACGTCCACGGCGATGGTCACCGTGCGTCCGTCGGTACCGAGTTCGGCGCCGGTGATCTGGGAGCGCGTGGGCGCCGACAGCGTCCAGTGCGGCTCGGTGGCCGACGGGGTGGGGCCGCCCTGGCCCGCCACCTGGGTCCCGCACGCGCCGAGAAGCAGTACGGCGAGCGCGCAGAGCGGGGCGGCCGCGGCCGCCCCGCGCTTGCCTCCGGATCGCATGAGCCCTCAACTCCCCCGTGGGGCACGGACATCGACCCGGACCACTCTAAGGAAGCGCCGCTCGCGGCTACGCGGGCCGTAGCCAGACCGTTGCCAGGGGCGGCAGCGTCAGCTGGATGCTGGCCGGGTGACCGTGCCACGGTGTCGCCTCCGGCTTCACGGCGTCCGGGTTGGTGACGTCGCCGCCGCCGTACTTGGCGAGGTCGGTGTTGAGGGACTCGTGCCAGGCGGGGATGTCGTCGGGGACGCCGAGGCGGTAGTCGGGGCGGACGACGGGGGAGAAGTTGGAGACGGACAGAAGGGGGACCCCTTCCGCGTCGAAGCGCAGGAAGGCGAAGACGTTGTCGTCCGCCGCGTCACCGACGACCCACTGGAAGCCGTCGGGGGTCGTGTCCCGCTGCCACAGGGCCGGGGTGTGGCGGTAGACGATGTTGAGGTCGCGGACCAGGTCCCGGACGCCACGGTGATCCGCCTCCGCCCCGTACGCCGGGTCGAGCAGCCACCAATCCGGGCCGTGCGCCTCCGACCACTCCGCTCCCTGCGCGAACTCCTGGCCCATGAACAGGAGTTGCTTGCCCGGGTGAGACCACATGAAGCCGAGATAGGCGCGGTGGTTGGCGCGCTGCTGCCACCAGTCGCCCGGCATCTTCGACACCAACGACCGCTTGCCGTGCACGACTTCGTCATGCGAGATCGGGAGCACATAGTTCTCGCTGTACGCGTACACCATCGAGAACGTCATCTCGTTGTGGTGGTACTTGCGGTGGACCGGCTCATGCTGCACATAGTCCAGCGAGTCGTGCATCCAGCCCATGTTCCACTTCAGCCCGAACCCCAGACCCCCGAAACCGCCCGGGCCTATGTGGTGGGTGGCCCGCGTGACGCCGTCCCAGGCCGTCGACTCCTCGGCGATGGTCACCACGCCCGGCACCCGCCGGTACACGGTGGCGTTCATCTCTTGCAGGAACGCGACCGCGTCCAGGTTCTCCCGGCCGCCGTGCTCGTTCGGCAGCCACTGGCCCGGCTCGCGCGAGTAGTCGAGGTAGAGCATCGAGGCGACCGCGTCCACCCGCAGCCCGTCGATATGGAACTCCTCGCACCAGTAAAGGGCGTTCGCCACCAGGAAGTTGCGCACCTCACGGCGCCCGAAGTCGAACTCCAGCGTCCCCCAGTCCGGGTGCGCGGCACGCAGCGGATCCTCGTGCTCGTACAGGGGCCGCCCGTCGAACTCCGCCAACGCCCAGTCGTCGCGCGGGAAATGGGCCGGAACCCAGTCCATGATGACGCCGATCCCGGCCTGGTGCAGCGCGT
This sequence comes from Streptomyces sp. NPDC046909, assembly GCF_040644695.1. Lineage (NCBI taxonomy): Bacteria > Bacillati > Actinomycetota > Actinomycetes > Kitasatosporales > Streptomycetaceae > Streptomyces > Streptomyces sp. NPDC046909. The sequence goes on along the minus strand of NZ_JBEYXC010000013.1, from coordinate 4,190 downwards.
CCACCAGGTACTTGAAGTCGTCCGGCGTGCCCAGCCGGGCCGTCGGCGCGTAGAACCCGGTGACCTGGTAGCCCCACGACCCGCCGAAGGGGTGCTCGGCGACCGGCATCAGCTCGACATGCGTGAAGCCGAGATCCTTGACGTACGCGGGGAGCTGCTCGGCCAGTTGACGGTACGTCAGCCCGGGGCGCCAGGAGGGCAGATGGACCTCGTACGCCGAGAAGGGCCCCTCGTGCGCGGGTGTCTCGGCCCGCTGCTCCAGCCACGCCGCGTCCCCCCACTCGTGGTGCGAGGCTTGCACGATCGACGACGTGTTCGGCGGGACCTCGGTGCGGCGGGCCAGCGGGTCCGCGCGCAGGGTCTTCGAACCGTCCGGCCGGGTGATCTCGAACTTGTACAGCTCGCCCTCGCCGATGCCGGGCACGAACAGCTCCCAGACCCCGGAGGAGCCGAGCGAGCGCATCGGATATCCGGTGCCGTCCCAGAAGTTGAAGGTGCCGGCGAGACTCACCCCGCGCGCGTTCGGCGCCCACACCGTGAACCGGGTGCCGGGCACGCCCTGGTGGGTCATCGGCTGCGCGCCCAGCGCCCGCCACAGCTCCTCGTGCCGGCCCTCGCCGATCAGATGCAGATCCAGATCGCCCAGCGCGGGCAGGAAACGGTACGCGTCCTCGGTGTCCTGCGCGCTCCCCTCGTACGCCACGAGCAGCCGGTACTCCGGGACCTCCCGCAGCGGCAGCAGGCCCGAGAAGAAGCCGTCCCCGTCGTCGTGCAACTCGGCCCGGAACGTGTCGGCGACGACCGTGACGGACAGGGCGTACGGCTTGAACACACGGAAGGCGATGCCGCCGGGCAGCGGGTGGGCGCCCAGGACGGCGTGCGGGTCGTGGTGGGTGCCGGCGCGGAGGCGGTCGCGGTCGTGGGCGTCGAGGGCGGATGCCTCCGGCGGCAGCGCAGGGGTGGGTGAGGCGACTTTTTCGGTGGCTGCCTTTTTCGTGCCGACCTTCTTGGCAGCGGCCTTCTTGGCGACGGCCTTCTTCACAGCGGCCTTTTTCACAGCTGCCTTCTTCACGGCGGGCGTCTTGGCAGCTGCCTTCTTGACCGCCGACGTCTCCCTCTCCGCTGCCTTCTTCACGCTCTTCGCGGCCTTCTTGGCCGACTTCTTCGGATCCGGATCGCTGGACGGGGGGCGGGGGGTCACTGGTGGAGCCTCCTCGGCTGTGCGGGTCGGATCAGATCAGGTCGGATGTGGCGTACCGCTCGATCGCGGCCAGCGGCACGGGCAGCCAGTCGGGGCGGTGCCGGGCCTCGTAGACGACCTCGTAGATCGCCTTGTCCGTCTCGTAGGCGCGCAGCAGCACGGGGTCGGTACGCGGATCCGCGCCGGCGACCTCGGCGTACCCGGAGCAGTAGGCGGCCCGGCAGGCGTGGGCCCAGCCGGGCGCGGGCGGGTCGGCGGAGAGGGCGGCGTAGTCGAAGGAGCGCAGCATGCCGGCCACGTCCCGGGCCGGAGGCTGCGGCATCCGGCGCTCGGCCAGCGGCTTCGACGGTTCGCCCTCGAAGTCGATCAGCGACCAGGGCCCGGCGGGCGAGCGCAGGCACTGCCCGAGATGCAGATCGCCGTGGATGCGCTGGGCGGTCCAGGTACGGCCCTCGGCGGCCAGGTCGTCCAGCGCCGTGAACGCCGAGTGCAGCCCGGCGGCGTACGGCAGCAGCGCGGGCACCGCCTGCACGGCGGCGTCGAGGCGCTCGATCATGCCGTCGACCAGCAGCCGCAGCTGGGCGTGGCCGAGGGTCACCGAGGGCAGCGCGCGGGCGAGCGCCGTGTGCACCTCGGCGGTGGCCCGCCCCAGCGCCCGCGCCTCCGCGGTGAAGTCCTCGCCCTTGGCCAGCTCGCGCAGCGCCAGCTCCCAGCCGTCCGCCGCGCCCTTCACGAAGGGCTGGAGCACCCCGAGGACGTACGACTCCCCGTCCAGCTCGGCGAGCATCCACCCCGTCGGCGCGGGCACCCGCGGGCAGCCCTCGCGGGCCAGCGCGAGCGGGAGTTCCAGGTCGGGGTTGACGCCGGGCACGATCCGGCGGAGGAGTTTCAGGATGAACGTATCTCCGTAGACGACCGACGAGTTCGACTGCTCGGCGGCCAGCACGCGGGGCACCAGACCGGGCCGGATCTCCTGGCCCGGGTCCCGTTCGAAGCGCAGCCCGCCGATCCGGGCCCGGGAGCGCAGCGCCTCCAGGAGCACCTCGGCGGGCCGGGGGTCGTACAGGGCCTCGTACACCGTGCGTCCGGCGAGCGGGCCCTCCTCCAGGTGGCCGATCAGCGCGGGCGCCAGATGGGGTGGCAGCGCCTCGCGCACCCCTATGAGGAGCTGGTAGCAGTCGCCGCGGGTCATGGGCTGATGGGCCTGGACCAGGAGGTGGTACAGGCCCAGCTTGCCGTCGGCCGGAAGCAGTTCGGTCGCCGCGACCAGGGTGAACCCGGTGACGGGACGGCCCTTGCCCGCGAACCAGCGCTGCCTCGGCAGCCACTCCCGCAGCAGTGGATCAAGTGACGCCAGGAGGGCGGGGCTTGTCGTGGCGGTACGGGTGACGGCTTCCGACATGGCGTCGCGTCCTTTCCCCGGGTGGACGGGGTGTTACTGATGCGTGCCCCGGGCGGGACGGGAGAAACCGAGGAACTCCGCCCCGCCGGGCTCTCAGACGGCGTCCTTGCGGAGCCGGAACCAGTAAAAGCCGTGCCCCGCCAGCGTCAGCAAGTACGGCAGCTCCCCGATGGCCGGGAATCGCACCCCGCCGAACAGCTCGACCGGATGCCGACCGTTGAACGTGCTCAGGTCCAGCTCCGTGGGCTGCGCGAAGCGGGAGAAGTTGTGCACGCACAGGACGAGGTCGTCCTCGTACTCGCGGAGGAACGCGATCACGGCCGGGTTGGACGACTGGAGTTCGGTGTAGGAGCCGAGGCCGAACGCCGGGTTCTGCTTGCGGATCTCGATCATGCGGCGGGTCCAGTGCAGCAGCGAGGACGGACTGCTCATGGAGGCCTCGACGTTGGTGACCTGGTAGCCGTAGACGGGATCCATGATGGTCGGCAGATACAGCCGCCCGGGATCACTGGAGGAAAAACCTGCGTTACGGTCCGGCGTCCACTGCATCGGCGTGCGTACGGCGTCACGGTCGCCGAGCCAGATGTTGTCGCCCATGCCGATCTCGTCGCCGTAGTAGAGGATCGGCGAGCCGGGGAGGGACAGCAGGAGGGCGGTGAACAGTTCGATCTGGTTGCGGTCGTTGTCGAGGAGGGGCGCGAGCCGCCGCCGGATGCCGATGTTGGCGCGCATGCGGGGGTCCTTGGCGTATTCGGCCCACATGTAGTCGCGTTCTTCGTCGGTGACCATTTCGAGGGTGAGCTCGTCGTGGTTACGGAGGAAGATGCCCCACTGACAACTGGACGGAATCGCGGGCGTCTTGGCGAGGATTTCGGAGACCGGGTAGCGGGATTCGCGGCGGACCGCCATGAAGATGCGGGGCATGACGGGGAAGTGGAAGGCCATGTGGCATTCGTCGCCGCCGGACTGGTAGTCGCCGAAGTAGTCGACGACGTCCTCGGGCCACTGGTTCGCCTCCGCCAGCAGCACCGTGTCCGGGTAGTGCGCGTCGATCTCCTTGCGGACCCGCTTCAGGAACTCGTGGGTCGCCGGGAGGTTCTCGCAGTTGGTGCCCTCCTGCTGGTAGAGGTACGGCACCGCGTCGAGGCGGAAGCCGTCGATGCCGAGGTCCAGCCAGAACCGCAGCGCGGAGATGATCTCCTCCTGGACCGCCGGGTTCTCGTAGTTGAGGTCCGGCTGGTGAGAGAAGAAGCGGTGCCAGTAGTACTGCTTGCGGACCGGGTCGAAGGTCCAGTTGGAGGCCTCGGTGTCGACGAAGATGATTCGGGCGTCCTGGAACTGCTTGTCGTCCTCGGCCCAGACGTAGTAATCGCCGTAGGGGCCGTCGGGGTTGGCGCGGGATTCCTGGAACCACGGGTGCTGGTCGCTGGTGTGGTTCATGACGAAGTCGATGATGACGCGCATGCCGCGTTGGTGGGCGGCGTCGACGAATTCGACGAAGTCGGCGAGGTCGCCGAACTCGGGCAGGACGGCGGTGTAGTCGGAGACGTCGTAACCGCCGTCGCGCAGCGGCGACTTGAAGAAGGG
>NZ_JBEYXC010000012.1:0-319185 GCF_040644695.1 Streptomyces sp. NPDC046909 | reverse complement strand
TACGTCTCCCCGTACCGCCGCACACATGAGACGTTCCGCGCCTTCCACCTCGACCCCGAGCTGGTACGCGTGCGTGAGGAGCCCCGGCTGCGCGACCCAGCTGGGGCCCCGGGAGAACGACAGGGGGAACAGAATGAGGCAATGATGACGGGTCTGGAACGGATCACCCCATGGTGGGACCGTAGGTTGGTGGCAGGTCTCAGCGTCGTGGCCGTCGCGTCGGCGGCCGTCGCCGGCATCACAGCACTGCCTGAAGTGAGCGTGCTGAAGGTGTCGGCGATCACCAGCGGGCTGTGCCTGATGATCTGGATCGCGCGCGTGCACGTGGTGCCGACCGCGTCCGTGAGCGACTCCGTCCTGAAGGTTCGCAACCTCCACCACACCTACGAGATCCCCTGGCAGCTGCTGACGGGCATCGACTGGGAACCCCGGACGGGCGTGCTCTCCGTCGGGCTGGTCGATGGCCGGAGGGTGCGCGTCGAGGCGTTCAGCCGCTGGCCGTCGTTCGGACGTCACCGGAAGGTGATCGAGACCCTGGAGGAGGGGCGCAGGAGGGCGGAAGGTTCCGCACCCGAGGATCTGCATGAGGCCGAGTCATCGGGGATAACGGAGTTCCTCCTGGCCATCCCTTTGGCGGTCACCCTGGTGGCGCTCGTAGTCGAGGGCATCATCGCGCTCTTGTGACGTACCTGTGTTTACAGGGAGCCGTGCTTGACGCCGCTGACGAACGGCTGCCAGGCCGTTCCGGTCAGGAGCAGGACGGGGCCGGTGGGGTTCTTGCTGTCGCGGACGGGGACGGTGCTGGGGAAGTCGTCGGTGACTTCGAGGCACTCACCCCCCTGTTGGCCGTCGCTGTAGGAGGACTTGCGCCAGCGGGCGGTGCTCAGGTCCCGGGTGACTCGCATGACTCGTATGTCTCCAACATTGTCTCGATCAGCGCTGCGGACTTCTGCGGAGAGAGGGCACAGGCCTTCTTCAGATCGTACTCTCGCGCGTACCGCGTGACGGCTTCCCGGTCGTCGATGATTTCTCCGTACCCAACACCCTCCTGGTACATGGTGGTTGAGTTGTCCGGGAGGGTCAGCAAAATGAGGGTGCCGCTCATCAGGAAGCACACGTCCGCCTCGAACGGGCTTACCTGGATGGTCGTGTGCCGTGTGTGGACCAGTGGCAGCAGCGCCGCGAGTTGCCCGCGCATCGCCGAGGGGCCGCCTACAACTTGTCGCAGCGCCGCTTCCCCGATGATCCACCAGAAGTCTGGTGAGCAGTCCCGCCGCAGGATCTCCTGGCGGCCCAGGCGGTCAGCCACCAGGCCGTCGATCTCCTTGGGACCCATCCCCGGTTCCCCTGCGGTGAACATCGCGCGCATGTATTCCTCGGTCTGAAGCAGCCCAGGGATGATGCTCGCGCCAAAAGCCTGAATCCGCGACGCCTTGGCCTCCAGTTCCAGGCAATGATCAAACCGCCTCGGCGTATGCTCCCGCTTCACTGTTCCCCACAGCCCCTGGAACAACTCCCCCGTCCCGAAAGCCACATCCAGCTTCTCCGAGAGTGGCGGCAGCGGAAGCCGTTCCCCCGTCTCCACCCCATGCAGATGCGTCTTGCTGTAGTTCACGATGTCCGACAGCCGGTCCAACGACAGCCCGGCGGCCTGGCGTTGGCGGCGCAACTCCACCCCGTACAGGTCGCGGGCGGAGTGGGAGGGGTCGAGGTCGCGGGCGGGCTGGGTCATGGTCTGTTCCTCCCGGGACGTGGAACGAGTCGCGCCTCCAGGGTAGTTGCAGATGGTGACGGCGTGGGTGCTATGCGTTGTTCCCTGATCCGGTTCGGAACAGCGTCACCCTGGTTCACCTGTGCCGTCCGCCGGGACGCTCGGAGTGTGAACAGTGAACTGGAGAAGACCCGGCTCCCCATCGGCCAACTCGCCCTCGACGCACGGCTGGAGAGGCGCGGGGTCGTCATGGATCACCAGGACGGGTTCGTGTGGCTGCGTCCGGAGGGTGGCGGGACGGAGTGGACGGCGCGACCCGAGGACGTTCAGCCGTTGGACGTTCGTGAACAGGCGGAGGCCCTGATGTGGGCGCGCGTGGCCAATGCCAATGCCCGTAGTCGAGGGGAGGTTCTTTGATATCGGGAAGGGCCGCGGCTCCTCCGGACGGAGAGGAACCGCGGCCCTGGTCAGGCGGTGTCCGTCAGTAGGACGAGCCGCCCGCGCCCAGTGAACCCGTCGGGTGCCAGACCGTCTTCGTCTCCAGGAACGCCGTCAGCCGGTCGATCCCCGGGGTCGCCGACCAGTCGACCTCATCCACAGGCTGTGGACGGAGAACCCGCTTCAGGTTATCCGCCGCCGCGATCTCCAGCTCCTTGGCCAGAACCTCGTCCGACCCTGCCAGGTCGATCGCGTTGACGTCCTGGTGCGCGGCGAGCGGCGCGGCGAGTTCCGCCGTACGGCCGGACAGGATGTTCACGACACCGCCGGGGACGTCGGAGGTGGCCAGCACCTCGCCCAAGGACAGGGCGGGGAGCGGGGACTTCTCCGACGCGATGACGACCGCCGTGTTGCCCGTCGCGATCACCGGGGCCAGTACCGAGACCAGGCCCAGGAACGACGACTCCTGCGGGGCGACGACCACCACCACTCCCGTCGGCTCCGGCGAGGACAGGTTGAAGTACGGGCCCGCCACCGGGTTCGCGCCGCCGATCACCTGGGCGATCTTGTCGGTCCAGCCCGCGTACCAGACCCAGCGGTCGATCGTCGCGTCGACCTGGTCGGCCGCCTTGGACTTCGACAGGCCTTCCGCCTCGGCCACCTCGCGCACGAACTGCGCCTTGCGGCCCTCCAGCATCTCGGCGACGCGGTAGAGGATCTGGCCGCGGTTGTACGCCGTCGCGCCCGCCCAGCCGCCGAACGCCTTGCGCGCGGCGACCACCGCGTCACGGGCGTCCTTGCGGGACGAAAGGGGCGCGTTCGCCAGCCAGTTGCCCTTCGAGTCCGTCACCTCGTACACCCGGCCGCTCTCGGAACGCGGGAACTTCCCGCCGACGTACAGCTTGTAGGTCTTGAAGACGCTCAGGCGCTCATTACGGTCAGACATCGAGGTACGCCTCCAGGCCGTGCCGACCGCCCTCGCGGCCGAAGCCCGACTCCTTGTAGCCGCCGAACGGCGAGGTCGGGTCGAACTTGTTGAACGTGTTGGACCACACCACGCCTGCGCGCAGCTTGTTGGCCACGGCCAGGATCCGCGAGCCCTTCTCCGTCCAGATGCCCGCCGACAGGCCGTACTGGCTGTTGTTGGCCTTCGCGACCGCCTCGTCGGGGGTGCGGAAGGTCAGGACCGACAGGACCGGGCCGAAGATCTCGTCCCGTGCGATCCGGTGCGCCTGGGTGACGTTCGTGAAGAGCGTCGGGGCGAACCAGTAGCCGGAGGAGGGGAGTTCGCAGGCCGGGGACCAGCGTTCGGCGCCCTCCGCCTCGCCCTGGTCCACCAGGGAGGTGATCCTCGCCAGCTGTTCGGCCGAGTTGATCGCGCCGATGTCCGTGTTCTTGTCCAGCGGGTCGCCGAGGCGGAGCGTCGACAGGCGGCGCTTCAGGGAGTCCAGCAGCTCTTCCTGGATCGACTCCTGGAGCAGCAGGCGGCTGCCCGCGCAGCAGACCTGGCCCTGGTTGAAGAAGATGCCGTTGACGATGCCTTCCACCGCCTGGTCGATCGGGGCGTCGTCGAAGACGATGTTCGCGCCCTTGCCGCCCAGTTCGAGGGTGACCTTCTTCTTCGTGCCCGCCACCTGCCGGGCGATCGCCTTGCCGACCGCTGTGGAGCCGGTGAAGGCCACCTTGTTGACGTCGGGGTGCTCGACGAGGGCGGCGCCCGTGTCGCCGTATCCCGGAAGGATGTTGACGACGCCCTTGGGCAGGCCCGCCTGGCGGCAGATGTCCGCGAAGAAGAGGGCCGAGAGGGGGGTGGTCTCCGCCGGCTTCAGGACGACCGTGTTGCCCGTCGCCAGTGCCGGGGCGATCTTCCACGCCAGCATGAGGAGGGGGAAGTTCCAGGGGATGACCTGGCCCGCCACGCCCAGCGGACGCGGGTTCGCGCCGAAGCCGGCGTGGTCGAGCTTGTCGGCCCAGCCCGCGTAGTAGAAGAAGTGGGCCGCCACCAGGGGGAGGTCGGCGTCCCTCGTCTCCTTGATGGGCTTGCCGTTGTCCAGGGTCTCCAGGACGGCCAGTTCGCGGCTGCGTTCCTGGATGATCCGGGCGATGCGGAACAGGTACTTGGCGCGCTCGGAGCCCGGCAGCGCGGACCACTTCTCGAAGGCCTTGCGGGCGGCCTTCACCGCGCGGTCGACGTCCGCCTCGCCCGCCTGGGCGATCTCGGACAGCACTTCTTCGGTGCTGGGGCTGACGGTCTTGAAGACCTTGCCGTCCGCCGCCTCCACGAACTCGCCGTCGATGAACAGGCCGTAGGAGGGGGCGATGTCGACGACCGAGCGGGACTCGGGCGCCGGGGCGTACTCGAAAGCAGATGCGGATGCCATGGTGATCAGTCCACCGTCACGTAGTCGGGGCCGGAGTAGCGGCCGGTGGCCAGCTTCTGACGCTGCATCAGCAGGTCGTTCAGGAGCGAGGAGGCGCCGAAGCGGAACCAGTGGTTGTCCAGCCAGTCCTCGCCCACGGTCTCGTTGACCAGGACCAGGAACTTGATCGCGTCCTTGGTGGTGCGGATGCCGCCGGCCGGCTTCACGCCCACCTGGATGCCGGTCTGCGCGCGGAAGTCGCGCACGGCCTCCAGCATCAGCAGGGTGTTGGCGGGGGTGGCGTTGACCGCGACCTTGCCCGTGGACGTCTTGATGAAGTCCGCGCCCGCCAGCATGCCGAGCCAGCTCGCGCGCCGGATGTTGTCGTACGTCGACAGCTCGCCGGTCTCGAAGATGACCTTGAGGCGGGCGCTGGTCCCGCAGGCCTCCTTCACGGCGACGATCTCGTCGTACACCTTCATGTAGTGGCCCGCGAGGAACGCCCCGCGGTCGATGACCATGTCGATCTCGTCGGCGCCCGCGGCGACGGCGTCGCGCACGTCGGCCAGCTTCACGGAGAGGGCGGCGCGGCCCGCCGGGAAGGCAGTGGCGACCGAGGCGACCTTCACGGTCGAACCGGCGACGGCCTCCTTGGCGGCGGCCACCATGTCGGGATAGACACAGACGGCCGCGGTCGCGGGGGTCGTACGGTCGGTCGGGTCGGGGTGGACCGCCTTGGCGCCGAGCGCCCGGACCTTGCCCGGGGTGTCCGCGCCTTCCAGCGTCGTCAGGTCGACCATCGAGATGGCGAGGTCGATGGCGTACGCCTTGGCGGTCGTCTTGATGGAACGGGTACCGAGCGAGGCGGCGCGCGCCTCCAGGCCGACCGCGTCGACGCCGGGCAGCCCGTGGAGGAAGCGACGCAGCGTGCTGTCGGACGCGGTGACATCCGTAAGAGCGTGTGCGGTGGGTGCAGTGGTGGGCATGGTCACAAGCCGAGCATATCTACGCGCGTAGCTGCTGTACACCCCAGCTGCTCATCTTCGATAGCGGCACCGCGTATGAGCGTGGGCGGTACCGCGTATGAGCGTCGGCGCCGCCGTCGTGCACAATCGGGCCCATGACGACCAAGGACCGGATCTACCGCTCACCCGCCGGCATCGCCGGAGGCGTCCTGCTGCTGGCCATCGTCCTGTGGCTCGGCATCGACGCCCTGGTCCAGGGCGAGGACCGTACGCCCTGGCTGGCGCTCGCCTCGATGATCCTGGTGATCCCGGCGGTCGTCGCCTTCACCGTGCGCCCCGCCGTCTTCGCCAACGAGGACCGGGTGCGCATCCGCAACCCGTTCCGGCTGATCGTCCTGCCCTGGGGCCAGGCCGCGGCGCTCCGCTCCGGTTACTCCAACGAGATCGTCACCGAGTCCGGCGCCAAGTTCCAGCTGTGGGCCGTACCGGTCTCGCTGCGCGCCCGCAAGAAGGCGGCGCGGCGGACGGCGAGGGCCGAGCGCGGGGGCGGTCGCGGGGCCGGCCGCGCGGGAGGCATCGGAGGGCTCGGGTTCGCCGGTGCCGTCGACCCCGACGAGGGTCCCGCGCGCGCCGAGACCGACAAGGTCATGGACGACCTGCGCGAACTGATGGAGAGCCGGGGCCAGGCGGAGAGCGCGCAGGGCGAGGTGACCGTGCGCTGGGCGTACGAGATCTTCGGGCCGATGGTGGCGGGTGCGCTGCTGCTGGTGATCCTCATCGCGACGGGCTGACGGGCGGCCCTTTTCACAGCTTGGGCCGTCATCATCGGCCCTCACCTCGGTGGAAACGGACCCGAGGACCGCTACCACATACGTGGTCCGAGTGTCTGGGAAACGATGAGTACGAACCCACAGCGGCCCTTGCCGCTGCCCGCGTCCGCGATACCCGACGGCTGCCTTCCCTGGGACGGTGAACAGGCCCGGCGCTGGGCGCAGGCCGCGCCCGCGCGCTGGGTGCCGGTGCGGTTCGACGTGGGTGTGCAGGGCGTGGTGGTCGTGGGCGGGCTGGTGGGCGCGCTCCTGCTGACCCGGCACGCCGATGTGGAGCCGTGGGCCGCCGCCGTGCTCGCGCTGCACGGAGTGTGGCTGGTGATGCGGCCCGAGGTGGTGCGCGTCTCGGTGCCCGTTCTGCTGTTCGTGGGCCCTGCCCAGCAGCCGATGGCCTGGACTGTGAGTGTGCCCGCGCTGGCTGTCCTGCTGCTCGTCTGGGTGGCCGCCATGGCGCGGCTGCTCGCGCGGCGGCGGCAGCGCGAGGCCGCCCTCGCCGCCACCGGCGGGATCACCGCCCCTCTCCCCGACAAGGGCAAGACGTTCCGGCGCGGCAAGCTCCTCGTCTGCCTCGGGGCCGCTGTCGCCGCCGCCGGTGCCGTCATGGTCGTGACACTGCACGGGCAGGTGCCGCTGACGGCCGGTTCCTTCGTGATCGGGCTCGGCCTCACCGCCGTCCTCTCCGGGCTCATCGGCCGAGGGCGCGCCGCCGCCCTGCGCCGCGCCCCCGTCCCCGTTCTGCGCGTCCTGGTCCGGGAGAACACGGACGTCGACGCCGAGGTCTACGCCGCCGACGACCTGGGCGCGCTGCGGCCCCTGTTCACCGTCTCGACGTCCGAGCTGGACGACGAGGGCGAGGGCTTCTTCGAGGACGCCGACGACGAGGACGACGAGGACGACGACTTCGACGAGGAGGCCGCCGAGGCGGAGATGCTGGCCGCCCTCGACCGCCTCGAGAACGAGGAACCCGGCCCCCTCCGCGAGGCCGTCCTCTACGGGCTGCCCTACGACGGCGCCGAGATCCTCCTGGTGAGCGCCGACGAGGAGCCGGGCGAACCGCCCCTGATAGAGCGCTCGCAGGCGCCCGTACGGCCGCTGTCGGACCGGTTCGGGCAGCGCCGGATCGTCGGGGAGAAGCGGGCCGGGACCCGTAAGGAGGCGTACCGGGAGCTGGGCCGGCTGGCAGCCGAGGCGGCGGTCGCCGACCTCCGGTCCGGGGCCGGGGCCGGGGCCGGGTCCGGGTCCGTACGGCGGTGGCGTGCGGGGTGGCTGGACCGGCTCACCGCGGTGGTGCTGGTCTTCTGGTTCGTCCCGATGTTCGCGGGCGAGAGCGGCTGGTTCTGGCGCTACGCCCTCGGCGGCTTCATGGCACTCGTCGGCGCCCTGGTCCTCCCGGACCGGCTCGCCTGGACCGTCACCGCCGACAGCGAGGGCCTGTGGTTCAACGGGTTCCGCCGCGTCCACCACATCGCCTGGGACGACATCCGCGTCGTGCGCTGCAAGGGCACCGAGCTGAAGATCGACAGCCACCGGGCCGCCTTCCCCACCTGGACCATGTACGGCACCCGCTGGCCGAAGATGGAGCTACGGCGCGGCTGGCGCCACCCCTACGAGCGCACCGCCGCCGAGATCACCGCGATGTGGAAGGACCCGGCGCTGCGGCCCACCGTCGCGGCGAGCGAGCGGGAGCGGGGGCGCCCGATGTGGCCCGTCAGCGTGGTTCTGGCCGTCGTCTTCGCGGCGGGGCTGGTCCTTCTCCCGTAGCTCCCGTAGCTCCCGTAGCGGGAGTCACGGCGCTCCCGGCCACACCAGCGCCATGTGCGCCCCCCAGTACACCGAGCCCGCCACCGCCGCCGTCAGGACGACGAACCGGTGGCGGCGGGCCGCTGCGGACAGGCGCAGGGCCAGGGGGAGCAGGAGCGGGAAGGCGGGCAGGAGGTAGCGGGCGCGGGGGAAGTAGACGCCGCCGCTGGTCAGGACGATGAGCAGGGTCACGCCCGTGAAGACCAGCAGGGGGAGGGGCTGGCGGTCCCGTGCCGACAGCGCGAACAGGGCGGCCGCCGCGAGCAGCACCAGCGTCACCATGACCAGGAACAGGTGCGGGCTCGCGTCCCGCACCAGCAGCTGGCGGATCTCGCGCAGGGTCCGTCGGCCGCCGTCCATCTCGTTGCTCCACACCCGCTGTTCGGCGAAGTAGCCGTCCCAGCGGCCCACCCGCAGCCCCACCCAGACGATGAACCCGCACCAGCCGAGCGGGGCGAGGAGAGCGGCTGTCAGCGCGGGTGCGGAGAAGCCGCGGCGCAGGGACAGCAGGGCCGTCACGGTGACCGCGGCCGCCAGCGCGATGCCGGTCGGGCGGGTCAGGCCCGCGAGTACGGCCAGCGCCGCCGCCCAGAGCCAGCGGCGGGCCAGGAGGGCGTACAGGGACCAGGCGGCCAGCGCGGTGAACAGGGACTCGGTGTACGCCATCCACTGCACCAGGCCGACCGGGAACGCCGCCCACAGGGTGGTGAGCAGTACGCCGACCCGGCGGCCGTACAACCGGTCGCCGACAGCGAAGACGCCCCAGGCCGCGAGGAAGGAGGCGGCGACGGCGAGGCACAGGGCGGTGGTGGCGCGGGTGCCGGGGGTGACGGCCGCGACCGCCTTGACGAGGACCGGGTAGAGCGGGAAGAACGCCAGGTTGTTGCCGTTGGGGCCGACTTCGCGGGCGTAACCGTGGTCGGCGATGCCGAGGTACCACTTCGAGTCCCACTGCCGCGCCAGGACCGGCCATAGGCCGTGGTCCTGGTGGTGCGCCCAGAGGGCGAGGAACAGCAGGCCTGCCAGGCGTACGGCGGTGAAGGCGGCCAGCGCCGGGGCCGCGTGCCGCAGGGCGCGGACGGCCGGGTGGCGGGGGCCGTGCGTGGTCCCGGGTCGCCGGCTGCCCGGGATGCTGCCGCCGGGGGCGGTTTCGGGGGCGGTCCAGGACACGGGGCGGCTCCGGGGCTCGGCGGACGGGGATGTCCGTCCACCGTTTCCCGGGGAGGGGGCCGGGGTGCGCAGCGCGCGTCAACCGGCGTTGTGAAATCACCCGTTGGGGTGCCCCGGTCGGTCGGGGCACCCCAACGGCGTTCAGATGCCGGCCGCCGCCGACAGGTCCCGCTTGATCGTCGCCAGCAGGTCCGACGCCTTGGCGTGGGCCGCGGGCAGGTCGGCGTGGGTGGCGACCGGGACGACGACCTCCAGGTAGCACTTGAGCTTGGGCTCGGTGCCGCTGGGCCGGACGATGACCCGGGCGCCGTCGAGCGAGTAGCGCAGCCCGTCCGTGGGCGGCAGCTTGTCCGTGCCCCGAGTGAGGTCCTCGGCCTTGGTGATGGCCAGGCCCGCCAGCTCGGTCGGCGGCTGCTCGCGCAGGCGCCGCATGGCGTCCGCGATGACCGACAGGTCCTCGACACGCACCGAGAGCTGGTCGGTGGCGTGCAGTCCGTGCGTCACGGCGAGGTCGTCGAGGAGGTCCAGCAGGGTGCGGCCCTCCTCCTTCAGCTCGGACGCCAGCTCGGTGATGAGCAGGGCGGCGGTGATGCCGTCCTTGTCCCGTACGCCGTCGGGGTCCACGCAGTAGCCGAGGGCCTCCTCGTAGCCGTAGCGCAGGCCCTCGACACGGGCGATCCACTTGAAGCCGGTGAGGGTCTCCTCGTACGGCAGACCCGCCTTCTCGGCGATCCGGCCGAGGAGGGAGGAGGAGACGATGGACTCGGCGAAGGTGCCCCGCGCGCCGCGCCGGACGAGGTGCTGGGCGAGCAGCGCGCCGACCTCGTCGCCGCGGAGCATGCGCCAGTCGGCACCGTCCTTGACGGCGACGGCACAGCGGTCGGCGTCCGGGTCGTTGGCGATGATCAGGTCGGGGCCGGTCTCGCGGGCCTTCGCGAAGGCGAGGTCCATCGCGCCGGGCTCTTCCGGGTTGGGGAAGGCGACGGTCGGGAAGTCCGGGTCGGGCTCGGCCTGCTCGGCGACGAGGACCGGCTCCGGGAAGCCCGCGCGGGCGAAGGCGGCGAGGAGGACGTCCTTGCCGACGCCGTGCATCGCCGTGTAGACGGTGCGGGCGGTGCGGGGGGAGCCGGCGGCGAGGACGGCGTCCGTGCGGGCCAGGTAGGCGTTCAGGACGGCGTCGTCGAGGGTCTCCCAGCCGGCCTCCGGGCGGGGGACGTCGTCGAGGGAGACGATCGCGTCGATCTCCGCCGCGATCTCCGCGTCGGCGGGCGGGACGATCTGCGAGCCGTCGCCCAGGTAGACCTTGTAGCCGTTGTCGCGCGGCGGGTTGTGGCTGGCCGTGACCTCCACGCCGGCGACCGCGCCGAGGTGCCTTATGGCGTACGCCAGGACGGGGGTCGGGAGCGGGCGGGGGAGGACGACGGCGCGGAGGCCGGCGCCCGTCATCACGGCCGCGGTGTCGCGGGCGAAGTCGGCGGACTTGTACCGGGCGTCGTAGCCGACGACGACCAGGCCGCCCGCCCGGCCCTTCCCCTTGAGGTACGCGGCGAGGCCGGCCGCGGCGCGGATGACGACGCTCCGGTTCATCCGCATGGGGCCCGCGCCGAGTTCGCCGCGCAGTCCCGCCGTGCCGAACTGAAGGGTGCCGCTGAAGCGGGCGGTGAGTTCGGTGACGTCTCCGGCCTCGATGAGCTTGGCGAGTTCGTCACGGGTCTCCGCGTCGGGGTCCTCGGCCAGCCAGGTCTTGGCTCGTGCGATGAGATCGTCGTGCACGTCGGGTCAACCTCTCGTTTCGTTCGTACGGTGGCTAGGGCCTGTCCGGCGGATCAGGTCGCAGGAAATCGGCGGCGCCTCATCAGCGCCGGTGAGCGGGGTCTGGTGCGTGCAGCTGCAAGGCGGAGGAGGGAGTCGACGCGGAGCGTCGGCGAGTGACGACAACGCCGCAGATGTGCGTGCCAGACCCCGCGTCTGCGACAGGATCCGCCGGACAGGCCCTAGGGGGGCCCGGCCCCCCTGGCGGGGCGGTCAGATGCGGCCCAGCACCTGCGCCAGCAGCGCGCCCATCTGCGTCGCCGAGTCACGCCCGGCCTGAAGCACCTCTTCGTGGTTCAGCGGCTCGCCCGTCATGCCCGCCGCGAGGTTGGTCACCAGCGAGATGCCCAGCACCTCGGCGCCCGCCTCACGCGCCGCGATCGCCTCAAGCACCGTCGACATGCCCACCAGGTCCGCGCCGATCACGCGGGCCATGCGGATCTCGGCCGGCGTCTCGTAGTGCGGGCCGGGGAACTGGGCGTAGACGCCCTCCTCCAGCGTGGGGTCGATCTCCTTGCACAGGGCGCGCAGCCGCGGGGAGTACAGGTCCGTGAGGTCCACGAAGTTCGCGCCGACGATCGGGGACGTCGCCGTGAGGTTGATGTGGTCGCTGATCAGGACCGGCTGGCCGGGGCGCATGCCCTCGCGCAGGCCACCGCAGCCGTTGGTCAGCACGATCGTCTTGCAGCCCGCCGCTACGGCCGTACGGACGCCGTGCGAGACCGCCGCCACGCCGCGGCCCTCGTAGTAGTGCGTGCGGCCCAGGAAGACCAGGACGCGCTTCTGGCCGATCTTGTACGAGCGGATCTTGCCGCCGTGGCCCTCTACCGCCGGCGGCGGGAAACCGGGCAGCTCGGTGACCGGGAACTCGGCGTCGGGAGCGCCGAGGGCGTCCACGGCCGGCGCCCAGCCGGAGCCCATCACGAGGGCGACGTCGTGGGTCTCGGCGCCGGTCAGTTCGCGCAGGCGAGCGGCGGCGGCGTCAGCGGCGGCGTGCGGGTCGCCCTGGATGTCGTCCGGAAGAAGAGATGCGTTCACGCGGATGAGCGTAGCTGGTCTGGGCCTACGCGCGTAGATGACAGAGCCAACGGGATAGGGATCGTTGTCTTGTCGTTTCCAACGAGAGGTGTGACGCCCGCTACGCGGAGCGTGACCAGGGACGCTCGCGTCAGCGGGGGCTCTTGAGGGTCTTTTGTGTCAGCAGGGACGCTTGCGCAGTTCCATCACATAGTCGTGCGGCGCGCCCGCCGACTCCGCCGCGTCGGCGATCTCCCCGAGGTATCGCGCCGACGGCAAGCCGCCCTCGTACGCGTCGAGGACGTACAGCCAGACCGACTCCTCGGTCTCCAGGGTGTGCACCCGGACCCGCATCCGGCGGTAGATGCCGAGGCCGACACCCTCCCAGCGGTCCATCGACTCCTCGTCCATCGGCGCGATGTCGTACAGCGCGACGAAGACCTGCGAGAAGGGGTCCTCGACGATCGTCGCGAGCGCCCCGTCCCAGCCCATCTGCTCGCCGCCGAACGTCAGCCGCCACCCGTTCAGCCAGCCGGTCGCGCGCAGCGGCGAGTGCGGTGCGCGGCGGGTCATCAGCCGCGCGTCGAGGTTGCCGGCGTAGGCGGCGTAGAGCGACATGGGGAGAGGGTACGGCAGCGGGATCGGGCGTCACTCCCGTAACAGTGAGGTCCCGGGCGGGCCCCCCGGGCAGTAGCACCTTGAAGCGTGCGGGACAATGGAGTACGTGACTCGGATCGTGATCATCGGTGGCGGACCCGGCGGATACGAAGCCGCGCTGGTAGCGGCGCAGCTCGGCGCGGAGGTGACCGTCGTCGACTGCGACGGTCTGGGCGGAGCGTCGGTGCTGACCGACTGCGTGCCGTCGAAGACCCTTATCGCTACGGCCGAGGTGATGACCACCTTCGACTCGTCGTACGAAGAGCTCGGCATCATCGTGGCCGACGACACGCCACCCCTGGAGCAGGCGGCCCGGGTCGTGGGCGTGGACCTCGGCAAGGTCAACCGGCGAGTCAAGCGGCTCGCCCTCGCCCAGTCCCACGACATCACCGCCTCCGTCACGCGCGCCGGCGCCCGTGTGCTGCGCGGCCGTGGACGCCTTGAGGGCATGCAGGCCCTCGACGGCTCCCGCAAGGTCGTCGTCACCGCCGCCGACGGCACCGAGGAGACCCTCGTCGCCGACGCCGTCCTCCTCGCGACCGGCGGCCACCCGCGCGAGGTCCCCGACGCCCAGCCGGACGGGGAGCGCATCCTCAACTGGACCCAGGTGTACGACCTCACCGAGCTGCCGGAAGAGCTCATCGTGGTCGGTTCGGGTGTGACGGGCGCCGAGTTCGCCGGTGCCTATCAGGCGCTGGGCTCGAAGGTCACCCTCGTGTCGTCCCGTGACCGCGTGCTGCCCGGTGAGGACCCGGACGCCGCCGCCGTCCTGGAGGACGTCTTCCGGCGCCGTGGCATGAACGTCATGGCCCGCTCCCGCGCCGCCGCCGCCAAGCGGGTCGGCGACCGGGTCGAGGTCACGCTCTCCGACGGCCGCGTCATCTCCGGCACCCACTGCCTCATGGCCGTCGGCGCCATCCCCAACAGCGCCGGTCTCGGTCTTGAGGAGGCCGGGGTCAGGGTGCGCGAGTCCGGGCACATCTGGACCGACAAGGTGTCCCGTACGACGGCTCCCGGCGTCTACGCCGCCGGTGACGTGACCGGCGTCTTCGCGCTCGCGTCCGTGGCCGCCATGCAGGGCCGTATCGCCATGTACCACTTCCTGGGCGACGCGGTGGCCCCGCTGAACCTGAAGACCGTCTCGTCGAACGTCTTCACCGACCCCGAGATCGCCACCGTCGGCTACACGCAGGCCGACGTGGACGCGGGCAAGATCGACGCGCGGGTCGTCAAGCTGCCGCTCCTGCGGAACCCCCGCGCGAAGATGCAGGGCATCCGCGACGGCTTCGTCAAGATCTTCTGCCGTCCCGGCACCGGCATCGTCGTCGGCGGTGTGGTCGTCGCGCCGCGCGCTTCGGAACTGATCCATCCGATCTCGATCGCCGTCGACAACAACCTGACCGTCGAACAGATCGCGAACGCGTTCACCGTGTACCCGTCCCTTTCGGGGTCGATCGCGGAGGTCGCGCGTCAGCTCCACACCCGTAAAGAGACCGGCGAAAGCTAGGGCTTGCCGGGCGGCCGAAACCGATTCCCCGCTGGTCACGGGGAGTTGTCGACCATTCGTGCGGCATAGGCACCGGGCGTAGGCTCTATACCACTTACGGCTCTTCTGTGCGAACAACTTCTGTTATTCGGCGCATACTGCTGAAAGCAGACGGTCGTTGGGGTTACTGTCAGTTTCGTGTTCGCTGCAGAACGTCGCCAATTGATCCTCGAAATGGTGCGAGCGAACGGGGCCGTGTCGCTCCGTGAGCTCGCCCGCGTCGTCCAGACCTCCGAAGTGACCGTACGGCGGGACGTGCGCGCACTGGAGGCAGAAGGACTCCTCGACCGCCGACATGGCGGTGCGGTATTGCCGGGCGGGTTTACGCGGGAGTCCGGCTTTCCGCAGAAGTCACATCTCGCGACCGCCGAGAAGACGGCCATCGCCGACCTCGCCGCGAACTTCGTCGAAGAGGGCGAAGCGATCGTGGTCGGGGCGGGTACGACGACACAGGAGCTGGCCCGCCGGCTCGCTCGCGTACCCGGGCTGACCGTCGTCACCAACTCCCTGTTGGTGGCTCAGGCGTTGGCCCATGCCAACCGGGTGGAAGTCGTGATGACCGGCGGCACACTGCGGGGCTCCAACTACGCGCTGGTCGGCTCCGGTGCGGAGCAGTCCCTCCAGGGGCTGCGGGTGTCGCGGGCCTTCCTCTCCGGCAGCGGCCTCACCGCCGAGCGCGGGCTCTCCACGTCCAACATGCTGTCGGCGTCCGTCGACCGGGCGTTGGTGCAGGCCGCGGCGGAGGTCGTCGTGCTCGCCGATCACACCAAGCTCGGTACGGACACCATGTTCCAGACCGTGCCGACGGATGTGATCACCCGGCTGGTGACCGATGAGCCGCCCTCGCATGACGATCGTGCGGGTACGGAGTTGCAGGCGCTGGCCGATCAGGGTGTGCAGATCGCTGTGGCCGGGGCTTCGGGGGGTGATTCCGCCGTCCCCCCGCGTCAACCCCGCCGAGACGTGTCCCTCCCGGGGCCGAGGCGCGGGGTGCCCGGTACGGGACTCAGGGCGACGTCGGTTCTGAGTGAGCCGGGGGCGGGGTCGGAGCAGAGGGCTGCGGCGCGGGTTGCTGATATGCGGCGGCGTTAGGGCTTGTCGCCTATTCGTCGTGGGGGTTCTTGTTGCTGCGCGAGTGCCGGTTGTGTGTGGCTGGTCGCGCAGTTCCCCGCGCCCCTAGGTAAGTCCCCGTAGCGTCAGTCGTAGCAATCTGTCGGCCAAGTCCGGGTCTGTCGGCGTCTCCTCCGCCGCCAGTGCGATGGCGTGGGTGAGTTGTAGTAGGTCGCCGATCTCCACGTCCTTGCGTACCGCGCCCGACTCCTGAGCGCGTGTCAGCAATGCGCCGCCCGCCTCCCTGATCGGGTCGCTGCACCGGGCCAGCGCCGAGGTGTTGTCCGTCGAGACCGACATCAACGCCCTTGCCAAGCCGCGGTACTCGCTCGCCTGGGCGACCATCTCGCGGAGCCAGGTCACCAGGGCCACGCAGGGGTTCGGGTCCGTCAGGAGTTCTCGGGACCGGGCCAGAAGGCCCGCCACCGCGTCCTCGAAGACCGCGCTGAGCAGGGCGTTGCGGTTGGGGAAGTGGCGGTAGAGGGTGCCGATGCCTACGCCCGCGCGGCGGGCCACGTCCTCCAGGGACGCCTCCGCGCCGTGGGCGGCGAAGGCGGTGCGGGCCTCGGTGAGGAGGCGCTCGTAGTTGCGGCGGGCGTCGGCGCGCATGGGTCGTGCCGGCGCTGGTGTCGCCGTGGCCTCACCGTTTCCCATCGCTCCCACCTGCTTTCTCTCACGCCCCCGATGTGCTCCAAGGATGCCATCGCAAGATGTGAGACTGGGCTGCCCGCGGTGGCTGGAAGCCGTACCTTCTACTCGGGGCAGCCTTTCCCGGGCTTTCCCGTACATCTCATGACTTCTCATGGTTCTCAGGCGAGAGCAGCGCCGGGAGTGCACATGGAGATCAGTGTGACGGACGCGCGGCGCGTGCTGATGCTCGCGAGCGACCTCGAAGAGGCCGCCACCGCGCAGGAACTGAGGGTGCGGGCGCTGTCCGCGCTGATGGACATGGTCCCGTGCGACGCGGGGCAGGCGTACCGGCTCTCGGTGGACGGGAGCGGGGTGTCCGCGCTGTCGCTGCCCGAGGACTCCTTCCACGCGGACCCGATGGTGATCTACGACCATCCGCTGGACCACCCGCTCACCGAGATCATGCTGGAGACGCCCACGACCGAGGCCTGGCGGGTCAGCGATGTCGCCGGGGACCGGCAGTGGCAGCGCACCCACTGCTACAACCTGGACTTCCGGCCCTTCGGGCTGCGCCGGCATCTCGTGGCCTCGGCGGGGGCGGCGGGCGGGGCCGTCGAGGGGTACGCGCTCGTGCGCGCCGGTGCCGACTTCACCGAGGAGGACCGGGATCTGCTGGGGTTCGCTCAAGTTCAACTGGCGGCCGTGGAACGGCGGCTGGCCGAGCGGCAGCGGCTCCTCGCGCTCTGTGCCGCCGCCCTTGAGCTGGTCGGGGGTCAGGGGCGCGGGGTCGCGGCGGTCGGGGAGAGCGGCCGGCCCGAACCGCTCAACGCCGTGGCCGCCCACCTGTTGGCCCTCGTGCGCGACGATCCCCGTCTCGGAATCGGGGACTTCACCGCCCGCGATGTCGAGGTCCGGCACATTCCGCCGGCCACCGCCGGACTGCCCGTACTGATCCTGCTCCGCGATCTCGCCCAAGGGCGCGCCGTCGCCCGGCTGTTCGGGATCACCGAGCAGGAGTACCGGACCCTCCGTCACCTCGACCACGGGCGTACGGCGACCGAGACGGCCCGCTTGATGGGGCTGTCGCCGGCCACTGTGCGGGGCTATATCGCAGCCCTGCACCGCAAGTTGGAGGCCGGACACACGGCGGCGCTGCTGCGCAGGGGGCGGGACCTGGGACTGCTGGCCGACTGAGCCCGGCCCCGGCAACCCCCAGAATTGACGTGTGGTCATCAGCCGGGTCCGCTCGGTTCACTGGCCTGAGGCGCTCCGCAAGACGCGACCTCAGGGGGACTCTCATGGCCACTACGTCGTCACACCCGCCCACCACCACCGAGGCGGCGCCCGCCGGGACCGCGCGGTGGCTCGCGGGGCTCGCGGCCGTGCTGGGGCCGCTGCTGCTCGCGGCGGCGTTTCTGATCAGTCCGTACGACACCAATGCCGACGCCGACGAGATCGCCCGGGTCATCGCCGCCCACCAGGGCGCCACGGAGGCGTCCGTGTGGCTGTGGACCGTCGGGACCGTCGTCCTGGCCCCGGGTCTGATCGCCGTCGGACTGCTGGCCACCGCGCGGTCCGCCAAGCTCGGCCTGTGGGGCTCGGTCCTCTTCGGCACCGGGCTGCTCGCGATCACCGCGACCCCGTCGCTGGACACCGTCGCCCTCGGCGCGCTCGACAAGGGTGTCGACGTCGACACCCTGGCGAAGGTCGGGAAGGGCACCAACGACCTGCTCGTGGTGGGTGTGCCGATCCTCTACTTCGTCGCCGCGCACGTCATCGGCGCCATCCTGCTGGGCGTCGCGCTGCTGCGCGGCCGGGCCGTGCCGGTGTGGGCCGCCTGGCTGCTGATCCTGGCCATGCCGTTCAACGTCGCCGGCTACGCGGGCGGCATCGAACCGCTGACCGTCCTGTCGTTCGTGATGCTCGCCGTGCCCTTCGGCTACGCAGCCCTCGCCTTCGTCCGGCACGGCACGGGATGGGTCCGCAGCACCTCGTAGACCATCACCTCGGGGGAAAGGCGGAGCGCCCGGCGGACTGACTGCTCCAGTCCGCCGGGCGCTCCGGGATGTCGTACGGCCTTCTCGGGACCGCTGATCAGTCCTTGATCTCGCAGATCGCCGCGCCCGACGTGATCGACGCGCCGACCTCCGCGGACAGGCCCTTGATGGTGCCGGCCTTGTGCGCGTTGAGGGGCTGCTCCATCTTCATGGCCTCCAGGACGACGACCAGGTCGCCCTCCTTGACCTCCTGGCCCTCCTCGACGGCGATCTTGACGATCGTGCCCTGCATCGGGGAGGCGAGGGTGTCGCCGGAGGCGACGGGGCCGGACTTCTTGGCGGCGCGGCGCTTCGGCTTGGCGCCGGCGGCGAGGCCGGTGCGGGCCAGCGACATGCCGAGGGAGACCGGGAGGGAGACCTCAAGGCGCTTGCCGCCGACCTCGACGACGACCGTCTCGCGGCCCGGCTCCTCGTCCGTCTCCGTGTCCGCGGCGGCCGCGAAGGGCTTGATCTCGTTGACGAACTCGGTCTCGATCCAGCGGGTGTGGACCGTGAAGGGGTCCTCACTGCCGGTCAACTCCGGGGCGAACGCCGGGTCCTTGACGACCGCGCGGTGGAACGGGATGGCCGTCGCCATGCCCTCGACCTGGAACTCCTCCAGGGCACGCGCGGCACGCTGGAGGGCCTGCTCGCGGGTGGCGCCGGTGACGATCAGCTTGGCCAGCAGGGAGTCCCACGCCGGGCCGATGACCGAACCGGACTCGACACCGGCGTCCAGCCGGACACCCGGCCCTGACGGGGCGTCGAACGTGGTGACCGTGCCGGGGGCCGGGAGGAAGTTGCGGCCCGGGTCCTCGCCGTTGATGCGGAACTCGAAGGAGTGGCCGCGCAGTTCGGGGTCGCCGTAGCCGAGCGCCTCGCCGTCGGCGATACGGAACATCTCGCGCACGAGGTCGATGCCGGCGACCTCCTCGGTGACCGGGTGCTCCACCTGGAGACGGGTGTTGACCTCCAGGAAGGAGATCGTGCCGTCCAGGCCGACCAGGAACTCGACCGTGCCGGCGCCGACGTAGCCGGCCTCCTTGAGGATGGCCTTCGAGGAGGAGTACAGCTCGGCGACCTGGGCCTCGGAGAGGAAGGGCGCGGGGGCCTCCTCGACCAGCTTCTGGTGGCGGCGCTGGAGCGAGCAGTCACGCGTCGACACGACCACCACATTGCCGTGGCTGTCGGCCAGGCACTGCGTCTCCACATGCCGCGGCTTGTCCAGGTAACGCTCGACGAAGCACTCACCGCGACCGAACGCGGCGACGGCCTCACGGACCGCCGACTCGTAGAGCTCCGGCACCTCTTCGAGGGTGCGGGCGACCTTCAGACCACGGCCACCGCCACCGAAGGCGGCCTTGATGGCGATCGGCAGGCCGTGCTCCTCGGCGAAGGCGACGACCTCCTCGGCACCGCTCACCGGGTCCGGCGTACCGGCGACCAGCGGGGCACCGGCGCGCTGCGCGATGTGCCGGGCGGCGACCTTGTCACCGAGGTCGCGGATGGCCTGCGGCGGCGGGCCGATCCAGATCAGACCCGCGTCCAGGACCGCCTGGGCGAAGTCGGCGTTCTCCGACAGGAAGCCGTAGCCCGGATGGATGGCGTCGGCACCCGACTCGCGCGCCGCGTTCAGGACCTTCTCGATGTCCAGGTAGCTCGTCGCCGGGGTGTCACCACCCAGGGCGAACGCCTCATCCGCGGCGCGGACATGCAGAGCGTCCCGATCCGGGTCGGCGTAGACGGCCACGCTCGCGATGCCGGCATCCCGGCAGGCCCGGGCCACGCGGACAGCGATTTCGCCACGGTTGGCGATGAGCACCTTGCGCACGATTGAGGCTCCCTCCTTGAAACAAGCCGAGTTTAGGGACTGCCGACACGGCACTTCGACCCGTCCCCAGTGGTGAGCTTGCCCACACGGAGCGTGATTCGAGGCTCGCTCGACCCGCGAAATCCCTTGTCGCACCTCGGTACGCAGGACTCCTCCCGAAAACCCTAGCCCCCCTCTGTGGTCAAGGTCTCTGTGAGAGCGTGCTGCGGACCACTCCGTTTCTTTGTGGAGTCCCTACGAATGGCCCAACGATTCTTTGCTAGCGGTCGAACCCTTGTCCCGGGGTTTACCCGTTAGTAGCGTTCACGGTGTATCGAACGTACTTGGGGTAACAAGGGTTCAGCTTGAGAGTGGGTGGGGACCGGTGGTGCGCAGACCGGTGGCGTGGGTCGTTGCGGTCGTGCTCTTCGTCGAGGCGCTCGGCATCGCGGCGGTGAACTGGTTCCTGGGCGTCGTCGTCGACCGCCAGGACATGTCGCTGGCCGGCCTGGACCCCGACGCGATGTCGATCTCGTCGAAGATCGGCGGGGTCGTCTTCGGCCTCTACTTCGCCCTGTGCGGCCTGGTCGCCCTGCTCGTGGCCCTGCGCAACCGCCCGCCGGCCGGCCTCGGCCGCATCCTGCTGATCAGCGCCGCGGTGGTGCACGCCCTGCTGGGCGCGTTCGCGTGGGGGCTGCTGGGGTGGTCCGAGTTCCTGTTCATGGTCGTCGTGCTGACGCTGATAGTGCTGCTGTTGATGACGTACGACAGTCCGGCGGAGCCGGCCGACGCGGTGCCGACGTCCAAGGACCCCGAGGGGCCCAAGGAGAACGGCGGGAGTTCC
Organism: Streptomyces sp. NPDC046909; assembly: GCF_040644695.1. NCBI lineage: Bacteria > Bacillati > Actinomycetota > Actinomycetes > Kitasatosporales > Streptomycetaceae > Streptomyces > Streptomyces sp. NPDC046909. The sequence goes on along the minus strand of NZ_JBEYXC010000012.1, from coordinate 298,449 downwards.
AAGGAGAACGGCGGGAGCCCCGTCACGCCTCCGCCGGCGCCCACAACTCCGTGATACCGACGCCCAGTTCGGCCAGCAGCTTCCGTACGAGGGGCAGGCTGATGCCGATCACATTGCCGTGGTCGCCGTCGATGCCCTCGATGAACGGGGCCGAGCGGCCGTCCAGGGTGAACGCCCCGGCGACGTAAAGGGGTTCGCCGGAGGCGACGTACGCCGCGATCTCCGCGTCGGTCGGCTCACCGAAGCGGACGACCGTGGAGGCGACGGCGGAGACATGCCGTCCGCTGACGGTGTCCCAGACGCAGTGCCCCGTCTGCAGCGTGCCCGCGCGGCCGCGCATCGCCTTCCAGCGGGCCGTGGCCTCCTCCGGATCGGCCGGCTTGCCCAGCGCCTCGCCGTCCAGGTCGAGGACCGAGTCGCAGCCGATCACCAGCGCGCCCTTCACCTCGGGCTTCGCCGACACGACGGAGGCCTTCGCCTCGGCCAGGGCGAGTGCCAGATCGGCGGGGGTGGGGGCGCTGACGGCATCCTCGTCGACCCCGCTCACGATCACCTCGGGGGCCAGTCCGGCCTGCCGCAACAGGCCCAGCCGGGCGGGGGACTGGGAGGCGAGCACGAGTCGGCGGTGCGGCTGTCGGGTCATGGGGCCAGGGTATCGGCGGTCGTCAGCCGACGCCGAGCACGATCATCGCGAGCACCATGGCCAACGCCAGGAACAGCCCCAGTCTCCGCAGCATGTTCTGCATGTCGCGCAGTTCCTCGGGCGGTTCGTTCTCGGGGTCGGACCACAGCATGGCTCCAGGGTGCGGGGGTGACCTCGGGCGGCGCCTGAGTACGCGTACTCAACTTCAACAAAAGGGTCTGGAGTTCCGTTAGCCTGTGGGCAGCTAAAGGAACTGTGTTCCCGTTTAGGGATCCCGTTCGGAAGTCCTGCCTGAAGTCCCGCTGAGAAGGGTGTGCTGCCATGTTCACCACCGTCTGGACCGCGTCTCCCCAGCTCCCGAGCGAGGGATTCACCCCCAACTGGTCTCGGGAGGGCTTCTGGCGGCAGTCGCTGCGCCAGGTCGTCCGGCTGAGCGGAGGCGGCGGGAGGGTGCGGATACGGCTGTCCAACGCGTACGGGACGTCGGCGCTGCGGGTCGCGGGCGCGAGCGTGATGGCCTCGGGGTCGCCGGTGAGCCTCACCTTCGGGAGTGAGTGGTCGGCCGAGGTTCCGGCGCGCGGGGAGGTCGTCAGCGACGCCGCCCACCTCGCCGTCTCGGCGGGGGAGTCGGTGACGGTCACGCTCTACTTCGACGCGGCGACCGGGCCCGCGACCTTCCATGCCCAGGCGTTCACGAGCAGTTGGCGGGGGGAGGGGGACCTGCTGGCGTGCACGGGCGGGGAAGGGTTCGACGCGGTGAGCGAGTCCTGGTACTTCCTGAGCGCCGTGGAGGTGGACGCGGGCCGCACGGACGGGATCGCGCTGTTCGGGGACTCCCTCACGGACGGGTTCGGCTCCACGGTGGGCGCGGACCGGCGGTGGTCGGACGTGCTGGCCGAGCTGACCGGGCGGCCCGTGCTGAACGCCGGGATCGGCGGGAACCTGCTGCTCAACGACTCCGCGTGGTACGGGGAGAAGGGGGTTCACCGGCTGCGGCGGGATGTGCTGGAGCGGCCCGGCGTGGACACGCTGGTCGTGTTGCTCGGGCTCAACGACATTGGGTTCAGCGAGACGGACGAGCAGCCGACGTACAAGCCGGCGCCGGTGGTGGAGGCGGATGAACTCATCGCCGGATACCGGGAGTTGATACGACAGGCGCGGGGGCGGGGGGTGAAGGTCATCGGCTGCACCCTGCTGCCGTTCGGGGGGTCGGACCACTGGGGGGAGCATGCGGCGAAGGTGAGTCATGAGGTCAACGAGTGGATTCGCTGCTCGGGGGAGTACGACGCCGTAGTGGATCTGCAACGGGTGATGGCCGATCCGGGGGATCCGGACCGGCTGCGGGCGGCGTATGACTTCGGCGATCACCTGCACCCCAATGATCAGGGGTACGCGGTGATGGCCGAAGCGACGGCGCTGCGCTTGCAAGGCCGCTTGTGACTGCGGGTCCGCTGTGGCTGGTCGCGCAGTTCCCCGCGCCCCTTTCGGGGCGCTCCGGCTAGCTCGGCCAGTAAGTGCGGGCCCATGTGCTTGGCCCCGGCTGTGGCAGGCGGCGTACTGCGATGCGGGACGGGTCCGACCACCCGTCCCGCTGCTGGGGGGCGCCGGGCGGGGTGGAGGCTGCCGCCGCGGCGCGGGCTCGGACCACTGCCAGGGCGGCGGCGAGCTCCTCGGGGGTGGGGTTGCCCCGTACGACTCTGATCGTCACAGCGTCTCCTTACAGGGGGATGTTGCCGTGCTTCTTGGGGGGCAGGGACTCCCGCTTGGTACGGAGCTGGCGCAGACCCCGTACGACATGGCGGCGGGTGTCCGACGGCATGATCACCGAGTCGATGTACCCGCGCTCGGCGGCGATGTAGGGGTTGAGGAGGGTGTCCTCGTACTCCCGGATCAGCCGGGCGCGCACGGCCTCCAGGTCCTCCCCGTTGGCCTCCGCCTCGGCGATCGTGCGGCGGTGCAGGATGTTGACCGCGCCCTGGGCGCCCATGACGGCGATCTGGGCGGTCGGCCAGGCGAGGTTGATGTCGGCGCCGAGGTGCTTGGAGCCCATGACGTCGTAGGCGCCGCCGAAGGCCTTGCGGGTGATGACGGTGATGAGGGGGACGGTGGCCTCGGCGTAGGCGTAGATCAGCTTGGCGCCGCGGCGGATGATGCCGTCGTGCTCCTGGTCGACGCCGGGCAGGAAGCCGGGGACGTCGACGAAGGTGATGACGGGGATGTTGAAGGCGTCGCAGGTGCGGACGAAGCGGGCCGCCTTCTCCGACGCGGTGATGTCGAGGCAACCGGCGAACTGCATCGGCTGGTTGGCGACGATGCCGACGGGCTGGCCCTCGACGCGGCCGAAACCGGTGAGGATGTTCGGCGCGAACAGGGCCTGCGTCTCGAAGAACTCGGCGTCGTCCAGGATGTGTTCGATCACCGTGTGCATGTCGTACGGCTGGTTCGCGCTGTCCGGGACGAGCGTGTCCAGCTCGCGGTCCTCGTCCGTGAGGTCGAGGTCCGCCTCCTCCGGGAACACCGGCGCCTCGGAGAGGTTGTTGGACGGCAGGTACGACAGCAGCTGCTTGACGTACTCGATGGCGTCCTTCTCGTCCCCGGCCATGTGATGCGCCACGCCGGAGGTGGAGTTGTGGGTCCTGGCCCCGCCCAGCTCCTCGAAGCCGACGTCCTCACCGGTGACCGTCTTGATGACGTCAGGGCCGGTGATGAACATGTGCGAGGTCTGGTCGACCATGACCGTGAAGTCGGTGATCGCGGGCGAGTACACGGCACCGCCCGCGCAGGGTCCCACGACCAGGCTGATCTGCGGGATGACCCCGGAGGCGTGGGTGTTGCGGCGGAAGATCTCGCCGTACGCACCGAGGGAGGCGACGCCCTCCTGGATCCTGGCCCCACCGGAGTCATTGATCCCGATGACCGGACAGCCGGTCTTCAGCGCGAAGTCCATCACCTTGACGATCTTCTGCCCGTAGACCTCGCCAAGGGCGCCGCCGAAGACGGTGAAGTCCTGCGAGAACACCGCGACCGGACGCCCGTCGACGGTCCCGTACCCGGTGACGACCCCGTCCCCGTACGGCCGGTTCTTCTCCAGCCCGAAGTTGGTGGAGCGATGCCGTGCGAACTCGTCCAGCTCGACGAACGACCCCTCGTCAAGGAGCAGCTCGATCCGCTCACGGGCCGTCAACTTGCCCTTGGCGTGCTGCTTCTCCACTGCACGTGCGGAGCCGGCGTGCGTCGCCTCGTCGATACGACGCTGGAGATCCGCGAGCTTGCCCGCGGTGGTGTGGATGTCGATCTCTTCCGGCTCGGACATCGCGATGCGGCTCCCTGCCTGCTCAAAAGGGGGGACGGTTACTCATCCGTAGAGTAGTGGGGGGCCTGCGAAACGGCAGGCGGGGCGATGTGTTCTGAGACCAACACCACCAGGTCTGTGAGATGAAGACCACCTCCCGCATCAGGGGCCAATCGGGATCTGTCCGGCCCAACTGGCCGCGGGGCTGCTCGGCGGGAAGCATAACGAGGGCGGGGGGTGACAGCGCGGTGGCGGAGACCGGAGCAGTGGTGCATGCCCGGTACACGTTCCGGCTTCGGGTGTCCTCCACGGCTCGCTCAGCCCTGGTAGCGGAGTGGGACCGGTGTCGGTGGGTGTGGAACGCATGCGTGGCCAAGTCCAAGGCCGTCCACCTGCACAACAAGGCCGTCGGAGAGAGGCTGACGTGCGGACCGGCGCAGTTCGACAAGATGCTGACCCAAGCGCGCAAGGCGACCCCATGGCTGCGCGAGGGCTCCTCGATGCCGCAGCAGCAGATCATCCGCGACTTCGGCAAGTCCCGCGCCAAGGCCCACAAGGACATCAAGGACCGGCTGCCCCCGGCACGCAGGGCCGGGATGCCCAGGTGGAAGACGAAGCGTGAGGCACTGCCCACCCTCAACTACACCCGGCAAGGCTTCCGGTTGAAGGACGGCACGCTGCATCTGACCGGCGAGATTGCCCTGACTGTGGTGTGGTCGCGGGAACTGCCCGCGGCTCCGTCCAGCGTCCGCGTCTACCAGGATGGCATCGGCCATTGGTACGTCAGCTTTGTCGTTCCCGCTGTTGTCGAGCCGCTGCCCGCCACCGGCGCGGTGCTCGGCGTTGACTGGGGCGTGCGGGAGACGGCGACCACCACCAGCGACGTCCATGACCTCCCACATGCTGAGCATGGCAGGAAGGCCCAGCAGAAGCTGACCCGGTACGACCGGATGATGGCCCGCCGTAAGCCGAAGAAGGGCGCCGCTGACGCCGCCATCGGCGCCACCCAAGCGGGCCTTGATCGAGATGGCCCGTAAGCACGGCAGGATCGTGCACCTGGTCCACCCCGCGCACACCACGATGGACTGCGCGCAGTGCGGAGCGAGAGCCAAGCACGCACTGCCGCTGGGGATGCGCACCTACAACTGCACCGCCTGCGGAAGAGCGAGCCCACGGGACAAGAACTCCGCGCAGGTGATGCTCATCCGGGCTGGTCTCAACCCGGCTGGTGTCGAGGGCATAAGACCGCCCGGGGCGCCGCCCCGAGTGGCTGCCTGAGCCAGGAATCCCCTCCATTCGGGGAGGGGAGGATTCAAGCCTAGGGTGGCTTGCATGACGCCGAGAGATGCTTCAGACGACAGTCGTTGGTCCGACCTCGATCGTCCGCCGCTCAGTGCTGCCGCGTTGCGGCGGGGGCTGGTGCGGGACGGGGGGTTGTGGCGTGAGGTGGAGGTCGTGCAGCGGACCGGGTCCACCAACAACGATCTGGTGGGGCTTGCCGTTAAGGGGGCTGCGGGGGAAGGCGCGGTGCTCGTCGCCGAGGAGCAGACCGCCGGGCGGGGGCGGCTCGACCGGCAATGGACGGCGCCGGCTCGGTCCGGGCTCTTCTTCTCCGTGCTGCTCAAGCCCTCTGATGTGCCGGTGGCTCGGTGGGGGTGGTTGCCGTTGCTGACCGGGGTGGCTGTCGCTACGGGGCTGTCGCGGGCCGCCGGTATCGATACGGCACTCAAGTGGCCCAATGACCTGCTGGTCACTGTGGGTGGGGAAGAGCGTAAAGCCGGCGGGATCCTTGCCGAGCGGGCCGGTGAGGACGGGGTCGTGGTGGGGGTCGGGATCAACGTCACGCTGCGTGAGGACGAGCTTCCTGTGCCTCAGGCGGGGTCGTTGGTGCTGGCCGGGGCGATCACCACGGATCGGGATCCGTTGTTGCGGGCTGTGCTGCGGTCGTTGGAGGAGTGGTACGGGCGGTGGCGGTCGGCGGGGGGTGATCCGGGGGTCAGTGGGCTTCAGGAGACGTATGCGGCGGGGTGCGCGACGTTGGGGCGGGTGGTGCGGGCCGAGTTGCCGGGGGATCGGTCGATCACGGGGGAGGCGGTGGCGGTGGATGGTGACGGGCGGCTTGTGATCGCTACGGGGGAGGGGGTGCAGGAGCCGGTGGGGGCCGGGGACATCGTGCACCTGCGGCCCGCGTAGCTGCTTTTCTCGCCCCCGCCGCCCCTACCCGTCCCTCCCCCAGAGAGGGGACCCCCACCAGGGGCGCTGCCCCTTCGACCCCGGGTCCCTGGGGGCTGCGCCCCCAGACCCCGCCTTTTCGGCCCTGAAGGGGCCTCGTCCTCAAACGCCGGACGGGCTGAGATACCTGGGCCGGCGTCGAGAAGCTCAGCCCCCAGCGGGTGGGTGGGGGATCGGGACGGCAAAACCTCGTCCTCGGGTGCCGGACGGGCTGGAATTACCTGGGCCGGCAGCGAGAAGCTCAGCCCCCAGCGGGTGGGTGGGGGATCGGGACGGTGAGACCTCGGCCTCGGACGCCGGGCGGGCTGGGATTACCTGGGCCGGTGTCGAGAAGCTCTGTCGTCAGCGGGTGGGTGGGGGATGGGGGACGGCAGTCCCCCCGGAGTGAGCTACGGCACACCTGCCGTAAAGTGAAGGCCGGTCGATACCTGACCGTGGCAGATCGGAAGGGCAGCAGGCGTGACCGTCGACGACACGGGATCCGACATGGACCCGCAGTCCGCCGAACCCGGCGAGCACCCGCTCGCCGTGCGCCTCGAACAGCTCATCCTCGGTGCCGAGCGGCGGTACACGCCCTTTCAGGCGGCCCGTACGGCCGGGGTGTCCATGGAACTCGCCACCCGGTTCTGGCGGGCCATGGGCTTCGCGGACGTCGGACAGGCCAAGGCGTTCACCGAGGCGGACGTGCTCGCGCTGCGGCGGCTCGCCGGTCTCGTCGAGGCGGGGCTGCTGAGCGAGGCCATGGCCGTGCAGGTGGCCCGGTCCACCGGGCAGACCACCGCCCGCCTTGCCGAGTGGCAGATCGACTCCTTCCTCGAGGGGCTCACCGAGCCGCCCGAGCCCGGCATGACCCGTACCGAGGTGACGTACCCGATCATCGAGCTGCTCCTGCCCGAGCTGGAGGAGTTCCTCGTCTACGTGTGGCGGCGGCAGCTCGCCGCCTCCGCCGGGCGGGTCGTGCAGGCCGCCGACGACGAGGAGATGGTCGATCGGCGGCTCGCTGTCGGGTTCGCCGATCTCGTCGGCTTCACGCGGCTCACCCGGCGGATGGAGGAGGAAGAGCTCGGCGAGCTCGTCGAGGCCTTCGAGACCACCGCCGCCGACCTCGTCGCCGCGCACGGCGGGCGGCTCATCAAGACCCTCGGCGACGAAGTGCTCTACGCCGCCGACGACGCCGGCGTCGCCGCCGAGATCGCGCTCCGGCTCATCGAGACCATGGCGAACGACGAGACCATGCCCGAGCTGCGCGTCGGCATCGCCTTCGGCACGGTCACCACCCGTATGGGCGATGTCTTCGGGACCACCGTGAACCTCGCCTCCCGGCTCACCTCGATAGCTCCCCGCGACGCCGTCCTCGTCGACAGCGCCTTCGCGGAGGAACTGATCCGCACCACCGAGGCCCCCGCCTCCGAGGCGGAGGCCGCCGAGGCCGCGGCCGCCGCCGAGAAGGAGGGCGAGGAGCCGCCGACGTACCGCTTCGCGCTCCAGCCGATGTGGCAGCGGCCGGTGCGTGGGCTGGGGGTCGTCGAGCCGTGGCTGTTGACGCGCCGGTCCGGCGGCGGCAGCAGCACGCCGTAGCCGGGTCTAGCGGGCACCCAGCGGTCCCACGCACAGCCCGATGACGGGCACGCACACACCCCCAGGCTGATTCGGCGCCGGGGCGTTCGTGGTCTGACTCGGTGCGGGAGTGGGGGCCGGCTGCGGGGCCGCGCTGCTCGTCGCCGGTGCGGGGGGTGTGGTCGCGGGCGCAGGTGTGTTCGGTGCCTCGGGGATCGTCGTGGCGACGGGCACAGGAGTCCTACCGGTCGGCGGCGCCGGCAGGACGGTCGTCGGGGACGGCAGGGGTACGAGGGTGCTGCCCGCCGTCGGGGTCGCGCTCACCCCGCCCATCGCTGAGGTCGCCGACGGGCTCACCTTCGGTACCGAGCCGATCGTCGCGGCGGCGTTGGTCGCCCGGTCCGTGCCGGGGTCGTCCAGGTCCAGGCGGGGTTCCGCCTCCGTGGTACCGGTGCCGAGACCGCCGCCGAGGCCCGGCTCCGAGGCCAGTCGTACGAGGCTCAGGGCGCCGGCGGCCAGGGCGAGGCCGCCGGCCGCGAGCAGGACCTTGCGGGGGCGGGGGCGGCGGTGCCGGCCGCGGGGGGCGGTGAAGAGGCGTGGCGGTACCGGCTCGGGAACCTCGGTGATGGCTTGCTCCACCCTTGGTGCGGTGTCCGTCATCGTCGTCATCGCGCTCCCTCCCCCTGCGCTCGCGCCCCCGGTGCGCCGTGGCGGAGCGCACGCTATGCGCTCCTGTGGGCGGTGGGACCCGAGTTGGGCGGGATGTCACCCGAACGGGGAGTCGGGCGGGGATGCGGGAACCGGGAGGTGGGAATCGGGGGGTGGGAATCGGGGGGCGGTCCGGTTCGGCCTTTCGCCTTTCGGGCCGTGCTGCGATGATCGGGGCGGATGGTGTTAACCCGCGTTAACTGGAGGGTGTCATGAGCGAGGACGAGCGGTACGGGGAGTTCGTGCTGGTGCGGCGGCACGGGTACGTCGCGGAGCTCGCCCTCGACCGGCCGAAGGCCATGAACGCCGTGTCGACGGAGATGGCTCGGTCGTTGGGGGCGGCCTGTGCGGCGCTGGGGGCCGACAAGGACGTACGGGTCGTTGTGCTGACGTCCACGCATGAGCGGGCGTTCTGTGTGGGGGCAGATCTCAAGGAGCGGAACTCCTTCAGTGACGCGGATCTGGTGCGGCAGCGTCCGGTGGCTCGGGGGGCGTACACGGGGGTGCTGGAGCTGCCGGTGCCTACCGTCGCCGCGGTGCATGGGTTCGCGTTGGGGGGCGGCTTTGAGCTCGCCCTGTCGTGTGACGTGATCGTGGCCGACCGTACGGCGGTGGTGGGGTTGCCGGAGGTGTCGGTCGGGGTGATTCCGGGGGGTGGGGGGACGCAGTTGCTGCCTCGGCGGGTGGGGGCCGCTCGGGCGGCGGAGCTGATCTTCACCGCGCGGCGGGTGGAGGCGGGGGAGGCTCGGGAGTTGGGTCTTGTGGATGTGCTGGTGGAGGAGGGGCGGGACCGGGAGGAGGCGCTGGGGTTGGGGGCGCGGATCGCCGCGAACTCTCCGGTGGGGTTGCGGGCGGCGAAGAAGGCGTTGCGGGTGGGGTACGGGCTGGATCTTCGGGCTGGGCTGGAGGTCGAGGACGCGGCTTGGAGGTCGGTGGCGTTCTCGGGGGACCGGGCGGAGGGGGTACGGGCGTTCAACGAGAAGCGGACACCTGAGTGGCCCGGGGAGTGAGCCGAGCCGGCGCGGGTGGACCCACCCAGGGGCGCGGGGAACTGCGCGACCAGCCCCCACCTCGCCGCACCCCGCCACGAACCGCAACCCGCCCCCACCCCTCCCCCGCTCACCCGGCAATCCACCGCCCCCCAACACCTGTTCGGCGCATCAATGTCCCCGTTCGTCCGAAACCTCCCTAACCTGGAGTGATGGGTGAGGACAAGCGGCTCGCGGCCGTCGTCGCGTTGGCGCAGGGCATGGCCGCAGCCCACGGTTCACGTGAGGCGTGGCGGGCCGCGGCGAGCGGGGCGTGCCGGGCGCTGGACGGGAGTTTCGCCGCGCTGTCCGTGTGGGAGCGGGAGCTCGGGCGGCTCAGGGTGCTTGTCAATGTCGGGGAGCGGGCGGCTGACGAAGAAGAGTTCCCCGATGCCGAGGCCTACCCCGTCCATCAGTTCCCCGAGATCACCGAGTTCCTGCACGAGCGCTGGGCCGGCGGCGGTGAGCCCAACGCCTGGGTGGAGACGGCGGAGGGCCCGGCCGCCGGTCGTAGACCCGGGTACGTTCACCAGCGCGTCGCCGCCCTCCGCAGGAGAGGCCGCGGGTGTTGCGTCGTCGCGCCCATCGTCCTCAACGGGCGCGCCTGGGGCGAGCTGTACGTCGCCCGCCCCGCCAAGGCGCCCGTCTTCGACCGTGCCGACGCCGACTTCGCCACCGTCCTCGCCTCCGTCGTCGCCGCCGGGATCGCGCAGACCGAGCGGTTGGAGGAGGCGAGACGGCTGGCGTTCACCGACGCGCTGACCGGTCTCGCCAACCGCCGCGCCGTCGACGTACGCCTTGATGAGGCGGTCGAGAGGCACAAGCGGGAAGGGGTGGTCGTCAGTCTCGTCGTGTGTGATCTGAATGGGCTCAAGCGGGTCAATGACACTCAGGGGCATGCTGTCGGTGACCGGCTTCTCGAACGGTTCGGGTCCGTGCTCTCCCTGTGCGGGGCCATGCTGCCCGGTGCGCTCGCCGCGCGGCTCGGGGGTGACGAGTTCTGTCTGCTGGCGGTGGGGCCCAGTGCCGACGAGGTCGTGAAGGCCGCTGACGAACTCTGCCGTCGGGCCGCCGAGTTGGAGATGGGGGACGGGGTCGCCTGCGGGGTCGCGTCGACCGAGGATCCGATCGGGCCCGTACGTTCCGCCCGCCGGCTGTTCCGGCTCGCCGACGCCGCCCAGTACCGCGCCAAGGCCGAGCACGCGGACAAGCCGGTCGTCGCGGGCCGGGAGGGGCCCGACGATCCCGTCGTACGGCTGGCCGACGCGCCCTCGCACGAGGAGCGCCCGGAGCGGCGGCGGTTCCGGGGACGCCGGCTCTGAACGACGTACGCCCCCGGCCTCCGCTTCGGCGTACGCGACGGTAAGGGGTGAACCCCGACCCCACTCGTGACATCTTCGTCTTCAGTGCGTACGCTCCTGAATATGGATATGCACACTGTGGTGGTGGGGACGTCCGGGGTGACCGCGTCCGACGTTCTCGCCGTGGCGCGCGACGGCGCCCGGATCGAGCTCTCCGGCGAGGCGGTCGCGGCGCTGGCCGCCGCCCGCGAGATCGTGGACGCGCTGGCCGCGAAGCCCGACCCCGTCTACGGCGTGAGCACCGGCTTCGGCGCCCTGGCGACCCGGCACATCAGCACCGAGCTCCGTGCGCAGTTGCAGCGCAACATCGTCCGTTCGCACGCCGCCGGCATGGGGCCGCGGGTGGAGCGGGAGGTCGTACGGGCTCTGATGTTCCTGCGGCTCAAGACCGTCTGCTCGGGGCACACCGGGGTCCGGCCCGAGGTCGCGCAGACCATGGCCGACGTCCTCAACGCCGGGATCACCCCGGTCGTGCACGAGTACGGCTCCCTCGGCTGCTCCGGCGACCTCGCGCCCCTGTCCCACTGCGCGCTGACCCTCATGGGCGAGGGCGACGCCGAGGGGCCCGACGGGGTCGTACGGCCCGCCGGTGAGCTGCTCGCCGAGCACGGGATCGCCCCCGTCGAACTGCGCGAGAAGGAGGGGCTCGCCCTTCTCAACGGCACCGACGGCATGCTCGGCATGCTGGTCATGGCTCTCGCCGACCTCGACATGCTCTACAAGTCCGCCGACATCACCGCCGCGCTGTCGATGGAAGGGCTTCTGGGGACCGACAAGGTCCTCGCCCCCGAACTGCATGCCATCCGGCCGCATCCGGGGCAGGGGGCCAGTGCCGCCAACATGCTGGCCGTGCTGAAGGGTTCGCAGCTCACCGGGCATCATCAGGACGACGCGCCGCGCGTCCAGGACGCGTACTCGGTGCGGTGTGCTCCGCAGGTCGCCGGGGCCGGGCGCGACACCATGGCGCACGCGGGGCTCGTCGCCGAGCGGGAGCTGGCCTCCGCCGTCGACAATCCCGTCGTCCTGCCCGACGGGCGGGTCGAGTCCAACGGCAACTTCCATGGCGCGCCCGTCGCCTATGTGCTGGACTTCCTCGCCATCGCCGCCGCCGACCTCGCGTCCATCGCGGAGCGGCGGACGGACCGGCTGCTCGACAAGAACCGGTCGCACGGGCTGCCGCCGTTCCTCGCGGACGACGCCGGTGTGGACTCCGGGCTCATGATCGCCCAGTACACGCAGGCCGCGCTGGTGAGCGAGATGAAGCGGCTCGCGGTGCCCGCCTCCGCCGACTCCATTCCCTCCTCCGCCATGCAGGAGGACCACGTCTCCATGGGGTGGTCCGCGGCGCGCAAGCTGCGGACCGCCGTCGACAACCTGACGCGCGTGATCGCCGTCGAGCTGTACGCCGCCACGCGGGCCGTCGAGCTGCGCGAGGGGCTGGCGCCGGCACCGGCCTCGCGGGCGGTCATCGAGGCCGTGCGGAAGGCCGGGGTGCAGGGGCCGGGGCCCGACCGGTTCCTGGCGCCGGATCTGGCGGCGGCGGACGCGTTCGTGCGCGGCGGGGAGCTGGTGCGGGCGGCGGAGTCGGTGACCGGGCCGCTTCAGTAGGGCGTACGGAGAAGAAGGGCCCCGTCGGATGACGGGGCCCTTCTCTTGTACGGGTCTTATACGGGTCTCATGCCAGCCTTGTGCGGGCTTACTTGAGCTTGGCGACCTGGGCCGTGACGAGCTCGGCCGGGATCTCGGTCTTCGAGCCGTCGGTCAGGGCGGCCAGGTTGACGCTGTAGAACGTGGCCAGGGTGTTGCCCTTGCGGACCACCTCGGTGAGGAAGGTGGCCGTGCCCTCGCCGTCCATGTCGACGGTCTCGGCGAACGCCAGCGACTCGTCGCCGGCGCCGGAGGCCTTCGCCGTGGCGACCTTGGTGACCTTGGTGTTCTCGCCCTCGGCCTTGAGGCCGTAGCCGCTGGAGCAGGCCGTCACGCCGTCGGACAGGGTCTTGAGGGCCTTCTCGGCGCCGTCGGCGTCGTAGGAGGACAGGCCGACGAACGTGATCTTGACGTCGAAGGCGCTCTCGATGTCCGCGGCGTCCTTGCCGGCCGACGCGGCGGGCGCGGCGGTGACGGTGTTGCTGGCGTTCGCGTTCGTGTCGCCGGGGGCCAGCGCGGCCGTGGCCCAGGCCAGCGGGTCGCACGCGGCCTTGTCGGTCTTCACGTCGCTCTTGGACTTGGGGAGGGTGTCGTCGCCCGACTCGACCTCGTAGTCCTTGACGTCGCCCTTGGCGAGCAGCAGCTTCTCCAGCTCGGCGGAGGTCAGTGCCTTCGCGGCCGGGGCCGAGGACGCGGCGGCGGACTCCTTGGAGTCCTTGGCGCCCTTGGTGTCGTCCGAGCCCTCGTCGGAGCAGCCGGTGATGAGGGCGAGCGACAGCGCGCTCAGGGTGAGCGTGGCGGCTATACGAGCCCCCGATGATCTCTTCATGTGCGGACTATGAGGTTTTGGTCAAACGTGCGTCAAGTCGATTCAAAAACCGAGGCGTTCCCGACGTACCGAATAGACCACGAATCCGGCACCGAGCGCGAGGAAGGCGGTGCCGCCGACGACGTACGGGGTGGTGTCGAAGCTGCCGGTGTCGGCGAGTCGCGTGCCGTCCCCGGTCTGGGAGGACTCGGCGGTGGACACGGCGGTGGTCGCCCTGGCCTGCTGTGTGACCTCGGTTCTCGCCGGTTCGTCCTGGGACGCGTTGGCGGAGGGGACGAACCAGAGGGCGCCCAGGAGGGTGCCCGCGGCGGTGGCGGTCAGCAACGGACGGCGAGCGGATGACACGGAATATCGATCCCCTTGTGGCGCTGGCGAATTGGCCGTGTGGGGCGATGTTAATGAAAGGGGCGGGTCACGGGAAAGTCACGGGGACGAAGGGCCGTACTCTCCGGAACATGAGCACTGCAGAGACATCACGTTTTGTACGCCTTCGGGTGGAACTGGTTGTGGAGATCGACGACGAGGGGGCCGTGACCGGGGCCGCGTTGCAGCGGATCGCGGAGGATCCGGAGCTGCCGGCCGATGAGCAGGCGCATGCCGAGAGCGCTGTGACGGAAGACACCGCGGAGGCCCTCGCGTATCTCGTCGATCCGTTCGACCTGGTCAGCGAGGTGCCGGGGGTCGAGCTCGTGCAGGCCTCCTGGTCCAGCGAGCAGATCGACTACGACCCGGATTCGCCGGAGTGGGACCTCGACGAGGATGATGAGGCCGAGGACGCGGAAGAAGAAGTGGTCGGCTGAGCGGTCTTGGGAAAATCGTGACCCCGGACGGCAACCGCCGCCCGGGGTTTCGTCGTCTCAGGGGGCGCACGGACCGATCGCACCACCTGTCACCGTGGACGTGGTGTGCCCCACACCTTCGAAGAATGTGGAACGGGACGAACCGGTCGTAGCGTTGAGGTTTGATCGAGGGGACTCCCGTCCTGCTGGCGGGGACTCTCGGGGTTCTGGGGATTCGGCAACGATGGAGAAGCGTGTGATGACGGTCGGTAAGCGGCGCAAGGGCCTGACGGTCGCGTCCGCACTGCTCGGCGGTGTGCTGGTGCTGACGGCGTGTTCCAGCGGCAGCGACGACGCCTCCGGCGGCAGCGGCAACGACACCTCGCAGGCCAAGGCCGACGAGGCGGCCGCCAAGAAGACGTCCGAGGCGGACATCACGATCACGCCCAAGGACGGCTCGGACAACGCCTCCATCAACAACTCCGCCGCGGTCACCGTGAGCAAGGGCACGCTCACGGACGTCTCCATGACGACCGCCGACGGCACCGAGGTTTCCGGCGCGCTGTCCGCCGACAAGACCAGCTGGAAGCCCAACGCCCAGCTGGAGCGCTCGACCACCTACAAGGTCGCCGCCGAGGCCAAGGACTCCGACGGGCGGGTCGCCCACGAGAACGCCTCGTTCACCACGGTCTCCCCGACCAACAGCTTCATAGGCAACTTCACGCCGGAGAACGGTTCCACCGTCGGCGTGGGCATGCCGGTGTCGATCAACTTCGACAAGGCCATCACCAACAAGGCGGCCGTCCAGAAGGGCATCACCGTCTCCTCCTCCAGCGGCCAGGAGGTCGTCGGGCACTGGTTCAACGCCAACCGCCTCGACTTCCGCCCCGAGAAGTACTGGACCGAGAACTCCACCGTCACGCTGAAGCTCGCGCTCGACGGTGTCGAGGGCGCGGACGGCGTCTACGGCGTCCAGCAGAAGACGGTCACCTTCAAGATCGGCCGTAACCAGGTCTCCTACGTCGACGCGAAGACCAAGCAGATGAAGGTCACGCACAACGGCGAGACGGTCAAGACGATCCCGATCTCCGCCGGTTCGCCGGAGAACAAGACGTACGAAGGCATCATGGTGATGTCGGAGATGTTCAAGGAGACGCGCATGAACGGCGCGACCGTGGGCTTCACCGACAACGACGGCAAGGGCGAGTACGACATCAAGGACGTGCCGCACGCCATCCGTCTGACGAACTCCGGCACCTTCGTGCACGGCAACTACTGGGGCGCCAAGTCCATCTTCGGCAGCGTCAACACCAGCCACGGCTGCGTCGGCCTCTCCGACACCAAGGGCGCCAACGACAAGGGCACGGCGGGTTACTGGTTCTACAGCAACTCGATCATCGGTGACGTCGTGGTCGTCTCCAACACCGGCGACAAGACGGTGGCCCCGGACAACGGCCTCAACGGCTGGAACCTGAGCTGGGCGGACTGGAAGGCGGGCTCGGCGGTCTGACGCCGGGCACCTGACGTAAACCGTTCGAGGGCGGTCACCTGAACAGGTGGCCGCCCTCAACTTTCGCTTCCCGTAAGGGAGTTGCCGGTGGTGTCCGGCATGTGACGCGCCTGCGCTTACCTATGGGACGTCACGCCAGACCAAAACCGACTCTCATGTGTGGCTCACCCGGTTGCTGCCGGAAGCGTGGGCCAAGCATGTGAGGAGGTGGTGGCTCTGGTGGCTCGGCAGGTAGCGGGAGATCCCTACATAAGCTAGGGACCTCCCACCAAAGCTCCTGTTGAGCCGAAGCCCCTGTCACGGTTTTTGTACCTCTACCCGGCCGTGGCGGGGGCTTCTCCAAGGATGTACGCCGTCCGCAGCCCTCCGCAACCCCGACTCGGCCGTTGGATCTCAGTTCGACTTCAGCGCCGCGAGGAAGGGCGCCCGGGCGCCCGGCGGCACAGACGAACGGCCCGCCGGAGGTTTCCCTCCGGCGGGCCGTTCGCCTTATGTGCGGACTACTTGCCGTAGTACGCGTTGTAGATCGAGACCGTCGACTTGTTGCCCTTCTTGTCGGTGATCTTGGCGTGGAAGGAGATGGCCTTGCCCTTCTCCGGGTTCTTCACGGTGATCTTGCCGTCCTTGACCGTGACCTTCTTCCAGGTCTTGCCGTAGTCGTAGGACACGTACACCGTGAGGGACTTGAGGTTCGAGCCCTTGGCCGCGCCCTCGACGGTGAGCGGGATCTTGACCGTCTCGCCGGCCTTGACGCGGCTGTCGAGGCCCGTCTTGGCGTTGAAGCGGACCGTGGAGACCGGCAGCGAGGTGACGTCCGCGGTCTTCTTGGAGCGGAAGGTGAAGCTCGTGTCGATACGGGTCGACGCGGCCGCCACCTTGACGCTCCGCTTCACGGACGACGTCAGCTTGTACGCCGCGTCACCCGCAGGCACCGTGAACGGCTCGCCGAAGAACGGGTCCTTGCTGGAGGCGATCTTCGTGCCGTTGCGGTACAGCTCCGTCTTCACCGAGGTGAAGTCGGACGACCCGGCGTGGCCGTAGCCGTCGGCGAACACCGGCAGATAGCCGTAGAGGTAGTTGCCCTCACGGAAGACGCCGTAGTCCTTGTTGAGGTGCGGACCGAAGACCGCGGTGTTGAAGGTCTTCGAGTACTTCTTGCCCGCCTTGAAGAGCTGCGGGTCGCCCAGCGTGTAGTAGGCGTCCGAGATCGGGAAGCCGTCCGCGTCCTTGCCGGTGATCTGCGCGTAGTCGAACGTCCACTTGATCTTCTCGGTCGTCGAGACGTACACCGTGCGCGTGCTCGGCACCGCCTGCTCGATCGAGG
Source organism: Streptomyces sp. NPDC046909 (assembly GCF_040644695.1). NCBI lineage: Bacteria > Bacillati > Actinomycetota > Actinomycetes > Kitasatosporales > Streptomycetaceae > Streptomyces > Streptomyces sp. NPDC046909. The sequence goes on along the minus strand of NZ_JBEYXC010000012.1, from coordinate 281,539 downwards.
TCCCGAAGACGACGTCCTCGGGGAAGACACCGATCGGGGTGAGCGCGCCCGTCTTGCCGGCCGCGGCCGCACCGAGGTTGTTCTTCACCGTGGCGAGCTCGGACGCCTTGAAGTGGCGGACCTTGTCGCCCTGGATCTTCTTGACCTTCGCGGTGGTGGCCACGTCGTACTCGGTGCCCGCACCCTTGGTCCACTGGCCGCTCCAGGTCTGGGTCAGACCGGTGGAGACCGCCGCGCCGAGGGGCGCCATGCGCAGGTTCTCGAAGGAGTCCACCCCGAGGCCGATGCCGATGGCCGCGGGCTCGTAGAAGTACGAGCTCATGACCGACGCCGGCTTGGCGGCGGCGTCCGGCACCGTGATGTCGGCCGACTTGGTCTTACGGGCGTCGATCGTCACCGAGACGTTCTTGGTGACGCTCAGCTTCGGCTGGACGACCCAGTCGATGCCGCCCTCCAGGTTCACCCAGTCCTTGGCGATCCACGCGTCCAGCAGGTAGTTGCCCTTGGGCAGCCGCATCTTCACGGTGCCCGACTCGTCGATCGTCACCTGGTAGATCCGGTCCGTGGCCAGGCTGGAGTAGCCGGCCAGGATCGTGTTGTAGTCGGCCGTCGGCTTCCCGTCCTTGCCGATGTGCGTGACGGTGACGTCGTACGACTCCACCTCACGGTTGACCGCCGCGGCCGTACGGACCGTCTGGCCGCCGCCCGTCGCCGTCACATACGAGGAGTAGTTGCCGTCGACCGTGCCGCCGAGCTTGCTGTTCACGGTGAAGCCGACGGAGGCCTTGCCGCCCGCCGGGACCGTCACCGAGGTGGCGGCCAGCTTGAAGAAGCCCGCCGGAGCCGCCGCGCCCTTGGGGTTGGTGGCCGTCGAGGACAGCTTCAGCGTGACGTCCTTCGTACCGAGGTTGCGGTACGTCAGCTCCTTGGTGACCGGCTTGTCATCGGTGTGCGGCCACTGCTGCGTACCGAAGCTCACCGACACCGGGTCGGCGATCACGGTCTGCTTGATGGCCTTGTCGACCTGGATCCGGCCCGAACCCTGCTCGAACGGGGTGTACTTGCCGCCCTTCGTGGAGCCCGTGAGGGCGCCCTTCAGTTCGGTGTACGTCCAGTCCGGGTGCTCCTGCTTCAGGATCGCCGCCGCGCCCGCGACATGCGGGGTCGCCATCGACGTACCGGAGATGGTGAGGTAGCCCTCCGGCTTCTCGCCGACCTCCTGGTCGATGACGCTGCCCTTGGCCGCGGCCGCCGTGATGTCCACGCCCGGCGCGGTCACGTCCGGCTTGATGGCGCCGTCGCCGATGCGCGGGCCGGTGGAGGAGAAGAAGGCGAGCTTGTCCTTGTCGTCGACGGCGCCGACGGTGAGCGCGGCGTCCGCGCTGCCCGGCGAACCGACCGACTCCGGACCGGAGTTGCCCGCCGCGATCGCGAAGAGGATGCCCTTCTCGGCGGACAGCTTGTTGACCGCCGCCTCCAGCGGGTCGATCTCCGGGGTGTCCATGCCGCCGAGGCTGAGGTTGACGACGTCGGCGCCCTGCGCGGCCGCCCACTCCATGCCGGCGAGGATGCCGGAGTCGTCACCGGAGCCGTTGTCGTCGAGGACCTTGCCGTTGAGGATCTTCGCCCCGGGCGCGACACCCTTGTACTTGCCGCCCGACTTGGCGCCGGTGCCCGCCGCGATGGACGCGACGTGCGTGCCGTGACCGAAGTGGTCGGTGGCGTCGGCGGCCGTGGAGAAGTTCTTGGCGTCGATCACCTGGTCCTTGAGGTCCGGGTGAGTGGCGTCGACACCGGTGTCCAGGACGGCGATCTTGACGCCCTTGCCGTCGTAGCCGGCCGCCCAGGCCTTCGGGGCGCCGATCTGCGGGACGGACTTGTCGAGGCTGGCCTTGCGGACACCGTCGAGCCAGACGTGCGCGACACCGGCCGCCGTCTTGTCGCCGTTGGTGACCGCGTCCCACAGGTCGGGCGCGTCGGCGGCCGGGGTCTGCACCGCGTCCGCGTTCAGCGTCTTCAGGGTCTGCCGCAGGGTGCCCGCGTCCCGGACGTCGTCCTTGGCCGCGGTGGCCGCGCCCTGGTAACCGACGATGACCTTCAGACCCTTGGCCTGCGACTTACGGGTCGCCGACTTGTTGAGCTCGGTGACGTCGAACAGCCGCTGGTCCAGCTTGCCGGAGGCGACCAGACGGACCGCGTCGGCGGGTATCACCAGGGTGTGGCCGTCCGCCTTGCGGATCTGGAAGGGTATGTGTTCCCGCCCCTTCGCCCGCTCGACACCGACAACGTTCCCCTTGGCGTCGACGGCGACCCGGTCACCCGTGATCAGGGTGATGCGGTGCTGAGCGGTGAACGGCGATGCGGACCAGCCCGCGGGCTGTGCCTGAGCCTCCGGCTTCGCCGACGCCGGGCTGGTCATGCCCGCCGCGAGAGCGACCGCTGCTGCCGTGGCAACGCTGGCAGCACAAACTCTTTTCACTTGTCTGCGCAAGTTTCCCCCTTGCAGAAGGTCCAGGTGAATTTCCCCGTTCACCCGGCCGGGGGCGGTCCCGTACGCCTGCGCGTGCACCCCCCGGAATACGCAGTATGCCGGGGGGTGATCAGGCACCTCAATAGACAGGTGACGCACAGCAAAGGACTGTTACGAGCCGGTCATATACCGGCGCGCGCACGGTCGTCGGAACGCGTTGAAACGCGTCGAAACTACGAACTCGCGTTCTCCTTGACCGTGATCTTCCCCTTGCGGATGGTCGCAAGGCGCGGGGCCTTCTTCGCGATCGCAGAGTCGTGCGTGACCATGATGAAGGTCAGCCCGAGCTCCTTCCACATGCGTTCGAGTACGTCCATGATCTCGTCGCGCATCGACTCGTCGAGGTTGCCCGTGGGCTCGTCGGCGAGCAGCACCTTGGGGTTCTTCACGAGTGCGCGGGCGATCGCGACGCGCTGCTGCTGACCTCCGGACATCTCACCGGGGAGGTGTCCGAGGCGTTCGCCGAGGCCGACGGACTTCAGCGCCTCGGCGGCCCGTTCGCGGCGCTCCTTCACCTTGACGCCGAGCGGTACGAGAGCCGTCTCGACGTTCTCCTGTGCGGTGAGCGTCGGGATGAGATTGAAGGACTGGAAGACGAAACCGATGTTCTCGCTGCGGACCTTGGTGAGCTTGGCCTCGGACAGCTTGGCCAAGTCGGTGCCGTCCAGGACGACTTCGCCGCCGGTGGGGCGGTCGAGGCCGCCGAGCATCTGGAGCAGGGTGGACTTGCCGCCGCCGGTGGGGCCCTGGATGACGAGGCGGTCCCCGTCGGCGATGGTGAGGTCGATGCCGGCGAGGGCGTCTACGGTTTCCTTGCCTCGGGTGTAGCGCTTGGTGACGCTTTTGAGTTCGTACATGGTGGGTGGCTCCTGTTGTTGGTCGGCTGCGGGCCGGCGGGGGCTTGTCGCGCCCACGCGGCGGAGCCGCAAATTGACAAGGCCCCGCGCCCCTTAAAGCCCTCGTGCGGCCGTCGGCCGAAAAAGTGATCGCTACTCGACGCGGCGCAGTGCGTCCGCCGGGCGCAGCCTCGACGCCCGCCAGCCACCGAACGCGCCCGCGATCAGGCCGCCCGCCACCGCGAGCCCCACCGCCGTCGCGATGGTCGTCACACTGACCGGAGCCGTGAGCGCGACCTCCAGGGACTGCGCTGCCTGGCGACCGGGACCGCCGCCCATGCCACCGCCGCCGGGGCCGCCGCCCATACCGCCGCCACCGCCACCGGTGCCACCGCCCAACTGGGCTTCCAGCGTCGGGCTGATCGCGGTGACGACGTACGCCCCCGCGAGTCCGAGCGCGATACCGAGCGCACCGCCGACGAGCCCGTTGACCATCGCCTCGCCGACGACCTGCCGGGTCACCCGGCCCGAACGCCAGCCGAGGGCCTTGAGCGTGCCGAACTCGCGCACGCGGCGGGACACCGCGGAGGAGGTGAGCAGACCGGCGACGAGGAACGCGGCGACGAGCACCGCGATGGACAGCCACTTGCCGACGTTCGTGGCGAGGGAGGAGGCCGTGGAGAGGGAGCCGGAGACGGTGTCCGCGAGGTCGGCGGAGGTCGTCACCGTCGTACCCGAGATGTTCTTCTGGATGGTCGACTTGACGGAGTCGATCTTCTGCGAGTCGGTCGCCTTGACGTAGATCGTGGTGACCTTGTTCTTCGAGTCGCTGAGCGTCTGCGCCTGCTGGAGCGGGATGTAGAGGTTGGCCGCCGCGTCACCGCTGCTGGCGGTGGCGATGCCGATCGCCTTGTACTTGACACTCTTGATGGTGATGGTCGAACCGACCTTGTACTTCTTCTCCTTGGCGTACGCCGAGTCGACCACGACGACCTTGGCGTTGGTCTCGGTGGTCTTGAAGGTACGGCCGCTGGTGATCTTCGAGGAGGTCAGCGGGCCGAGGGCCGGCTCGGTGACGTCGGTGCCGAAGACGGAGTAGTTGTTGACGTCGAAGTTGGCGCCGCCACCCTGTACTTCGCCCTGCGGCTGGCCGGTGCCGCCGCCCGCTCCGCCGGGGCCGCCCTGCTGGCCGCCGTTGTCGTTCTGCTGGAACTGGCCGCGGGTGAACTGACCGCTGACCTTGATGACCTGGAGGCTCAGCCCGCCCACGGCGTCGGACACGCCGGACTGCTTGCCGACCTTGGTGACGGTCGAGGTCGCCAGGGTCTGGAAGCCCTGGACCATCACACGGTCGCTGCTCTGCTCCTCGTCGGAGTCGCTGTCCTGTGCGTCGAAGTTGAAGCGCGGACGCTCGGAGCTGTTGGCGCTGGGCGCCGCGGCCGCCTTGGTGACGGTCATGTCGGTGCCCAGTCCGTACAGCGACTGGAGCACCTTGTCCTGGGCCTTGCCCATGCCGGACGACACGGAACTGACCACGATGACCAGCGCGATACCGAGCGCCAGCCCGGAGGCGACGACGAGGGCCGCCTTTCTGCGGCGGCGCAGCTCGCGCCTCAGGTAGGTGAAGAACATGCCCGCAAGGTAGGGACGGCGCGTGATGACTGGATAAGCCTGAAATAAGAGAACGATGAGAAGGCTGTACGTGGGCCAGGGGCGAGCCCGGATGAGGCTGTCAGCGGGGGTGCGCGTAATGCCCTCAGGGGGATCGGGAACGGGGTCGGTATGGGCAGTTCCGTCAGTCAGATCGTGATCGCGGTACTTGGCATCGGCGGCACCCTCGCCTCCGGCCTCCTCACCCAGCGCAGCGCCAACCGGGCGAGGGACCGCGAGTGGCAGCACACCCGCCAACTCCAGTCCGACGAACGCGAACACGCCGCGCGCCAGACCCGCCTGGAGGCGAGACGTACCTGCTACGGCACCCTCAACGCCGGCACCAGGGACCTCCTCAACGTGATGACGAAAATCCTCCACGCCCTGGAACGCGACGAGGTCACCGACGACCTCCGCGCCGACCTCGACCGGGCCCGCCGCGACCACCGCCTCCGCCACGCCGAGGCCACGATGCAGCTCCCCGACCCCGTGATGGCGGCGGCCAGCACCGCCAACCGCCACCTCGGCGACCTCTACGGCCTCCTCATGCGCCTCGACACGGGCACGGCGGAACAGGGCGAGGACACGGCGTCGGCGCGGGAGCGGATGAACACCGTGTGGGACGCGCTGTGGACCATGCGCCATGTGATGCGCGTGGATCTCGGGATCACGGACGCCGAGTGAGGGCAGGCTGGGGGCCGACAGGTTCTTCGGGTTCTTCGAGCGGCACTGTGAGGATGTGCGAAATGGCAAGCAACCAGGCCGGCTTGGTCTCCCGCCTGCGCGACCGTCGCTTCAACGGCTATCTGGGGGTGAAGCTCCCGCACCCCCTGGACGCCGAGGTCGAAGCCGTCGTCCTCGCTTATATGGGAGGGACCGCCGCCGGACGGGAGGGCATGCTCGATGCGGTGGGCGACCGGACTGCCGGGGTCCTGAGCGCCTACGGACAGCGCATGGCGTCGATGGCGGTTCGCACCGGGGCCCTTACCGATCTGCGGCGCGGGGTTGTCGGCGTAGGCATGGCAGAAGGGCGACTTCAGGACTACCGCGACAACCTGTTCGTGCTCTCCGCCATCAATGACAGCGCCTCTCTGATCGGCACTTCACTCGGCAAGGTCATCGACGGTCTGAAGGATCTCCTGCCACCTGCCGGGCTGGCGGCTCTCCGCGCATTCGATCGGCGCGTAGAGAGGGACAAGTCGCTCGAAGCCTTCGGGCTCGGACGGTCAGGCACCGGAGAGAGCTTCCTCTACGTTTGAACCGCACTTCCGTGCTTGTGTGGGGGCATGACGGCTCACACGGTGGAATACATCCGGTACCGCATCCCTGAAGACCGTTCGGCGGAGTTTCTCGCCGCCTATACGCGGGCCGCCGCGCAGCTCGCGGTGGCGCCGCAGTGTGTGGACTATGAACTGGCGCGCTGTGAGGAGGACTTCGCGCACTACGTCCTGCGTATCACCTGGACCTCTACCGAGGATCATCTGGAAGGGTTCCGGGAGTCGGAGCTGTTTCCCGACTTCCTCGCCGAGATCCGGCCGTACATCGCCGACATCGAGGAGATGCGGCACTACAAGCCGACGACGGTGCGGGGGGAGGGGGCGGCCGTGCCGACGTTGTATGCGTGGGCGGGCGGGGCCGAGGCCTTCGGGCGGTTGACGTCCGTGTTCTACGAGAAGGTGGTCAAGGACGAGCTGCTGGCTCCCGTCTTTGACGGGCTCGCGCCCGAGCATGCCCAGCATGTCGCGCTGTGGCTCGTCGAGGTGTTCGGTGGGCCGCCCGGGTACTCCGAGACGCAGGGCGGGCACGGGCACATGGTCGCCAAGCACATGGGGCGGGGGATCACCGAGGCGCAGCGCCGTCGGTGGGTGAATCTGATCCAGGACGCCGCCGACGAGGCCGGTCTTCCGACCGACGCCGAGTTCCGGTCGGCGTTCCTCGCGTATGTGGAGTGGGGTACGCGGCTCGCCGTGTACTTCTCCGGGCCGGACGCCAAGCCGCCGGCCGAGCAGCCGGTGCCGCGGTGGGGGTGGGGGGCCGCACCGCCGTATCAGGGGTGACGGTCAGCCCTGCGGCGCCGCCGACCCCTTACCCGCCCTGGTCGCGTCCGTGCCCCAGCTCGCCAGCAGGCGGAGCGCCTCCGCCGAGGGGGAGTCGGGTTCCGCGTGGTAGGTGATCAGGGTCTGTTCGCTGTCGTCGGGGAGGCGGAAGGACTCGAAGTGGAGGGAGAGCTCGCCGACCAGGGGGTGGTGGAGGCGTTTGACGCCGTAGCCCTTCTCCTTGACGTCGTGGGTGGCCCACAGGCGCCTGAACTCCTCGCTCTTCACGGAGAGTTCGCCCACCAGCGCGGACAGCCGCGGGTCGTCGGGGTGGCAGCCGGCGTCCATGCGGAGGAAGCTGACGATGTCGGTGGCCTTCTGGTCCCACTCCACGAACAGGTCCCGGTATTCCGGGCGGAGGAAGACCATCCGGGCCCAGTTGCGGTCCTGCGGCGGGAGTTGGGACCAGTCGCCGAAGACCGCCGCGGCCATCCGGTTCCACGCGAGGATGTCCGAGCGCCGGCCGCCGATGTACGCGGGGATGCCGTCCATCGCGTCCAGCAGGTGCAGCAGCGGGCCCCGGGCCTGCTGGCTGCGCCCGGCCGGCTTCTTCTTGTGCTGCTTCGGCTTCGCGAGGTGCGTGAGGTGGGCGTGCTCGGCGTCCGTGAGGCGCAGGGCGCGGGCGATCGAGTCGAGGATCTCCGCGGAGACGTTCCGGCCGTTGCCCTGTTCGAGACGCGTGTAGTACGCCACCGAGACGCCCGCCAGCTGCGCCAGCTCCTCGCGCCGCAGCCCCGGGACCCGGCGGTGCCGCCCGAAGACCGGCAGCCCCACGTCCTCAGGGCGCAGCCGGGCCCGCCGGGTGCGCAGAAACTCGCTGAGCTCGGCACGCCGGTCCAGAGCACCGCCGGGCGTGGGCTCCTGTACGGGTTCGGGGCGTTGGTCCATGCCTCAAGTATTCACGGTCGTACGCTCACCATCCTGACCCCGCCAGTAGTAGGAACAGTGGACGTAGGCAGAGGCGTGACCTGGGTGAACGGCCCCGGCTCCGGCAAGCTGGTCGTCGTACCCGGTCAGAAGGCGGCCGGGTGCGACACCACGCTAGGAGAACCCCGGCATGACCACCGTTGCTGCGTACGCCGACCCCGCCGCGAAGGCTCCGCTGGAGCGCACCACCATCGAGCGACGCCCGGTCGGCGAGTACGACGTCCTGATCGACATCAAGTTCGCCGGTATCTGTCACTCCGACATCCACCAGGCCCGCGAGGGCTGGGGCACCGCCATCTTCCCGATGGTCCCCGGCCACGAGATCGCGGGCATCGTCTCCGAGGTCGGCCCCGGCGTCACCAAGTACGCCGTCGGCGACCGGGTGGGCGTCGGCTGCATGGTCGACTCCTGCCGCGAGTGCGACAACTGCAAGGCCGGCCTCCAGCAGTACTGCACGGGCGGCGGCATGACCGGCACGTACAACGCCGTCGGCAAGGACGGCGAGCCCACGTACGGCGGCTACTCCGAGAAGATCGTCGTGGACGAGAACTACGTCGTCCGCATCCCGGAGGGCCTCTCCCTCGACGAGGCCGCGCCGCTCCTGTGCGCCGGCATCACCACGTACTCCCCGCTCAAGCACTGGAACGCCGGTCCCGGCAAGAAGGTCGCCATCCTCGGCATGGGCGGCCTCGGCCACATGGGCGTCAAGATCGCGCACGCGCTGGGCGCCGAGGTCACCGTCCTCTCCCAGTCGCTGCGCAAGAAGGACGACGGCCTGAAGCTGGGCGCCGACCACTACTACGCCACCAGCGACGAGGAGACCTTCAAGGAGCTCGCGGGCACCTTCGACCTCATCCTGTCCACGGTCTCCGCGCCCCTGAACCTCGACGCCTACCTCTCCCTGCTCAAGACGGACGGTGCCTTCGTCAACGTCGGCGCCCCCGAGGAGCCCGTCAAGCTCAACCTCTTCTCCGTCATCGGCGGCCGCAAGACCCTCGCCGGCTCCGGCATCGGCGGCATCCCGGAGACCCAGGAGATGCTGGACTTCTGCGCCGAGCACGGGTTCGGCGCCGAGATCGAGCTGATCCGCGCCGACGAGATCAACGAGGCGTACGAGCGGGTGCTGGCGAGCGATGTCCGGTACCGGTTCGTGATCGACACGGCGACGATCTGACGCCGACGCCATAAAGCCTGTCCAGCTGGACAGGCCCTGTCACCGAGGGCCCCGGAGCCGCACTGCTCCGGGGCCCTCAGCGTGCCGTCTCCGTGCGGCGGCCCAGCAGCCACAGGAGGTACGGGCCGCCGACGAGGGCCGTGAGGGCGCCGACCGGGATCTCCAGGGGCGGTACGAGGGTGCGGGCCGCGAGGTCGGCGGTGACGAGGATGACGGAGCCTGTCAACGCCGTGTTGAGCAAGGGGAGTTGGGGGGTTCTGGTGAGTCTTCGGGCGAGTTGAGGGGCGGTGAGGGCGATGAAGCCGATGGGGCCGGCGGCTCCGGTCGCGGTGGCGGCGAGGGTGACGCCGAGGACGGTGAGGGCCAGGCGTGTCCGGTCCACCCGTACGCCGAGTGCGGCGGCGGTGTCCGGGGCCAGGCCGAGGGGGCGTATCGCGCGGCTCGCCCAGGTGAGGGCGGGGAGGGACAGGAGGAGTACGGCGGCCAGGGGCCCCGCCTGTTCGTAGCCGCGGCCGTTCAGGCTTCCGGTCAGCCACAGCTTGATCTGCTCGGCCGCCTCCAGCTCGCTGTCCGTGAGGTAGAGCTGGACGACGGCCGACAGCGCCACCCCGATTCCTACGCCGGTGAGGACGAAGCGGCTGGGCTGCATGCCGTGGCGCCAGGCGAGGGCGTAGACGAGCGCGGCGGCCGCGAGTCCGCCGGTGACGGAGATGAGGGGGAGGGAGCCGGGGGTGGTGACGGCCCCGGTGGCCAGGGCCAGCACGGTCGCGGCGGCGGCGCCGTGTCCGACGCCGATCACGTCGGGGCTGGCCAGGGGGTTGCGGGTGACGGTCTGGATCAGGGCTCCCGACAGTCCCAGGGCGGCTCCGACCAGGGCGCCGAGGACGATACGGGGGACGCGGAGTTCTCCTACGACCAGTTCGTGCGGTCCTGTTCCGGTGCGCAGGGTGTGCCAGACCTCGGCGGGGGAGACGTACGTCTGGCCGAGGCAGGCGGAGGCGAGCATGGCTGTCGCCAGGAGCAGGAGGAGTACGACGGCCACGGCGGCGGAGCGGCGGTGGAGGACGAGGGACGTGGTGGGGGTGGGCCGGAGCACGGTCCGTGTCGTCATACGACCGCGCCTCTCCGTCGTACGAGAACCACCAGCACCGGCACCCCGACCAGTGCCGTCATGACCCCGGCCGGTACCTCCGCGGGGGCCCGCACCACCCGGCCCGCCACGTCGGCGCCGAGCAGCAGTGCGGCTCCGAGCAGGGCGGACAGGGGCAGTACGGCGCGATGGCCGCCGCGGACCAGGCGGCGGGCCAGGTGCGGTACCGCGAGGCCGACGAAGGCGATGGGGCCCGCCGCGGCGACCGCCGCCGCCGTCAGCAGCGTCGCGCCGAGTGCCGCGGAGGCCCGTACGAGATGCACTCGGTGGCCCAGCGCGCGGGCCGTCTCGTCGCCGAGGGCCAGGGCGTCGAGGCCGCGTGCGCAGGCCAGTACCAGGACGGCCCCCGTGCACAGGAACGGCAGCATGCGTACGACGGTGTCGGCGTCGCGGCCGCTCAGGGCGCCCACCTGCCAGAAGCGGAACTGGTCGAGGGTGGCTGAGCTGGAGGTGAGGACGACGGTCGTGCCGCCGGCTGTCATCGCCGAGAACGCCGTGCCGGCCAGGGCCAGTTTCACGGGGGAGGCGCCGTCCCGGCCGCGGGCGGCGATGGCGTACACCAGGCAGGCGGCCGTGATGGCTCCGGCGAAGGCGTACCAGACGTAGCCGGAGAAGCCGTTCGCGAGGCCGAGGGCGATGGCGATGACGACGCCGGCCGCCGCGCCCTGGCTCAGGCCGAGGATGCCGGGGTCGGCGAGGGGGTTGCGGGTGACGCCCTGGAGCGCGGCGCCCGCGAGGCCGAGCGCGGCGCCCGCCGTCAGGCCGACCTCGGTGCGGGGGAGGCGCAGGGAGCGTACGACCAGGGCGTCGGGGGAGCCGCCGGCGTGGAGGAGGGCGTCGAGGACGGCGGACGGGGGGATCGGGCGGGTGCCGACGGCGAGGCTGAGGAGCGCCGCGGCGGCGACCGCGAGGACGGCCGCCGGCCAGGCGAGTCGGGCGGTTCGGGTGGTCACTTGCCGATGTGCTCGGCGAGTTGTCGTACGACGAGGCGCGCGGCGGTGGGGCCCGCGTTGAGGTACCAGGGGTCGTCGTCGACCTGCACGGCGTGGCCCGCCTTCACGGCCTTCATGGACTTCCAGAGCGGGCCGGCGAGGATGCTCGCGGCGTCGGTCTTCTTCGCGTCGCCCTGGACGGAGTAGAAGATCCAGTCGCCGTCGGCGGTGTCGACGCTCTCCGGGCCGATGTCCTCCGAAATGGCGTTGAACCGCTGGGACTCGGGGCGGGAGAGGCCCATGTCGACGGCGATCGAGCCGGTGAAGGAGGAGACGCCGAACATACGGGTGCGGTCGGGGGTGAAGCGGACCATGGAGACGGTGGGGGCGGTGTCGGTCGCCTCGCCGTCGATCACGTCACCCTTTTTCTTGGCGTCGGCAACGATGTCATCCAGCAGGGACTGGGCCGCCTGTCCCTTGCCGACCGCGTCTCCGACCAGCAGCAGATCGCGCTTCCAGTTGATGCCGTTGCCGGCGGTGATGACCGTGGGGGCGATCTTCGACAGCTTGGGGTAGAGGTCGCCGAGGGAGTCGTTGGCGAGGATCAGGTCGGGCTTCGCGGCGGCGAGGGATTCGAGGTTGGGGGCCTGGCGGGTGCCCGCGTCGGTCATGGCGGCGAGCTTCGCCTTGTCGGCCGGGAAGGCGTCGGCGAGGTAGTCGGGGACCAGGCCGGCGTTGTCGGCGCGGGTGGTGGCGGTGGGGACGACGCCGAGGGTGAGCAGGTCGTCGAGCTGGCCGGTGCTGAGGACGGCTATCTTCTTCGGCTCGGTCTTCAGGGTGGTCTCGCCCTTGAAGTGGGTGACCGTGCGGGGGAAGGTGCCGTCGGTGTCCTGGTCGGAGCCCATGCCGTCGGTGAGGGTGCTGGGGGCGGCGGAGGGGCCTTGGTCTCCCGAGGCGCCGATGACGTTGTTGCGCGAGCTGTCCTGCTTCTTCGCACTGTCACTGCCACTGTCAGTGGAGGAGCAGCCGACGAGCAGCCCTCCGATGACGGTGGTGGCCAGGAGGGCCTTGATTCTCAGTGCGCGCACGACTGCTCCGGTGGGGGTGCTGTGGGGGGTGTTGCTAAGGCAAGCCTCACCTTATCTGGTGCCGGAGTATGTTGGACCGTGAGGAGGCCCACGATGACCGTCGAGCTGAACCACACGATCGTCTCCGCACACGACAAGCACGCGTCGGCCCAGTTCCTCGCCGACCTCCTGGGACTGAAGGTCAGCCCCCAGTACGGCCCGTTCATCCCGGTGGAGATCCCCAACGGCGTGACCCTCGACTACATGGACACCACCGACCCCATCACCCCGCAGCACTACGCCTTCCTGGTCTCGGAGACCGACTTCGACACGATCTTCGCCCGCGTCCAGGCGCGGGGTCTGACGTACTGGGCGGACCCCTTCCACCGCCACGAGGGCGCCATCAACCACAACGACGGTGGTCGGGGAACCTACTTCGACGACCCGAACGGCCACCGACTGGAGATCCTGACCAGGCCGTACGGCAGCGGGAGTTGAGGTCGGGCGTCAGGCGTCACACGTCGGCGACGCGGTACACCGTCGACCGGCGGGCATGGAAACCGAGCCGCTCGTAGAGCCGGTTCGCCGCTTCCCGGTCCGGCCGTGACGTCAGGTCGACGGTCCGGGCACCCGCCTCGCGGGCGATCCGCAGGGCCTCCTGGATGAGGAGCCCGGCGATGCCCCGGCCGCGCGCGGCATCGTCCACGACGACGTCCTCCACGCGCCCGCGCAGGCCGGACGGCAGCGGCACCAGCACGAGGGTCAGGGTGCCGACGATCCCCTCGGCGGCGCGGGCGACGAGCACGGTGTTCACGTCGCTCGTGACCAGCCGCTCGACGGCGCCCCGGTCGAGCGGATTCGCCGTCGCCGAGAGCTGGGGTAGCAACCGGGCGAAGGCGTCCAGGAGTTCCTGGCTTGCCTGATGTGCGATCTCTACGCGGACGTCCATGCCGGGAGCCTCCGCAGTGATGGGCGCGCTTGTCAAAGACCGCCCTGGGTGGGGGCCTGACCGAATCGGCGCGAGGTGAACTGCAAGGCCCCCGATCCCGTAATGGCCCTGCTCGAACGCGGCTGACGATCTACGCTGCTGCCCGATGCCGAGGTGGGGAACGGGTGGTGCGGGTGGGGGCGATGGTGGGTCGGTGGGCTTGGGGTGGGGTTTCGGTCGGGGTGGTCTCGGGGGTGTTGGTGCTGGCCGGGTGTGGGTCCGGGGGTGACTCCTCGGCCGAGGTGGCCGTGGTGAAGGCGGAGCCGTTGAGTGCGGCGGAGCTTGAGAAGGCGACGGTCGCCTCCTCGGACCTCGCCGGGTACGGCATCGAGAAGGTGCTGTCCGCCACGGCGGCGTCGCGGCGTACCGCTGATCCGGCCGAATGCACGCCCGTCGCCCAGGCGTTGGGGGGAAGCAGTGGGTACGACGCTGTCGCGCGGGTGGGGCGGATGGTCTCCTCGAAGGAGGACAGCGGGTCCGGGGCGCACATGATTCTCTCGTCGCACAGGGACCAGGACGCCGCGAAGGTGATCGCCGAACTCCGTTCCGCCGCTGAGGAGTGCGAGGCCTTCGAGGACGTCACGGCGGAATTCGCCTACGAGGACGTCGAGTTGCGGGACGACCCCGGATACGGTGACGAGTCCGTCTCCGTGCGGCTCACCCAAGTCGTGCCGGACACCGGGGACGAGGAGCCCATCCGGGTTCCCTACACCGTGCTGGCCGTGCGGCAGGGGGCCACCGTCGCCATGTTCACCGAGTTCAACCGGCCGCGTGGGGCGGAGGGTTCGGAGCCGGCCGTCGTGCCGGAGGCGATCGTCGAGGCGCAGGTGAAGAAGCTGACGGACGCCGGGTGAGCGTGATGGGCGGTCGGCGGGGTCAGGGCGCGGCCGGGCCGGTGATGGGGTTGCCCTCGGCGTCGTAGGGCCAGACGTTGGGGACGCAGCCCTTGAGGCCCTTGATCTGCTGCATCATCGCCGGGGCGGGCTTGCCGGGGCCGGGGCAGGTGACGTGGTTGTGGCCGAGGAAGTGGCCTACCTCGTGGTTGATGATCAGGCCGCGGTAGGTGCGGACGTCGTCGGCGTAGTACTTCGTGGCCAGCTCCCAGCGCTTGAGGTTGACCATGACGTTCGTACCCACGCTGCAGTTGTACTCGCCCCCGGTGTCCAGCCCCTGCGTCGCGCAGATCCGGTCGACGGTGCCCGGGGTCGCGACCTTGACGACGAAGTCGGCGGCCCCGGACGAGATCCGCTGGAAGGAGTGGATGCCGTCCGCCGTCCAGCCCCGGGGGTCGGCCAGGATCGCGTCCACCTGTTCGGCCACGTCGGAGGTGGAGAGGGCGAGGCCCGTCTCGACCTCGACGCGGTAGCGGCGCAGGGACTTTCCGGCGCCGACCTTGGGGCTCCCGCCGGACGCGGTGACGAAGGTGCCGGGGCCGTTCGCGGGGATGGTGGGCGTGGAGGTGGAGGAGGGGGAGGAAGAGGGGGACGGGCTGTGGGTGGGGGTCTGGGAGGGAGAGGGGGAGGTGGAGGGGGAAGAGGCGGGGGCGGGTTTGGCGCGCTGGGTGGAGCTGGTCGCGGACGGGGTCTTCCTCTCCCCGGCCCCCGTCTTCTCCCCGGCCTCCGTCTCCGTCTTCACCGGCGACGACGAACGGTCCACGGCCACGAACCCCGCCGCGCCCAGCACGGCCAGCGCGGCCAGGCCCGCCCAGACACGCCCTCGTGGGTGACGGCGGCTGCGGGTGCGCCTACGACCACCGCTACGACGGGATCGGGAGGCTTTTGCTTTGTGCGCGGTCATGGTGGGACAGGTTGTGACCGCCATGTGATCGGACCTGGCCCAGATGATAACGAGACGATAACGAAGGGGCCGATGGAGGCCAGTGTGATCATCCGGTAACAGATTCCCGAACGGACGTATGAAATCCGGATACTGAGCCCATGCCACGAGTTCTGCTCATCGAAGACGACCGCGCCGTACGCGAAGGGGTCGCCCTGGCGCTGCGCCGTCAGGGCCATGAGGTCGCCGCCGCCGCGAGCGGGGAGGACGGCATGGCGCACCTCACCACCTTCCGGCCCGACGTCGTCGTCCTCGATCTGATGCTCCCCGGCATGACCGGCCTCGACGTGTGCCGTGGCATCCGTTCCGTCGACCAGACCCTGCCCATCGTCATGGCGACCGCGCGCGGCGACGACGTCGACATCGTGGTGGGACTGGAGGCGGGCGCCGACGACTACGTCGTCAAGCCGGTGAAAGCCCATGTGCTGAACGCCCGTATCCGGGCCGTACTGCGCCGGGCCGGCGGGACGAACGGAACGGGTGGGGTCGGTGGAGTGGGTGGCGTGGGTGGAGGGGACGGTGGATTGCCCCGGATCGACACCCACGGCGACCTGGCCATCGACCGCGCCGGGCTGACCGTCACCCTCGCCGGTACGCCGGTCGCGCTCGCCCCCTCCGAACTCCGGCTCCTGCTGACCCTCTCCGCCTCGCCGGGGCAGGTCTTCAGCAGACAGCAGCTGCTGGAGGCGGTCTGGGAGCACAGCTATCACGGGGACGCCCGGCTGGTGGACGCCTGCGTCAAGCGACTGCGCGCGAAGATGGGGGATCCGCCGCGCGATCCCCGCTACATCCAGACCGTGCGCGGCTTCGGTTATCGGTTCGCGTCGCGGTGAGGGGTGTACGGCGGCCGGGGTCGGGGATGGGGATGGGGCCGGGGGCACGTACGGGGATGCGGCTGCGGCTTTCGGGGCGGGGGCTTTCGGGGCGAGGGTTGCGCAAGCGGCTCGGGATCCGGATTCCCGTACGTGGCCTGCGGATACGGCTTGTCGTCGCGTTCGGGCTCGTCGCCGTTCTCGCCACCACGACGACCGGCGCCCTGACCTTCAGGGAGGCCCGCAACGGCGTCCTCAAGCAGAGCCAGGACACGGTGATCGCCCAACTCCGGGGCCAGGTCGGCAGGTTGGCGCCCGACCTGAGCTATCCCCCGAGCCGGCCGGCCCTGCGCCAGTTCGCGAGGGACGTGGCGGGCGCCGAGGCGTCGGGGACGTGGCGGGTCATGGTCACGTACGACGACATCGCCGAAACCTCGGTCCCGGGCGACCCGTTCGATGAACTGACGCCGGACGTGCGCGCGGCCGTCGACTCCAAGATGGCCACCGTGTTCCAGCGGGTGCGCCATGACGGACGTACGTCCCTGGTCGTCGGCATGTCGATCCTCTTCGCCGCACCGCCCGGCGGCGCGCCCGTGCAGACCGGGATCCATGTCTTCCTCACCGTGCCGCAGACGAGCGAACAGGCCGCAGTGGACGCCCTGGTCACCGCCGTGGAGCGGGCGACCGTCCCGGCTCTCGGTGTCGCCGTCCTCCTCGCCCTCCTCGCCGCGCGGGGCGTACTGCGGCCGGTCCGGGCCCTGCGCGGCGCGACCCGCAGCATCGCCGAGGGGCATCTCGACACCCGGCTCGACGTCAACGGCTCCGACGAACTCGCCGATCTCTCCCACACGTTCAACGAGACCGCCGCCGCGCTGGAGAAGTCCGTCGCCGAACTGCGCGCCATGGAGGCACGGGCCCGGCGTTTCGTCGCGGACGTCTCCCATGAACTGCGCACCCCGCTCGCCGCGATGTCGGCCGTCACCGACGTCCTCGACGAGGAAGCCGCCCACCTCGACACCGACACGGCCACCGCGGTACGGCTCATCAGCGAGGAGACCGTCAAACTCGCCCGTCTCGTCGAGGACTTGATGGAGATCTCCCGCTTCGACGCGGGCGCGGCGGAACTGCACCTCGACGAGATCGACCTCGCCGAGTCGATACGCCGCACGATCGCGTCCCGCGGGTGGGCGGACGCGGTGGAGACGGAACTGCCGGGGCCGGACGAGCTTCGGGGGCGGGTGGATCCTCGGCGGCTGGATGTGGTCGTGGCGAATCTGGTGGGGAACGCGTTGCGGCATGGGGGGCGGCCGGTGCGGGTGCGGTTGGTGGGGAGTGGCGGGGATTCGGAGGTGGGGTCGGAAGTGGGCTCGATGGCGGGGTCGGCGGTGAGGTCCGTGGTCATCGAGGTGGCGGACAGCGGGCCCGGGATTCCCGAGGACGTGCTGCCGTACGTCTTCGAGCGGTTCTACAAGTCGGACAGCGCGCGGACCCGTACCGAGGGCAGCGGGCTGGGGCTGGCGATCACCGAGGAGAACGTACGGATGCACGGCGGCACGATCCGCGCGGCGAACCGGCCGGCGGGCGGCGCCGTGTTCACCGTAGAACTACCGCTGAGACGTGATGAGTTGACGTCGGAAGGGGTGTCGTGAGACGGGTATCGAGGCGCCCGAGGCGGGTGTGGGTGCGGGTGCTTCGGGTCGGGGCGCTGGCGATCGTGGTGGGGTGTGCGCTCACCTCCTGTGACATCCCCGCGACCGGGGTGGTGGAGGCGGGCGGGCCCGCGAGCGGGGTCCCGGCGACCACGCCGGTCTACTTCGTGCGGGACGGGGCGCTGGTCGTCGTACCGCGGACCGTTGCCCAGGCCGGTGATCTCACGGCGGCCGTCGAGACGCTGTTCCAGGGGCCGACCTCGCAGGAGCGGCGGAAGGGTCTGGGCACGCTGCTGCCCCCACTGCGCCCGGACATATGGAATTCGGCGACGGTCTTGCCGACCCCGGCGGAGGCGGTGGACTCGGCGGAGCCGACGGGGTCGGGGGAGCCGACGGAGTCCGCCAAGGGGGTGGAGGTGACCGGGTGGGACGGTCGGGTGTCGGTCGAGCTTCCCTGGTACGGGTCGTTGTCGTCCCTCGCGGTGCGTCAGGTGATCTGCACCGCCGCGCGGGCGTATCTGCTCAGCCGGCAGGATCTGGACTCGACGACCGTCACGGTGAACGACACGAGGGGGCAGATCGCGAAGGGAACCGACGAGCACTGCCCCGATCTGTAGCGTGCGCAGGTCATTTGGGCGGGCGGCGGGTCCACAGGGTCAGGTCGCTGCTGGTGGCTACGGCGAGGGTCTGTCCGGAGGGGGAGAAGCCGGTCGCGCGGAGTTCGGAGTAGTGGGAGTGGAAGACATGCCACCACCGCTCGCCGTGCGGACCGGGGTGCGGCAGTCCGCTGCCGTGGGAGAGCAGCACCCGCTCGTTGGGCCAGGCCGGGGCGACGACGTCGACGGACCAGCCGTCACCGCTGGTGGAGTTGAGCCCCCCACCGAACAGCCCCGCGACGGCGACCCTGGTGCCGGCCAGCGGCCCCGGCCCCGGGTACGTCAGCTCGGGCGCCGCCCCTTCCGGTCCGTCCTCGGGATAGGGATCGGCGTCCGGCTCCCGGGCGACCCGCTCCCCGGTGACGGCGTCGAAGAGGCCGATCCCGTTGTGGGACACGACCATCACCAGATCATGACCGGTACCGGGGTGCGACCCGAACCCGATCCCGAGGAGACCGCCGACCGGTGCGCAGGGTGCGAAGACCGGCCGCCAGGGTGCGGGGGCGGGCAGTACGGGGACGGCCAGGAGCCGTTCGCGGAGGGCTTGTTGGTAGGGGGAGAGGGCAGCGGGCGTTTTGTCGGTCACGCTTCCATGATCCCTGGGCCTTCGGGCGATCGTTCGGCACGATGGTCCGATGCCGCAGCTGATCAGTCCTGACGTGTCCGTGCAGGTGTCGTTCGTCGAAGCCATGGCCGAGTTCCGGGCCGAGGGGCGGGGCGGTCCCGGTGACGAGTCCGCGGAGGGCCGGTTCCTTCGGGAACACTCCGCCGCGCAGCACGACCCGCTCGCGTTCGCGGCGTACGTCGAGACCGTCCGAGCCGCCCAGGCCCGCGACGACGTCCCGGGCGCCGATGTCCCCCGTACCGACCTCTGGTTCGTCGAGGGCGCTACCTACCTGGGCAGACTCATGATCCGCCATGCCCTGACGCCCGAGTTGGCGGAGTGCGGCGGCCACATCGGCTACAACGTGCGCCCCTCCGCCCGGCTCCGCGGTCATGCCGCCGCGATGCTCCGGGCGGCACTTCCCGTGGCACGCGATCTGGGCGTCACCTCCGCACTGCTCACCTGTGACGCGGACAACCATGCGTCGAGGAAGGTGATCGAGGCGTGCGGAGGTGTCTTCGAGGACGAACGCGCCGGAGTGCTGCGTTTCTGGCTTGCCACGGCGCCTGGCGCTTAGCCGATCGGTCGCTCAGATGCTTACGCGCTTGGGCATTTCGAGGTTCAGGAAGTGGGCATTTCGGGGTTCAGGAAGTGCCCAGCAGTGCCCTGATGGCGAGGATTACCGGTGCTCCCGTTTCTCCGATGACCGTGGCGATTCCGGCGATTCCTCGGAGGAGTTTGTTGAAGCGTTCCTCGGAAGGGCCCTCGTTGAGTTCTTCGACGGAGGCGTCGACCTCGGCTCGGTCGCTCTCGTCGAGATGCGGCCTCAGCTTCTGGATTTCCCTCAGCAGTTCGTCGATCGCGCGGGTGTCGGGCTCCGGGCCCCGCACGTTCTTGCCGCCGGCCACGATGTCTCCGGAGCCGGTGTGCTCGGCCTTGCCGATGCTGCCGGCGCCGTACTGCTGGATGTGGTCGCCGCTCATGACGCCACGATGTTGCCGGAGCCGTTGTGGGTCGCCTTGCCGACGCTTCCGGCGCCGTACTGCTGGATGAGGTCTCCCTGCACGGCGTGCTGCACGTTGTACGTCACCTGGGCGATGTCCGGGTGGCCGATGGCCTTGGTGATCTCGATGACGAGGTGCTCGATCTCGGCGGGGTCGGTGGACCACACGGCGTCGCGCTGCGTACCGGAGGTGTTGAGGACCAGGCCGTACAGGGTCGGCTTGCCGAGGGCGTTGACCAGCCGCCAGACCAGCAGTGCCTCCACCGCGAGCCAGATCAGCGTGCCCGGGGTTCCGCCGCCGGCGGCCATGAAGGAGCCGAACACCAGGAGGATGAGCGTCCGTACGATGAATTTCTTCCAGGCGGCTTTCTTGTCGACTTCCAGCCTGCGTTGTCCGACGTGCGAAATGTTGCGCAGCGGATAGGCCTCGCCGGCCACCCATAGAACGCCTTCGTTCACCCGGACCTGAACCGCTGAGTGTTGTGGTGCCACGGTCATCCCCCTCTGCCTGATATCGACCAGTTCGATATCGGCCTTTCTGGCGTCGGCACAAACAGGCCGACAAGCCGCGACCGTAAGCGGAAGGACAACAACTCCGTGCGCGATGACCGCTTTTAGCTCAAATTGATCAGTCTGAGGTTCATTGCGGTACGGCTTACTTCGCGGAATTTACTGGAGGTGCGCGAGCAGCTCCTCCGCGGTGGGGTAGGGGCGTTCCTGCGGCAGCAGTCGCGTGGCGGATGGAGACTGTCCACGGGGGCTGGAGGCGCAGGTCCGGTGCCCCGGCCTTCCTTCGTGCCCCAGCCGCAGCGACGCACCATCTGGTGCGCCTCTACGCCGCCGGGAAGCGGCCCTCCTGCGTGGCGGGCAGGCCGAGGGCCGGGGAGTACGCCTGACAGACGGTGATCGTGGATTCCGAATGGACCGCACCGATCACGGATCCTGTGTCGCGGTTCTTCCATGGCGTACAGCGCGCATTCCCTGGCATACAGCGTGCGGGCCTGGAATCGCCCGGCACCCTCGTACGTTGAGGGGGGTGGGCCCGCCGTGCCGGTGGTGTGGGGGCGGACGTGGCCCGAGTGATCGAGCAGACTGGAGATGGAGGCCGTGATGGCTGGGCAGACGCAGAGGGCCGTGCTGGCGGGCGGGTGCTTCTGGGGCATGGAGGAGCTGATCCGCCGCCTCCCGGGCGTGACGGCGACCCGGGTCGGCTACACCGGCGGGGATGTGCCGAACGCGACGTACCGCAATCACGGCACGCACGCGGAGGCCATCGAGATCCTCTACGACCCCGCGCAGACCGATTACCGCGCGCTCCTGGAGTTCTTCTTCCAGATCCACGACCCGAGCACCAAGAACCGCCAGGGCAACGACATCGGCCTCAGCTACCGCTCGGCGATCTACTACGTCGACGACGAGCAGAAGCGCATCGCCGAGGACACGATCGCGGACGTCGACGCCTCCGGCCTGTGGCCCGGCAAGGTCGTCACCGAGGTGGAGCCGGTCGGCCCCTTCTGGGAGGCCGAGTCCGAGCACCAGGACTACCTCCAGCGCTACCCCGACGGCTACACCTGCCACTTCCCGCGGCCGGGCTGGCGACTGCCCGCCCGCACCGAGGGCTGAGCCCGACACAGCCGGGGGACCTGAGACACCTCACCCACCTCACCGTGCGTCGCGCAGCTGAAGCAGATACGCCGCGGTCAGCGCGACGGCACGGTCCTCGTCCCGGGACAGCTCCTTGAGGGCACGGGAAGCCGTGCTCCCGGGGATGTCCGCCAGCGCCTGGGTCAGTCGTACGCGGGCGGGTGCCTCCGTGGTGGGGTGGGCCCGGGCGAGACGGTCGACGAGCCCGTCGGCGATCCGGTCCGCCGTCGCGGTCTCGCCCGCCAGCAGGCTCAGCGCATCGGCCGCCTCGGTGTCGTTCCTTCCCGCTACGACCATGTCGAGAAGCCCCGGTACGGCTTCGGCCACGCCACGCGTCCCCAACGCCAGTGCCGCGTGGCCGCGCACCACCGCATCGGGGCCGGCGAGGGCGTCCCGCAGCCGGGCGGTGGCTTCGGCGCCGGGCATCTCGGCGAGGGACCGGACGGCACGCTCGCGCACAGCGGCCACGGGGGAGCCGAGGCTCTCCGCGAGCAGCGCGGTCGCGGTCGCCGCGGCGGTCGCCGTACCGCTCCTGTTCCCGCCCCTGCCCCTGTCTGTGCCTCCGTCCCTGCCCCTGCCCCCGTCGCCTTCGCTGTCCGCGTTGACGGCTCGCACGAGCGCCCAGCGCAGGGCCCCTGCGACATTCGGCTCCGCCTCCCTGAGTACCGCTTCGACCAGGGCCTCCACCGGTACGGGGATCTCGTCGGCCGAGGAAAGGGCCGCGCGCTGGCGGGCGGCGGCGCTCTGCGACCCCAGTGCCTGGAGGACGGCGACGACCTGGAGGACGTCCTCCCATCCGGTGGGTTCCGCGGCGCCGATCCGGCGGAGCCGGGTGAGCAGCTCGGTCTCGGCCGCGATGCGTTCCCGTGTCTGACGGATGAGGTCGTCGACGAGCACCGAGGGCTCGAAACCGGGGTCGTCGAGCGCGCGCCCGATCTCCCGCAACGTCAGTCCCAGCGACCTCAGGCTCTCGATGTGGAAGATCCGCCGGATGTCGTCACCGGAGTACTCCCGGTACCCGGAGCCCGTACGCCCCGAGGGCCGCAGCAGCCCGAGCGACTCGTAGTGCCGGAGCATGCGCGCACTGACCCCGGACCGCCGGGCGACCTCACCGATCAACACGTGCTGTGGTCCCTCCTGCCGGTCTGACCTACGGGTCCTTCTCGCCTCGCCTCGCCGCTGCTACCGCTACCGCTACCGCTGCCCGTCCGGGCCGGACCCGCCGAGGGCCACCACGCGCTTCGCCTCCTCGACCGCGGACTCGAACCCGGCGTCCGGGTCGCGCAGCAGCCGCTCCGTGGCGATCGCGTGCGTACGCACCCCCGCGTCACGGACCGCCGTCGCGGTACGCAGCACCGGCACAGCCGCCTCGCCCAACGCGACCAGCGCCCGGCTCAGACTCAGCTGCGTCTCCCGCGCCCCGCGCCCCAGCAGCGTGGCGAGCGCCTCGGCCAACCCGCCCTCCTCGCCCTCCGGCACCAGCACGACCGCGGCCCGCCAAGCACTCCGCGCCACCTCGTCGTCCGCGTCGGCGAGCAGGTCCGGCGTGATCACCGGCCACGCCCTCCGATCCCCGATCTTGGACAACGTATGCAAGGCCTGACTCCGCGCCTGCGCCCGCTCCGAACGCACTTCGCCCAACAGCACGGGCAGCGTCACGGACACCGGGTGGCGCGTCAGCGCCCAGGTCAGCATGTCCCGGACGAAGAACTCGGGCTCCACCGCACACCGGTCGACGAGCGCCCCGACGAACCGCGGATCCGGCGCCGAACCGACCTCCAGAGCGGCCCGCAGCCGCACGGACGAACGGCCGTCCTCCAGCCCTCGCAGCGCCCGGCTCACATCGGCTTCCTGTCCCGTCATGGTCACCGAGACCACCTCCTCGACAGGAAGTGAAGGCCTTGTCACCGTGTCAAGGTCAAAAAGCGAGGGGCCGAGAGGTGCGGCACCGGCGGCTCCGGCGGCACCGGGCACGGTCTCCCGGCACCACCGCCCGTTCCGCAGCGGACCCCGCTCAGTGCGGGAGCGTCGCCGGGCTGCCGCCGTTCGCCTCGTAGCCCGCGACCGCCAGCGCGCGGTAGACCGCGAACTCGGCGGCCGGGTCGGGGGAGAGGGTCCAGGGGAGGGCGCCCACGTGGCCGTCGATGTGTATGAGCTGGTTCATGGCCTCCGCCCAGCGCTCGCCGCGGACCAGGAAGAAGACCAGCATGTGCCGTACGTGCGCGAGCATCGGGTCGTCCGGGCGGGCGGAGTGCACGGCGTGCAGGGCGCCGTGGATCGCCTTGGTGACGACCTCGCTCTGGTAGAAGCCGCTGACCAGGTTCACCTCGGGCAGGTGCTCGAAGACCCCGAACATCGGCATCGACGCCAGCAACGAACCCTGCGGAGCGCGGGCCGCCGCGGCCTCCGCGAAGGACATCGCCAGCTCACGCGAGCCGTGCCACTTCTCGCACCAGTAGTGCAGTGCCGCCAGGTGCGCTCCCATGTGCGCCGGGGCGCGGTCCAGGATCTTGAGCCACAGCTGCTCGAACTCGGCCCGGGGATAGGCCAGTCCACGGGCCACCGACAGCTCGACGATGTACGGGATCGGGTCACCGGGGGCCAGCAGCGCCGCCTCGCCGCACGCCGCCCTCGCCTCCTCCATGATGATCCGGAACTCGTCCGTGCCCGGCGACGAGGTCCGCCACGCCTGCTGCACCAGGAACTCCGCGTGCACGGCCGCGCCGCCTGCGTCCTTGGGCTGCTCGGCCCGCCACACCCGCAGCCACTGGCCGCCCGGCGACTCGCTCACCCCGCCCGGCCGCTGCTTCAGCTCCAGCGAGGCCGCGCCCGCGAAGGCCTGCACACGCTGCCAGCGCAGTTCGCCCGTGGTCTCGGTGCCGGCCAGCAGCTGGGAGGCCGCCCGGTAGTCCTGGGTGCGCTGCACCAGGTCCAGGACGTCCAGCAGGTCCTGGTCGGGGCCGGGCATGCGGACGTCCAGCTCCTCCTGCCGTGCGAAGCCGTACTCCGCGGGGTCCGCGGCGTCCGGGTGGCCCGGCGGGACCTGCTCGATCATGCCCCGCCTGCGCCGCAGGACCGGCAGCAGCACGAAGCCGAACATGACCACTGCCATCAGGACCCAGAGAATTTCCATGCCTCAAGCGTTCCAGACGCCTCCGACAATTGGCCAACCCGGTCCCCGGCCTGTGGATAACTCCGCTTCCCGAGCCGCGGGCCCGAGCCCCGGGCACCTGGGGAAAACCCTTCTCGAGCCTCGCTGTACGACGCCTGCCCCGCGAGCGGACTACGCTCGGTCCTCATGAGCGACAGGCACATCAGTCAGCACTTCGAGACGCTCGCCATCCACGCGGGCAACACGGCGGACCCCCTCACCGGTGCGGTCGTCCCGCCGATCTACCAGGTCTCGACCTACAAGCAGGACGGCGTCGGCGGTCTGCGCGGCGGCTACGAGTACAGCCGCAGCGCCAACCCCACCCGCACCGCCCTGGAAGAGAACCTCGCCGCCCTGGAGGGCGGCCGCCGCGGCCTCGCGTTCGCGTCCGGACTGGCGGCCGAGGACTGCCTGTTGCGTACGCTCCTCAGCCCCGGCGACCACGTGGTCATCCCCAACGACGCGTACGGCGGCACGTTCCGCCTCTTCGCGAAGGTCGTCGCCCGCTGGGGCGTCGAGTGGTCGGTGGCCGACACCAGCGACCCCGCCGCCGTACGGGCCGCCATCACCCCCAAGACCAAGGCCGTGTGGGTGGAGACCCCCTCCAACCCGCTGCTCGGCATCACCGACATCGCCGCCGTCGCGCAGATCGCCCGGGACGCGGGCGCGCGGCTCGTCGTCGACAACACCTTCGCCACGCCGTATCTGCAGCAGCCGCTGTCGCTCGGCGCGGACGTCGTGGTGCACTCCCTGACCAAGTACATGGGCGGGCACTCCGACGTGGTGGGCGGCGCGCTGGTCACCGCCGACGAGGCGCTCGGCGAGGAGCTGGCGTACCACCAGAACGCGATGGGCGCGGTCGCCGGGCCCTTCGACTCCTGGCTGGTGCTGCGCGGCACGAAGACGCTGTCGGTGCGCATGGACCGGCACAGCGAGAACGCCACCAAGGTCGCCGACATGCTGACCCGGCACGCGCGCGTGACGAAGGTCCTCTACCCGGGCCTGGAGGACCACCCCGGTCACGAGGTCGCCGCCAAGCAGATGCGGGCGTTCGGCGGCATGGTCTCCTTCCAGGTCGACGGCGGCGAGGAGGCGGCCGTCGAGGTCTGCAACCGCGCCAAGGTGTTCACGCTGGGCGAGTCCCTCGGCGGCGTCGAGTCGCTGATCGAGCACCCCGGCCGGATGACGCACGCGTCCGTCGCCGGCTCGGCCCTGGAGGTCCCCGCCGACCTCGTACGGCTGTCCGTGGGCATCGAGAACGTCGACGACCTGCTGGAGGACCTCCAGCAGGCCCTCGGCTAGGTCGTCGGCCAGGTCGTCGCGACAGGCCTCGGCCAGGTCGCCACGGGCCTGTCACCAGCCGGTCAGGGGTGGAGTCGTCTCCGACGGCGGCTCCACCCACGGGCGGGCCGTCACCGCCCACACCACGAACGCCACGCTCGCCGCGAACAGCACGAACCACATCAGCCGTAGCGCCGCCCGTCTGCGCCGCAGCATGCGGCTGCCCCGGCGCACCACCTCGGTATGAAGATCCGGCGGCACCGACGGCGACACCTGCTCCATGAGATGGCGTACGGCGGCTTCCCGTTCGGGCCGGTTCACGGCCGGCTCCGTCCGCAGGCGGACCGGGCTGTCCTCATGACGCGGCCACCTTCGCTCCCCTCACCGCCGGCGCGGGCCCGCGCGGCGGATGCAGCAGCGTCGCCGTCGCCCGGTCGCAGATCGTGTGGACACGTTCCGTCGGCAGGCCCAGGAGCGCCGCCGTCTGTTCCTCGGCGACGCCCTCGTAGAGCCGCAGCACGACCACCAGGCGTTCCTGCGGGCCCAGCGAGGCCAGCGGACTCGTGGCGTGCGGACGGGCGCCGCCCAGGCCGCCGTACTGGTGCCAGGCGCCGCGGGCGAAGCGGGTGGCCAGATACTGGCGGGTGCGGTCGTAGGGGTCCTCGCCGCGCAGCCGGTCCCAGCACGCGTACGTGTGGGCGAGCGAGAGCGTCAGCAGGCGCCGCGCGCGCGGGTTGTCGTCCGGCGCCTCCGCCGTCAGCAGGGTCGCGGCATGCAGCAGCCGCCCGGCCGCGCCCGCGACGAACGACTCGAACTCCCGGGCCCGGCGGGCGTCCTGGGAAGCCTGCCGTTGTCGCACCACGCCTCCCCCTGAGGGCGACCCATGAGATGGCGGGACCCTCGCCGCGTACGGGATACGCAACCGTGTGCGAGTCGGGACCCGGTCTCATATGAGGCCAGGGGTGGCCTTTCGGTCAAGAGCCGCGCACCCGTCAAGGGCCGTGAACGCGGAGATCAGGTGCGGCACACGCGCGTGGAGGCCGCTCAGGACGCCGGCGACGGCTCCGCGCCCGGCAGCCCCTGGGCGGCCATCCGGGAGGAGAGCGCGGTGTTGAAGCGCGTGAGGAGCGTGCAGAAGGCCTCGCGCTCCTCCGGCGCCCAGTCGTGGGTCAGCTCGGCCATCAACTGACGACGGGAGGAGCGCACTTCCTCCAGCCGCGACAGCCCGCGCGGGGACAGCTGAAGCACCACGGCCCGGCCGTCCTCCGGGTGCGAGGTCCGCTTGACCAGCCCCGTGTCCACGAGCGGAGCCACCTGCCGGGTGACCGTCGACGAGTCGATGCCCATGCTCGCGGCGAGCGCCTTGACGCCCATCGGGCCCTCCTTGTCGAGGCGGTTGAGCAGCAGATATGCGGCGCGGTCCATGGAGTTGCGCACCTGCCCGACTCCGCCGAGCCGGGTCTGTTCGGCACGGCGGGCGAAGACCGCCACTTCGTGCTGCAGCGTGTCGAGGAGACCGGTGTCACCGACGGTCGTCATGTCCATCGACATTTCAGGTGTTGTGGGCATGGCCGGGGGCTCACTTCATATAAGGGGTGCTGGGTTGGGGGACAGGGTACGCGGCCGGAAGGCGGGCCGTACCGGCGCTGCGCAAACAGGTCTCGGGGGTTGGTCACACCAGCGCCGCACGACTGTGAACTGCGAGACTTGTGTCATGAGCTACGCCACGGCTGACTCCTTGCACTCCCTTCGGCCCGTCACTCTCGACGACGTACGCGGCGCCCAGAAGATGCTCACGGGCGTGGCACGGGTGACCGCCATGGAGGGCAGCCGGCACCTGACCCAGCTGGTCGGGGCGCCGGTGCACTTCAAGTGCGAGAACCTCCAGCGCACGGGGTCGTTCAAACTGCGCGGCGCGTACGTGCGGATCGCCGGGCTGCTGCCCGAGGAGCGGGCCGCCGGGGTCGTCGCCGCGAGCGCGGGCAACCACGCGCAGGGCGTCGCGCTGGCATCGGCCCTGCTCGGCGTGCGTTCCACGGTCTTCATGCCGAACGGCGCCCCGCTGCCGAAGATCAGCGCCACCCGGGAGTACGGCGCCGAGGTCCGCCTGCACGGACAGGTGGTCGACGAGACGCTGTCCGCCGCGCAGGAGTACGCGGAGCGGACCGGTGCGGTGTTCATCCACCCCTTCGACCACCCCGACATCATCGCCGGTCAGGGCACGGTCGGCCTGGAGATCCTGGAACAGTGCCCGGAGGTGCGCACGATCGTCCTCGGGATCGGCGGCGGCGGTCTCGCGGCCGGTGTGGCGATCGCGGTGAAGTCGCTCAGGCCCGATGTGCGGATCGTGGGCGTCCAGGCGGCGGGCGCGGCGGCGTACCCGCCCTCGCTGGCGGCCGGACGTCCGGTGTCGATCGCGAACCCGGCGACGATGGCCGACGGCATGAAGGTCGGCCGGCCCGGAGACGTCCCGTTCGAAATCATTGGCGAGCTCGTCGACGAGGTGCGTACGGTGACCGAGGACGAGCTCTCCGCCGCGCTGCTGCTGAGCCTGGAGCGGGCCAAGCTGGTCGTCGAACCCGCCGGGGCCAGCCCGGTGGCGGCCCTGCTGAGCGACCCGGGCGCCTTCGAGGGGCCGGTCGTCGCGGTGCTGTCCGGCGGGAACGTCGACCCGGTGCTGCTGCAACGGGTGCTGCGCCACGGCATGGCCGCGCAGGGGCGCTACCTGGCCGTACGGCTCCGGCTGACGGACCGGCCCGGTGCCCTCGCCACGCTCCTCGGGGTGTTGTCAGTGGTGGACGCTAACGTCCTCGATGTGAGTCACGTACGGACCGATCCCCGGCTCGGGCTCACGGAGGCGGAGGTGGAGCTGCACCTGGAGACCAAGGGTCCGGAGCACTGCGCCGAGGTCGGCCAGGCCCTGCGGAACGCGGGCTACACGGTCATCGACTGAGGCGCCGGGCACCGAACTCCCAGCTCAGGGGCTTCTCCCTCACTCGTTCGAGTAAGTCCGTCGAAAAACGCGATACATCGCGTTATGGTGTGTCGGGCGGAGCGAGCCGCACAAACCTAGGCTTTTCGAAGAATCCCCGAAGACGTGGAGACTCATATGCCAGGCGCCATCTATGCCGAAGGCCTGGTGAAGACCTTCGGTGACGTAAGGGCTCTGGACGGCGTCGACCTCGACGTGCCGGAGGGCACCGTGCTGGGCCTGCTCGGGCCGAACGGCGCGGGCAAGACGACGACCGTGCGCTGTCTGACGACCCTGCTGCGGCCCGACAGCGGCAAAGCCGTCGTCGCGGGCCTCGATGTGCTCAAACATCCCAACGAGGTACGGCGCTCGATCGGCCTGTCCGGTCAGTTCGCCGCGGTCGACGAATATCTGACGGGCCGCGAGAACCTCCAGATGGTCGGCCAGCTCTACCAGATGAAGGCCAAGGACGCGAAGGTCCGGGCCGGTGAACTGCTCGACCAGTTCAACCTCGCGGACGCCGCCGACCGGCCCGCGAAGACCTACTCCGGAGGCATGCGCCGCCGTCTCGACCTCGCGGCCGCCCTCGTCGTCTCCCCGCCCGTGATGTTCATGGACGAACCGACGACCGGCCTCGACCCGCGCAACCGCCAGCAGCTGTGGGAGGTCATCAAGCAGCTCGTCTCCGGCGGCACGACCCTGCTGCTGACCACCCAGTACCTCGAAGAGGCCGACCACCTCGCGCACGACATCGCGGTCGTCGACCACGGCCGCGTCATCGCCCGCGGCACCTCCGACCAGCTCAAGGCCCGCACCGGCGGCGAGCGCGTCGAGGTCGTGGTGCACGAGCGCGAGCACATCGCGACCGCCCGGGAGGTGCTCGCCGGCTTCGGCAAGGGCGAGACCACCGTCGAGGAGCACACCCGCCAGCTCACCGTGCCCGTCACCGGCGGCGCGAAGCTCCTCGCCGAGGTCATCCGCGAGCTCGACGTGCGCGGCATCGAGATAGACGACATCGGCCTGCGCCGCCCCACCCTCGACGACGTCTTCCTCTCGCTGACCGGCCATGTGGCGGAGATCAAGGAGACGGAGAACGGCGAGGCGACCGAACCCAAGGGGCGAGGCCACAAGAAGGAGGCAGCCAAGTGAGCGCCGTCACCGACGCCGCGCGCGTCGCACCGAAGGAGCAGGCGAAGTGAGTGCAGTGAACGACTCCATGGTCATCGCCCGCCGGAACTTGGTGCGGATGGGTCGGATTCCCGAGATGATCGTGTTTGGCCTGCTTCAGCCCATCATGTTCGTGGTGCTGTTCACCTATGTCTTCGGCGGCTCGATCCAGGTTGGTTCGTCCACCTCGGCCCAGGCCTACCGCGAGTTCCTGATGGCGGGCATCTTCGCGCAGACCGTCACCTTCGCCACCGCAGGTGCCGGAGCGGGCATCGCTGACGACATGCACAAGGGCCTCATCGACCGCTTCCGCTCCCTGCCGATGGCACGTGGCGCGGTGCTGACGGGCCGCACCATCGCTGACTCGGCACAGACGGCGCTCACTCTGGTGGTCCTGGCGGTCGTCGCTGTGCTCGTCGGCTGGCGTACACACGAGAACTTCGGGAAGGTGCTCGCTGGATTTGGCCTGCTCCTGCTCCTCGGCTACGCCTTCTCCTGGATCGGCGCGCTCATCGGCCTGTCCGTGCGCACTCCCGAGGCGGCGACCTCGGGCGGCCTCATCTGGCTGTTCCCGCTGACGTTCATCTCCAACGCCTTCGTAGACGCGAACCAGATGCCGACCTTCCTGCGGCACATCGCCGAGTGGAACCCCTTCAGCGCGACGGTCCAGGCGTGCCGCGAGCTGTTCGGCAACCTCCCCCCGGGCTTCAAGACGCCAGATGCCTGGCCCATGCAGCACCCGGTGTGGGCGTCACTGATCTGGTCGGTCGCAATCATCCTCTTCTTCCGCACGCTCGCGGTCCGGAAGTACCGCCGGGCGGACGGTTGACAGAGACGCCCACTCAGAAGCGCGACCCGAAGGCGTCCTGAAACGCTTTTGGATCTTCGAAGCCTCGGCCGTTCGTGATCGCCGCCCTCTCGCGCTCACGCCCGTCCCGAAGGACACTCATAGGCAAAGGAGTTGTCACCGGAGGGGGACCGGACATGCGGGACAGCCATCGGGTGGACGCCGAGCGGCTGTTGGCACGGGCCGTGGAGGAGGAGGTGCGGCGCTCCGGCGGGCGTACCGACGGGCCGGTGCTGATGGCGCGGGGGCGTGGGGCGCTGGACGCCATGGCGCAGAGTGCGGCGGAGGAGTACGAGGCGTATACCCGCGCGTTGGACGAGGCGGCGGCCGGTTCGCTGACGTTCGGGCAGCGGTACGCGAAGGAGGGCGGCGGAACTCCGCTGATGGTGGCGGGAGTCGCCGCGGTGACGGCCGCCGTCGCCGACCTGGTGCTCGGCGCCGGCACGGGGACCGCGCTGGGCGCGGGAGCGGCCGTCGGTGTCGTGGGCGCGGCGGCGACCGTCGTGAAGGTCGCCGGTTCGCATCTGCCGGCCGCGCACCATCGCGCGGGCGCGGTGGGCCAGCCGGGCGGCCCGGAGCAGTTGCGGCTGGCGTGGCTGACGGCCCTTGAGGTGCGCGGTATCCGGCCGTTCCTGGACCAGCAGCGGGTGTCGAGCGCCTCGACGGGGCCGAAGAAGACGGGGCCGCGGCTGAAGGGCGCCGACAAGAGCGCGGCGGCGCGCGGCCGGAATCTGTTGGCGCAGTCGTTCGGTCAACTCCCGGAGCCGGTGGCCGCGTTCGCGGGGCGGCGGCAGGAGCTGGGGCGGATCCGGCAGTGGGTGCAGGCGGCGCGGGCCAGCACGGAGACCCGGTCCACCGTCGTCGTCCTGCACGGCGCTTCGGGCAGTGGCCGTACCGCTCTCGCGCTGCACGCGGCGCACGATCTCAAGGACTACTTCCGTGGCGCGTGCGTCGTGGATCTGCGCGGCGACAGCCCGGAGGAGCCGCCGCTGTCGACCCGGGACGCGCTGCTGCATCTGCTGAACCGGCTGGGCGCGCCGCGCGAGCAGCTCCTGTTCCGTGAGCGCTCGTCACCGGATCAGCAGGTCAAGCGGCTGGGCGAGCTGTATCACCAGCATCTGGCGGGCCTGCCGGTGACGATCGTCCTGGACGACGCCTCGGACCCGGAGCAGGTCCGCACGCTCGTCCCCGAACGCTCGGACAGCCTGGTCCTGGTCACCGCCCGCACCTCCCTGGACCTGCCCGCCGATCTGCCGGCCTGGGTGCACCAGCTGCCGGTCGAGTCGCTGGACGCGGCGGGCGCGGAGGAGCTGCTCGGCGCCTCGGCGCAGGACACTACGGGCCCGTACGACGCCGAATCGGCGGACCGGATCCGGGAGTTGTGCGGCGGGCTGCCGCTGGCGCTGCGGATCGCGGGCTCGTCCCTCGGCCCCCGCTCGCCGCGCGCACTCGCCTCGGACCTGGGCGCGTACGGCCCGGTCGAGCCGGTGGAGCGGGTGCTGTGGCTGCGCTACACCGACCAGGCGGACACCGCCCGCCGGCTGCTGCGGCGTCTCGCGCTCGCCGGCCGGGCGTCCCTGGGCGCGGCGGCGGCAGCGGCGCTCCTCGCCACCGATCAGGCGGAGGCGACTCGCCAGTTGGTGGCCCTCTCCCGGGCGGGTCTGCTCGACCATGTCCGCGGCGACCGTTACCGGCTGCACGACCTGGTCCGCGCGTTCGCCCAGGCCCGTCTCCTGGACGAGGAGGAACCGGCCGAGCGCAACTCCGCGCAGGAACGTCTCATCGTGAACTACGCGGAGCTGGCGGATTCCGTCCTGCGCCTGGTCGACGGCAACATGTCGACCCGCTCCGACCGTTTCAGCCCGCACGGCTTCACCTCGCTGGACGAGGCGCTGCGCTGGCTGGACGACGAGTCGAGCTTCATCACCTCGACCCTGCGGCACGCGGAGGGCGTGAACCAGGGCGCGGTCCTCAACCTCCTGGGCGCCCTGTGCGACTACTGCCTCCTGCGCGGCGACCTCTACCGCCTGGGCGAGATCAGTGAACTGGCGCAGGCGGTGGACGAGGGCCTGCTGCTGCGGTCGGTCCAGTGGCGTACGGGCATCGCGGCCCGCCAGCTGGGCGAGCTGGACAAGGCCCGCACCACCCTGACCTCGGTCGTCGACCTGTACATGGAGGCCCATCACGACGCGGGCGCGGCCCGCGCGCTGTGCTCCCTGGGCATCACCCTCCACCACCAGGGCAACCTGACGGAGGCGGCGACGAAACTCCAGGAGGCCCTGGACCTCCAGGCTGCGCCCGAACTGGCCACGGACCGCGCCTGGACCATGCACGCCCTCGCGGCGGTGGAACGCGACCGGGCGCACGTCGCGGAGGCCATGGACCTGCTCACCCAGTCCCTGGTCCTGCACCGCGCGGGCGAGTCCGTGCACGGCGAGGCCTGGGCCCACTTCCAGCTCGGCCAGCTGGGCCTGCGCATGGGCGACGTCCCACGCGCCGAGGCCGAACTCCGCACCGCCCTCGACCTGTACGGCCGCACCCGCGACGCCCGCGGCGAGGCCTGGGCCATGACCCAGCTGGCCCGCGCCCGCCTGGTCGCCGGCGACCCCTCCCCGGCGGTGGACGGCCTGCGCCAGGCGGCCTCCCGGCACCGCGACAACGAGGACGCGCGCGGTGAGGCGTGGACGGTGTACTACCTGGGCCAGGCGCTGGAGGAGACGGGGAATCTGGATCTGGCCGTGAGGGAGCTGGAACGCTCGCGCACGATGTTCTCCCGCATGCGAGACGTCTACGGCCTCGCCTGCGCCCGCCACCACTCGGCCCGCGTCACCCGCGACCAGCGCGCCGCCCAGACGGGCTCGCTCCGCAACTCGGGCTTCGCCCGCCAGCTCCTGGTCGACGCCCGCGCGGACTTCCAGCGCATCGGCGTGAGCCACGGCGAGGCCTGGACCTGCCTGGAACTGGCGGTGGTGGACGCCGGCAACACCCGCACCCAGCAGGCCCTGACCCTCTGCGACGAGGCCCTCACCCTCTTCACGTCCTACGGCGACCGCCGCGGCGAGGACTGGGCCCGCTTCCTCCGCTCCACCCTCCTCCCCTACGCCGCACCCGGCGGCGTAGAGGTCGGCACAGCGGTGGCCCAGGAGGAACTCTCCCAACTCTCCCGCACGAGCCACCCCCTACGCGACGAGAAGCTCGACGACTACGTCGAGGCCTACCAGCTCCTCCTGGAACGCGGAGTGAACTTGGAGGCAGGCTGGCAGGCCTGGCGCCTGGGGATGGTGCCGAACCGGCATGCGCGGGAGGTGATGGGGGTGGCGGTGGTGCCGGCCAGGAACTGACCGCCCGCCGCCCCCGCGCGTCAGCTCCGGCCGGCTTTGGGCTCGGCGGCGGGCGCCTCGGACCCGGCCTCCGGGTCCGGGGCCTCCTCGAAGTCGACCTTGCGCATCTGCTTGCTCATGGACTTCATCAGGCCCCACACCGCCAGCGCCATCACCGCGAAGACGATGAAGCCGAGGACACCGGGGGTGACCTTGTCCTCGTCCACCTCCTTCGCGAGGGTCGCGAAGTGCGTCATTGCCAGGCTCACGCTTGCGCTCATGTCAGGCATTGTCCCTCAGGGCTATCGGACGCCCGCGAAGAGGTCGTCCTCGGGGAGGGAGGTATCGACGAGGGACTTCGCGAGCTCGTACTCCTCCGTCGGCCAGACCTCCTTCTGGATCTCCATCGGGACCTTGAACCAGCCGCCGTCGGGGTCGATCTGGGTGGCGTGCGCGATCAGGGCCTTGTCGCGGATCTCGTAGAACTCGGCGCACGGGATGTGTGTGGTCAGGGTGCGCTCGGTGCGCTCGATCTCGCTCCAGCGCTTGAGCCACTCCCCGTAGGGCGACTCCAGGCCGCGCTCCAGCATCGCGTTGTGCAGGGCTTCGGTGCGCTGCCGGTTGAAGCCCTGGTTGTAGTAGAGCTTCCGCGGCTGGTACGCCGGGCCGAACTCCGCCTCCGGGTACTTCTCGGCGTCCGCCGCGCCCTCGAAGGCCACCATGGAGATCTTGTGGGTCATGATGTGGTCGGGGTGCGGGTAGCCGCCGTTCTCGTCGTACGTCGTGATGACCTGCGGACGGAACGCGCGGATCTTGCGCACCAGCTCACCGGCCGCCTTGTCGACGTCCTCCAGGGCGAAGCAGCCCTCGGGGAGCGGGGGCAGCGGGTCGCCCTCGGGCAGGCCGGAGTCGACGAAGCCGAGCCACTCCTGGCTGACGCCGAGGATCTCGCGGGCTTCGTCCATCTCCTTCTTGCGTACCTCGTGGATGTGCTCCTCGATGTACTTGTCGCCCTGAAGCTTCGGATTGAGGATGGAGCCGCGCTCCCCGCCCGTGCAGGTCACGACCAGCACGTCCACCCCCTCGGACACGTACTTCGCCATGGTGGCCGCGCCCTTGCTCGACTCGTCGTCGGGGTGGGCGTGGACGGCCATCAGTCGCAGCTGGTCAGTCAAGACTCAATCCTCAGTAAGTCGGCGCCCTGGTGTGAAGGTGGGCGATCGGCGCTTCTATAGTGACCGAATCGGGGGGCGAATAATTCCGGGGTCCGGAGGACGATCATGAGTACGGCGAGCACCAAGCTGCCCGAGGGCCGTTACGGCCGTTCCTCGGACGAGCGTGCCGACCGCAAGCTCAAGATCGCCGGTGCCGTTCTCGGAGCCCTGCTGCTCGCCCTGATCGGCTATTTCGGCTGGTACTACGTCGGCCAGAACAAGATCAGCGCCGAGGTGATCACTTTCGAGCAGGGGCAGGATTCCGTGAAGGTGCACCTGGAGGTCCGCAAGGACGCCGGCGCCTCCGGCTACTGCACGGTCCGTTCCCAGGCGGAGAACGGTGCCGAGGTCGGCCGGGCCGACTTCCACTTCGACGGGGACGCCACCCGTATCGACAAGGTCGTCACCCTGCGCACGACGTCACCGGGCACGACGGCCGAGCTCCTCGGCTGCCACGCTGACTGAGGTCACTCTCATTACGTAGGCGATGACCTGCGTTGACGTGATTCTGATGGCTTATGTCCTCCCCCTTGGGCCGCTGAATTGTTAGGCTCGTGGTTTCGCCCATCCGTGAAGGAACATTCTTCTGGGTAGGGCGATGCTTTGTATTCCCAGTACCTACGAGGAGCACCTGTGACCCAGACCAGCGAAGACGTCACCTGGCTTACGCAGGAGGCGTACACCAAGCTCAAGGAAGAGCTGGCGTACCTGTCTGGTCCCGCGCGCGAGGAAGTCACCGCGAAGATCGCGGCCGCGCGCGAGGAGGGCGACCTGCGCGAGAACGGCGGGTACCACGCGGCCAAGGAAGAGCAGGGCAAGCAGGAGCTCCGCATCCGCCAGCTGACCCAGCTCCTGGAGAAGGCCAAGGTCGGCGAGGCCCCCGCGTCCGCGGACGGTGCGGTGGCGCCCGGCATGGTCGTGACGATCGCCTTCGACGGCGACGAGGACGACACGACGACCTTCCTGCTGGCCTCCCGCGAATACGCGAGCACGGAGATCGAGACCTACTCGCCCCAGTCCCCGCTGGGCTCCGGCGTGATCGGCCACAAGGTCGGCGAGGACGCG
This sequence comes from Streptomyces sp. NPDC046909, assembly GCF_040644695.1. NCBI lineage: Bacteria > Bacillati > Actinomycetota > Actinomycetes > Kitasatosporales > Streptomycetaceae > Streptomyces > Streptomyces sp. NPDC046909. Next base: position 244,969 of record NZ_JBEYXC010000012.1, on the reverse strand, counting down.
CAGTACGAGCTGCCGAACGGCCGGAAGGCCTCCGTGAGGATCCTCAAGGCCGAGCCCTACAGCGGCTGAGCCAAGTTTTGCCGTGTTTCATCGGCAGGCCCTGACAGGCCCCCGGCGTCTTTGCGACGCCGGGGGTTTTGTCATGCCGCCTCTGTCCCGAACGTCGCCGTCATGGGTGGCAGCACGTACAGGGGCGGCGCGGCAATGCCCTCGTAGGGCGTCAGTGCCACCAGCGCACGCTCGTACTCCCCGGAGCCCCACCAATGCTGTGCGCGCCGGTACAGGGCCGCCCAGCCCCGTCCCCCGATCCGCTCCGAGCGGTCATAGTCCTTCCAGTTCTTCCCGGAACGAATCTTGTCCAGCATCGCCTCAAATCCGCCCCGGACGTCTTTCCAATGGCGGCTGGGGGAGACGATGTCCTCGACCGCGCGCCACTGCTCGTCTGTGATCTCGGCAGGGACGGTCACGCCGGTCTCTCGGTGCCACTCGGCGATCGGGTCTGTAACCCCTTTGTGGCGAGGCTCGCCCTTGCCGGTGATCTGCACACGCACGTCAAGCAGGTCCAACAGGTCCTGCTTCTGCTCGAATGTGAAGTCGTCCAGCCAGCCGTCAGTCTTCTCGATCTTGGTGAGCATGTTCCGGGCGCGATCTCCCTGCCCCTCAACCTCGCGCAGCCACTCGGCGACGCGCTCATGGTCGGCAACAAGATCGGCTTCCTGTTGCTTCAGCTCCGCCTTCATTTCTTCGACAAGCCTGGCGTCGTCATCGCCGTCCTGGTCATTGACGGAGGCGAGGAGGAGGGCGATCTTACGCTTGCGGCTGCCACGCTTCCTTTCGATCTGGGCGTCCAGCTCCGCCAGCCGGCGGCGATAGGACTCAGCACGCTGGGGCACGGTCCCCAAGGACTTCTCGACCAGCCTGCGCAGCTTGCCCTTGTCGGACATGAGCTTCTTGACCTCAGCCCAGACCGCCGCGTCCACCTCGCCTACCGGGATCTCCCAGCAATCTTCGTGATGTTCGTTCACCGGGTTGCCCTGCCGACCTGCCATGCAGCGGTAGTAGCGCCCGTGTTCGCCGGTATCGGCACCGGTCCTGTGCGCTCCGCACACGCTGAAGAGTCGGTTGGAGAGCAGGTACTTGCTGTGCCTGCCCTTCACCCGGGCGCCTCGGGCGAGGGCACCCTTCAACTCCTCGGCTCGCTCATCCGCCAGGGCTTTGGGGAGGTCGATACGGAAGGTGGTGGTGATCTCCTCGCCGTCCTCGTTCTCTCCGGCAAAGGCGAAATCCACGTAGCCCTTGAGGGCAGCCATTACTCGGTTGACGAGATTTCCACCCTCCCATTCCTTGCCCCGGCGTGTTCGGTACCCGAGGGCGTTGAGGTGGCGGGCGCCGTCCTCCCGAGTCACGGGCTCCGGCGAATCGATCATGAAGTCTGCGAACTTCTCGACCTGCTCGACCTCTGCGGGGTTGAGCGCGGGATTCCCGTCCGCGTCGAGCCTGTAGCCGAAAGGGGGCTCACCCAAGGGCCAGCCCCCAAGCGCAGCCTTCTGCAACCGCCCACCCGACGTACGCTCCAGGATCAATGCATGTTCCAGCTCTGCCAGGTATGCGAGCAGGGAGAGTTGAGTGCCGAACATGTCGTCTTCGGAGTCGATTCGGCCGTCAGCGGTGGCCACGCGCACACCTTTGTCGGTTACGTCGTAGACCCAACGGTGGATGTCCGTCATGGTGCGCCCGATGCGGTCCAGCTTGCCAAAGACGACCAAGTCCAGACGGTCGCCGAAAGTGTCGGCAGTTAGGCGGTCGAGGTCTTCGCGACTGGCAAGGTTGCCCGACACGCCTCCGTCCACGTAGATGCCAACGACGGTGTGGGGCACGTTACGCAGGGCGTACGCGAGCCAGGCCCGACACTGCTCCTCTTGGGCACTCAGCCCGTAGCCGTCCAGTTGCTGCGGTGTCGACACCCGCAGGTAGATGGCAGCCCGAAGAGGGCTCTGGACGGTACACGCAGGGGTACGCTTGGCCATGGTCAGTCCTCCGCGACTGGCAAGTGACCCCGGTGGCAGGCCCTAATCTCCCACCGGGGTTGCGTTGTTTTTGCACACGATAACTCGTGAGGCGGCCTTGTGGCCTGGCATCGCTCACTCAACTCCCATGCGGTGATTGGTAGTTGACTGAAAGTGCAGAAGAAAAGGCGGAGCCGGTCAATTCCGGCCTCACGCGTTCATGCCCCGGCCGGTATCCCGGGGCTGTCACACGAAGGCCATGGGCGCCGTGGCGCATGGGCGGGGCGGGGGCTGGTGCGCAAGGATGGAGTACATGCCGAACCGACTGGCCCATGAGACGTCCCCGTACCTCCTCCAGCACGCCGACAACCCCGTCGACTGGTGGCCCTGGTCGGAAGCGGCCTTCGCGGAGGCGCGCGCGACCAACAAACCGGTCCTGCTCAGCGTTGGCTACAGCAGCTGCCACTGGTGCCATGTCATGGCGCACGAGTCCTTCGAGGACCAGGAGACCGCCGACCTCCTGAACGCCGCCTTCGTCAACATCAAGGTCGACCGCGAGGAACGCCCCGACGTCGACGCCGTCTACATGGAGGCCGTCCAGGCCGCCACCGGTCAGGGCGGCTGGCCCATGACCGTGTTCCTCACCCCCGACGCCGAGCCCTTCTACTTCGGCACGTACTTTCCGCCCGAGCCCCGGCACGGGATGCCGTCCTTCCGGCAGGTCGTCCAGGGAGTCCAGCAGGCCTGGACAGACCGGCGCGACGAGGTCGCCGAGGTGGCCGGGAAGATCGTGCGGGATCTCGCCGGGCGGGAGATCGGTTACGGCGACACGCAGGCACCCGGCGAGGAGGAGCTCGCCAAGGCGCTGCTCGGGCTGACGCGGGAGTACGACCCGCAGCGCGGCGGATTTGGCGGGGCGCCGAAGTTCCCGCCCTCCATGGTGATCGAGTTCCTGTTGCGGCAGTACGCGCGGACCGGCTCCGACGGTGCGTTGCAGATGGCGCAGGACACCTGCGAGCGAATGGCCCGCGGCGGGATCTACGACCAGCTCGGCGGCGGGTTCGCCCGGTACTCCGTCGATCGGGAGTGGGTGATCCCGCACTTCGAGAAGATGCTCTATGACAACGCCCTGCTCTGCCGCGTCTACGCCCACCTCTGGCGCACCACCGGCTCCGAACTCGCCCGCCGAGTAGCCCTGGAGACGGCCGACTTCATGGTCCGCGAACTCCGCACCAACGAGGGCGGGTTCGCCTCCGCGCTCGACGCCGACAGCGAGGACGAGAGCGGCAGGCATGTCGAGGGGGCGTACTACGTGTGGACGCCCGCGCAGCTCGCCGAGGTTCTCGGGGCGGAGGACGCCGAGCTGGCCGCTCACTACTTCGGTGTCACCGAGGAGGGGACCTTCGAGGAAGGGGCCTCCGTTCTTCAACTTCCTCAGCATGAGGGCGTGTTCGATGCCGAGAAGATCGAGGGCATCAAAGGCCGGCTCCTGGACGCCCGTTCCCGGCGGCACGCCCCCGGGCGGGACGACAAGGTCGTCGCGGCCTGGAACGGGCTCGCGATCGCCGCGCTGGCCGAGACCGGTGCCTATTTCGAGCGGCCGGATCTGGTGGAGGCCGCGGTCGGGGCGGCCGATCTGCTGGTGCGGCTGCATCTGGATGAGCAGGCGCGGATCGCCCGTACCAGCAAGGACGGTCATGTCGGCGCCAATGCAGGGGTGTTGGAGGACTATGGCGATGTCGCCGAGGGGTTTCTCGCCCTTGCCTCCGTCACCGGAGAAGGCGTCTGGCTGGAGTTCGCCGGGTTCCTGCTCGACCACGTTCTCGTGCGGTTCGTCGACGAGGAGTCGGGGGCGCTGTTCGACACCGCGTCCGATGCCGAGCGGCTGATCCGGCGGCCGCAGGATCCGACCGACAATGCCGCGCCCTCGGGGTGGACCGCCGCCGCCGGGGCGTTGCTCTCCTATGCCGCTCAGACCGGGGCCGAGCCTCATCGGGCCGCCGCCGAAAGGGCACTTGGGGTCGTGAAGGCGCTCGGGCCGCGGGTGCCGCGGTTCATCGGGTGGGGGCTCGCCGTCGCGGAGGCGTTGCTGGACGGGCCGCGGGAGGTCGCGATCGTCGGGCCTGCCATTGACGACCCAGTCACAAAGGCCTTGCACCGTACGGCACTTCTGGGCACCGCCCCTGGTGCCGTCGTCGCCGTGGGGGCCACGGGGAGTGACGAACTGCCGCTGCTCGCCGACCGGCCTCTCGTCGGGGGTGAACCGACCGCGTACGTCTGCCGTAACTTCACGTGTGACGCTCCGACGACCGACGTGGAGCGGCTGCGAGCCGCGCTGAACAGCTGAGACGGGTGCCGCGTCCGGTACCGGGCGCGGCGCAAGTCCCCACACGCGTCGGAAACATACTATTTATCGGAACAGGTCCCGCTGTTCACAGATCACCCATAACCTCTCCACAGTGCTGCGACGGGAGTGACTCACCGTCGTGACAGGGGGTTTTGGGATCTGGGGGGATCTGTTGCTGACGTCTGTCCTCATCGCTGCCGTATCGCTGGCCCTGTTCTGGATGGCGGCCTTCACCTTGTGGTGGCAGATGCACGCGTGGCGTACGCCCGAGGTGCTCGCCTCCACCCGGTTCAGCCGGCCCGACGGGGGTGAGCAGCTGTCGTTCTCGCTGCTGCTGCCCGCTCGGCATGAACAGGCCGTGCTGGACCACACCATCCAGCGGTTGCTGGAGTCCACTCACGCCGACTTCGAGATCATCGTGATCGTGGGGCACGACGACCCCGAGACCACGGCGGTGGCCGAGGCGGCCGCCGCTCGTGACGCGCGGGTCCGGGTCGTCGTCGACACCCATGAGAAGAAGAACAAGCCGAAGGCCATGAACACGGCTTTGCCGCACTGCCGCGGCGATGTCGTCGGGGTCTTCGACGCCGAGGACCAGGTCCATCCGGAGCTGCTCGCGCATGTCGACCACGCGTTCCGGTCCACCGGGGCGGATGTCGTGCAGGGCGGCGTGCAGCTCATCAACTTCCACTCCAGCTGGTACTCGCTGCGCAACTGCCTGGAGTATTTCTTCTGGTTCCGGTCGCGGCTGCATCTGCACGCGCAGAAGGGGTTCATCCCGCTCGGCGGGAACACCGTCTTCGTGCGGACCGACACCCTGAAGGAGGCCGGGGGCTGGGATCCCGAGTGCCTCGCCGAGGACTGCGATCTCGGGGTGCGGCTGTCGTCCGTCGGCAAGAAGGTCGTCGTCGCGTACGACTCCGACATGGTGACCCGGGAGGAGACGCCGGGCTCGCTGATGTCATTGCTGAAGCAGCGCACCCGGTGGAACCAGGGCTTCCTCCAGGTCTACCGGAAGAAGGACTGGAAGCAACTCCCGGGTTTCGGGCAGCGGTTGCTCGCGCGGTACACGTTGATGACGCCGTTCCTCCAGGCCTTCTCCGGTGTGATCATTCCGCTCAACGCGGCGGTCGCGCTCTTCCTGGACGTGCCCGTCGGGATCGCGTTCCTCACCTTCCTGCCGGCCGTGACCGCCCTGGTCACCTTTGTCTTCGAGGTCGTCGGACTGCACGACTTCGGCAAGCAGTACGGCCTTCGTGTCCGCTTCGTCCACTACCTCAAGCTCATCGTGGGCGGCCCCTTCTACCAGGTGCTCCTTGCCGGGGCCGCCGTCCGCGCCGTATGGCGTGAGCAACGCGGCCGCAACGACTGGGAGTTGACGAGCCACGTCGGCGCGCATCTGACCGCGGCCGAAGCCATCCGAGAGGACGTCCCTGCGTGACCTCCACCCTTCCCGCGGTGACCACTCCGAAGGTCCCCGCGCAGCGCCGACCTGTGCCTGAAACCGGTTCGACCCCTCGAACGAACCCGCCGAAGCGCCTGCTTTCCTCCCGCCCCGACCTCCTCCTCTGCGGTGCGCTCCTGGTCGCGATCCTCACCGTCCAGGGCTGGAACATCGCCGACTACCCGACCCTCAGCGACGACGAGGGCACCTATCTCGCCCAGGCCTGGGCCGTCCAGGAGGGCCGGGGCCTCGCCCACTACACCTACTGGTACGACCACCCGCCGCTCGGCTGGATCCAGATAGCCCTGCTGACCTGGATACCGAAGCTGTTCGGCGCCTCGATGACCGTCGGCCCGATGCGCGCGACCATGCTGCTGATCAGCGGGATCAGCGCGGTCCTCGTGTACGTCCTCGGTCGCCGGCTCGCTCTGCCGCGCTGGGCCGCCGGGCTCGGCATGGCCCTGTTCGGGCTCTCCCCGCTCTCCGTCGTCCTCCAGCGGGAGATCTTCCTCGACAACCTCGCGGTGATGTGGACGCTCCTGGCGTTCACGCTCGCCGCCTCCCCGAGCCGCCACCTCTGGCACCACTTCGGCGCGGGCATCGCCGCCGCGACGGCCGTCCTCACCAAGGAGACGATGCTCGTCGTCCTGCCCGCCCTGTTCCTGACCATGTGGCGGCACAGCCACAAGGACACCCGCAAGTTCGCCCTCACCGGCGCGGTCACCGCGTGCGCGCTGATCGGCTTCGCGTACCCCCTCTTCGCCCTGCTCAAGGGCGAGTTGCTGCCGGGCGGCGGCCATGTGTCGCTGTGGGACGGGGTCAAGTACCAGATGACCAGGCCCGGTTCGGGCTTCATCCTCGACTCGGGCTCCGGCTCGAACGGCGTCCTGCGGTCGTGGCTCTACTACGACCGTGTCCTGCCCCTCGCCGGACTCGCCGGCGCCCTCCTGCTGTTGGCCACCTGGCGCTGGTCGGTCACCGCCCGCGCCCTCGCCGGACCCGCCCTCACCGTCGCGATCCTCGCCGCGCTCGCCCTGCGCCCCGGCGGCTATCTGCCCGCGATGTACGTCATCCAGGCGCTGCCCTTCCTCGCGCTGGTCATCGCCGGCGGCACCGCGTCCGTCGCGCACGCCGTACTGCGCCGCAACCGGCTTCCGCGGAGCGGCCGTTACGCCCTCGCCGCCGTCCTCGCGATCGCCGCCGGGGCGTACGTCGTCCCGCGCTGGTACGACGGTGACCGCACCGCCGTCACCGCCGACGCCAACGCCCCCTACCGGGCCGCCTCGAAGTGGCTGACCACCGAGGTGGCCGAGCCGGAGGAGACGCGGGTACTCGTGGACGACGCGCTCTGGCTGGACCTGGTGCACGCCGGGTACCGGCCCGGGCTCGGCGTCATCTGGTTCTACAAGGCCGACCTCGACCCGGCGGTCACCAAGACGATGCCGCGCGGCTGGAAGGACCTCGACTACGTCGTGGCCTCGCCGACGGTGCGGCGCGACGCGGCCGACCTGCCGAACGTCAAGGCGGCCATCCAGCACTCGACGCCGGTCGCCGTGTTCGGCGCCGGCGCGGACCGTATCGAGATCCGGCAGATCGTCGCGGCCTCCGGAGGCGACCGATGACCCACGAGTACACCGCTCCCGTCCCGGACATCCGGGCGACCGAGGTTCCCGAGCCCGGCGCCGTCACCATCGTCGTACCGACCTACAACGAGTCCGCGAACGTCCGTGAACTCCTGCACCAGATCACCGAGTCGGTGCCGAACCGGCTGCCCTGCGAGGTCGTCTTCGTGGACGACTCCACCGACGACACACCCGAAGTCATCCATGAGGCCGCCAAGGACTGTCCGTTCCCGGTGACCGTGCTGCACCGGGAGGAGCCGACCGGCGGGCTCGGCGGGGCGGTCGTCGAGGGGATGCGGGCGGCCGGGTCGGACTGGATCGTCGTCATGGACGGCGACTGCCAGCATCCGCCGTCCCTGGTACCGGAGTTGGTGGCGACGGGGGAGCGGACCAACGCCGGGCTCGTCGTCGCCTCCCGGTACATCAAGGGCGGCAGCCGGGCCGGGCTCGCGGGCAGTTACCGCGTGGCGGTGTCCCGGGCGGCGACCTGGCTGACCAAGTCGCTGTTCCCGCGCAGACTGCACCGCATCAGCGACCCGATGAGCGGGTTCTTCGCGATCCGGCGCAGCGACATCGACGCGGCGGTGCTGCAACCGCTCGGCTACAAGATCCTGCTGGAGCTGGCGGTGCGCAGCCGCCCCCGGACCGTCACCGAGATCCCGTTCGTGTTCCAGGAGCGGTTCGCCGGGGAGTCCAAGTCCACGGCACAGGAGGGGCGGCGCTTTCTGCGCCATCTCGCCGGGCTGCGTACGGCGGGGCCGCTGGCCCGGCTGGTGGTGTTCGGGCTGATCGGGCTCACCGGGTTCGTGCCGAACCTGGTCGCGCTGTGGGCGCTGACGAAGGCGGGGGTGCACTATCTGCCCGCCGAGATCGTCGCCAACCAGTTCGGCGTGGCCTGGAACTTCCTGCTCATCGAGCGGGTGCTCTTCCGGGACCGGCGCCGGCACCGGCACTGGGCCGACCGCACGGTCCGCTTCGCCCTGCTCGCCAACGCCGACCTGGTGCTGCGGATCCCGCTGATCGCGCTGCTCGTGGCGCACTTCGGGCTGTCGGCGGTGCCCGCCACGGCGCTGGCCCTCGTCATCACGTTCGTTCTGCGCTTCGCCGGGACCGAGGCGCTGGTCTACCTCCCACGTCGCAGAAGCCGCACCGCATGAACCACAGGGAGCCGCACGGCATGACACACAGACGCAGAACCGCCCTGCTGGGGGTGGGCGCCCTCACCGCGGGGCTCCTCCTCGGCACCTCCGAGCCCGCCTCCGCCGCCAACCTCATCAAGAACCCCGGTTTCGAGACGGCCGGCACCGACGGCATGCCGTACTGCTGGGAGAAGTCCGGCTGGGGCGACAACGACTTCACCTTCACCACGACCTCCGACGCCCACTCCGGCACCAAGGCCATGAAGGTCGAGCTGACCCGCCGTGTCGAGGGCGACCGCAAGGCGCTGATCACCGAGTCGACGGAGTGCGCGCCGGCGGTCAGCGCGGGCAAGCAGTACGACCTGAGCCTCTGGTACAAGACGACGACCCCCGACGCGGCGGTCACCCTCTTCCGGCACGACACCACGGCGGGCTGGCAGTACTGGACGGACCTGAAGACCCTGGAGATGGCCGGGAGCTGGACGCAGGCGAGCGTCCGCACCCCCGAGGTCCCCACCGGCACCGACCGCATCACCTGGGGCGTCTCCGTCTACGGCACCGGCTCCGCGACCACCGACGACTACACGATGGAGCAGGTCGCCGACCCGCTCCCGCCCGCCACCTGCACCGGCACCGCCGACCAGTGCGCCAACGGCCGCTGGGACGTCCTGCCCACGCAGAACCCCGTCCGCTCCATGCACTCCGTCGTCCTCAACAACGGCAAGGTGCTCCTCATCGCGGGCTCCGGCAACAGCGAGGAGCAGTTCAACGCGGGCACCTTCACCTCGGCCGTCTACGACCCGGCCAACGGCACCTACAAGGTCATCCCCACCCCGAAGGACATGTTCTGCTCCGGGCACGTCCAGCTCCAGGACGGGCGGGTGCTGGTGATGAGCGGGAACAAGGCGTACCCGGTCGTCGGCGGGCACGGCTACGAGGGGTACAAGGACTCGTACATCTTCGACCCGGTCACCGAGACGTACAGCAAGACGAACGACATGAACGACGGCCACTGGTATCCGTCGGCGACGGTCCTCGGCAACGGTGACGTCATCTCGTTCGGCGGGCTGCGCGAGGACTCCACCGGATCGGTGACGGCCGAGTACTGGTCGGACGCCGAGCAGAAGTGGCTGGAGCTCTGGAAGGTCAACCAGACCTGGTCGTACTGGGGTCTGTACCCGTCGATGATCCTGATGCAGGACGGGCGGCTCTTCTACTCGGGCAGTCATGTCTTCGGCAACAACATCCCGGGCACCGGCAGCGCGATCTACGACTACGGCGCCAACACCGTCACCCAGATCCCGGGGCTTCAGAACAAGGACGAGCGCGACCAGTCGGCGAGCGTGCTGCTGCCTCCGGCGCAGGACCAGAAGGTCCTCACGATCGGCGGCGGCAACATCGACTCCAACCCGGACGCCAACCGGCTGACCGACGTCATCGACCTCAAGCAGGCCAACCCGGCCTACACGGCGGGCCCGTTGATCCCGCAGGGCACGGTCGACCTCGGCAACGGCAAGCAGGCCGAGACCGGCAGCCAGGGCAAGATGTACGTCTCCGCCGTCCTCCTGCCCGACGGCAAGGTCCTGGAGACCGGCGGCGCGCTGCACAACCGCGCCAACCCGGTCTACGAGTCCTCGATCTACGACCCGGACACCGGCACCTTCGACCCGGTCGCCGCCGATCCGGAGGCGCGCGGCTACCACTCCTCGGCGTTCCTGCTGCCCGACGGCCGGGTGATGGCGACCGGCGACAACCCGGGCAACGGCACCTGGAACCACAACGTGTCGATCTACACCCCGCCCTATCTCCTCAAGGGCACCCGGCCGACGATCACTTCGGTCATCGATACCGAGTGGACCTACGGCGACACCCAGCGCATCACCGTCGACCGGCCCATCGCCAAGGCCGAGTTGATCCGCCCGGCCGCGGTGACGCACTCCTCCGACCCGAACCAGCGGTTCGTGGACCTGCCGCTGTCCGTGGACGGCAACAACGTCGACCTCAACGTGACGAGCAACCCCAACCTGGCCCCGCCCGGCTGGTACATGCTCTTCGCGGTCGACGCCAACGGGGTCCCCTCGGTCGCCAAGTGGGTCCATCTGCAAGGGCCTTCGGCACTGAGCGCGACCTCTGAGGAAGCCGCCTCGGCGCACGTCCACTCCTTCGCCGACTCCTTGGAGGGCACGGTCACCGAGTCCGGCAAGCAGCGGACCTCGCAGAAGGTCAGCACCACGATCTCCGGCTGCGACCGGCACTACGGCTCGATCAACGTCTGTGTGCCGACCGACTTCCCGCCGGGCGTGAAGGCCACCACCAAGGCCCGCTGCGACTGGCTGAAGAAGAACGACTACGGCCGCCTCAAGGTCAACGGCAAGGACGACCCGCTGCGCCTCGACCCCAGCAAGGACGGCATCGCCTGCGGAAAGGCCGACTTGAGGAAGGGCTGACCGGCACCCCGCTAACCGGCGAACTCCGCCAGGGCGCGCTCCACGATGGCCTCCAGCTGTTCGTGGTGCGCGCCCTTCCAGTACGCGCGCCCGCAGTCCGTGCACTGCGCGAACACGTCGTACGACGCGTGCGTGCCGCCCTCCAGCTGGTCGGCCACCTCTTCCTTCGTGGCCTGTCTGAGCAGCCCGTTGCAGGCGGTGCAGCGCGTCCAGGGCCGTAGCTCGGGCCGGAACCGGTCGAGGATGTCGCGGAGTTGCTCCTCGGGGCGGGTGCTGTACACATACGCGCCCGCCCACAGCTCGCGGCGGCGCAGCAGGCCCCGGTCGCGGCTGAGCAGGACCCGCTGCTGGACGGCGGAGCGGGTGGCGAGGGCCGGGTCGCCGATGTCCGTCGACTCGTACGAGGTGTCCACGCCGAGCAGCCGCATCCGGCGGGCGAGGGTGCCGAGATGGACGTCGAGGAGGAAGCGGAGCGGGGCGCCGGGCACCCGCTGGGGGCGCTCCACGTCCCGTACGGACACGGAGTCGCCGGCCGTGGGGACGTACGACACCGGGACCGCGCGGCCGTCCACGACGAGCGTGCCGACCTCGGTCAGGGGGACGCCGAGGGACTCGACGACATGGCCGAGGGTCGAGACGCCGTCGGTGGTGACCGCGCTGGTGCCGTGCCGGCGTTCGTGCGGGACGAACAGGGCCAGCCTGGGGGCGAATTCGACGTGGATCTCCGGTCCGTTCACCTGATCAGGATGTCACGGGCGGGCCCTTCGGCCTCAGGTGTTTTTCACGGGGAGGCCGTGTTCGATGACGTCCAGGGTGCGGTCGAGGAGGTCGCGCAGGTCGTCCTGGAAGTCGTGCTCCGCCCAGTACTGGGAGATCTCCGCGAGGGCGCCGATGAGGGACATCGTGTAGACGCGGGCCTCCAGGCTGTCCCGGTCCACGCCGGTGCGCCGGGCGATGCCCTCGGCGAGCATCCGGCCGGTGACCGACATGCTCTCCAGCATCCGGGAGCGCACCGCCGGGACCTGGACCAGGAGGTGGGCCCGGAGCCGGGTGGCCTCGGCGTCGTCCTCAAGCCCTGCGGTGATGGCCAGCTTCATGACGTGCCGCAGGGAGTCCATCCACGGCTCGTCGGCGGGCCGCTTGCGCAGTTCCTCCATCAGGATCGGGTCGTACTCGTCCGTGAGGACGATGTCCTCCTTGGTCGGGAAGTAGCGGAAGACCGTGGACGGCGACACCTCGGCGCGCTCGGCGATCTGCTCGACGGTGGTGGCGTCGTAGCCCTGTTCCTTGATCAGGGCGTAGGTCGCGGTGCGGATCGCCATCCGGGTCTTGATCTTCTTCCGTTCACGAAGTCCCAGCTGAGGGGTGTCCGTGGCGGGAGAGGTGCGTGCGGGTGTCATGAGGTCATTGTCGGGCATCGGCCTCCTCGGCAACCATGTCCGGGGCGTCCGCGCTCTCCTCGGCCGTCCGCGCGCCCGGCAGGAACGCGGCCGCCAACAGCGCCGCTACGAGGGCGGCGGCGCCGCACACCAGCATGACGACGCCCATGCCGTGGACGTAGGCGCTGTTCGCGGAGGCCAGCAGTTCCGTCGAGCCGGTCCTCGCGGCGACGAGGTGGGCGGCTACCACGGACTCCCCGGCGGTGTCGGCGGCCCGGGCGGGCAGCCCGGTGACGTCGAGCCGGTCCCGGAAGGTGCTCGCGAGGAGGCTGCCGAGCAGGGCGATGCCGATCGCGCCGCCGACCTGGCGCAGCGTCATGAGCAGCCCGGAGCCGCTGCCGGCGCGGTCGCGGGGGAGGGCGCCGAGGGCGCCGGCCATGGCGGGCATGAGGGAGAAGCCGAAGCCGACGCCGGTGAGGGTGAGCCACAGGGCGGTGAAGCCGTAGCCGGAGTCGGCCGTCGTCCGGCTGGCGAGGAGCGCGGCGAAGGCGAGGACGACGAGGCCGGCGCTGACCGTGGCGCGGGCGCCGAAGCGGGTCGCGGCCTGCGGGGCGGTGCGGGAGGCGAGCAGTATGCCGCCCATCATCGGCAGCAGCCGTACGCCGGTGCCGAGGGCGTCGTTGCCGAGGACCGCCTGGAGGTAGGGCGGGAGCACGAACAGCAGGCCGGAGAGGACGAACATCACCAGGGTCGCGGCGACGGTGTTGAAGAGGAAGCCGCGGTGGGCGAGCAGGGTCATGTCGAGCATGGGGCGCTCGGCCCGGCGCTCCCGCAGCACCAGGGCGGCGATGAGGGCGACGGACGCGGTGAGCATGCCGACGACCAGGGGGTCGCCCCAGCCGCGGGTGGGCGCCTCGATGATCGCGTAGACGAGGGCGCCTAGGCCGGTCGCGGTGAGCGCGGTGGCGAGGGTGTCGACCTCGGGGGAGGCGGGGTCGCGGGTCTCGGGGAGCAGGAAGACGCAGGCGGCGATGCCGAGGGCGGCCATCGGGACGTTGACGAGGAAGACCGAGCCCCACCAGAAGTGGTTGAGCAGCCAGCCGCCGATGATCGGGCCGAGCGGCAGTCCGAGCGCCGAGGCGGCGGAGACGATCGCGGTGGCCTTGGGCTGCTCGTCGCGGCTGAACAGCGTGGGCAGTACGGAGAGCGCGAGCGGGGTGACGAGCGCGGCGCCGACTCCCATGAGGGCGCGGGCGGCGATGACCCAGTTCACGTCCCCGGCGAGCGCGCCGGCCAGCGAGCCGCCCAGGAAGATCACGAGGCCGGTGATCAGCATCTTGCGGCGGCCGAAGCGGTCGCCGAGGAGTCCCGCGGGGAGCATCAGCGCGGCGAAGACGACGACGTACGCGTCCGCCATCCACTGCTGCCGGCCGGTGGAGGCGCCGAGGTCGGCGGCCATCGTGGGCAGGGCGACGTTGAGGATCGTGGTGTCGAAACCGAGGGTGAGCATGCTCGCGACGAGGGCCGCCAGGGCCCACCAGCGGCGGGGGTCTGGAGTGACAGTGTCCATGAAATGAGAGTAGCTCTCAAAATAGGGTTACTGTCAATCGGTATCGACTGCTGAAAGGGAAGCGGCATGCAAAAAGGGCCACGGCTCGAAGCCGTGGCCCTGAAGAGCGGTGGGTGCCGCTACGCGTGCTGGTACGCCACCAGCGAGATCCCGACGTAGTGGACGACGAACGCCGCCAGCGTGAGCGAGTGGAAGACCTCGTGGAATCCGAAGAAGCGCGGGGAGGGGTTGGGGCGCTTGATGCCGTAGATCACGCCGCCCGCGCTGTAGAGCAGACCGCCGACGATCACCAGGACCAGGACCGCGATGCCGCCGGTGCGCATGAAGTCGGGCAGGAAGAAGACCGCCGCCCAGCCCATCGCGATGTAGCAGGGGGTGTAGAGCCAGCGCGGGGCGCCCACCCAGAAGACCCGGAAGAGGATCCCGGCGAGCGCGGCACCCCAGATGCCCCACAGCAGCCACTGCCCCTTCGCGCCGGGCAGCAGCAGCATCGTCAGCGGGGTGTAGGTGCCCGCGATGATCAGGAAGATATTGGCGTGATCCAGCCTGCGCAGGACGCCGTCCATGCGCGGGCTCCAGTTGCCCCGGTGGTAGAGGGCGCTGACGCCGAACAGCAGGCAGGCGGTCAGGGCGAAGATCCCGCAGGCGATACGGCCCCGGGTCGAGTCGGCGAGGGCGGTGAGCACCAGGCCCGCGATGAGTACGGCCGGGAACATGCCTAGATGCAGCCAGCCCCTGAGCTTGGGCTTGATCTCTTGCGACAGGGTGAGCGCGACGGGACCGCGGCCGGCGGCCGGCGAGTCCAGAGGCGCGTCGGAGGCGGACGCAGTCATGTCCGGCATCGTACCTACGGAACCGTAAGTTGCAGATGAGTGCGGGATGAATCCGGGCCGAGAGTGGCCATCATCTCACGGGAGTTGACGCCGGGCGTCCCCCCGTCAAGGAACCTTCAAGTGAATCCAACATGCACGCAAAGCGGCGCTCTGAAAACACTCCGTCACGTGGCAATCCTCACTCCGCTCACCTGTGATGCCCTCTGGACAGATGGGCGCGCACGTCGGATGATCAAATGAGTGCGGTCGGCACCGGATGAGCGCCAAGGTCACCACCGAAAAGGTGCGAACAGCATCCGGGTCGCAGCCCCCACGGGGCCTCCAAAACAAAAAACCCCTCATCTAGGAGCAATCGTGGCGCGCGACATCGCGGCTCCCCCCGTCATCCCCACCCAGCACAAGGAACTGATCTCGTGGGTGAACGAGATCGCCGAACTGACCCAGCCGGACAGCGTGGTCTGGTGTGACGGATCCGAGGCCGAGTACGAGCGCCTCAGCGAAGAGCTCGTGGCGAAGGGCACCTTCAAGAAGCTCGACCCGATCAAGCGCCCCAACTCCTACTACGCGGCCTCCGACCCGACCGACGTCGCGCGCGTCGAGGACCGCACCTTCATCTGCTCCGAGAAGGAGGAGGACGCGGGCCCGACCAACCACTGGAAGGCCCCCGCCGAGATGCGGGAGATCTTCCAGGGCGAGAACGGCGTCTTCCGCGGCTCCATGAAGGGCCGGACGATGTACGTCGTCCCGTTCTGCATGGGCCCCCTCGGCTCGGACCTCTCCGCGATCGGCGTCGAGATCACCGACTCGGCGTACGTTGCCGTCTCCATGCGCACCATGACCCGCATGGGTCAGCCGGTCCTGGACGAGCTCGGCACCGACGGCTTCTTCGTCAAGGCCGTGCACACCCTCGGCGCCCCCCTCGCGGAGGGCGAGGCGGACGTCCCGTGGCCCTGCAACTCCACCAAGTACATCTCGCACTTCCCCGAGAGCCGCGAGATCTGGTCCTACGGCTCCGGCTACGGCGGCAACGCCCTGCTCGGCAAGAAGTGCTACGCCCTGCGCATCGCCTCCGTCATGGCCCGCGACGAGGGCTGGCTCGCCGAGCACATGCTGATCCTCAAGCTCACCCCGCCGCAGGGCGAGCCCAAGTACGTCGCCGCCGCCTTCCCGAGCGCCTGCGGCAAGACCAACCTCGCCATGCTGGAGCCCACGATCTCCGGCTGGACGGTCGAGACGATCGGCGACGACATCGCTTGGATGCGCTTCGGCGAGGACGGCCGCCTGTACGCCATCAACCCCGAGGCCGGCTTCTTCGGCGTCGCCCCCGGCACCGGTGAGCACACCAACGCCAACGCGATGAAGACGCTGTGGGGCAACTCGGTCTTCACCAACGTGGCGCTGACCGACGACAACGACATCTGGTGGGAGGGCATGACGGAGGAGACTCCGGCCCACCTCACCGACTGGAAGGGCAACGACTGGACTCCGGACTCGGAGACCCCGGCCGCCCACCCCAACGCCCGCTTCACCGTGCCCGCCTCGCAGTGCCCGATCATCGCGCACGAGTGGGAGGACCCCAAGGGCGTGCCGATCTCGGCGATCCTCTTCGGCGGCCGCCGCGCCAGCGCCGTACCGCTGGTGACGGAGTCCTTCGACTGGAACCACGGCGTCTTCCTCGGCGCCAACGTGGCCTCCGAGAAGACCGCCGCCGCCGAGGGCAAGGTCGGCGAGCTGCGCCGCGACCCCTTCGCCATGCTGCCGTTCTGCGGCTACAACATGGGCGACTACATGGGCCACTGGGTCGACGTCGCCAAGGACAAGGACCAGTCGAAGCTCCCGAAGATCTACTACGTCAACTGGTTCCGCAAGAACGACGAGGGCAAGTTCGTCTGGCCCGGCTTCGGCGAGAACAGCCGTGTCCTGAAGTGGATCGTCGAGCGCCTCGACGGCAAGGCCGAGGGCGTCGAGACCCCCATCGGCGTGCTCCCCGCCAAGGGCGCGCTGGACACCAAGGGCCTCGAACTCTCCGAGTCCGACCTCGACTTCCTCCTCACCGTCGACAAGGAGGTCTGGCGCGAGGAGGCCGCCCTGGTCCCCGAGCACCTCAACACCTTCGGCGAACACACGCCGAAGGAACTGTGGGACGAGTACCGGGCGCTCGTGGAGCGCCTGGGCTGAGCCCATGCATTGAAGACTCCGCGGCCGGTTTGGATGTGCCCTGACCAGCGATCGTCACGACCGGCCGCGGTGTGAGCAGACGAGGCTCCGCACAATGGCGTGCGGGGTCCTGGGCCTGTCGTCGTCTTCCCGTCCGCCCCGATGGGAACACAACGACAGGCCTTCGTCTTTTTCGGTCATCACCTCTGTGCGGGACGGGATTTCGCGGGACACTCGGGACATCCTGCAACGAACCCCGAAATGAGGTGAGCGGGGTGCGCACACCCGTCAGCGACCCCTTGAAGGTGGGGCCGTACCGCATCGTCGGGCGGCTCGGCTCCGGCGGCATGGGCTGGGTGTATCTCGGGCGCTCGCCCGCCGGGCGCGAGGTGGCGGTGAAGGTGGTGCGCCCCGAGCTGGCGGCCGAATCCGAGTTCCGGGAACGCTTCGCGCGCGAGGTCGCCGCCGCCCGGGTCGTCAGCGGCGCCTACACCGCGGCGGTGATCGACGCCGACACCGAGGCCGAACTGCCCTGGCTGGCCACGATGTACGTGCCCGGCCCCTCCCTCGCGGAAGCCGTCCGCACGGACGGGCCGCTGCCCGAGGACCAGGTACGGCGGCTCGGCGCGTTCCTCGTCGAGGCGTTGCAGGCGGTGCACGCGGCGGGGGTCGTGCACCGGGACCTCAAGCCGTCCAATGTGCTGCTGGCCTCCGACGGACCCCGCGTCATCGACTTCGGGATCTCCCGGGTCGACGGGGCACCCGGACTCACCAGGGTCGGACTCGTCGTCGGCACCCCGCCCTTCATGTCCCCGGAGCAGATGCAGGGCGCGCAGGTCGGACCGGAGACCGATGTCTTCTCCCTCGGCGGGGTCCTCGTCCACGCGCTGACCGGCCATCCGCCGCACGGCATGAGGGAGGCCGTGCGCTACCAGGTCGTCTTCGGCGAACCGGACCTGGACGGCGTACCGCCCGGAATGCGGCCGCTGATCTCGCAGTGCCTCGCCAAGCGGCCCGGCGACCGGCCCCGGCTCACGGAACTGCTGGCCGAACTCCTCGAAGAGACCCCGCAGTCACCGTCCTGGCCGCCGCCCAAGGTGCGGCGGACCATCGAGGTCCGGGTGAGCGAGCTGAACGCCCGACGCAAGGCCGGCACCAGTGTCTCGGTGCCGTCCTGTCTGATGCTGCACGCCCAGGCCCTGCTGGACGCCGGGCTCACCGACGCGATGGTCGCCCGGGCGGTGGACCGTGGCACCGCCTGAGCACTCGACCGGTCCGGTCCATGAAATCGGCATGTACTGGCGGCAGTTGGTGCACAGCTGGGGGGCGGGGCGGAATCTCCATATCGTGACCGACACCGATTCCGTTTCCCTGCAATTCGATCTGGAGGAAACGGGCCGCATGCTCACGGTCAGATTCATGACCACCAAACGGCTGCTCGTCGCCTTCGTCACCGACGGGAATTATCTGCGCCACGATCAACTGGCCGTCGCCGCGGCCGCGTCGAACGCGTGGAACACCGAACAGCTGAATCCCATGCTCTCCGTGTGGGACGTGCGGGGGCCGCGGCCCTGTCTCGCCGGGGTGTGCGATCTGCCGCTGACCTGCCGGGTCACACAGGCGGACTTCGATGCTTTGGCCAGCGATTGGGTGGAACGGGCGCGGCAGATGTTCACACGTTGTCATGAGGTGTTCCAGCTGTAGAAGTTAACCGTGTGATTGCGTAAACCCCTTTTCCGGCGCGGGTCTGTTGCTCCACTATGAGCAAGGGTCTTTTTCGGGCCACGGGGGTGCCCATGGGGCGAGTGCCGCGTGTCGTCGTTTTTCTCGGAATTCTGTTCGCCTTGCTGCCGGCGGTGCCCGCGGCCGCGGCGCCGTGCAAGGGCGACTTCTCCGACTCGCTGGACTGCTGGACGCAGCGGCTCGGCACCAAACCGGTCACGCTGCCCCTCCGCGGCGAGCTGCCGCTCGGCGGCACCAAGGACGAGCGCGCGAAGATCATCCAAAGCATCTGGGACCACCGACAGCAGCTGTCGGTCGAGGTGCCGGCCGGGGTCTCCACCGGCGAGGGCGGCACCGTGCTGCTGGTCCTCGCCGAGCAGAAGGGCCGGCTCGTCGACCGGGACGCCATGATCAGCCGCTTGTCACCGAGCACACGTGAAGAGCTGGCCTCCGTCTGCACGGCCGACCGGCGGTCTCTGTGCGACGACCTGGTCGGGGACAAGAAGGCGAAGCCGATGAACGGCGAAGTGCTGATCCAAGCGAATCAGGCCGTCGAACGCCACGCCTACATCACCGGCGCCACGGACACCGACGACACCAGTCCCTACGGGAACTGGCTCGTCCCCGGCATCGCCACCCTCCTCGCCCTCCTCCTCGCCGCCCTCTTCGTCCTCGTCCGCCGCACCCGCGTCACCCCCGCCCCGGCGGCCGCCCACCGCATGCTCGACGAACCCACCCGCGCCCTGCGCCCCACCACCACCCGCACCGCCCGCCACCGCTCCGTCACCCCCACCGGCCCCACCCACCCGGCCGTCGTCCGCACCGACCTGCACCCGCAGGGATACGTCGAGGTGGACCGCGTCCTGTACCGGGCCGTGTGGGCCGACCCCGGGCAGGCGCCGCCGCCCCCCGGCTCCCGGGTCGACGTCACCGACCCGCCGGAGCCGGACTCCGACGTCCTGTACGCCTTCCCGCCCGCCGCCGGGCGCCACGCCCACGCCCGTTGAGGCACGCCGCTCCACCAGGAGAAACCCATGTGCAGCGAATACTCGCCCACCATGCCGGCGGAGTACGCCGACATCGAGTTCGAGAACAACGCCCAGCGGCTGCCGCTGGTGCTGTGCCTCGACACGTCCAGCTCCATGGCGGGCCCGCCGATCCAGACCCTCAACAACGCCCTCGTGGAATGGACCCGGGAGCTCCACGACGACGTGGCCCTCAGCTACAGCGTCGAGGTCGCCGTCGTCACCTTCGGCGGACAGGGCGTCGCCGCCTGGCGCGGCCCCCAGCCCCTCGCCCCCGGCACCCCGGTGAGCCCCTTCGTGCCCGCGCACGCGTTCCGGCCGCCGCAGCTCGCCGCCGCGGGCGTGACCCTGATGACGGAGGCCCTGGAGCTGTCGATGCACATCGTCGCCGCCCGCAAGGCCGAACTGCGGGCCTCCGGACTCCAGTACTACCGCCCGCAGATCTGCCTGGTCACCGACGGCATCCCGACCGACGCCACCGGCCGCCGCACCGACTCCTGGCACCGGCTGGTCCCGGTCCTCGCCGAGGAACAGAACTCCCGCCGCTTCCGGCTGTACGCCATCGGCGTCGGCGGCATCACCGACTACGGCGAACAGGTGCTGCGGGCCTTCGCCCCGAAGTTCAACGCCACCATCCAGGGCTTCCCGTTCCGGGAGCTGCTCCAGATGATGTCCGCCAGCGCCAACGCCGAACAGAAGGGCGCGGGCGACGAGGTCTTCGAGAAGATCTTCAGCCAGTTCAAGACCCAGCGCCCCGCCTGGGAGAGCTGACCGATGGGCAGGTCCGGCTGGCGGATCCACGGCATGAGCGTCGAGGGCTACCGGCACCGCCGGGACGGCCTGCCCTGCCAGGACGCCTGCGCCCACGCCGAGGAGGGACCCGTCACCGTGCTCGCCGTCGCCGACGGAGCGGGCAGCCGGCCACGCTCCGACGAGGGCTCGCTGCTCGCGGTGGAGCTGGCCGTCAAGCACTTCGTACGACGGGCGGGCGAGGCCGTCCACAGTCCACCCGGCAAGGCCGTGCACGACCTGCTCGCCGACGCCTTCAACGAGATCACCATGGACTTCCTGGACACCACGGGAGCGGCGGCCGCCGACTTCGCGACCACCCTCACCGTCGTCGTCATGGCCCGGGACTGGCTCGGCCATCTCACCGTCGGCGACGGCTTCGTCGTCCTGCGCGCCGGAGCCGAGGACGGCGAACCGCAGTTCCATGTGCTGCCGCAGGCCGCCGACGCCAGCGAGTACAGCAACGAGACGGTCTTCCTCACCTCGCCCGACGCGGCCCGCTGGCGGCGCACCGACTGTGTCGTCGACCCGGGGATCGACGGCGTCCTGCTCTCCACCGACGGCCTCGCCCAGGCCGCGCTCTCCCGCTCCGGGAACGGCGCCCCGACCCCCAACGCCTCCTTCGCCGACGCCGTCTTCCGCTCCCTCGACGGACCCGGCCCGGTCTCCGACTCCGCGCACGACAACCTGGCCGCGCTGCTCAGGTCGGACCGGCTGACCGCCCTCAACGCCGACGACAAGACACTGCTGCGGGCCGTGCGCAAGGGGCGCCCATGAGCGGCCGCATCGTCCACCTGGACGGCAAGCCGGTCGTGCTCGCCGAGCAGCCCCTGAAGGGCGGCGGACAGGCGTCCGTCTTCCCCGTCGAGGGCGATCACGGCACCGTCGTCAAGCTCTACCGCGAGACGCCGGGACCCGAGCAGGAACGCCGCCTGACCCGCATGCTGACCATGTCCCCGCTCGCGGCCCGCCCCACCGACCGCTCCCAGCCGCCCGAACTGGCCTGGCCCACCGCGATCGCCCGCAGCCCCGAGGGCGCCTTCCTCGGCTACGCCATGCACCGCTTCGGCGAACCCGAACACGTCCAGCTGGTCGGCCTGTTCACCCGCGCCCAGCGCCTGAGGCTCTTCCCCGAGGCGGACTGGCGGTTCCTCGTCGGCGTCTCCTGGAACCTCGCCTTCATGACCGCGCGCATGCACCACGACCACCTCGTCATCGGCGACTTCTCCAGCAGCAACGTCGTCGTCGACGCCAACGGCTTCGTCACCTTCCTCGACTGCGACTCCATCGCCTTCACCGACCCGGTCACGGGCGAGCCCTTCCCGTGCCTGATGCACACCACCGACTACTCGGCCCCGGAACGCCAGGCGGGCGGCCCCGCGACCCGCGCCAGCGACGACTTCGCCCTCGCGGTCCTCGTCTACCAGCTCCTGACGGCGGGCAACCACCCCTTCGGAGGCGTCCCCCACGACAGCACCTCCGAGTCCACCGTCAAGGACAACATCGCCGCCAGCTGCTCCTACGTCGTCCGCCCCGAGCACGTCGTCATCCCGCGCGGCACCATCGACCCCTCCGTCCTCCCGCCCGACCTCCTCACCCTGGCCCGCTCCGCCTTCGGCCCCGGCGTCCACGCCCCCGCCGCCCGGCCCCCGGCGGAGGCCTGGCTGCGCGCCCTCGACAAACAGCGCTCCCAGATCAACCTGTGCCAGGCCCGCCCCCTGCACGCCTACGGCGCCCACCTGCCGGCCTGCCCCTGGTGCACCCGCGCCGCGACCACCGGGCACGACGTCTTCAACGGGCCCCGGCACGTACCGCTGCCACCCCCGCCCCCGCCGGTACCGCAGGCGCCGGAGCCGACGGGGCGCCGGTTCGGCCGCCTCAAGGTGGCGCTCCTGCTGATCGTGCTGGTGGTGTTCATCGTGATCGTGGCCATCGCCGAGAACCACGGCGGCAGTTAGGGGGGCAGGGAGGTCACCTGGAGGGGGAGTGCTCAGTTCGCCCGGTCCTCCAGGTACCGCGTGTGCGACTCCTGCCGCCGCGCCTCCGTCTCCCGAAGGGCCGCGGCGAGCCGCTCCGCCTCCTCCTGGAGAAGCGTGAGCTGCCGCTCCAGGTGCCGTTCCGGAGACTCCTGGCCCGGCGCGAGCCGCGTCCACCACCGAGTCCGTACGAAGGTGTCGACGGCCTCGGGGACGTCCTGCCGTACGGACCGGGAGAGCGTGTGGACGCCCTCCGGGTCCTGGGCCAGCAGCTCGCCCGACCAGCCGGGATCCAGCAACGCGCCCAGCAGCTCGGTGAGTTCGGTGAGCCGGCCGGCCGCGGCGGGCGGCAGCTCGATCTCCGCGAGGTAGGTGCGGAGGGTCCCGAAGTCGCCGCGCAGGGCGTCGAGTTGGGCTGACGGGTCCGGGAAGTCCGGCACCGGCGGCCGCTCCGGCGGGGCGATCAGCGCGCCCGCGCCGTACAGTCCCGCGACGACGACCGGCCAGTACGGCCCGGCCACCCCCGTGAAGGTCAGCGCCAGTCCGACGAGCCCGCACACACTGCCCGTGATGTTCTTACGGGACTCCAGATACCTACTGATAGCCACGGATCTCCTCGAAGGCACCGTCCAGCGAGCCCTTCTGGGCGTCGAAGAGACGGCCGCCGGTCAGTTCGGCGATGTGCTCCAGCTCCTCGCGGTCGGAGTCGCCGAAGAGGATGGGGAAGACGGGGATCTGCCGCCGGGTCGAGTCGAGTCCCTGGTAGAAGTCGTCGAACTCGCCGGCGTCCGCCCCGGCCGTGTTCTCGCCGTCCGTCATCAGCACGATCGACGTGAACGCGTCCCTCCCGGTGCGCAGTTGGTCGTACGCCTTCTCCAGCGAGGTGTAGATCGCGGTGTCACCGTCGGCTTCGAGCTCCTTGGTGTCCTTCCGGATCGCGTCGAGCCCGGAGTCCGGATCGGCGGGGTCCACGACATGCGTCCGTACGCTCTTCACGTCCGACCCGAACGGCATCAGCGTGACCTCCTCGCGCTCCCGGAAGTCACCGGTGAGCCCGGTCAGGGCCTTCTTCAGCCCGTCGAGGCGCTCGCCGTCCATGGAGCCCGAGGTGTCCAGGACGTACACCGTCCGGGAGGGGCGGCGCAGCTCGTTCTCGTACGAGTCGAGCAGACCGTCGGCGACCGACTGGCTGCCGGGGAAGGGGAGTTCGCGGCGCCGGGTGGTGTCGAGGCCGGCCGCCGGGGCGACCGAGGAGACCACGGGGCGGCGATGGGTGCGCTCGGTGATCTCGCGCTGGATCTCCGGGGTGCGCAGGGCCTCGGTCAGCCGGCGGACGTCCTCGCGGACCGTGGTGTCCGTCGCGGCGAGGGAGGAGAGCGGGTAGTCGGCGGTGACGACTCCGTCGCGGGGGCGGATCACCGTGAGACCCGGGATGCCCTTGAGGACGGACTCGTAGTTGAGGAGCGCGTCGACGGTCCCGCGCCGCTCGTACGCCGTCGCCAGCCAGCCCGACGAACCCGAGGTCAGCTTCTGCCCCTTGAAGAACTCCTTCAGCCGGGGCGTCGCCTTCGTGACATCCGCGTCGGTGAGCGCCGACTGGGCGCCGGAGAGCGCGGAGGCGACGGCGACGAGCGTCGAGAAACCGGAGTTGGAACGGGACGGATCGGTCATGCCGTACGTCAATTTGCCGTCCTGGACGGCCTGTTCGACCTGGGACCAGGTGACGTCATCGGCCTTCCAGCCCAGCGCCGCGACCGTCTCCTGCCGTACACCGATCGCGACCGGACTCGACATCACCGGCGTCTCGGAGACCACCTTCTTCGCCGCGTCGGGACGCAGCCGCAGATAGTCGTCGGAGGACAGCCACAGGGCGTCGTACCGACCGTCGGCCTTGCCCTTGGCGAGCAGGTCCACGGCGTCGAGGGTGCCCATGTAGGTCGGCCGGACCTCGATGCCCGTGTCCTTCTGGACCTGTTCGAGCACGGGAGCCATGTCGCTGAGCTCGCTGGAGGCGAGGACGCGGAGGGTGCCCGCCTTGTAGGTGCCGTCGTCGCCACCGCCACTGTCCTGCGCCTCGGCGGTGCAGCCGGTGAGGAGGGCGAGCGCGAGGAAGGCAAGGATGCGGCGTCTCATCCGAGCCCCCCTTCCAGCGCGCCCTGCGACCGGCTGCGCTCCAAGTACGCGGTGGCGTGCTGGAGTTCG
Organism: Streptomyces sp. NPDC046909; assembly: GCF_040644695.1. Lineage (NCBI taxonomy): Bacteria > Bacillati > Actinomycetota > Actinomycetes > Kitasatosporales > Streptomycetaceae > Streptomyces > Streptomyces sp. NPDC046909. Next base: position 220,311 of record NZ_JBEYXC010000012.1, on the reverse strand, counting down.
GAGGTCAGGGACTCCACGGTCGAGGCCATCACCTCGGTCGCCTGGACCTTGTAGGTGTCGATGGCGTCGAGCGTGCGGTAGATCTGCTGGAACGCGGTCCGCAGGGTCTCGGCACCGACGGCCGGGTCGGCGGCGATGCGCTGGATCTCCCCGCTCTGCGTGGCGAGCATCTCGGCGTTGCCCCGGATGAGGTCCTCGGTCGTCCCGCGCAACGCGTTGACCTGGTCGACGACCTTCTTCTGGTTGTCCAGCGCGGACGCCAGCATCACGGAGATCCGCAGCGCCGACACGGTGGTCGTGGCCGCCCGGTCGACGCCCTTGATCAGCTCCTCGTTGTTCCGCCGTACGACATCCATGGCGAGGTACCCCTGGGCGCACACCGCGAGCTGGGTGAGCAGGTCCTGGTGCTTCTGCCGCACGGGGAAGAGCACATCGGCCCGGATCGAGTCGGCGGTCTGAGGGTCAGGGACCCCGTCGATGTGCCGCTCGACGGCCGCGTCCAGCGCCTCGGTCAGCACCACATACTCCTGGAGCTTGCCCATGGTCTCCCACAGACGGACCCGCTCGGTCTGCAACGCGGCGTTGTCCCGCCGGAGTTCGTCCTGTCCGCCGCGCAACGACCCCACGATCTTGTTGAGGGTCCCCTGCGCGGACGAGTACTTGGCGACGTAGTCCCGCACCTTGTTGCCACCGGGCAGCCGGGACAGGAACTTCCGCCCCTTCGCGGCCGCCAGATCCCGCGGATCCAAGTCCTCGACCACGCGCCGCAGTTCGACGAGCGACCCGGCGACCTGCGACTGCGCGTCCCCGCCCTTGTCGGGCAGACTGCGGACGGTCCGCTCCAGCATCCGGTTGGACTGCGCGGCGGCGGTCCGCATCTCCCTGGCGCCCAGCCCGGTGATCTCCCCGACCTTGCCGGCGAACTCGGGCGAGCGGGCGTCCAGCGCGGCGAGCCCGGCGACATAGTCGGCGGCCTTCTGCGCCACCGCCGTACGCACGCTGTCGTCGACGGGCACGAGCCCGCCGGCCTTCTCCCGGGGCACGGGGGCCACGGCCTCGGGCGGGGTGAGGGTGAAGTCACTGGTCACTTGTCGTCCCCCTTGGCCTGCCGCGCCAGCTCGTGCAGCACCGCGGAGGTGGGCACGGGCGCCTGGCGGACGCCGGTCAGTTCCTGCTTGAGATAGGTGCCGGCCGACGCGAACTCGGCGGCCACGCCCTGCGGCCGGAACCCGTGCCGGACCTCCAGCGCGCGCAACTTCGGGTCCGTGGACAGGAGTTCGGCGAGAGCCTTGCCGTCCTCGGTCAGCGGTACGACGGTGTGGTCGCTGTTGACCGTGGTGTCCGGGTAGAGGACGACCAGGTCGTCGGGCCGCTGCCCGCCCGCGAGCAGCGAGGCGACCTGCGACTCGTACACCAGCACCAGCGGGTTCCCGGCCCCGCTCACGAAGTCCCGGAACGCCGCGTCCGTGCTGGACTGCTGGGCGCCCTGCACGCTGATCAGCTTGCGCAGCAGGGGACTTGCCTTCCCGACCTCGGCGTCACTCGCGACGACCTTGCCGCCGTTCTCGACATAGGAGGTGGCGGCGAGATAGAGAGCACCGGAGTTGGACGACTCGGGATCGGTACTGGAGATGAAGAGCGTCCCGCTCAACTCCCCGTACTTGGCGGCCCCCTTGAGCTCCTGCCACGTCCGGTCACCCCGCGCCGCATCGAGGTAGGCGCCCATCTTGAGCGTCCCCCGGTGTTCGGCGTCCAGCGTGGCCAGCCCGTTCCCCGCGAGCACCTCGGCGGCGCTCTTGTGCGCCACGACGACGAGGGGCGAGTAGAAGGGCCGGGGGAGTGTCCCCGACACCTTGTACTTCGCGGCGAGTTCGACGGCCGGCGCCTGACTGGACGGCAGGGCGAAGTCGTACCCCTTGAGATCCAGCCCCTCCATGGCCCACGACCCGGAGGTCTCGGCCTTCACGGTGAACCCCTTGGCGGCCAAGGCCTTCACCACATCCGGATCCCCGAAGAACTCCGCCTTCTCCGACCCGATCACACCCCGCACGGTCTTCGTTGCCGTGCCCTTGTCCCCGGTATCCCGGCCCACCGCGACAGCTACCGCCACGCCGCCGATCAGCAGGACCGCGAGGACGATTCCAATGATTCGTCTCACAAAGGCAGACTGCTCACGGAACCCAACATTCCCCGGCGGAGAGAGTGAACGGGGGGTGTCGTACCTACTCCAGTACTGCAACGCGCCCCATAGGGGCGCGGGGAACTGCGCGATCAACCACAACGAGCCCGCAGTCGCGATACAACGCATACCCCCGAGCTATGTGGCGCCTGGCCCGCGCGTCGCTGCGGGTGCACGCGGGCCAGGGCCGCTCAGTGGGAGGCCAGCTCCCGAGGCTCCAGAGCCTCCGCGTGGGCGTCCATCCGCTCGGCAGCCAGAATCGCCGCCGCGGTATCCGCACGAGACGCAGCCACCACCAGCGCCCGCCCGGCCAGGGCATGCGCACGCTCGTGCAGCGCGTCGAGTCGCGTCCCGGCACCAGCCGACGCCGCACGCACCGGCGTACTGCCACCTCGCAACCGCGTCACCTGCTGGGCCAGCCGCTCCGCAGCCGCGTCGAGGTCGGCCGAAGGCGATGCCGCTCGCAGCTCGTCGGTCACGGCCAGTAGCGCGGCGAGATGCCCGGCGAGCTGAAACTCCAGCTCCTCCTCCCGCGTCCGATGCGGAAAGTCGGACGCGCCGTCGGCCATCGTGCTGTGGACCGACTTGGTGCGGATCGGTTCGTACATGGGAGGGCCTCCGTCGCTGTCAGGAAACCATCCTAGCTTAGATTCAGTCTAAAGTTGAGCTGTAGGCAGATTCGCTACGGCTGGCTGTACCCGTCCAGGAAGTTCCCGATCCGCGTCACCGCATCCCGCAGATCCCGGGCCGTGGGCAGCGTCACGACCCGGAAGTGATCCGGCTCGCTCCAGTTGAACCCGGTCCCCTGGACGACCATGATCTTCTCCCGCCGCAGCAGATCGAGAACCATCTGTCGGTCGTCCTTGATCTTGAAGACCTTGGGATCGAGCCGGGGGAACAGATACAGCGCCCCCTTCGGCTTCACACACGTCACACCGGGGATCTGTGTCAGCAGCTCGTATGCCACATCCCGCTGCTCCCGCAGCCGACCGCCCGGCAGCACCAGGTCATTGATCGTCTGCCGTCCGCTCAGTGCGGCGACGACCCCGTGCTGCCCCGGCTGATTCGCGCACAGCCGCATGTTCGCGAGGACCGTCAGCCCCTCGATGTACGACTCGGCGTGCGCGCGGGGCCCCGAGATCGACATCCACCCGGTCCGGTACCCCGCCACCCGGTACGCCTTGGACATGCCGTTGAAGGTGAGGGTCAGCAGATCCGGCGCGACGGCCGCCGTCGGGAGGTGCACGGCGTCGTCGTAGAGGATCTTGTCGTAGATCTCGTCCGAGCAGACCAGCAGATTGTGGCGGCGCGCGATGTCCGTGAGCCCCCGGATCATCGCCTCGTCGTACACCGCGCCCGTCGGATTGTTCGGGTTGATGATCACGATCGCCTTGGTGCGGTCGGTGACCTTCCGCTCGATGTCCGCGAGGTCCGGCATCCAGTCGGACTGCTCGTCGCAGCGGTAGTGCACGGCCGTACCGCCCGACAGGGACACCGCGGCGGTCCACAGCGGATAGTCGGGCGACGGCACCAGCACCTCGTCGCCGTCGTCCAGCAGCGCCTGCATCGCCATCACGATCAGCTCGGAGACACCGTTGCCGATGAAGACGTGCTCGACGTCGGTCTCGATGCCGAGGGTCTGGTTGTGCATCACGACGGCCCGGCGCGCGGCCAGCAGACCCTTCGCGTCGCCGTATCCATGGGCGGACGACACGTTCCGGAGGATGTCCTCAAGGATCTCCGGCGGGCATTCGAAGCCGAAGGCGGCCGGGTTCCCGGTGTTCAGCTTGAGGATGCGGTGGCCCGCCGCCTCAAGCCGCATGGCCTCTTCGAGAACCGGGCCCCGGATCTCGTAACAGACGTTGGCGAGCTTGGTCGACTGGATCACCTGCATGTCTGGGAGCTTACGGCCGGGTAACGCGACACGGGCCGTGTTTTCCACCACTTGAGACGGTCCGGCCCCTGGTGGGTTTGGGCGGTTATCGCCGGTAGCTGTCCCAGGGCCCCCACCCGTCCCTACAATGCGCGGCCATGTCCAGCCCAGACCCGTACGGAAACGAGCCCGACGCTCCGCCGAACGTGTACCACCCGCAGACCGAGCCGGTCCTCTCCTACGAGGAGTACGCCGACCCGGCCGTCGCGCACGGCTGGCAGAACGCGTACGACGAGACGGCCGAACTGCCCCGGGTCCCGCCCCGGCGCACCCACTCCCGCCGCAAGCCGAGCCCCAGCCCGTGGCGCTCCCGACGGGTGGCGGTCGCCGCCGGCGCGGTGGGCGCGGTGTCCGTGGCCGCGCTGATCGCCGGATTCGCCTTCTCCGGGTCCTCCGGGGACGGATCGTCCGGCGGCGCGGAGGGGCAGCACGGCCGTACGGGCTCCTCGTCGGCCGGGGACTCGACGGCGCCCGGCGAGGACGGCGCGGCGACCGGCTCGCCGGCCGAGGGCGCGCCGGACGCCGGTACGGGCACGGGCACCGGCGCCTCTCCGTCCCCCTCGGCCTCGGGCGGGTCGAAGGAGTCGGGGGCCTCCCCGGACCCGGAGGAGTCGTCGACCCCCTCGTCAGGCACCCCCGCCACCCCCACCCCGACCGCCACCACCACCGACCCGGACCCGGGCAACACCAACGGCAACGGCAATCCGGGCCGCGGCCAGGGCAGCACCAAGCGACCCAAGTAGGCGGATTTAAGGGCGAGTTGATGACCTTCCGGTGAAGATCCTCACTCTCGGACCCGCGAACTCCTTGTACCGCTCCCCCCTCCATGCCGAGAATGCGCATGACAAATTCGTGGGCGGCCGGAGATTTTCCGGTCGCCCAAGTCGCAAGAGGGGACCCCCACATGAGAAAGCCTCTCGTCGCCGCGCTCACCGTCCTGGCGTTCGCCGGGCTGGGCACGGCACCCGCTGTCGCCCAGGAGCCCGCGACCGCGGGCGCCGGTACCTCGGGCGTCGGCAAGAGCATCGACACGGAGACGGCCACGTCCGTCGTGCACGACCTGGTCACTTCGGCCACGGCGACCCTGAAGCAGACCGCGTCGCCGTCGCTCTCCGCCGTCACGCTCGCCGGAACCGTCTCGCTGAGCAACTGCTCCGGCTCGGTCGTCCGCTTCCCGAACTCCCTGGACACCGACCCGGCGCTGGTGCTCTCCAACGGCCACTGCCTGACGTCCGGCTTCCTGGACCCGGGCGAGGTGCTCACCAACGCCAGCTCCAGCCGCACCTTCGGCCTGCTCAACTCCTCCGGCACCCGGGTCGCGACCCTGAGGGCCAGCAAGCTCGCGTACGCGACGATGACCGACACGGACGTCTCGCTCTACCAGCTCACCACGACGTACGCGACGATCAAGAACTCGTACGGGATCTCCGCGCTGACCGTCCAGGACACCCACCCGACCGCCGGCACGGCGATCACGGTGGCCTCCGGTTACTGGAAGACGCTCTACAACTGCAACATCGACGGGTTCGTGTACCGCCTCAAGGAGGGCGACTGGACCTGGAAGGACTCGGTCCGCTACACCTCCGCCTGCAACACCATCGGCGGTACCTCCGGCTCGCCGGTGATCGACCAGTCCACCGGCAAGGTCGTCGCCGTCAACAACACCGGCAACGAGGACGGCGAGTCCTGCACGGTCAACAACCCGTGCGAGGTCAGCGAGACCGGCGCGATCACCGTCCGCAAGGGCATCAACTACGCCGAGGAGATCTACAACATCCCGGCCTGCTTCACCACGGGCAACCAGCTCAACCTGAACGCGAGCGCGTGCACGCTGCCCAAGCCGTAGCACGTATGTGAGCAGGTGAGTTGAGGCGGGCGTTCCGTCACATGGGACTGTTACGGACCGCCTTGCCCGCCAGTACGTCCGTCCGCCGGCCGTCCTCGATCACGAACCGGCCGTCGACCAGGACATGCGGGATGCCCGTCGGAAGCGTGCGCGGATTCTCGTACGTCGCTCCCGCCGCCACCGTCCGCGGATCGAACAGGACCAGGTCGGCCCGGTACCCCTCGCGGATCAGCCCCCGGTCCGGCAGCCGCAGCCGTGCCGCCGGGCGCCCGGTCAGATGGGCCACGCACTCCTCCGGGGACAGCACGCCCAACTCCCGTACGTAGTGGCCGAGATAGTGCGGGAACGTGCCGTACGCGCGCGGGTGCGGCTTGGCGCCTTGCAGGATGCCGTCGGAACCGCCGGTGTGGACGGGGTGCCGCATGATCGCGCGGACGCTCTCCTCGTGGCCGACGTGCTGGAGGATCGACGGGGCCAGCCGGTCGGCGAGCAGCAGATGCCGGGCGGTCGCCCAACTGTCCAGGCGGCGACCGACGTAGTCCGCCAGCGAGGGGTCCGTGACCCCCGAGATCTCGATCGTGTCCCACTCCATCGGCACCCCGTGGCAGCCGTCCGAGCCGATGACTTCGAGGTGGTGGCGGATACGCTCCGCGGTCTCGTCGTCCGCGAGCCTCTTGAGGATCTCCTCCGGCCCGCCCTCGCTCGCCCAACGCGGCAGCATCGCCACGAGAGTCGTACAGCCGGGCGTGTAGGGGTAGGTGTCGAGGCTGATGTCGGCCCCGGCGGCGAGCGCGGCGTCGAGGAGGGCGAGCAGCTCGGGCGCCCGGCCCTTGTTCACGCCGAAGTTCATGGTGGCGTGGGCGAGATGGAGGGAGCAGCCCGCCTCCCGGGTGAGGGCCACCATCTCCTCGTACGCCTCAAGCGCCCCCGCCCCGTACGAGCGGTGATGGGGGCAGTAGTAGCCGCCGTACTCCGCGACCACCCTGCACAGTTCGGTCAGTTCGGCGTCCTTGGCGTACATGCCGGGTGTGTAGGTGAGCCCCGACGACATGCCGACCGCGCCCTGCTGCATCCCCTCGGCGACCAACTGCCGCATGCGGTCCAGCTCTTGGGGTGTCGCCTCCCGGTCCTCCCATCCCACGGCCAGCATCCGCACGGTCCCCTGCGGGATCAGATAGGCCGCGTTGACGGCGATGCCCCGGCCGTCGAAACCGTGGTCCAGGCGGTCGAGATACTCGCCCACCGACCGCCAGTCGAAGTCGATGTCGTCGCCGTAGCCGTTCCAGCCGGTGATGGCCCGGCGGACCTCGGCGAGGGTGCGGTCGTCGACGGGGGCGTACGACAGCCCGTCCTGGCCCAGGACTTCGAGGGTGACCCCCTGCGCGGCCTTGGCGCTGTGGTCGGGGTCGCGGAGGAGGGCGAGGTCGCTGTGGGCGTGCATGTCGATGAAGCCGGGGGAGAGGACGAGGCCTTCGGCGTCCAGTTCCCTTTGTGCGGTGGGCCGTTGGCAGCCGGCGTCGGCGGCCTCCTTGACGATCGAGACGATCCGGCCGCCGTCGACGACGACATCGGCGCGGTAGGAGGGTCCGCCGGAGCCGTCGACGACGTCCGCGTCCCGGATGACGAGCTCTTCCATCTGCGGGCCTCCTAGAAGTAGGTGCGGATGTAGTCGACGACCGTCCCGTCCGCCTCGGCCACCGGGATCAGCTGCCACTTGTCGAAGGACGTGCACGGATGGGACAGCCCCATCCCGAGCCAGTCACCGACCTCCAGATCGGCCTCGGGCCCGGTGCGCAGCCAGGCGTGCTGGTCGGAGAGGGCGGTGACCTCGATGCCGGTGGCCGGGCGTTCGACGCCGTCACGGCGTACGACCTGGGCGAAGGGGAGGTGGAGGTCGTACGCCGCGTCCCGCTTGCCCGCGTTGGCGAAGGCCTGCTCGGGGGAGGGGCGGGAGACGACCTGTGCCCACAGCCGGAAGGCCGGTTCCAGGGTGCCCTCCTGCGGGACCCGGTTGAAGGGGGTGACCGTGCGGTAGTGCCCGTCGTCGTGCGAGACGTACGCCCCGGAGCGCAGCAACTTCAGTACGGGGCGGGAGAGTTCGGGGATCTCGGCGAACACGTCCGCGACGGCGTCGAACCAGGCGCTGCCGCCCGCACTGACGACGACCTCGTCGGTGCCGCCGAACCGGCCGTCCTTGTCGAACCCGACGGCGAGGGAGACGAGCCGCCGCAGCCAGCTGTGGACGCGGTCGGGGTCGGGGTTCGGGACCTCCCCTTCGTACCCCGCGACCCCGACGAGCCGCAGCGCGGACGCGGCGGCCACGGCGTCGGCGACGGCGGCGCACTCGGACTCGGTACGGACCCCGGTGCGGGCCCCCTCCCCGGCGGCGAGCTCGACGACGACGTCGAGCGGGCGGGAGGCGCCGGCGTCCCGGAGAGCCGCGTCCATGAGGTGGACGCCGCGTACGGAGTCGACGTAACAGATGAAACGGAAGCCGGGGTCGGAGTCGAGCTGGGAGGAGATCCACCTCAGCGACGCCGCATCGACGAGTTCGTTGGCGAGGAACACACGCTGGACGCCGAAGGCGCGGGCAACCCGTACCTGGTGCGGTACGGCGAGGGTGATGCCCCACGCCCCGTGCTCGATCTGCCGCTGGAACAGCTGCGGGGCCATGGAGGTCTTGCCGTGCGGGGCGAAGGCGAGGCCGTGGCGGACGGAGTACGTCTCCATCAGCTTGAGGTTGTGCTCCAGCCGCTCGGCGGAGAGGGCGAGCAGGGGGGTCGCGAAACCGTCGGTGAAGAGGTTGCGGCGCTGGGCGGCCAGCTCACCGACGGTGAGGCCTTCGGCGTCCGGGGGGAGGCCCTTGAAACGGTGGTCGACGCGTTCTTCTGCGAGACGGGCGAGGGACAAGGGACCTCCCTGATCAGGCGCATTGCATTCTCTGCAACGTCCATTGCGTATATCGCTTACCGCTGTCTAACATCCTGGCACCCGAGATGACAAGGAGCTGCTTCCACCGTGAATGCCCCCGATGCCGTGGACGTCGTGGACGTCGTCGCGCTCGGCGAGTCCATGGTCACGTTCCTGCCCTCCCGGCCCGGGCGGCTCGCCGACGTTCCGTCGTTCGAGCGGGGGATCGGGGGTGCGGAGTCGAACGTGGCGTGCGGGTTGGCTGCTGCCGGGCATGCGGTGCGGTGGGTGAGCCGGGTGGGGGCGGACGGGTTCGGTGACCATCTCGTCTCGGCGATCGGCGCGTACGGCGTCGACGTCGCGTCCGTCGCCCGTGACGCCTCGCGTCCTACGGGGGTGTACTTCCGTACGGCGGGGGACCGGGGGACGGACGCGCACGAGGTCGCCTACTACCGGGCCGGGTCGGCCGCGTCGGCGATGAGCGTGAGCAACGTGGACCTCCGGGCGGTGCGGGCGGGGCGGGTGCTTCATCTGACGGGGATCACGGCGGCGTTGTCCGAGGGGTGCCTGGAGTTGGTGCGTGAGCTGACGGCTCCTGGCGCTGATCGTCCTCTGATCTCCTTCGACGTGAACCATCGGCCGGACCTGTGGAAGGGGGCCGACGGTGCGGCGGTGGTGCTGGAGCTGGCGCGGCGGGCGGATGTGGTGTTCGTGGGGGAGGACGAGGCGTGGGGGGTGACGGGCGGGCCTGAGGCGATCCGGGAGCTGCTGCCGGAGCCGGGGGTGTTGGTGGTGAAGCAGGGGGCGAAGGGGGCCACAGCATTTGTGTCGAGTGCGGCTGAGAGGGGGCTGGTCGCGCAGTTCCCCGCGCCCCTTAGGTCGGATCCGCTCAGCCTGCGTCCAGACGTGCGGCTCGGGGCGGCGCCCACCCCAGCAGCCGGCACCTCAGACTCACGCCCCCCGCGCGCAGGCATGCAGCCCGGGGCGGCGCCCACCCCAGCAGCCGGCACCCCTGACCCGCCCAGCCTGCGGGCATGCGTGCCGCCTGGGGCGGCTCCCGACCCAAAGAGAGGCGGCACCCCGCCGGTGCGGGCGAGCGAACCCACCCCCACCTCAGCCCAGTCGCACAGCACCTTCGTCCCCGCCCTCCACGTCGACGTCACCGCCCCCACCGGCGCCGGAGACGCCTTCGCCGCCGGGTTCCTCTCCGGCACCCTCCGGGGGCTCCCCGTCAAGGAGTGCCTGCGCCACGCCCACCTCTTCGCCGCCGCCACCCTCACCGCCCCCGGCGACCTCGCACCACCCCCCACCCGCGACACCGCCGACCACCTCGCCACCGTCGACGACGCCACCTGGGAGACACTTCGACTCGGCCCCGGCTGGACGCAAGCCGCGCAGGCCCCGGAGGAGGTACGCACCCCATGAGCCAGACCGTAGACCGAGCGCTCAGCATCCTGCCGCTGCTCGCGCAGGGCCCCGCCGACCTGGGGCAGGTCGCGGACCGCCTCGGCGTGCACAAATCAACGGCCCTTCGCCTCCTCCGCACGCTCCACGAACACGGCATGGTCTACCGCCAGTCCGACCAGCGCTACCGCCTCGGCGCCCGCCTGATCGCCCTCGCCCAGGAGGCGATGGAGAACCTGGACATCAGGGAGATCGCCCACCCCCACCTCGTACGCCTCAACGAGCAGATCGGACACACCGTCCACCTCGCCGTGTACGAGGAGGGCGAGGTCCTCTACATCGACAAGGTCGAGAGCCGCTACCCCGTACGGATGTACTCGCGGATCGGCAAGCCCGTCGCCATCACGGTCGCGGCGGTCGCGAAACTCCTCCTCGCCGACCTCCACGAGTCCGAGCGCCGAGCCCTCGCCGACAAGCTCGAATACCCCATCTACACAGCCCGTTCCACCCCCAACGCCCCAGCCTTCCTAAAGGAGTTGGAGCGCGTACGCGAACAGGGCTGGGCCACCGACCTCGGCGGCCACGAGGAGTCCATCAACTGCGTCGCGGCCCCCATCCGCGGCGCGGACGGCAAGGTCGTCGCCGCGATGTCGGTCTCCGCCCCCAACGTCGTCGTCACCGCGGACGAACTCCTCACCCTGCTCCCGCTGGTGCGCCGCACCGCGGACGCCATCACCGGCGAGTACTCCGGCAGAACCCCCGTCAAGGAAGCCAACACCTCATGACCGAGAAGATCGCGCTCACCCCGAAGACCCACACCACCCCGCCCGCGCAGTTCTCCCACGGCGTCAAGAAGGGCAACATCCTCCAGGTCGCCGGCCAGGTCGGCTTCCTCCCCGCCGAGGAGGGCAAGCCCCCGACGCCCGCCGGCCCCACCCTCCGCGAGCAGACCCTCCAGACCCTCGCCAACGTCAAGGCGATCCTGGAGGAGGGCGGCGCGAGCTGGGACGACGTGATGATGATCCGCGTCTACCTCACGGACGTCGACCACTTCGCCGAGATGAACGGCATCTACAACACCTACTTCGAGGAGCAGGGGCTCACCCAGCCGCCTGCCGCCCGTACGACCGTCTACGTCGGTCTTCCCGCCGGTCTCCTGATCGAGATCGACGCGCTCGCCGTCCTCGGCTGACGCACCCTCAACTCCCGCACGCCGTAAGCAGTCGGCATGGCCCCCACGGGTGGCCATGCCGCGATCCGTCCTGCCCGAAAGCTCCATGTACTTACGCAGAGGACCCCCATGTCCCCACCGCTCGCCGCCACCACCCCCACCGAGGCCCCGCCCCACACCGGCGGTCTCCTTCTCCTCGTCGACGGCACCGCCGGTCTCCTCACCGTCGCCGCCATCGGCATCGCCCTCCTCCTCTTCCTGATCATCAAGGCGCGGCTCCAGCCCTTCGTCGCCCTCCTCGCCGTCTCCATAGCCGTCGGCCTCCTCGCGGGCCTCTCGGTCACCGAACTCTTCGGCACGGTCCAGCGCTCGGACGCCGTCTCGACCATCGAGTCCGGCATGGGCGGCATCCTCGGCCACGTGGCGATCATCATCGGCCTCGGCACGATGCTCGGCGCGATCCTCGAAGTCAGCGGCGGCGCCGAGGTGTTGGCCTCCCGCCTCCTCAACCTCTTCGGCGAGAAGCGGGCCCCCCTCGCGATGGGCCTCACCGGCCTCATCTTCGGCATCCCGGTCTTCTTCGACGTGGGCATCTTCGTCCTCGCGCCCATCGTCTACGCGGCGGCCAAGCGCAGCGGCAAGTCGATCCTCCTGTACTGCCTCCCCCTCCTCGCGGGCCTGTCCATGACCCACGCCTTCCTGCCCCCGCACCCCGGCCCGGTCGCGGCGGCCGGCCTGCTGAAGGTGGACCTCGGCTGGGTCATCCTGATGGGCGTCGTCTGCGGCATCCCGGCGGTCCTGGCGGCCTGGGTTTTCTCGGCGTGGATCGGCCGCCGCATCTTCGTACCCGTACCGCAGGACATGGTCGAGGCGGCGGCGGAGGCGAAGCTCGCCGTCATCAACGAGCAGCGGGAGCAGGGCGTAGAGCCCCGCGAGACCCCCGTCCCCCTCGGCACCGTCCTGGGCATCATCGGCACCCCGCTGGTCCTGATCCTCGCCGCGACCTTCTCCTCGATCGCCTTCGACCCCTCCACCACCCGCTCGGTGATCGAGTTCTTCGGCAGCCCGTTCGTGGCCCTGACGATCGCCCTGCTCCTCGCGTACTACCTCCTGGGCCTGCGCCGGGGCTGGTCCCGCAAGTCCCTGGAGACCGTCTCGACGGCCTCCCTCAAGCCGGTCGGCAACATCCTCCTCGTCGTCGGCGCGGGCGGTGTCTTCGGCGCCGTCCTCAAGGCGAGCGGCGTGGCCCAGGCCCTGTCGGACACCTTCAACGACGTGGGCCTCCCGGTGATCGTCCTCTCGTACCTGATCTCGGTCGTCCTGCGCGTCGCCCAGGGCTCGGCGACGGTGGCGATCGTGACGACGGCGGGCATAGTCGCGCCCCTCCTCTCCGAGGGCGACCACTCCCAGGCCTTCGTCGCCCTGGTCATCATGGCCATCTCGGCAGGCTCGATCTTCGCCTCGCACGTCAACGACGGCGGCTTCTGGATGGTGGCGAAGTACTTCGGCATCAGCGAGCGGGACACACTGAAGACATGGACGGTCCTGGAGACGGTCCTGTCGGTGGCGGGCTTCGCGATGGCGGCGGTACTGAGCCTGGTGGTGTAGCCGGCCAGGGTTGGTATGGCGGGGGTAATTGGCAGATCTGCCAATTACCCCCCATCGGCGGCGGAAGCGGGCTGCTGGGGTAGGGGGTTGATAACGAAGTTGGGGGGTCCCTGTGTGCCGCACAGGGTTGTCGACCATACTTCCCGCTGTGGAGCAGCGCATAGGTTCGAGCAGCAAGCCCCTGGAGGGCGCCGGATTCGACCCGGCCTTCATCCCCGGGCTCACCTCACCCGTGTCCGGCGAGCCCGAGGACGCCGAGGAGCCCCTCGCGGAGGCGGAGGCCGCCCCCGGGGAACCGGAGTCGGCCGAGGAAGAGGCGCAGGAGGAGACCGAGATCGAGGGTCCCGTCTTCGAGGCCTCCGACCGCCGCGCGAAGATCGTCGCCGACGCCAAGGGCGTACGCCTGAGCCTCGACGAGGAGCGGTGCGAGTTCCGCTGGGACGAGATCGGCGCGGTCGAGACCGAGACGCCCCGCTTCGGCAAGCGGTACACGATCACCGTGCACACGCCCGACCGCCGCTGGTACCCGATCGAGATCGAGGCCGCCTCGCGGGCGCGCTTCGCGGAGTGGGACGAGCAGCTGGACGCCGTCCTGGACGCCTACTTCGAGGAAGACGAAGCGGACGAGAAGAAGAGCGACGAGGACGACGCCGAGTAGCTGTCGGTCGAGTAGCTGTCAGTCGCGGTGCTGCCCTAGCCGCAGTACTGCCCTAGCTGCAGTACTGCGCCTGCTTCCCGATGGACCGGTACATACAGTCCGCGTTCTCCAGCAGCTGGAGCACCGCGTCCCGGTTGCGTGCCGTCTCCCGCTCGATCACCTCGTCGGGCGGGTAGAAGCCACCCCCGGAGCTGGACGTCGGGTACATCTCGAAGGTGTAGGCGAAGATCTTCTGGTTGCCCCACAGCCAGTCGTCGATCGACCCGTCGGTGATGTACAGGTCGCTGGACTGCTCCGGCGTGTAGCCGTTGCTGGCGGCCATCTTCTGGCCGACCGTGGCGAAGGCGTTGCGGTCGTCGGTGGTCATGCCGGTCGCCGTGTCCGCGGTGGTGTAGCCGAAGGGCCACAGGACCAGTTCGCTGTACGTGTGGAAGTCGATGCCGGCCTTGATCTGCTGTACGCCGCCGACGACCCGGCTGCGCACGAAGTTGGCGACGACCTTGACCTCGGGCGCCGACTCGGCGGCCGCGCCGCGGTACGTCTCGGAGGACGTCGAGCCGGACGAGCCGCCACAGCAGCCCCAGCGGTAGTTCCAGTTGCGGTTGAGGTCCGTACCGACGTACGAGGAACCGGAGTTGGGCTGCCGGTTCTTGCGCCAGGAGCGGTAGGAGCCGGTCGCGACGTCGTACTCGCCGCCGTCCGGGTTGAGGTCCGGGATGATCCAGATCTCGCGGTTGTTCACCATGCTGGTGACCCGGGAGTCGCTGCCGTATCCGGCGCCGAGCTCGCGGATCAGGTACAGCGCCATCTCGACCGTGAGGTGCTCACGGGCGTGCTGGTGGTGGGTGAAGAGCACCTCGGGCTCGGCCTCGTCCGTGCCGACGTTGTCGCTGATCTTGATCGCGACGATGTTCCGGCCCTGGTACGACGTCCCGATCACCTGCTTGCTCATGATGCTCGGGTAGGCGGCGATCCGCTGGTCGATCTCCGTGTTCATCTCGGCGTAGTTGTGGTACCGCGAGTCGGCCGAGGGGAAGTCGAGGATGCTCACCTCGTCCTCGGCGAGCCGGTTCGGGGCCGCGCCCAACGCCTCGACCTGGTAGCCGAGTTGGCGGAGCTTCTTGATCTGGTCAGCCCGGCCGGAGACCACCACCGTCTCCTCGTCGGCCTCGTCGACCGTGACTCCGGTCTGCTGGATGGCCGTACGGGTGAGGGGGGTGGTGTGCTGGTGGATCTCGTACTGGCGGACGGTGTCCGCGGAGGCCGCCTTGGCCGAGCTGTCGGCGCTCGCGTCCGACGGGTCCAAGGTGAGGGGTGCCGCGAGCGCCAGGGCGAGGAGGGCGGCGAAGGCGGCGGTGCGTCTGCCGCCGCGGGCGCCTGAGCCTCGTATGCGAAGTCGCATGAAGTCTCCTAGTTTCTCCAGGGGTTCCGGGATCTCCGGGGCTGAAGGAAGTGGGGATACAGGTGACTCACAGGTGCGGGTGGTGGCGCTCATCGTGCGCTCATGGCATGAGCAGGTCAAGAGTCAATAAAGACGCCATGGCTGGAACCGCGCGCCGGGAACGGGTCACCGGCTCGCGCCCGAACCGCCGTACCCGAACTGACGTACACAGGTAGGGATTCAGGTATTCCTCCCCGTGTGCCGCGCGACCGGGGCGGACATCCTGCTTCCATGCTGCAACTCTCCGGGGGACGCCTCCCGGACCCCGACCCTCGGTACGCCTCGTACCCCCAACCCCCGTTGCGGGCAGGCCATCTGAGCGTCGAGTACGCACCCCGCCCCGCCGCCGTCCGCGAGGCCCGCGCCGCGGTCCGCCGGGAGCTGGAGGGGTGGGGGCTCGCGGATCAGGAGGACCTGGTGGACACGGCCGAGCTGCTCGTCAGCGAACTGGCCACCAACGCCCTGCTGCACGCCGCGAGCCGCTTCACCCTCACCCTGTCCGCCGCGCACGGCGTACTGCGCTGCGAGGTCGCCGATGACGGCCGGCGCACCCCGCAGGTGCTGGAGGCGGGCACCTCGGAGAGCGGCCGCGGGATGTTCCTGGTGGATGCGCTTGCCCGGCGCTGGGGCTGCCACCAGGACGGGCCGGGCAAGACCGTGTGGTTCGAGCTCGGCACGTGCGGGTCCGACGACTGTGGTCGGCGACAGTCGTACTGACCCGAGAGTTCCGGATACGTCAACTCAACTCCCCGGAACCACAGCCCGGGCCCCGGCGCGCATGCCCAGCCGCCGGGGCCCGACCTCCGCCACCGGAGTTCGACCTCTTGTGAGCTCGGCGCCTTTAGGGTTACTTGACCTTCATGGCGGACACCACCGGAAACCCCACTGACACCCCGGCCACTTCCGACACCACCCCCACACCCCGCAAGTCCAGCTGGCGGCACATCGGCCCCGGCATCGTCGTCGCCGCCACCGGCGTCGGCGCCGGCGACCTCGTCGCCACCCTCATCGCGGGCAGCAACTTCGGCTACACCCTCCTGTGGGCCGCCGTCATCGGCTGCCTCGTCAAGATCTCCCTCGCCGAGGCCGCCGGCCGCTGGCATCTGTCCACCGGCCGCACCCTCTTCGATGGCTGGGCCAGCCTGGGCCGCTGGACCTCGTGGTTCTTCGTCGTCTACGTCGTGATCTGGGGCTTCGTCTACGGCGCGGCGGCGATGTCGTCCAGCGCGCTCCCGCTCCAGGCCCTGTTCCCGGACGTGATGGACCTCAAGTGGTGGGCCGTCGCCTGCGGTCTGAGCGGCCTGGTCTTCGTCTGGTTCAACAAGTACGAGGTCTTCGAGAAGGTCATGACGGTCCTCGTGGGCGTCATGTTCCTGGTGACGGTCTATCTGGCCATCCGGGTCACGCCGAACCTGGGCGACGCCTTCGCCGGCCTGCTCCCTGTCCTCCCCGACGAGAAGGACTCCATCCTCAACACCCTGGGCCTCATCGGCGGCGTCGGCGGCACCATCACCCTTGCCGCGTACGGCTATTGGGTCAACGCCAAGGGCTGGACCGACACCGGCTGGATGAAGGTCATGCGGCTCGACAACCGCGTCGCCTACGCCACCACCGGCATCTTCGTCATCTCGATGCTGTTCGTCGGCGCGGAGCTGCTCCACTCGGCGAACGTGGCCATCGCGTCCGGCGACAAGGGGCTCATCCAGCTCACGGACATCCTGGAGGCCGAATACGGCTCGGCGACCGCCAAGTTCTTCCTCATCGGCTTCTTCGCCACCTCGTACACCTCCCTCATCGGCGTCTGGCACGGCGTGAGCCTGATGTTCGCCGACTTCGTCGCCCGCTTCCGCACCAGCCAGGCGGCGAAGGGCGAGGAGGTCGCCTCCGGCGCGCGCGAACGCTCCTGGCCCTTCCGCGCGTACCTGCTCTGGCTGACCTTCCCGCCCATCGTCCTGCTCTTCCAGGGCCAGCCCTTCCGCCTGATCATCCTCTACGGCGTCCTCGGCGCGGCCTTCCTCCCCTTCCTCGCCGGCACCCTCCTCTGGCTCCTCAACTCCCCCCGCACACCCGGCGAATGGCGCAACGGCCTGATCAGCAACGCGATGCTGGTGATCGCCGGGCTGCTGTTCCTCGTCCTGTGCGTGAAGCAGATCTGGGACCAGCCCTGGTCGGAGTTCTTCTGAACCACCTGGGGCTGAACCCTTTGGGGGTCTAGCCCCAGGCCGGGTTGAGGGCGATCTCCCGCAACTGGTCCTTCGTGAGGGCCGGAGTCGCGCGGGTCACGGCGTCGTGCGGGCCGCCCGCGTTCAGGGCGCTGATCACAACCCGCAGACCGTCGGCCCGCACGGTGTCGACGGTGTACCTGACCGCGCCCCCGACCCCCTTGTCCCCGCCGTCCTCCCGGACGGAGACCATCGTGCCGTCGGGCAGGGTCTCGGCCCCGTCCTTGAAGAAGCTCTCGGAGGTGATGTCCCCCATGTCCGGCTGCACGTTGATCTCGATCATGCTCTTGCCCTTGCCGTCATCGACGACGACATAGCCGTAATCGCCCTCGTCCTCACTGCGCGAGACCAGCTGCACCCCGTCGGGGAGCAGGTCGACGAGCTTCTTGGCGACGTCCGTGACGGCGGGGGCGCTCTGCGTCGGCGACGGTTCCGCGGGCGGCTGGCCGGGAAGGGCGTCGACCGCCTCCAGCCACGCGGGCGCGGTCGCCAGCTTCTTCAACTCCGCGTAGTCCAGGGCGGGTTCGCTACGGGTGACCGGGGCGCCCTTCTCCTCGGTGGAGTTCCACTCCGAGACCTGGACGTGCTGCCCCGTCGGGGTGACCAGCTCGGCCCACCACCGCTTGGTGGGCTCGCGCTTGTCGGGATACTCGTAGCCCTGGACGACCAGGAACGTGGAGCCGTCGCCGAGCCGGCCGGCCTTGCAACTGTCGTACGGGATGAACAGCTTGTCCGGGCACTTGGCCAGCTCACGGGCCTCGTTGCCGCCCGGCTGGACCTTGCCCAGGTTCACCGTGACGGCGGTGTCCCCGTCCCCGTCGTCCCACACGAGCTTCGCGTACGCCCCGAACTCGTCGGCCGTACCGCGCCCGGCCTCCTCGCTGAACTTCCCGTACCCGAGCAGGTCCTTGAGCGTCCGGATCAGCTCCTTGTCGGTCACGGCGGGCGCGGTCGACGACGCGCTGGGCTTGGCGCTCGGCTTGGCGCTGCGATCGGAGGCCACCGACCGCTGCTCCGGATCCGTACCCCCGCCACCCGCCAGAAGCAGCGTCCCGCCCACCCCCACGAGCGCGAGCGACGCCGCCCCGCCCACGACGGCCGCGCGCCGCCGCAGCCGCAACCGCCGTCCGCGCGCCAGGCCCGCGGAGGTGAGCGCGGCCGGGTCGGTGGCGAACTGTCCGCCGACAGCGCGCAGTTCGGCGGCGACACGGTCCTCGAAGGGATCGCTGTGCTGGTGTACGGGCATGGCAAACTTCCGTTTCCGCGAGGTCCGAGTGAAGTGGGTCGATATCGAGGTGTGTGTCGAGGTGGGGGGGCTGGAGGTCAGAAGCGGGCGTACTCGCCGAGATCCTCGCCGAGCAGTTCACGGAGCCGGCCGAGGGCGCGGGTGCAACGCGTCCGTACCGCGGCGGAGCTGGCGTGCATCGCGTCGGCCGTCTCCTCGATCGAACGGTCCTCCCAGTAGCGCAGCACGACCACCGCCCGGTCCTTGGCGGGCAGCCGGGCCAGCGCCTGAAGCAGCGTGAGCCGCAGCGGTACGTCGTCGGCGTGCTCGGCGTACGCCTGCTCCGGGAACTCGTCGGTGGCGCGCTCCCGGCTGCTGCGCCGGCGCTGATGGGCGAGGAACGCCCGGGTGAGGACGGTCTGCGCGTACCCGGCGGGGTTGCCGACCCGGGTCACCCGGTGCCAGCTGATGTACAGCCGGCCCAGGGTCTCCTGCACCAGATCCTCGGCGAGATGCGTGTCCCCGGCGGTGAGCAGACACGCGGAGCGGTACAGATGCCCCGCGCGCGCCGCCGCGAACTCCGCGTACTGGTCCGCAAGGACCTGTCTCATGTGTTCCCCCTGCTGATGGGCGCGCGCTCACTTCGCGCTCTCACTTCATTGATGCGGTGGGCCCCCGGAAATGTTTCACATGAAGTTCTGAGGATCTTGAGGGCATGGGCACAGCGCACAGGGCAGGCGGGTAAGTTTCCGTGCGCACACACGTACGCGCACCGCACCGGGGGACGAACGATGACCCACCCGCCGTACCCTCCCCAGCCACCCCAGGGCTTCGGCCCACCCCCGCAGATGCCGCAGTACCCGGCGTACCAGGCGTACCCGGCGCAACCGGCCCCGGCGGGCCCGGAGTTCCTCGCCGTCGACCGCCGCAACTCGGTGGCCGTCGACGCGTCTGGCGTCACCCTCGAAATCAACGGCGTGGAAGCCGAGTTCGACTGGCCCGAGATCCGCAGCGTCCACTACAAGGCGAGCCCCAACGGCAAGTCCCTGATGCTGGCCGTCGTCCATCTCGACGGCCAGTTCTACGAGTGCGTGGTGGAGGCGAAGCCCCGCGAACGACTGAGGGAGTGGTTCGCGGGGCTGTCGGCCGTGCTGGGCTACTACCGGCCGCTGGGATGACGACCGGCGTGAGCCGGGCTAAGTCGGGCTAAGCCGGGCTAAGGCAGCGCGTGCACATGCGGCCCCACCGCGTTCGACCACGCGTTCCCGGCCGCCGCGTCCCAGTTCGTGGACCACGTCATCGCACCCCGCAGCCCGGGATACGTCTTCGACGGCTTGAAGGAGCCGCAATTCGTGCCCAGGGCGAGGCAGTCGAGGGCGTTGTTCACCACGGTCGGTGAGACGTAGCCGCTGCCGGCGCCGCTGGTGGAGGCCGGGAGGCCCAGGCCTACCTGGGAGGGGGAGAGGCCGCCCTCGAGTTGGATGCAGGCCAGGGCGGTCAGGAAGTCGACGGAGCCCTGGCTGTAGACCTTGCCGTCGCAGCCCAGCATCGAACCGCTGTTGTAGTACTGCATGTTGACGACGGTGAGGATGTCCTTGATGTTGAGGGCCGTCTGGAAGTAGGCGCCGGACGTGGACTGCATGTCGATGGTCTGCGGGGCCATGGTGATGATCAGGGACGAGCCCGCCTTTGACGACAGGGACCTCAACGCCTGTGTCATATAAGTCGCGTTGAGGCCGTTCTCCAGGTCGATGTCGACGCCGTCGAAGCCGTACGTCTGCATCAGCGAGTACACCGAGTTCGCGAAGTTCGCCGCCGAGGTCGAGTCGCTCACCGACACCGTGCCGTTCTGGCCGCCCACCGAGACGATGACCTTCTTCCCGGCCGCCTTCTTCGCCGCGATGTCCGCCTTGAACTGGTCGACGGTGTAGCCCCCCAGCCCGGCCGAGTCCAGGTTGAAGGTCACCGCACCCGGCGTCGTCGTCGCGTCCGCGAAGGCGACCGCGATGATGTCGTACTGGGACTGCACGTCGGAGATCTTCTGGACGGTGGCCCCGTTGTTGAAGTTCTGCCAGTAGCCGGTGACGGCGTGCTTCGGCACACTCCCGCCCCCGCCGCCCGTCGACGCCGTCGTCGTCCCCGTCACCGCCGTCGACTTCGCGGACTCACCCGCCGCGTTGGTCGCGGTGACCTGGAAGGAGTACGACGTGGAGGCGGCGAGCCCGGTCACCGTCGCCGACGTTCCCGTCACCGCCGTCACCTTCGTGCCGTCGCGGTAGACGTTGTAGCCCGTCGCCCCCGACACCGTCCCCCAGTTGAGGGACACCGACGACGACGTCGTACCGGAGACCGCGAGGCCGCTCGGGGCGGAGGGGACCGTCGGGAGGGGGTCGGTGCCGCCGCCTCCGTCGGGGCCGTAGACCGAGACGTCGTCCGCGTAGTACGCGGGCTGGCCGTACCAGCCGTGGGTGTAGACCGTCACCGAGGTCGTCGAGGCGCCGGTGGTGAAGGTGGTCGACAGCTGCTTCCAGGCCGTCGAGTCGGGGGTCCAGGTCGAGACGTCCGTCGTCCCCGTGCCGGTCACACCGAGATAGGCGTAGCCGCCCTGCACCCACGCGCTCAGCGTGTACGTCGAGTTGGGCTTGACCGCGACCGCCTGGGTGCACTTGGCGTTGTCCTGCCCGGCCGGCGTCGCCTTCAGCGCGGCCGAGCCGCCGTGCACCGGCGAGGAGACGGTCGTACCGCTGCTCGCCGTGCACGTCCAGTTGGTCAGGCCGGACTCGAAGCCGGCGTTCTTGGCGTTGTTGATGTCCGCGGCGGCGGCCGGAGCGGTGCCGGAGGCGCCGAGGGCGAGGGCGGCGAGAACCGCTGCCGACCAGAAGCGAGACGAGCGTCGTCTGAGTATGGCCATGACAAGGAGATTGGTTCAGACCAATGCCTCTCGTCAATAGGTCCAGACCATCTTCACCGCTCCTCCATGGCCCAGCGGCATATGCAATCCGCCCTATTTTGTGGAACCTTGCGCAATAACAGTTGCCATCAGCTGAAGAAACGCTGTTCTCCGGTCACATCGCCGTGGTTAGAGTGCTGACGTAGTCACGCAGTGAAGTCGACTGGGTGTGCCGGAGTGACGCCGGTCGGGCCGGCGGGCAGGGGATGGGGAGCTGCGCGTGCCAACTGCCATTGCCGTGACCGGTGCCGACATGGCGCTGCCGCCGCAGGACGAGCGGACCGTGCCCGCGATCGTCCTCAAGGACCTCGACAAGGAACCCCTGGAGCGCTCGCTGCTGGGCATGCGCGCGCTCGTCGAGCAGTACGGGCATGTGATCGTCGTCTGCTCCCGGGCACTGCCGACGGCCGTCGAACGGCGCCTGCACACCGTACGGTCCCTCCTGGAGAGCGACCGCATCGCCCTGTTCCGTCCTGATCTGCCGCCCCTCGGACTCGCCGTGCTGGCCCGCCAGTTGCGCCAGCTGGCCTCCTGCGACCTCAGCCCCGGCGTACTCGCGTCCGCGGGCCGGCTGCTCACCCACTACATCCACGCCGGCGCCGTCCTCGGCTCCGTCACCAAGCTCGACCGCGTTCCTGTGGACCTCAAGGCGCATGCCAAGTCATGGGTTCCGGGAAGTCAGTTCGGTGTGATCGCGCATCCCGAGCCACAGCTCGTCCGCATCGGGCCGGAAGCGGCCCTGAAGGGGCCCGAGTTCGGCACCGCCATGCTCGTCGCCAAGGGCCCGCAGTTCCAGTCCGACTGGATCGCCACGACCCTCGCCCCGTCCTGGAACGTCCAGGGCCTGCGCGAGACCCGTCTCCCCGCCGAGTCACCGCCCTGGTGGGGCACCCCGAAACTCGTCGAGTTCTGTTCCTTCCTGCCCGACCTCTCGGTCCTTTACCAGCTGGTCACATCGGTCCGGCAGAGTTCCTGCCACTGGTGCGGCATCGACGTCATCGGCGACCGCTGCGTGTTCTGCTCCGCCACTTCACCGCTCATCGACAACCAGCCACAGCCCCAGACCCGGACCCAGCCCCGGAAGCAGTACCCGCAGAATCAACTCACCGCCGGGTGAGCCCTGTCGACCTAATCCCCCAATGAGGTTGCACGGTCCATGAACTCCCGTCAGCGCCGCGGCGTGATACTCCTGATCCTGTCGGTCGTCTGCGCCCTCGCGGCCTTCGCCGGCGTCCTCTCCGTCATCAGCGACGTGAAGTCCAAGGTCGGCCCCGAGGTCACCGCGTACCGGCTCAAGGACGACATCGAGCCCTATACGCCGCTCAGCGCGGGCCAGTTCGAGAAGACCGAGATGCCCGAGCGCTGGCTCTCCGCCACCGCCGTCACCGATCTCCGTGACATCGAGGGCAAGATCGCGGTGACCGACCTCAAGAAGGGCTCCCTGCTCCAGAGCGACATGATCGTGGCACAGCCGGCTCTGCAGCCCGGGCAGCAGGAGGTCGCCATCATGATCGACGCGGCGACCGGAGTGGCCGGCAAGATCACGCCGGGCTCCACGGTCAACGTGTACGCCACCTTCGCGGGCGAGCGGGAGGGTGCCCCCGCCCAGTCCAAGATCATCGTAACCAACGCCAAAGTCCTCGACGTAGGCAGCCTCAAGGCCCTCGAACCCGACGAGAGCGACCGCAACCGGCAGACCACCGAGGCCGTCCCGATCACCTTCGCCCTCTCCACCCTCGACGCCCAGCGCCTCACCTACGCCGAGTCGTTCGCCGAGCGGGTCCGCCTCGCGCTGGTGGCGCCCGGAGACACCGCGCCGGTCCCCGACCAGGACCGCACGTACGAACTGACGAAGGACAAGTGAGCCGTATGCCCACGAGGATCCTGCCGGCTGTCGGCGACGCGGACGCGGTCCGCTCCATCACCACCCTCCTCAGCCAGCTCCCCGACGCCGAACCGGTCGCCCCGGTCGTCGACTCCACCCAGCTCATCGACACCCTCGCCCGCCTCGCCGCCGAGTCCGTCGACGAACTCCCCGAGGTCGTCGTCGTCCACGAACGCATCGGCCCCGTACCGGCGTTGGAGCTCATCCGCGAGGTCGCCCTGCGCTTCCCCGCGGTCGGCGTCATCCTCGTCACCTCCGACGCCAGTCCCGGCCTCTTCCAGGCCGCCATGGACTACGGCGCCCGCGGCCTCGTCGCCCTCCCGCTGAGCTACGAGGAGTTGGCCGTCCGGGTGCAGGCCGTCGCCCAGTGGTCGGTGGGCGTACGACGTCATCTGGGCGCGAGCGTCGACGTGTTCACCGGAGTCGGCGGCACGGTGGTGACGGTCAGCGGCTCGAAGGGCGGAGTCGGTACGACCCTCACCGCCATCCAACTCGCCCTCGCCGCCCAGGCGTCGGGCCGCAGCACGGCCCTGGTCGACCTGGACCTCCAGACCGGGGACATCGCCTCCTTCCTGGACGTCCAGTTCAGGCGCTCGGTCGTCGACCTGGCCGCGATCACCGACATCTCCCCGCGCGTCCTCGCCGACGCGGTCTTCCGCCACGACACCGGCACGGCCCTGCTGCTCGCCCCCGGCGAGGGCGAACGCGGCGAGGAGGTCACCGACCGGGCCGTCCGCCAGATCGTCAGCGCCCTGCGTTCCCGCTACGAGATCGTTGTCATCGACTGCGGCGCCCAGATAGGCGGCGCGGGTGCGGCGGCCGTGGAGATGGCCGACACGGCCCTCCTCGTCACCACCCCCGACGTGATCTCGGTCCGCGGCGCCAAACGGACCGTCCGCATGTGGGACCGCCTCCAGATCCGCAAGGCCGAGGAGACGACGGTGGTGGTCAACCGCCACACCAAGGGCACCGAGATCCAGCCGCCCCTCATCCAGAAGATCACCGGCACGGCGGTGGCGAGGGTGGCGATCCCCGCCAACTTCAAGGAACTCCAAGGGGTCGTGGACGCCGGCCGCATCCACGAACTCGACAGCAAGAGCGTGGTCAAGCAGGCCCTGTGGGGGCTCGCGGGCGAACTGGGCCTGGTCAAGGCGGTCGAGGGGGCCCAGAAGGGCGGAGGGCTGGGCTTCCGCCGCCGCAAGGAGATCGGCCCATGAGGAGGCGGTGGCCTTGGGGGCGGCGGTGGCGGGACTCCGGCCAGGTCACCGTCGAGTTCCTCGGCATGACCCCGCTGATCATCCTGACGCTGGTCCTGGTGTGGCAGTTCGTGCTGGTGGGATACACGTTCACGCTGGCGGGGAATGCTGCGGACGAAGCGGTACGGGCGGGAACGGCAGCGGCGCCGGGGGAGCGAGGCGGCGCGTGCCAGCAGGCGGGCCTCGACAAACTCCCGGGCGCCTGGGACGGCACGGTGACCTGCACGACCGGCGGCGGCTACGTCAGGGCCACGGTCCAGCTCCAGGTCCCCGTCCTCTTCCCGGGCTCGATCGGCTTCCCGTTCACGGTCGAGGGCCATGCGGGGGCCGTGGAGGAGGAGAAGGGGGACTGAGATGTCGTACGACGGGAAAGTCCGGCCTGACGACGGGAAAGCGCGGTCCGCCGATGGGGAGACCCGGTCTCTCGACGGGAAGGTCCGCCGGGTCCGCGACCGCGGGCAGGTGGCGATCGAGTACCTCGGGTTCATCCCGATCCTGCTCCTCGTCGCGCTGGCGGGGGTGCAGGTCGGCCTCATCGCGTACGCCGCCCAGCAGGCCGGTACGGCGGCCAGGGCGGGGGCGCGGGCGGCCTCGCTGGACC
Source organism: Streptomyces sp. NPDC046909 (assembly GCF_040644695.1). NCBI lineage: Bacteria > Bacillati > Actinomycetota > Actinomycetes > Kitasatosporales > Streptomycetaceae > Streptomyces > Streptomyces sp. NPDC046909. The sequence goes on along the minus strand of NZ_JBEYXC010000012.1, from coordinate 195,022 downwards.
ACAGCGCCCAGGAGGGCTGCGCGACCGCGATCAGCGACTGGCTGTCCGTGTCCTGCTCCACCGCCGGGGGCGACGACTCGGTGACCGTGACCGCCACCGTCGACATCCCCGCGGTCGTCCCCTTCTGGGACTTCGGCGACGCGAACAAGACCGCCACCATGCCGCTCGACCACTGAACCGAACGAGGTACCCCCATGAGCCTGCGGTCCCGCATCAACACCCCCGAGGAGAACGGCAGTCGGGGCGAGGACGGCCACCTGGTCGCCTCGTACCGCGCCAAGCTGCTGGAGGAGATCGACCTCGCGGAGATGAGCTCGCTCGCGGCGGCCGAGCGCAGGGCCCGTCTGGAGCGGGTGCTCGGGCACATCATCAGCCGCGAGGGCCCGGTCCTGTCGACGGTCGAGCGCTCGCAGCTGATCCGCAGGGTCGTGGACGAGGCGCTGGGCCTGGGCATCCTGGAACCGCTCCTGGAGGACGCCTCCATCACCGAGATCATGGTGAACGGCCCGGACGCGATCTTCGTGGAGCGCGGCGGCCGGGTGGAGCAACTCCCGCTCCGCTTCCCCTCCCACGACCAGCTGATGCAGACGATCGAGCGGATCGTGTCGACGGTCAACCGCCGGGTGGACGAGTCGAACCCGATGGTCGACGCCCGGCTCCCGTCCGGCGAGCGGGTGAACGTCATCATCCCGCCCCTGTCGCTGACGGGCGCGACGCTCACGATCCGCCGCTTCCCGCGCTCTTTCACCTTGCAGGAGATGATCGGCCTCGGCTCGCTGGACGAGCACATGCTGTATCTGCTGGCCGGGCTGGTCCAGGCGAAGTTCAACGTCATCGTCTCGGGCGCGACGGGCACGGGGAAGACGACCCTGCTGAACGCCCTCTCCGGCCTGATCCCCGAGAACGAACGCATCATCACGATCGAGGACTCGGCCGAACTCCAGCTGCAACAGGCCCATGTGATCCGCCTGGAGTCCCGTCCCCCGAACGTCGAGGGCAAGGGCCGCATCACCATCCGCGACCTGGTCCGCAACTCCCTCCGTATGCGCCCCGACCGGATCGTGGTCGGTGAGGTCCGGGGCGGCGAGTCCCTGGACATGCTCCAGGCGATGTCAACCGGCCACGACGGTTCGCTCGCGACCGTCCACGCCAACAGCACCGAGGACGCGCTGATGCGGCTGAAGACCCTGGCGTCCATGTCCGACGTCGGCGTCCCCTTCGAGGCGCTGCACGACCAGATCAACAGCGCGCTGGACGTACTCATCCAGCTGACCCGCTTCCCCGACGGAGCCCGCCGCATCACCGAGATCGCCATCCTGGACAGCCACGGCAGCGAGCCGTACCGCCTGGCCACGGTGGCCCGCTTCAACGCCCTGCCGATGGGCCCGGACGGCCGCGTCTACGGCACCTACGAACACCACCACCTGCCCCGCCGCACGGCCGACCGCCTCTACATGGCCGGCCAGCCGATCCCCCAGGCCTTCGGCGTGGCCCAGTCCGTACTTGAGCTGACGACCCGAGAAGCCAGGTAGGTACGCCCGATGGAACTCGATTCCTTGATCACCCTCACCACGGGCATCGCCCTGCTGACCTGCGGCCTGGCCGTGGCGGGCCTGCACGCCTACGCCATGGGCAGGGCCCAGCGCCAGGCCCTCGTGGACCGCCTCTCGGCGACGGGCCAGATACCGGCGGGCGTACGCCGACGCCGCTTCCCGGGCCTGGACCGCCGCCTGCGCCGTACAAAGCTGGGCCGCAAGCTCGAACTCCGCCTCGCGGCAACGGGCTTAGACATCACCCCGGGCGAGTTCTTCGTCTACATGATGTCCACGGCGGCCGGCCTGTGGCTGATCAGCCAGGCGGCCCTGGCCCCCTTCTTCGGCCCGCTCGCCGGCCTCCTCGGCATCTGGCTGGCACTCCAGTTCCTCAACTGGCAACGCCAGAAACGCATCGAGAGGTTCATCAACCAACTCCCCGAACTGGCCCGCATCCTGGCCAACGCGACGCAGGCGGGCCTGGCCCTCCGTACGGCGATCGGCATGGCGGCGGAGGAACTGGAGGCCCCGGCCGGCGAGGAACTCGGCAAGGTGGCCAACCAGTTGTCGCTGGGCGCGTCCTTGGACGAGGCCCTGGGCGAAATGGCGGAGCGCCTGCCGTCCCGCGAACTGGTGGTCCTGGTAACGACGTTGGTCCTGTCGAACCGGGCGGGCGGTCAGGTGGTAGGCGCCCTGCGCAACCTCACGGAGACCCTGGAGGAACGCAAGGAGACGCGCCGCGAGGTCCGCACCCAGCTCTCCCAGGTCAACATGACGTCGTACGCCGTCCCGGTGTTGGGCATCGGCTCACTGCTCCTGATGAACAGCGTGAAGGACGGCGCCCTGGACCGTATGACGGGCTCCCCGTACGGCCAGGCGGCGGTGATCATCGCGTTCTCGCTCTACGCGGTGGGGTTCATCCTGATCCGCCGCATGTCACGGATCGACGTCTGAGGGAGGGGGACCGGACATGGAGTACGTGCTCGCCCTGGCGATGGGCCTGAGCGTGTGGGGCATCTTCGCGGGGATCCGCATGTACCGGGCGGACGCGAAGCTGCCGGGCGACCTGGTCCTGGCGCTGGAGATCGGCGCCACGCGCACGGGTGCGGTGGACTCGGTGATCGACCGTTTGGGGATGCGGTACGCCCCGGCGGTCCTCCGCCTGATGGGCCCGACGCAGGTGGCCAAGTACCGCCGCAAGATCGACCTCGCCGGCAACCCGGGCGGCCTGACACTCGACCGCTACGCGGCCCGCAGGGCGGTCTACGGCTTCCTGGGCGGCTTCGGCGGCCTGCTGTTCCTCATGCGCGGCAGTTTCGTCGTGGCTCTGCTCCTCTTCGCCTTCGCCGCTTTCTGGACAGAGGTCGGCATCTGGTCGGCGATCCGCATCCGCAAGGACGTGATCGAACGGACCCTCCCGGACTTCCTGGACGTCCTGGCGGTGGTGGTGAGCGCGGGTCTGGGCTTCCGGCAGGCCCTGGACCGGGTCGCGACGAAGTACGAGGGCCCCTGGGCGGACGAACTCCGCATCACCCTCCGCCAGATGGACCTCGGCATGAGCCGCCGCCAGGCCTTCGCCGAGCTGCGGCGACGCAACGACTCCGAGCAAGTGGCCATGTTCGTCACGGCGTTGCAGCAGGGCGAGGAACTGGGCGCCCCGATCGTCGACACCCTCATCGCCCTCGCCAAGGACATGCGCCGCACGGACGCCCAGAACGCCCGCCGCAAGGCGGCTCGGGCCGTACCCAAGGCCACGATGATGATCACGACGTTCATGGTCCCGGCGACGATGCTGCTGCTGGGCGCGGGGTTGATCTTGGGCTCGGGGACGGACTTCGGGTCCATCACGGGGAAGTAGGGAGGTCGATCGCTTACGCAAACATCAACAAGCCGTACCTGCGAGGAATTTGGCGCAAGAGCTTTCGCACTAGCAATCAGATGTGGGATAGTCGCGGACGTGTCGCTCATGGTTCTGGCTCAGCGTGAGGAGGGTGGGAGATGACCCAGCGGACGACTTGGCGATGGGTTTCGGTCAAGGCCTGGAAATGGGCCCAGGAACCGGCTGGCGTTCTGGGCGCTCCCGCGTACTTTTCTCACAGGACTTGCGAGTTCTGCGTTCCGCGATCGCCTGACGCTGAAGGGGAACAGTATGAGCAACTGGATCAACAGTACGGTCGCGTATCTCAAGGCCCGGGCCGCCCGAGACGACAAGGGTCAGACGGCCGTGGAGTATCTGGGCATCATCGCGGTGGTCGTCGCGATCATCCTCGTCCTTCTCGGTACGGACTTCGGGGGTGCGATCGCCGACGCGATCACCGCGAAGATCGCCGAAATCACCTGATGCGCCGACGCGCACGCGGAGACGCAGGACAGGCCTTCCCCATCTACATCACGGTGGTGGGAGGCCTGCTCTTTCTCGCGTTCGCGTACCTTGCGGTCGGCCAGGCCGCGGCGAACCGGAACGGAGCCCAGACCGCCGCCGACGCGGCGGCCCTGGCGGCGGCTCAGGACCGACGGGATCAACTCGCGGGCCTGTGGCTGACGGACATCCTCGACCCGACCAAGTGGCAGGACATCTTCGACGGCAACGCGGAGGGACTCGACCCTTCGTGCGGTCGTGCGGACGAGCTCGCGGCGCAGAACGACGCCGTGGTGCTGGTCTGCGACCCGGATGGCCCGCTGGCGTACAAGGTCGAGGTCAGGACCAACAGGTCCGTGGGGGAGTCCGTCATCCCTGGCACCGAGGACGAGAGGTCGACGGCCTCCGCCCGCGCGGAGATCGAGCCCCTGTGCGAGTTCGAACTCCCCGCCGAGGACGCACCTGAGGACGACGACTTGCCGGGCCTGACCTGCAAGGACAGGAACTGGGACGTGGACCCGGACAACCCGACCGGTCTGCCCGAGCCCCAGGACCTATTCGACGTCCACCTGGCCGACTGACAAGCGAACGACGAGTGATGAAGGAAGGCAGACGCATGAGCAGCATTCGGTTCACGGCGAAGGCCCGCAGGGGAGTCGTCGCGCTGGCGCTCGCGGCCGGACTGGCCGTCGGTGTGGCCGGTTGCGGCGGGGGCGGTGACGACGACAAGAAGCCGGAGACGACGGCGTCTGCTTCCAAGGGTGACGGAGGATCCGACCCGAGCCCTCAAGAGGGCCAGTCGGACGAGCCCCAGGCCGAGCTGAAGGGTTCGAGCGGGTTGATCCTCCAAGTCACCTCCGCCGAACGCGACTCCGGCGGATTCCTCACGGTGAACGGCACGCTGAAGAACGACACGGGCAAGACGATCCCGGTGCCGTCCGGACTGCGAGGCGACGAAACCGAGGTCATCGCGCACGGCAGGTCGCTCGGCGGAGCCACCCTCGTCGACTCCAAGGAGAAGAAGCGCTACTACGTCCTGCGCGACACGGAAGGGCGCCCGCTGACGACAACGGGCCTGGGCGTCCTCAAGGCAGGCGAGGAACTCCCCGTCTTCATGCAGTTCCCGTCCCCGCCTGAGACCACAACGGAGGTTTCCCTCCAACTCCCCACCTTCTCCAGCGCCACGATCAAGATCTCCGGGTGAGGCAGGCCATGACCTTCACCGCACCCCGAGTGGCCTTGGTGGTGACCGCCGCCACGGTCATGGTCGCCACGAACCTCTACGGCGCCGTGGCGGCCCGAGCCGACGGGGACCCGAGCGTCCCCCCGGGCACCGAGGCCTCGGCCTCCGCCCCCGTCCAGGTCGACCCGAACGACCCCGACCTGAAACTCCCCGAGGGCGCCACCCTCGCCGAGCCCAAGGTCCTGGACATCAAGCAGGTCGTGGAGGACGAGGCCGGCGAGGAACGCCGCGAAGACACCAACGCCGACGTCAAGTTCGCCCTCCAGGCCGAGGTCCTCTTCAGCAAGGACAGCGCGAAACTGAGCGGCGAGTCCAAGGCCCGTATCGCCGCCATCGCCGACGAGATCAAGAAGCAGAACGCCACGAAGATCCGCGTCTTCGGCTTCACCGACAACCTCGGCTCCTCCGCCCACGGCGACGTCCTGTCGAAGCAGCGCGCCAACGCCGTACAGGACATCCTGGAGTCCGAACTGAACGACGCCAACGTCACCTACGAGGTACGGGGCTACGGCGAGCAGTACCCCATCGCCGACAACTCCACGGAGACGGGCCGCAAGAAGAACCGACGGGTGGAGGTCTCCTTTCCGCGCGGGGAAGGCTAGCGGCCGGCGACAGGGCACTCGGCGCGTACGTGACTCATACTCGCGGCATGGCCGATGTCATGATCCGTGTGCCCGCCGAAGTCCGTGACCAACTCGCCGCCGTCGCAGAGGCCCGGGGCACGAGTCTTCGTGCCCTCATGCAGGAGATCGCCGCCCAGACTCTGACCGCGGAACAGGTCAAGGAGAGGGCCGATCGCACCCGCGCGGTGCTTGCCGAGCGGTTCGGTCATCACGTGACGGACGAGGAGTCCGCGGAGATGCGCCGCAAGATGCGCGAGGCCAGCGCTGCCTGCCGGGCCGCGCTCGCGGAGGCGGAGCCGTCCCGTTAAATCTCACCGAACTCGTTGTCCTCGACAGCTCCACACTGTGTGGCCGCCTCGACGCTCCGGCAGCCAGCGTGGACGCGCGCCTGTGGGTGGAGGAGGCTGAGCGCGAGAGAGCGGCGATCGTCGCCGAGCTGTCCCGCGACGAGGTCGGTCCTGGTGTAGCCGCAGCCGTACATGCCGCCCGGCCGAACCTGACACTCCCCGACGGAGCGCTGGTGGCCACCGCCGCGCCGGACCTCTACGCCGGGCTCGGAGTCGGGATCATGGCCCTGAGCTGCTGACGGGCGGGAGCGGCTCGGCCAGGCCATCTCAGAATGCGCGGCGCTGAACTGAAGTCGGCGCACGACGTATTCATCGACCAGGCCGCCCAGCCCCAGGCATGCTGCGACGAGGCCGAGAACGCCCCGACCTGCCCACCCCGCCCGACAGGGACGCCCACCGAGCCGCAGTAGAAGGCGTGCTTGAACAACCGCCCGTTTGCTGGGTTGCGGCCCCACGGTCACTCTCAAGCCGCGGCCAGCTCACACCACACGTACTTCCCCCGGTTGCCCTCCCTGGTCAACGGCTGCCACCCCCACACGTCGGCACACGCCCGCACCAACGCCAGCCCCCTCCCCTCCTCCGCCCAGGTGATCTCCTCCAACACCCCCGGCGGCTCAGGAGGCTCCGGATCCGCGTCCCACGCTCCGAGCCGCAGCACGCCCGCCGCCCACCGCACCCGCAGCGCGGCAGGCCCCTTCGTGTGCCGTACGGCGTTGGAAACCAGCTCCGCCGCGAGGAGCTCCGCGACGTCGACGAGGCGGATCAGGCCGTGCATCGTGAGGATGAGTCGGAGGGTGCGGCGGCTGACGGTGACGGCGCGGACGTCGTTCGGGATGTAGAGGGTGTACTCCCAGGGCGCGGGTTCGGTTTCGGGCATGGTCAACTCCCGTTCGGTGAGGGTGGGGTAGCGCGCGGTGGCGGTGTCGCGGCCGCCGTGGCAGGGCGGCGCGGTGCACTTCCGCAGCGTGTGCGTTGCGTCACCGAAGGTAGGGGGTACATGTAACTTCCGGCAAGCTGATCGCGTAATCTGGCCCCGAACGGGCCTCATTGGCAGGCGTGTTGAACCGAGGAGCGGCGGATGGTCCCGAGGCGTGAACCAACTGCACGTCAGATGCGCCTTGCGGTCGAACTGCGCAGGCTCCGCGAGGCGGCCGGCCTGACCACCATCGAGGCGGCGGCGCTGCTCGGGGTGAATCGGGTCCAGGTAAGCCAGATCGAAGCCGGGATGAAGGGGGTGAGCGAGCAGCGCCTGCGTCGTCTCGCGTCCCACTACGCCTGCACCGACGGGGAGTTCGTCGACGCCCTGGCGGTCATGGCAACGGACCGTACGCGCGGCTGGTGGGAGGAGTACCGAGGGCTCCTGCCGACGTCGTTCCTGGACATCTCCGAACTGAACCACCACGCCGCCTTCCGCCGCGACGTGGCCATCCTCTACGTGCCCGGCCTGCTACAGACGGAGGCCTACGCCCGAGGCGTCTTCTCCGCGAGGGTCCCCGAACTCACCCAGGAGGAGCTCGAAGTACGCGTGGGCCACCGCATGGCCGGCCAGAAGGTGGAATTCCCCTACGAGTTGGTGATCCATGAGGCGGCCCTGCGCATCAGGGTCGGCGACCGCAGCGCCTCCCGGGCGCAACTCACGAAGCTCCTGGACTTCTCGGAGTCGGACAACGCCTCCGTGCGCGTCATCCCGTTCGACCTCGATGGCTTCGGCAGGGCGGCGAGCACCATGACGTACGTCGGTGGCCCGGTCCCCAAGCTGGACACCGTGGTGCGCGACGTACCGCACGGCTCGGCCTTCATCGACTGTGAAGCACAGCTCGGCGCCTTTCGAACGCGTTTCCGTAAGGTGGAAGGTGTCTCACTCGACCCCGAGCGGTCGCGTGACTTCATCCACCGGCTGGCGAAGGAGCTGTGAGGCAACGCATGGACAACTGGCGGAAGTCGACCTACTCGGGCCCCGACGACGGCAACGAGTGCGTGGAGATCGCCAACTCCACCACCCACGTGGCCATACGCGACTCCAAGGCCCCCACCCGAGCCACGCTCACCTTCTCCACCCCCACCTTCACCCCCTTCATCGAAGCCCTCACTCAGGAGTCACCGAACCCCCGGCGGAGCCCCCAGCCGCCGCGTCCGTAAGGGCGTCAAGCCGGGCTGCGAGTTCAGGGTGGCTGGAGGTCAGATGGACGCGAGTGGCGTTGAGCGGGTGGAGGAGGGCGGCCGGGTCGTCGTGGCCGAGGGCCGCGTCGAGCTGGGCGAGGGGGCGGCGGGCGGCGGCGGGCAGGTCGGTGAGGGCGGTGATCTGGCCGGCGATGCGGCGCAGGTCGGCCGCGTTGCGGCGGGCCCAGCTGGCGGTGGCGCGTTCGGTGGCGCGGCGCTCGCGGGTGGCCTGGACGCGCTGTTCGCCGGTGGTGCCCGCGGGGCCCGGGCGGCCTCGTAGGTAACGGCGTTCGGCGGCCTGGCGGCTGGCGACGCCGAGGGGGTGGGCGAGGTCGAGCCAGCTGGCTCCCGCGTGGCGGGCGGTCTCGATCAGGCCGGTTTCCCATCCGGCGAGCTGCTCCCGGACCTGCCGCAGCAGCAGGAGGGAGGCCAGGGCCTGCTCCGGGGCGACCTCGTCGGGATCGACGGCGTCGGGGTTCTCGTGCTGAGCGGCGTGCAGGGCGTCGTTGATGGCTTGGAGTGCCGTCGCGGCGGCGAGAAACGACGCCGGGCTGGATACGTCGACGTCCACGTCTACGTCGACGCCGGGCGGAATCGGCTGGTCGGCCGGGGTCATGGGCACCTCCGGGGCACCTCCTTCAGTAGTCATCCTTTGGACGACGCCATGTTTGTCATCCATTGGATGACATGGTACAACGGTTTCAGTGAGGCGCATTGGCAGCCACTGCCCGAACCTTCCTGGAGGTGTTTCCAATGTTGATGCGCACTGACCCCTTCCGTGAGCTGGACCGGCTGGCACAGCAGTTGATGGGCCCCGGCACCTGGTCGCGCCCCTCCCCGATGCCGATGGACGCCTACCGCGAGGGCGACACATACGTGGTGGCCTTCGACGTCCCCGGTGTCAGCGCGGACGCGATCGACATCGACGTCGAGCGGAACATGCTGACCGTCAAGGCGGAGCGCCGGCCCGTGGCCAAGGCCGACGACGTGCAGATGGAGCTCTCGGAGCGGCCGCTGGGCGTCTTCTCCCGCCAGCTCGTGCTGGCCGACACGCTGGACACCGAGCACATCCAGGCCGACTACGACGCCGGTGTGCTCACCCTGCGCATCCCGATCGCCGAGCGCGCCAAGCCCCGCAAGATCACCATCGGCGTCGGATCCGACCGCAAGGAGATCTCCGGCTGAGCCGGATGGCCGAGGGCTGAAGAGCGGCGGAGGACGGGCGACTGATCTCCCCTCCATCCCGGGCCTGTCCTCCGCGCCCTCCGTGGGCCCATGGCCTCCATGGGCTCCGTGGGCCCTCCATTGCCGGGAAAGCCAGTGCCGAGGAAGGGTGGCGGCAGACGTGACCGTGCGACGGGAAGCGTTCCTCGACCATGTGAAGGAACGCGGTGAGTACGACACCGTGCAGGAAGCCGACCGTGCGGCGCGTGTGGTGCTCGCGCTGCTGGGCGCGCACCTGGTCGGCGAGGTGCGCGCACGGCTGGCGGCGCGTCTGCCGGACGGCTTCGCGCTGATCCTCCTCAACCCGTTGCAGAGCGCCGAGCCGTTGCCTCCGGAGCGGTTCGTGCGCGCGGCCGCGGCGTGGATCGAGGGGGCGACCGAGCAGACCGCCGCCTGGGATGTCGGCGCCGTCCTGTCCACGGCCGCCGACGCGGCCGGCGACGACCTCCTCAAGGAGATCCTGCTCCAGCTCCCGCCGGGCTACGACCTCCTCTTCGGCCACCCCCGGCCCACCTGACCACCCACCCACCGGTGACCGCGCGCCGGTCACCACGACCCCGGTGACAGAAAGGCAACCACCACCGTGATGTCCGACCAGCACACGCCGCTCCAGCAGTCCTACGACAGGGCGTACGAGCACATGCTGGAGAAGGTCCGCTACGAGGGCGCCTACCCCACCCGTGAGCGGGCCGAGGAAGCCGTCCGCCTGGTCCTCGCCGGACTGGGACGCCAGCTGACCGGCGACGAACGCGTCGAACTGGCCGCCCGCCTCCCCCTCGAAGCCGCCCGCATCCTCACCGCCCAGATCCCCGACACCCGGCAACTGGGCGGCTGGGCCTTCGTCAAGGACCTCGCCGCCCGCAACGGTGCCTCGCTTGCCACCACCCGCTGGGACACCGGGTCCGTCTTCTCCGCCGTCGCGGCGTATGCCGGCCCCGATCTCGTCACCCGCATCCTGCACCAACTCCCCTCCGGCTACGCGCTGCTGTTCGGCCGCGCCGAACTCACGCAGGCGGCATAGCCGAGCCGCACCGCACCGGCGCCACCCCCTGCCGGTGGCCGTGCCGCCCGCCCGCGCGTCACGGCCACCGGCACGGCCAACACTCCGTCTCTGTCCGGCCGTTCCCGGAGACAGTCACCCAGCGCCCTCCGCTTCCGCCTCCACCTCCACCCGCACCCCGGCCCGCAGCCCCCACCCCGCCATCGCCCCGGCCTCCGCCTCCACCACATGCCGCGCACGGATCCGGGGCAGTCCCAGACGCCCGGGCTTCATGGTGCGTACGGCGATGACGTTCAGCTTGCGATCGAGATAGGCGACGTCGATCGGCATGCGCATACGGAAGGTGTGAATGCTGTTGGCAGGCGAGAGCAGGATGGCCCCGTCGACGGAGTCCCGCCCCAACAGCCCTTTGGTACGGGCCCGATAGGAGGCGGCGATCTCCAAGGGAACGGAAGCCCCGCCCGACTCCGACTCTCCCCCCACGACCAGAGTCCCCCGCCCGTCCCGCAACCGCCGTTCCGCCATGCTCCGGCCCCTTTCCGCGCTCAGTGTCGGCCGAACGTACCGGCATGCTGGCCGACGATCGTCTCTCCTTTGCTTGTTCATAACTGGAATCGCACGCTCAGCACGGAGAGGCGGGCGCGTTACGCAACCGTTACGGCCCAACCCGGTCCGTCCACGCCCCATTTGGGCGCATAAACCCTAACGGTTGACAACCTTCACCCTGGTGTCACCGCGGCCCCCTGGATAGCGTTGGTTCGCTCAAGAGAAGCCTCGCCTCACCGGGAGCCGACCGTGAACCGCCGCCCCACCCTGTTCGCAGCGATCGCACTGACCGCCACGGCGGTCCTGACGCTGTCCGCGTGCGGGAGCGATGACAGCTCCAAGGACAGCGACAACGACAAGATCGCCGGAGCCGACACGGGAAGCGAGACGTCGCCGTCTCCGAGCCCGAGTGCGTCGGCGGCCGCCGGGCGCCCGAAGATCGAGATGCCGTCGGACCTGTCCTACACCTTCGACTGGCCGAAGACGGGCGATAAGGACAAGGACGCGGTTCTGGCCGACGGGGAGCAGTCCATCAAGGCTGTGGACCTGGCGATCGTGAACCAGAACGCACTCGACAAGGCGTACCTCTACTACTACGAGGGCGAGGCCGCTTTCGGAGTAGAGAAGTTCGTCAAGGAGTACGTGGATGCCAAGGCGAGCATCACGGGGGCCTACCGCTTTTACGACCCTGAAGTGGCCGTCGACAAGGACGGCACCGCTTCCCTCAGCTATTGCGAGGACCAGGGCAAGGCGTATGTGAAGGACCTCAAGACCAACAAGGCAAAGAAGACCAAGGTCACTTCCGACAGTTACGTGATCTACCACACGTCCCTCAAGAAGAACAGCAAGGGCGTCTGGGCGATCCAGAAGATCGTCTCGCAGAGGGGGAGCGCCAAGTGCCAGCCCTGACACGCGCAATGAAGGTGCCGACCGCGGTTGTCGTCGGTGTCTGCTTGTCGCTCTTCGCGTTTCCAGGGGCGGCGCATGGCGATGACTCGCCGACCGGAGGCACTCTCGACTCGAGTAATCCGCAACAGGATGCGAACGCCGACGGCAAGGGCAACCTCTCCGTCACCGTCGGCGGCGTCGTCTTCGACCGTTCGAAGAACGGCAGCGGCAACTCCACGGGCGCGCTGACCTCGACCACGTCCTGGACGCCACCGGCGTGCTGGTACGCCCCGATGTACACCCCCGATCAACTGCAGAAGAAGCTGGAGCCGATCTGGGAGGTCGGTTCGACCGGGGCGGAGTGGGACAACTCGCAGCGGGAGAAGTACAACGCCAACGACGAGGAAAAGGGCTTCAACAAGGACAAGGCCGGCGACGGGTACTGGTGGGGGACGTACGTCAACAAGAGCTACCCGCCCGGCTGGGACTCGTGCTACGACGATGACTACTTCTGGGTGGACACCGGCGACGCCCCACCCGCCAACGTCAAGAACGCCGTCACCCCCGAGATCCTCGCCGAACTCGCCTACAACGAGATCCGAGTCCCCGGCACCAAGGTGACCCTGGCCCCCGCCAACGCCACCAAGGTCAACCTCCCGACCTGGGCCTGGCTGGACGCCGCCGACTTCAAGCCGGTCTCCGTCACGGCCTCCGTCCAGGAGATCGGTATCTCGGCGACCGCCACCGCGGAACCCGTGTCCCTCAAGATCGAGCCCGGCACCGCCGACGCCGTCACCTACCCGGCATCCGGCGTCTGCGAGATCGACAACGGCCGTATCGGCGAGCCCTACGCCAAGGGCAAGGCCGACCAGGCGCCGCCCTGCGGAGTGAAGTACCTGCGCTCCTCCGGCGACGGCACGTACCCTCTCCGGGCCACGGTCACCTGGAGGATCACCTGGACCGGCACCGGCGGAGCGGGCGGCGACCTCCCCGACGGCAGCTTCGGCGCCACGCAGAACGTCGTCGTACAGGAGATCCAGGCAGTCAACCGCTGAGCAGCCCCCTCGACGCACCCGTCCCCTCCCGGCTGGGCAGGGGACGGGCGAGAAGAAGAACAGCGGCACCCGTCCCCACCCCCCTGCAACCATCCCCCCATGACCACCCACCGCCACCCCGACAACCCCCACGCCGACAACCCCCACCCCACCTACGAAACCCTCGTAGCCGAAGGCGCCGCCGTCCCCACCGCCGGCTGGGACTTCTCCTGGTTCGAGGGCCGGGCCACCGAGGCGCGCCCCTCCTGGGGGTACGCCACCGCCAAGGCCGGCCGCCTCTCTCGCGCCACGGCCGCGCTCGACCTCCAGACCGGGGGAGGGGAGGTGCTGGACTTCGCCCTCCGTACGGCGGAGCGGGCGCCCGTGCTCACCGTCGCGACCGAGGGCTGGCCGCCCAACGTGGCCAAGGCCACCGCACTGCTCCGCCCGCACGGCGTCGCCGTCGTCGCCGCGCCCGAGGACGCCCCGCTGCCCTTCGCGGACGCCGCCTTCGACCTCGTCACCAGCCGCCACCCCGTCGCCCCGAACTGGCCCGAGATCGCCCGCGTACTCCAGCCCGGCGGCACGTACTTCGCCCAACACGTCGGTCCCCGCAGCGTCTTCGAACTCGTCGAGCACTTCCTGGGACCCCAGCCCGAGGCCAGCCGCTCGGCCCGCCACCCCGACCGAGAACGCGCCGACGCCGAGGCCGTGGGGCTCGAAGTCGTCGAACTGCGCGCCGAGCGGCTGCGGATCGAGTTCCACGACATCGCCGCCGTCGTCCACTTCCTGCGCAAGGTGGTGTGGATGGTCCCCGACTTCGACGTCGACACCTACGACGCCCAACTCCGCACCCTGCACGAGCGGATCGAGTCCGAGGGCCCCTTCGTCGCCCACAGCACCCGCCACCTCTTCGACGCGAGGAAGCCGACCCCCTGACCCCCACTCACGCGTGCGCCCCGACCGTCACCTCCCCGATCACCAACTCCGGCTTCGCCTCCAGCACTTCACCCACTCGCTCCACCCGTTCCCCCAACTCCCGTTCTTGCCGCGCCGTCAGCCGTCGCAGAGGCTCGACCGTGACCGTCGTACGCCGTCCCTGGCGCCGTTGGTGCCAGACGCCGGCCACCACGCCGTCGACGAGGAGCAGCGGGAAGTTCCCCGCCTGCCCGCCCGCCAGCGCCCGCTGGTACGCGGCACCGGGGAACAGCCGCTCACGAGGCTGGGCGGCGATGCCGTACGCGTCGAAGTAGGGGAGCAGCCGGACGCCCCGCACCGGTTCCTCCGGGAACGCCGCATCCCCCGCCTCCACCCAGGCGGCCCCCGCCCCCTCGAAGTCGACCTCCTCGATCTCCCCGGCCTCCGCCATCCGCCGGAACAGTCCGGACGCCCAACCGCCGGGCGCCGCCAGCCACTTGGCGAACCACGCCGGGGTCGCCGGACCGTAGGCGCGCAGATAGCGTCGTACGAGGGTCCGTACCGCCTCCTCCTCCGGCAGCGGAGTGAAGTGGGGTGGGCGGGTGTAGGTCACCTTGCGACCCCGGTTGGGGCCGAAGCACAGGGCGCCGGACCAGCCCGCGCGGTGCAGTACCTGCCGCCAGCGCGGCCACAGGGTCTGGAAGGCGGGCATCACCAGGTCGCCGGCCCAGGAGCCGGTGCGGGCCACGACCTCCTCGCTCAGCTCGTCCACGGTGAGGCAGACCCCGTCGAGGGCGTCCCCGATCGCCGCCACGATCTGGTCGGCCTGGTCCTCGGTGACCCGTACGTCCGGTGCGAAGCCCGATCCGGCGGCCCCCGGAATCGAAGGCAACGCGGCGCACCACACGGGGAGTTCGGCGACGGGGAGCAGATGGACCGTCCCGCGCGGGCCGTGCGTCTTCACGAGCGACCGTCCGTCCCCCTCTGACAGGGCCGCGCGTACGTCCGCCCGCGTCACCCCCTCCGTCCGCACCCCCACCGACAGCTCGGCCGCCGACAGCACCTGGGCATGCGCCCCGAGCATCGCGGCGACCACATCGGCGACGGCGGTGCCCGTTTTCGCGGAAGTGGCCAAGAACTGCCGTTCGAGCCGCCGGGCACTGGCGCCGGCCCACGTAATCCTCGTCATGCCCCGACGCTAGGCGGGAATGAGGTCAGGAAGCGTCCTAGATGGCCGGCGACCCGCCCGCCCCCGCCCCCTCGATATCGCAAATCGGGCAATCGACGCATCCATACCCCATTCCCCCTTCGGATCCATGGGATTCACGAGGTTTCCACATCGTTATCACCATCAGCTCGCTTCTTACTCTGATCTCACGTAAGTTCAGACCAAGGTAATTCGCGTCAGCAAAGCTGCGCGGGCGGCATCGCGCAGCGGAGGGGGCTGCGCGGTGCCCTGCCTTCCCGTCGTCCGGCGTCAAGCAAAGGTTCACAGCGGGCGTCACCCGACTGGGCGACCGTCCCCACGTCCTCCGGATCACCCCGGAACTCACGCCATCGCCCTGGGAATCCGCCGTGATCCGGCCATGAACGCCCTATGAACGACCCGTTTCCCACCCCCGGCCGCGTCGCCATCCGACTCCGGAGAGTAGTTGTGGCACGCCGATGCACGCAGCATCACTTACGAAGGGTTATGGTGGAAACCCCCCCTCGGGCCGGTCCGTCTCCCCCCCACGGACCGGCCCGTTTTTTATGCCCACAGAGGGCACTCCTGGAGAGACGGCAACCCGCATCCACCTAAGGGGCGCGGGGAACTGGGAACTGCGCGACCAGCCACGAACAACCCGCAGTCGCCCGCGTACAAAGGCCACCCCCCCACAGCCGGCGCACAACCCCGAGACACGGGCCCACTGGCCGCACCGGTACCCTTCAGCCGCGGGGACCGCATCCGCACGGAGGGGCAATCACGTGAACCTGCGCGACAAGCTGCGCGGCCTGCTCGTCAGGCTCTACGCACGCCGGGTGGAAGGCCACCTGGACCACGCTCAGGTGCCCAAGCACATCGGCGTCATCATGGACGGCAACCGCCGCTGGGCGAAGGCCGCGAAGGCCACGACCGTCCACGGTCACCGTGCGGGTGCCGAGAAGATCGAGGAGTTCCTCGGCTGGTGCAGCGAGACGGACGTCGAGGTGGTCACGCTCTGGCTGCTGTCGACGGACAACTTCGACCGCCCCCGGGACGAACTCGGCCCGCTGCTCGGCATCATCGAGGATGTCGTCCGGACGCTTGCCGCGGACGGGCGCTGGCGCGTGCACCACGTCGGCACCCCCGACCTGCTGCCCGCGCAGATGCAGACGGCGCTGAAGGAGGCGGAGGAGTCCACCGCCCACATCGACGGGATACTCGTCAACCTCGCCATCGGCTACGGCGGTCGCCAGGAGATCGTGGACGCCGTGCGGTCGATGATGCTCGACGCCGCCGACAAGGGCACCTCGATGGAGGAGCTCGCCGAGTCCGTCACCATCGACGCGATCGGCCGCCACCTCTACACCGGTGACCAGCCCCACCCCGACCTCGTCATCCGCACCAGCGGCGAACAGCGGCTGTCCGGATTCATGCTGTGGCAGACGGCTCACTCCGAGTACTACTTCTGTGAGGTCTTCTGGCCGGCCTTCCGCAAGGTCGACTTCCTCCGGGCCATGCGCGACTACGCGGCGCGGCACCGCCGTTACGGCGGCTGAGGCGCAGCTGCCGGGAGTACCCCGTTTGGGGCTGATGTAACAAGGAGTTCACCAGCGCGCCGTCATATGCGCTGGCATGGCAGCGCATGTTCGAGGGCATAAGCCAAGCAGGTCGACACCCGAACCACGGGTGTCGGATCCTCAGCGGGCGGCACCGGAGCCGTTCGCCCGGGAGGCCCTTTGCACCAGCCCTACCGTGCGGATTCAGCACGGAAGAAGCAGTGGAGGGCCGGTTCCCGGCCCGTGCACAGCGTGCATCGCGGCCGTCGACCGGTCCAGCTCCACTCCGTCGCTCCCCGACCTCATCCGAGGGGGTACGTCCTTCCGTGGTGACCAGCACAAAGCGCCGTCTGCCTGACCGGCGCACCTATGTTCTCGACACCAGCGTTCTGCTGGCCGACCCGAACGCCCTGAACCGCTTCGACGAGCACGAAGTCGTGCTTCCGATCGTCGTGGTGACAGAGCTGGAGGCCAAGCGGCACCATCCCGAACTCGGTTACTTCGCCCGGCAGGCCCTGCGTCTGCTCGACGAGTTCCGGGTGCGGCACGGTCGCCTCGACGCCCCCATCCCGATCGGGGAACTCGGCGGAACCGTCCGTGTCGAGCTCAACCACTCGGACCCCAGCATCCTGCCGACCGGCTACCGCCTGGGGGACAACGACTCCCGCATCCTCGCGGTCGCCCGCAATCTGCAGGCCGAGGGGTTCGACGTCACGGTCGTGTCGAAGGATCTCCCGCTCAGGATCAAGGCGTCCTCGGTCGGTCTCCTCGCCGAGGAGTACCGCGCCGAACTCGCCATCACGGACTCCTCCGGCTGGACCGGGATGTCCGAACTGACCCTGCCGGGCGAACAGGTGGACATCCTCTTCGAGGAAGGCCATGTGTACGTCCCCGAGGCCGCCGACATGCCGGTGCACACGGGTCTGACCATCCAGTCCGAGCGCGGCAAGGCGCTGGGCCGGGTCAGCCCCGAGGGCAACATCCGCCTGGTGCGCGGCGATCGGGAGGCGTTCGGCATCAAGGGGCGGAGCGCGGAGCAGCGTATCGCTCTGGATCTGCTCCTCGACCCGGACGTCGGGATCGTGTCCATGGGCGGCCGGGCCGGCACCGGCAAGTCGGCGCTCGCGCTGTGCGCGGGGCTCGAGGCGGTTCTGGAGCGCCGCCAGCACCAGAAGGTCATGGTCTTCCGTCCCCTGTATGCGGTGGGCGGGCAGGAGCTCGGGTATCTGCCCGGGTCCGAGGCCGAGAAGATGAGCCCCTGGGCGCAGGCGGTCTTCGACACGCTGTCCGCGGTCACCAGCCGCGAGGTCATCGAAGAGGTCACCGCGCGCGGGATGCTCGAAGTGCTGCCCCTCACCCACATCCGCGGACGCTCGCTGCACGACGCGTTCGTGATCGTGGACGAGGCCCAGTCGCTGGAACGGAATGTGCTTCTCACCGTTCTGTCCCGAATCGGCGCCAATTCACGGGTGGTTCTCACTCATGACGTGGCACAAAGGGACAATCTGCGCGTAGGGCGCTACGACGGTGTCGTCGCCGTCGTGGAGAAGTTGAAGGGGCATCCGCTCTTCGCCCATGTCACCCTGACCCGGTCCGAGAGGTCCCAGATTGCGGCCCTTGTGACCGAAATGCTGGAGGACGGTCAGATCTGAGGTAATCCCAGGAAACCGCAGGTCAGTTGGCGCCGTCCCGCGAAAGGCCGTAGAGCCTAGCGGGGCGGCGTCGTCGTGCGTTGCGGTTTCTCAAAATCCCTGGGGTCAAACGGGATGTGAGCTTTCACACGCAACTCAGAATTGCCACCCGGCGTCGGGGTACGGCAGAGTCTCACTCCTGTCAGGCCCCGCATACGACACTCCTGTGCCCCCAGCGGTACGGCACCACAGCAACACCAGCTTCAACTCCATAGTCGACGTCGTATGCCGCCCAAGCTTCATGCGGCGCCTCCCTCACGGGAGTTGCCCATCGGGCCCGTGCTTCCCGTGACCCAGCAGTTGGGAGGCCAGCGCCAGGGGCAAGATTGCGTCCGCCAGGGTCACCGAAGCGGGCGATGCTGGAAGGAAACCGTGTGAGTCCGATTTCGGTCCGGGGATTCGCAGTGGCCTCTGCCACCGCGGTCACCGCTGTCGGAAGCGTCGTCGGCGTTGCCTCGGGCAGCGTCGCGCAGACGAACGACGCCGAGGCGGCAGCAGCCGATTCGACGCTCCTCTCGGACATACCGGCGGGCCAGCAGGCCCAGGTGCAGACCGCGTCCCTGACGCAGCAGGCCAATGTCCAGGCCATCGCCGCCGACGCGAGCGCGAAGAAGGTCGCCGAGGAATCGGCCCGCAAGGCCGCGGCCAAGACGGCGGTCGAGAAGAAGGAAGCCGCGGAGAAGGCGGCCGCGGAGGCCAAGGAGCGCGCCGAGGCCAAGGCAGCGGCCTCCCGGGACTCCTCCAGCTTCCCCGTGCAGAGCTCGTACACCGTCGCCCAGATCAAGGCGATGGCGGCCCAGATGGTGCCGAGCGGGCAGTTCCAGTGCTTCAGCAACATCGTGGACCACGAGTCCGGCTGGAACTACACCGCCGTCAACGCCTCCTCCGGCGCCTACGGCCTCTTCCAGGCCCTGCCGGGCTCCAAGATGTCCTCGGTCGGCGACGACTGGCGCACCAACCCGGCCACCCAGATCAAGTGGGGCCTCAACTACATGGACAGCCGCTACGGCAGCCCGTGCGAGGCCTGGTCCTTCTGGCAGGCCAACCACTGGTACTAGAGCCGTCGGCCCCAGCCGTCGCTCAACCCCGCAGAGCCCCTCGCCGTCCTACGGTGAGGGGCTTTCGCCCTGTTACGGTCTGACGGACGACTCACAGGCTCCAGGGGGGAGTGGTGGGGAACGACGGGGGAAAGGGACGGACGGGGATCATGTCGCGAGTGCCTGGGTGGCTCGGCCGGCTCGGCCATGGACTGAGCGAGATGGGCGAGCGGTTGGACGAGCGCCGGGCGGAGGCGGAGCGCGAGGAGGAACCCCCGCCCGCCGACGAGCCCCCGCCGGCCGAGGACGAGACACCTCTCGTCGAGACCCCGCGCCCCGATCCCGCGCTGGCGGTCCCCTGGGGCATGCGCGTCGCCGCCGAGGCCGGCTGGCGGCTGCTGGTGCTCGCGGGCACGGTCTGGGTCCTCATGCGGGTCATCAGCGCCGTCCAACTCGTCGTGCTCGCCTTCGTGGCCGCCCTGCTGATCACCGCGCTGCTCCAGCCGACGGTGGCCTGGCTGCGCCGCTACGGCGTGCCGCGCGGCCTCGCGACCGCGCTCACCGCGATTCTCGGCTTCGTCGTGATGGGGCTGATCGGCTGGTTCGTGACCTGGCAGGTCATGGAGAACATCGACAACGTCTCCGACCAGGTCCAGGACGGCATCGACGAACTGCGGGACTGGCTGCTCAACAGCCCGTTCCATGTCACCGACAAGCAGATCAACGACATCTCCCAGAATCTCCAGGACGCGATCGGCGCGAACAGCGACCAGATCACCTCGGCGGGTCTGGAGGGCGTGACGGTCGTGGTCGAGGCGCTGACGGGCATCCTGCTCGCCGCCTTCTCCACCCTGTTTTTGCTCTACGACGGCAAGCGCATCTGGGAGTGGACGCTGAAGCTGGTGCCGGCGGCGGCGCGGCCGGGGGTGGCCGGTGCGGGGCCGCGGGCGTGGCGCACGCTGACGGCGTATGTGCGGGGCACGGTGATAGTGGCGCTCATCGACGCCATCTTCATCGGCCTCGGCATCTACTTCCTCGGCGTTCCGATGGCCGTGCCGCTGGCCGTCTTCATCTTCCTGTTCGCGTTCATCCCGCTGGTGGGCGCGGTGGTGTCCGGCGCGCTGGCGGTGGTCGTCGCGCTGGTGACCCAGGGCGTGTTCACGGCGGTCATGTCCCTGGTGGTCGTGCTGGCGGTGCAGCAGATCGAGGGGCACATCCTCCAGCCGTTCATCCTGGGCCGCGCGGTCCGGGTGCATCCGCTGGCCGTGGTGCTGTCGGTGGCGGCGGGCGGGATGGTCGCGGGGATCGGGGGCGCGGTGGTGGCGGTGCCGTTGGTCGCGGTGACGAACACGGTGGTGGGCTATCTGCGGACGTACTCCCGGGAGCAGGCGCTGAAGCAGGCGCCGCGGCCCCGGGGCGCCACCGCGGTGGACGTGGCTCCGGTCGCGCCCCCGAAGACGGAGGGTCCCGCCCGCGAGGAGTGAGCGAGGCACGCGGCGCATGTCCTGGCCGACCCGGCGCTGAACCCCGCCCGAAGTGCGTTGATACGGGAAATCGCTACAATCGGTCATGTTGATTGGAGGCGACTATCAGTGACCGTGAGTAGCGTGGCCAAGCGGCGGCAGCCGAGTCTCGCCCAGCTGCGCGCCTTCGCGGCCGTCGCCGAGCATCTGCACTTCCGGGACGCGGCCGCCGCGATCGGCATGAGCCAGCCCGCGCTGTCCGGCGCCGTGGCCGCGCTGGAGGAGGCCCTCGGGGTGACGCTCCTGGAGCGGACCACCCGCAAGGTGCTGCTGTCGCCCGCCGGGGAGCGGCTGGCCGTACGGGCCAAGGCGGTGCTGGACGAGGTCGGGGCGCTCATGGAGGAGGCCGAGGCGGTGCGGGCGCCCTTCACCGGGGTGCTGCGGCTCGGGGTCATCCCGACCGCCGCGCCGTATCTGCTGCCCACCGTCCTCAGCCTGGTCCATGAGCGCTACCCGGACCTCGACCTCCAGGTCCACGAGGAGAAGACCGCCGACCTCGTCGACGGGCTCACCACCGGCCGCCTCGACCTGCTGCTGCTCGCCGTGCCGCTCGGCGTGCCCGGAGTCGTCGAACTCCCGCTCTTCGACGAGGACTTCGTGCTCGTCACGCCTCTCGGACATCCGCTCGGCGGGCGGGCGGACCTCGCCCGTGACGTGCTGAAGGAGCTCGATCTGCTGCTCCTCGACGAGGGGCACTGTCTGCGCGACCAGGCCCTCGACGTCTGCCGGGAGGCCGGACGCGCCGACGCGCCGGTCACCACCACGGCCGCCGGACTGTCCACGCTCGTCCAGCTCGTCGCCGGCGGGCTCGGGGTGACGCTGCTGCCGCGCACCGCCGTCACCGTCGAGACCAGCCGCAGCGGCCGGCTCCGCACCGCGTCCTTCGCCGCCCCCGCCCCCGCCCGCCGTATCGCCCTCGCCATGCGCACGGGAGCGGCCCGCGGAGCGGAGTACGGAGAACTGGCCACCGCGCTGCGCGAGGCGTTGCGGCCGCTGCCTGTCAGAGTGTTCGCGAGTCCGGAGACAGACGCCTGAGATTCGTTCAAATGAGCGCCGAACAAAGCGAATTGAACGGCTCTACGTTTCAATTTCCGTCAGCTGGGAGCAGCTCGGAATAACCCGGCCGAAATATGCCCTGCGACTGATACACATACCCCCCTCAGTGCTACGCGCCAGGCGTATGTGCGAAATGCCAGGGGGAGTGATGTCGGGCTTTCGTGACTCCCTCGACCTCGACCAGGTCGGCCACGACCTGCTGGCACACGCCCTGACGGTCTGCGGGCGCGAGGAGTTCAGTGGCGAGCTGCGGGTCGCCGGAGTGCCCGGCGGCACCCTGCATCTGCGCGGCGGGCTCGTCGTCGGCGCCGAGAGCCCGGGCGCCCCCGGTCCCGAGGCGCTGCTGCTGCGCTCCGGCCGGGTCACCGGCGAGGAATGGGCCGCGCTGGTACGGGAGTCGGGCGGGGCGCGCTGGCCGGCCGCCGGGCTGATCGCACGCGGGCACGCCGGAGCCGCCCAGCTCAAGGTCGTGTGCGTGATGGCCCTGCACGACGCGGTCTTCGCGATCCTCGCGGGCCGGGTGCACGGCTGTGAACGCGTCGCCGAGACCGAGCCGTTCGCCACCGTCGCCGTGGGCGAGATCCCGCGCCGGCTGCTCCAGGACGCCACCCGCAGACTCGACGCGCTCGCCGCCCTGCCGCACCCCGTCCGCCCCGACCGGGAGCGGCCGACACCGGCCCCGCGGACTGATCCCGCCGGCCTCGGCGAGCTCCAGCGCGAGCTGCACACCCGGGCGGACGGCCGCAGCACCGCCCGGGACCTCGCCTTCCGCACCGGGCGCGGGGTCTACACCGTCACCGTCGAGATGGCCCGGATGCTCGACGCGGGGCTCCTGGAGTGCGCGGACGAGACCCCGCCGATCCCCGTCCGCCCGATCACCGACGGCATCCGGCAACGCGATCCGACGCCCCCTGCCGCCCAGTCCGACGAACCCGGCGACCTGCCCCGCCGTAAACCCGGCGGTTTCTTCCGGCTGCGAAACGGAGCCCCGAAATGAAGAAGCCGAACAGATCCGAACAGAAATTGGGGAGTTGAATACATGGATCACGAAGCCCTGGCACTCGAAATGAGGGGCCTGAGGGAACAGGTGACCGGTATCACCGATACCGCGGTCGCCGCCGCCGACGGACTGCTCATCGCGGCGGACACCGCCGACTCCATCGACCCCGAGGGCCTCGCCGCCCTCGCCGCGGCCGGCCTCGGTCTGGCCCGCCGCACCGCCCAGGCCACCGACCGGGGCACCCTGCGCCAGACCGTGACGTACGGCAGCCACGGCTGTGCCGCGTTCTACGCGGTCGGCGACACCGCCCTCATGGTCGTCCTCGGCGACGAGGGCATCGACGTCGACCGGCTGCACCGGGCCACCCAGCCCGCCCTCGACCGCATCGGATCGATCCTCACGCACAAGGCAGCGGAAGGAGTCTGAAGGGATGGCGACGAAGCGTATGACCCCCGGTTTCTCCGACCAGGTGATGGGCCTGGTCAAGTCTCTGCGTACGGACGCCCCGGACTGTGTCGCCGCGGGCGTGGTCGACATGTCCACCGGCATGCTGCTCTCCTACGAGACCGTCGACAACCACCCGCCCGAGGTCCTGGACCTGCTCGCGGGCGCCACCCTCGACCTCTTCCAGGGACGTACGGTCGTGATGATCGAGGACGTCTTCAAGGAGCGCCGCGGGATCCAGAGCGACAACCACTTCTTCCAGGAGATCCTCGTCAACAGCGAGAACCTCACCCACCTGTTCGTCCGGCTGACCGAGCAACAGGACGTCGTGGCCGTGGTGGTGTGCCGCAAGTCCGTGAACGTGGGCATGCTCTTCGCCCAAGTACGGCGCGTGGTGCGGGAGTACAGCCTCTGAGGGGACGGAAAAGGGGCCCCTCCCGTCCGGGAGGGGCCCCTCTTCTCATTCGGTGCGCAGCCCGTCCGGCCGCATCAGCCGCAGCAGTGGCGGCAGGCTGAGCAGGGTCACCGCGAGGACGACCGCGGCGCCCGCGCCCGTCATCGACAGCACGCTCGGCCAGTCCACCGACACCGGGGTGTCCGTCATCTTCAGCAGGACCGCGCCGAGTGTCAGCCCCACCGTCGAGGCCAGCACCAGACCGAGGCCGATCGGGATCGCCGTCTGCCACAGCACCGACAGGCTCAGCGTGGAGCGCCGGGTGCCGAAGGCGATCAGCGACGACAGCAGCTTCTTGCGCTCGCGCAGCTGCTCCAGCTGGGAGACCAGGAGGCTCGCGCCGATCAGGAGCAGGACGCAGGTGGCGCCGACGAACAGGCCGCCGCGGATGGCGGCGTAGTTCTCGTTGCGGTCGACGCTGACGAACTGGTTGGGCTCCTCGTACGGGTTGAGGCGCGCCGCCGTGTTGCGGACGTACTCGCGGGCGTCCGCCACCGACTTGTCGAGCCGGAGGTACAGCTCCGTCGAGAGCAGCCGGTCGGCGCCCGAGGGCACGGCCGCCGGGGTCATCAGCAGACCGGCGCGGCCGATCCGCGTCGAGTCCTCCGTGGGCTGGACGTCCTTGACGCCCTCCGGGACGGTCCAGGCGACCGACTTCGTCGTCTTGTCGTCGTCGGAGTCCTCGAACCAGAGCTTTTTGCTGCGCTTGACGATGTCGGCCGTCTCGTAGGCGTAGGCGTCGCCCTTCAGGAGGAACACGTCGCCGTCCCGGCAGGAGGGGAGCTTCGCGACCTCGCGCAAGGAGGCGCAGCTGCCGACGGACACGGGGGCGAAGTGCTGGGGGTCGGTGCGGGTGTCGCCGAGATACCCGTCGGCGATGTCGTAGACGTGCTTAACGCCCCGGGTCGTGGTGAGCTGCTTCTCGGCCGTGGCGACGGGGGCGTCGCGGACGACGCGTACGGACATCTCCGCCCCGGTGACGGGCTCGCTCTTGCGGTCCGTGTACTGGCCGTCGACGCCGGCGAACAGCATCTGGAGGGCGATCGCACCGGCCACCGCCACCGCGATGCCGTTGACCATACGGGCCGCCGTACCGCTGCTCAACTGGAGTCTGCGTACGGCCAGTTGCCAGGCGACCGGGCCGGCGCCGAGCCGGGCGACGACCGTCTCGACGATCCAGGGCAGCAGCGCCGTGATGCCGACCAGCAGCAGCATGACGCCGCCGACGGTGAGGTACTGGTTGAAGTTCCCCCGGTCATTGCCCTGGCCGATCATCGGGTAGAGCATCGCGAGCCCGCCCACCGGCAGCAGCAGCCGCCACCACAGCCGGCGCCGTGAGGGCTTCGCCGTACGCACCACACCGAGCGGCTCGATGACGACCCCGCGCAGCGCGAACTGGGTGACCAGCACGGCGGCCGCGGGCACCGCGACGGCGACCAGCAGGGCCAGCAGGGGCGAGGGGTTGAGATAGCTGGGGAAGAAGCTGTAGTCGAACAGCTCGACCGAGCCCGCTATCTGGCGGCCGATCATGAAGAACCCGGCGCCGAGCACCAGACCCACCAGGGCCCCGGCCATCGCCTCGCCCGCCGCGACCCGACGGGTCATCCGGGCGTCGGAGCCCACCAGCCGCAGCGCCGCGAGCCGCCGGTCACGCCGCTCACCGCCGAACCGCACGGCCGCGGCGATGAAGACGGCGACGGGCGTCAGCAGCACCGCGAAGACGACCAGGATCAGCAGCAGCAGCACGGGATCCAGCGGCTCCGACGGCGGGCTGGGCGTCCCGAACCGGTCGAGGCGCTCCACCGTGGCGCCGTTGACCTTCGGTGCGAGCCCCTCGGCGCCACGGTAGAAGGCGAGTTCGGCCGAGCCGATCAGCCCGCTCTCCCCGATGGTCCCGACGATCCGGTCCGGCAGCCGCTCCCGCAGCAGCTTCCCGTCGTCGGAGTCCAGGAGCTTCTTCAGCGCGGGGGAGACCACCATCTCGCCCGGCGCCGGGAAGGCCGAAACCCCGGGCGGCAGGGGCGCCTTGGCGCCCTCGGGCTCCAACTCCCGTCCCCGCACGTTCTTGTCGTGGTACGTCGTGGTGATGTATCCGACGAGCAAGGTGTCGTCGGCCTTCTTCAGCGTGGTCGCGCTGAACCTCTGGTCCTGCCGGGCGTCCTCCCGCCGGTCCCGTTCCGCCATCGCGCTCGGGATCGCGGTCGTCAGCAGCAGCAACGCCACCCCGAGCCCCACCCCGACGGCCGTCAGCAGGACCCGCACCCAGCCCTCGCGTCCCCCGGCGAACGCGAACCTGACCCCCATGGCCAGATCCCGCGCCCACTGTCCCCCTATGGAACTCATACCACTCGCTCCATGTCCCGGGACTTGCCGTCCCGTACGACGATCTCGCGGTCCGAGTAGGCCGCCACCCGCGCCTCGTGCGTGACGAGCACGACGGCCGCGTTGGTGGACCGCGCGGCCTCGGTGAGCAGCTCCATCACCCGCTCGCCGTTGAGTGAGTCGAGCGCGCCGGTCGGCTCGTCGGCGAACAGCACGCGCGGGCTGGTCACCAACGCCCGTGCCACGGCGACGCGTTGGCCCTGACCGCCGGAGACCTCGCCGGGCCGCTTCTTCTTCAGGTCGTCGACCTCGAGCCGTTCCATCCACCCCAGGGCGGTCTTCTCGGCCTCCTTGCGGGAGGTGCCGTTCAGCCGCAGCGGCAGGGCGACGTTCTCGACGCAGGTCAACTCGGGGACCAGCTGGCCGAACTGGAAGACGAACCCGAACTCGGAGCGCCGCAGGGCACTGCGCTGGGCGTCGTTCATCGTCGCCATCTCGCGGCCGTTGTACAGGATCGAGCCCGAGTCGGGCGTCACGATCCCGGCGAGACAGTGCAGCAGCGTCGACTTCCCGGACCCCGAGGGGCCCATCACGGCGACGACCTCACCGGGGTGGATGGAGAACTCGGCGCCGTCCAGCGCGAGGGTCGGGCCGTACGCCTTGCGCAGGTCGTCGGCGACGAGAAGGGAACCGGCTGGAGTCACTGGGCCACCACCTGGGCGAGTTTGTCGAGGCGCGCGGCGGTCAGTTCCAGCCAGCGCAGATCGGCTTCGAGATGGAACAGGGCGTGGTCGCAGATGAGCTGATCGGCGAGATCGCCCTTCCGCTTCCGGTCGGTGAGGATCCGCATCATCCGCAGATGCTCGGAGCGCTGCGTGTCGAGGATGTCGCCCGCGTCCCGGTGCGTGAGCAGCGCGAGGACGACCTTCGTGTACAGCGTCGACTGCAGATACGGCTCGGGCTTCTCCGGCGTCGCCAGCCACCGCTGTACGTCGGTGATGCCGGCCTCGGTGATCGCGTACCGCTTGCGCTCGGGGCCGCCGCCGGCCTCGATGCCGTCGACCTCGACGAGACCGTTCTTCAGCAGACGGGACATCGTCGAGTAGACCTGGCCGTAGTGCAGGGGCCGGTCATGACCGAACTTCTCGTCGAAGGCCCGCTTCAGGTCGTAACCGTGGCGGGGCCCGGACTCCAGGAGTCCCAAAAGGGTGTGACCGATGGACATGCGGAGGACTGTACACACGGCGTATACCCGGTGTGTATACGCGGAGTGTGTAGGTGGCTGCGCGAGACGTGAAGGCGCAGGTGAGAGCCGATTGTCACGGTTCTGCTACTGCGTCGGCGGCCGTCCCCGGCGCGGGATCGGCTTGGCCTCGCCCGGCAGCCGTCCCGCCTCCGCGAGGGCCTTGCGCAACAGGAACTCGATCTGCGCGTTCGCCGACCTCAGCTCGTCCCCGGCCCACCGCGCCAGCGCCTCGTACACCGACGGGTCGAGCCGCAGCAGCACCTGCTTGCGCTGCTGCGGCCGCCGCTTGGAGGCGGACCCCTCCTCGGGACCCTGGGGATCCTGGGGATCCGTCACTGGTAGAGGGTCCCGGTGTTCAGGACCGGCTGGGCCGCGCGGTCCCCGCACAGCACCACCATCAGGTTCGACACCATGGCCGCCTTCCGCTCGTCGTCGAGTTCGACGATCTCCTGCTCGCTGATCCGGGCCAGCGCCGCCTCGACCATCCCGACCGCCCCGTCCACGATCTGCCGCCGCGCCGCGACGATCGCCCCGGCCTGCTGCCGCTGGAGCATCGCCGAGGCGATCTCCGGAGCGTAGGCGAGATGCGTGAAGCGTGACTCGATGATCTCGACACCGGCCGCCTCCACGCGCGCGTGCAGTTCGAGCGCGAGCTTCTCGGTGATCTCCTCGGCGTTGCCGCGCAGCGAGAGACCGCCCTCCTCGTGGGCGTCGTACGGGTACTCGATGGCGATGTGCCGGACGGCCGCCTCGGTCTGGGTCGAGACGAACTCGATGTAGTCGTCCACCTCGAAGGTCGCCTGCGCGGTGTCCTCGACCCGCCACACCACGACCGCCGCGAGCTCGATCGGGTTTCCGTAGGCGTCGTTGACCTTCAGGACGGCCGTCTCGTGGTTGCGCACCCGCGTGGAGATCTTGGTCCGCGAGGTGAAGGGGTTCACCCAGCGCAGCCCGTCCTGCCGGATCGTCCCCCGGTACCGCCCGAAGAGCTGCACCACCCGCGCCTCGCCCGGCGCCACCGTGTTCAGCCCGCACATGGCGAGAAACGCGGCGAGACCGACCACGATCCCGCCGACGATCAGCGCGGCTTTCGCGCCGGTCGCCGCGACCGCCGTAGCGGCAGCAATCATTCCGGCCCCCGCGAACAGCCCCAGCAGCCCGAGCAGCAGCGCGAGCCCGCCCCCGATGCTGTGCGCGGCGAACTCGCGCACGCGCGGGGCGGGCATGGCGGGTACGTCGGCGGTCGTGTCGTCGTGTGTGGTCATGAGGTTCCCCCGGTTCTGGTGCGGTCTCGTAAGGCTTAGCGTCAGCCTATCCAAGTGATAACACTTTTCCCCGCCAGAGCAACCCTTGGCCCCTCTCGTACGTCGGTTCCATGTGAACGGGTGCTGATTGTCACGTCCGCAAAAGACCGGATCGGCCGCCCTTTGTCACATCTCCCGGTGTTAGCTTTCTGAGCTGACCTGAGCGGCGAACCTGTGTGGCGCGTGCGCACACACGAACGAAGCGGAGCGGAACGGACCCATGGGACGAGCGGAAGAAAGACGAGCGCGGCAGCGCGGCGGTCGCCGAGCCGCGCCCAAGGGCCGTTCGTCGCGCGCAGCCGTCAGCCGCAGTGGTGGCGCCGAGAAGAGCCTCATACGCCGGCTCTTCACCTGGAAGAAGATCCTCGGCACGTTCCTCGGCGTCTGCCTGCTCGGCATCGGCGGGTTCATCGTGCTCTACATGATGGTGCAGGTCCCCGAGGGCAACGCCGACGCCCAGTTGCAGAGCAACACCATCAAGTACAGCAACGGCGACGTCCTGGTCCGCGACGGCGACGTGAACCGCGAGAACGTGGACCTGGCCAAGGTCCCCAAGAAGGTCCAGCTCACCTTTGTCGCCGCCGAGAACAAGAGCTTCTACGAGGACGCCGGCATCGACCTGAAGGGCACCGCCCGAGGTCTGCTGAACACCCTCTCCGGCAAGGGCAAGCAGGGTGGTTCGACGATCACCCAGCAGTACGTCAAGAACTACTACCTGACGCAGGACCAGACGGTCACCCGCAAGCTCAGGGAGCTGGTGATCTCGCTCAAGGTGGACCGCCAGAAGTCCAAGGACGAGATCCTCGAGGGCTACATCAACACCAGCTACTACGGCCGCACCGCCTACGGCATCCAGGCCGCCGCACAGGCCTACTACCGTGTCGACGCCGACAAGCTCAGCGTCGAGCAGGGCGCCTATCTCGCCGCGCTGCTCCAGGCGCCGAGCCAGTACGACTGGACGGCCGCCTCGGACACCAGCAAGAAGCTGGTCAAGGCCCGCTGGAACTACGTCCTCGACAATATGGTCGAGGAGGGCTGGCTGGACGCCTCCGAGCGCGCGGACATGGAGTTCCCGGTCCCGGAGAAGCCCAAGGCCGAGGCAGGACTCCAGGGTCAGAAGGGCTACTTCGTCAAGCTCGCCAAGCAGCAGCTCGTCAAGCAGCTGATGACCAACGACGACCTCACCGAGGACGAGGCGCTGGCCCAGTACGACAAGGGTGGCTGGACCATCACCCTGAACATCGACAAGAAGAAGCAGGCGCAGCTGGAGAAGGCCGTCAAGGCCCAGCTGACCGACAAGCTGGACCCGGACAAGCGCGACGTCGACAAGGACATCCAGGCCGGTGCCGCCTCCGTCGACCCCAAGACGGGGAAGATCGTCGCTCTCTACGGCGGCGAGGACTACATCAAGCACGACTACAACAACGCCAACCGCGTGGACTACCAGCCCGCGTCGACGTTCAAGCCGGTCATCCTGGCCGCCGCCCTGGAGGAGGGCGCCGAGACCCAGAACGGCAAGACGATCGGCGCGAGCACGGTCTACGACGGCACGAGCAAGCGGCCCGTCAAGGGCAGCGACATCGCGTTCGCCCCGGAGAACGAGGACGACACCGACTACGGCGACGTCACCGTGCAGACGGCGATGAACAAGTCCATCAACTCCGTCTTCGCGCAGATGGGCATCGACGTGGGCATGGACAAGGTCCTGGACACCGCCGCGAAGCTCGGCATGGACACCGGTGACCTGAAGTCGCTGCCCGCCTACACCCTCGGCACCATGGGCGCGAGCCCGATCCAGATGGCCGGTGTCTACGCCACCCTCGACAACCACGGCAAGAAGGTCACCCCGACCATCATCAAGTCGGCCGAGCGCAACGGCAGCGAGGTGGAGATGGCCGACCCGATCGGCGAGCAGGTCATCAGCCGCGAGACCGCGGACACGGTGACCTCGGTGCTGACCGGCGTGGTCGACGACGGTACGGCCAAGACGTCCGTCCGCGACAACCCCAAGCGCGACGGCCAGGAGGTCGCCGGCAAGACGGGTACGTCCGACGACAACAAGTCGGCCTGGTTCACCGGCTACACCCCCGACCTGGTCACCTCGGTCGGCCTGTTCGGCGAGAACCACAAGAAGCCGGGACAGGTCAAGATGTACGGCGCCGGCGGCTTCGAGCGCGTCAACGGCGGTGGCTTCCCGGCGCAGATCTGGGCGGCGTACATGTTCGGCGTGACGTCCACGTCCGCCGAGTTCGACCTGGACACCGACCAGGGCGCCGCGGTCGAACCGTCGTACACCCCGACGCAGACGCCCTCCCAGACAGCGACGCAGACGCCGACGGACGAGCCGACAACCCAGGAGCCGACGACCGAGGCCCCCACAACCCAGGCCCCGACCCAGACGCCGACGCAGACCCCGACACAAACGCCGACCCAGACCCCGACGCAGACTCCGACGACGAGACCGCCGACGGACGACACGGACCCGGTGGATCCAGGGCAAGAGCAGTAAGCGGCAAAGAGAAAGGGCGCCCGGAAAACACCGGGCGCCCTATCTGCTTTTAGGGGCGCGGGGAACTGCGCGACAAGCCACAACGCACCCGCAGCCGAAATCGAACCGGCGGCCTACCCCCGATTGAGCTCGAACCAGACAACCTTCCCGGTGCTGAGCCGAGTCGCCCCCCACCGCCGAGCCAGCTTGTTGACGAGGTACAGCCCCCGCCCACCCTCATCCGTCGCCCGAGCCTGCCGAAGCCGCGGCAACTGAGGCACATCGTCCCCGACTTCACACCGCAGCACATCGGTCCGCAACAACCGCAACGTCACCGGCCGCGAGGCATACCGCACCGCATTGGTCACGACCTCGCTCACCAACAGCTCCACGGAGTCGGAGAGTTCCTCAAGCCCCCACCGGGACAGGGCCCGCCGAGCCAGCCGCCGGGCCCGGCCCGGTGCCGCGTCCTCCGGCTCAAGGAACCAGTACGCCACATCGCTCGGCGAGATCCCGTCGAAGCGCGCGGCGAGCAGCGCGATGTCGTCGTCCCGGTCACCGGGACCGAGCATGTCGAGCACCTCGTCGCAGAGCGCCTCAAGGGGCGGCGGATGATCCGGCCCGGTCAGCTGAGCGGTCGCGGCGAGCTTCTCCCGCAGCTGCTCTATGCCGGTCCACACGTCCCGGAGTCGCGACTCGACGAGCCCGTCGGTGTACAGGAGCAGCGTCGCCCCGGCCGGGGCGTCCAGCTCTACGGCCTCGAAGTCCACGCCTCCGACACCGATCGGCGCGCCAGGCGGCACCCGGAGCACCTCGGCCCGCCCACCGAGGTGGAGCAGGACCGGCGGCGGATGGCCCGCGTTGGCGATGGTGATCCGGTGCGAGACCGGGTCGTAGACGGCGTACAGGCAGGTCGCCATGCGGTCGGTACCCAACCGCTGGGCCTGCTCGTCGAGGTGGTGCAGCACCTCCTGCGGCGGCAGGTCGAGCCCCGCGAGGGTCTGGGCGGTGGTCCGCAGCTGCCCCATGATCGCGGCGGACGTCATGGAGTGCCCCATGACGTCACCCACGACCAGGGCGACCCGGCTCCCCGGCAGGGGAATCGCGTCGTACCAGTCGCCGCCCACGCGCGCGGTCTCGGCCGCCGGGAGGTAGCGGGAGGCCAGCCGGACGCCCGTCGGGCGCGGGAGGGTCTCCGGGAGCATGGTGCGCTGGAGCTCGTCGGCGATGTAGGCCTCGCGGCCGTACAGGACCGCCTTGTCGATGCCGAGCGCGCTGTGCGTGGCGAGCTGGGCGGCGACCAGGAGGTCGTCCGGCTCGAACGGGATCCGGTCCGGGCGGCGCAGGAACACCGCGGCGCCGATGACCCGCCGGCGGCCCCGCAGCGGGGCCAGGATGGCGCGCTGGCCGCCCGGGACGATCAACTCGCCGCCCTCGCCGAGAAGTTCCGGCAGCGCGGCACGGGCGGCGGGGGAGTCCGTGAAGACCGGCCGGACGCCGCGCAGCACCTCGGCGAGCGCACCGCCGGTGCGCACCTCGCAGAGTTCGGCGGTGACGGCCGACAGTTCGGTCAGCTCGGGCGGCTCCGGCTGGAGGGCGGGCGAGGCGAAACCGCCCTCGGTGTCCCGCTCCTCGGGTATGCGGTCGGTGCGGCGCAGGCGCAGCACCAGCGGCCCGGTGGGGCGTTCGTCGCCGACCGGCAGCGGGTCGCGCAGATAGACCAGGATCGCGTCCGAGAACGTCGGCACGGTCGCCCGGCACAGCCCCATGACGATCTCGTCGAGGTCGATGCCGCGGGCGATCCGCCGGGTCGCCGCGCCCACGAAGCGCAGCCGGTCCCCGTCCCGCCGCATGGGCGTGGGCCGGCCGGGCGGCAGACCTTGGCCGGTACGCCGTTCAGGACCGTCGGAGGCGGCTTCCTGCCCGGCGGGCATGCCCTCGGGCACCGGCCGCGGACGGTGGGTGTCCGGCTCGGACGCGGCGGTGCTGGGCTGGGAGTGCTCGGGGTCGCTCCCGGGCGCGGGGACCGTGGTGTCGGCCCCGGAGGACCCGGAAGGGCCCGGGGAGCCGACGGCACCGGAGGGTCCGGCCGCCGGCGTCTCGCCGGAGCCGGCCCTGGCCTGTGCCGGTAAAGCGCTGTGCGGGGGCGTGGAGGCACGCAGGAGCGCCCCGCGAGGGTCCGCGGGGCCGGCGCCCGGCTGGGGGCGCTCGAAGGAGGTGGGCTGCTCCGTCACGCGTGTCGAATCCGTCCGTCGGTGGCTGCGCGCCGCGCGCTCAGTTCGTCCCGCCGAAATGCCGATACCCGGTATACATGCCCCAGGAACGGAATTCCCGCGTGGTCAGAGGCTGTTCCTGTGCACCCGGCGGACCGTCTGCGGCCCGTACCGGTGTTGCCCTCGTACCCCTCGCTCACGTCCTGCCGCCCCTCGGTGACGAATGGTCAAGCTCGATGCACGCTCCGGTAGTTGCCGCCGCGCGCACTTGCGGAGGACGATCCTACGTTTGTTGCCCGGGGGCGCATCAAGGGTCTCATGAGGACACGTGCGCGGGCGTACGGTCCCAGTCTTCCGGCAGCAACGGTACGGCCCAGGACGGATCCGGGCGCCAGTGCTGCCAGCCGTCCGAGAACGGCGTGCCCCAGGCGCGGATCACCTCCACCGCCGAACGCCCCGCCCGGCGCACCTGTTCGGCGAGGTGGGGGTCCATCAGCCCGTCCCGCTGGGCCTGCGCGAACTCATCCTCGTCGCGCCAGTGCCAACTGCGGTCCGGGTGCACCGAGATGTCGAGGAAGTGGTCCTCGGAGTCCACTCCGCCGCCCCAACGGACCAGCGGTGTCTCCAGGTTCACGTACCAGTTCTTGAACTGCCAGCCCGGCTCCCAGAACAGCCACACCGACCACGGCTCGCCGGGCCGCGCCAGCTTCAGCACGCCGGTGCCGAACCAGCGGTCCAACTGCACGGTACGCGGCTTGGTGTACCGCGTCTCCAGCGGCTCGGCGTGCACGGAGGTGCCGTCGGCGAGCACGGGCTTCACGCACTCGGTGCCGGGCGCCATCCAGACGGCCAGCAGTTCATGATCGTCCCGGACGACGGTCACCGGGCGTGCGATGTGGAAGCGCGTGCCGCCGTTCTCCCGGTACCGCCACAGAATGTGACTCCCGGGCTCCCAGAAGGACGTCGACGTACCCGCTTCCACCGCTCTCACCGCTCCACCGTCTGCCATGCACAGATATTAGGTGCCATAGGCATACGACGCTGCGGCGCGCGTCACGGTTCGCGTCCGGGACGCGAAAGGTTACGGACGCGTCATACGCAGGACATCCAGCGCTTCGTCGAGCTGCTCGACGGTGAGGTCCCCGCGTTCGATGTACCCGTTCTCCACGACGACTTGACGAATGGTCTTGCGCTCCGCGAGGGCCTTCTTGGCGACCTTGGCGGCCTCCTCGTACCCGATGTACTTGTTCAGCGGGGTGACCACGGAGGGTGACGACTCGGCGTACTCGCGCGCGCGTTCACGGTGCGCGACGATCCCGTCGACGGTCCGGTCGGCGAGCAGCCGCGAGACGTTGGACAGCAGCCGGACGGACTCGAGGACGTTCTTGGCGATGACCGGCAGCATCACATTGAGCTCGAAGTTTCCGGCGGCCCCGGCGGTGGCGACGGTGGCGTCATTGCCGATGACCTGCGCGGCGACCATGAGCACGGCCTCGGGGATCACCGGATTGACCTTGCCGGGCATGATCGACGACCCCGGCTGGAGGTCGGGGAGCGAGATCTCGGCGAGCCCGGTCCGCGGCCCGGACGACATCCACCGCAGATCATTGGCGATCTTGGTGAGCCCGACGGCAATGGTCCGCAGCTGCCCACTGGCCTCGACGATCCCGTCCCGGGCCCCCTGCGCCTCGAAGTGGTCGCGGGCCTCGGTGAGCGGCAGCCCGGTGACCCGGGCGACCTCCTCGATGACGGCGGCGGAGAACCCGGGAGGCGTGTTGATCCCGGTCCCGACCGCGGTCCCCCCGAGGGGCAGCTCCGCGAGCCGGGGGAGCGAGGCCTGGAGCCGCTCGACCCCGTACCGGACCTGAGCGGCGTACCCCCCGAATTCCTGGCCGAGGGTCACCGGGGTGGCATCCATGAGATGGGTGCGCCCGGACTTCACGACGTCGGCGAATTCCGCGGCCTTGCGCTCCAGGGCGGTGGCGAGGTGCTGGAGGGCCGGGATCAGATCCCGGGTGACGGCGGCGGTGGCGGCGATGTGGATGGAGGACGGGAAGACGTCGTTGGAGGACTGGGAGGCGTTGACGTGGTCGTTCGGATGGACGTCCCGGCCCTCGCCCAGCCGCTCGCCGGCCAGGGTGGCGATGACCTCGTTGGTGTTCATGTTGGACGAGGTCCCGGACCCGGTCTGGAACACGTCGATGGGGAACTCCTCGTCCCACCGCCCCTCGGCGACTTCCTGGGCCGCGTCCTGGATCGCCTCGGCGATGTCCTTGTCGAGCACCCCCAGCTCGGCGTTGACCTTCGCCGCGGCACCCTTGATCCGCGCGAGCGCCTCGATATGGGCCCGCTCGATCCGCTGCCCCGAGATGGGGAAGTTCTCGACGGCCCGCTGCGTCTGGGCTCGCCACTTGGCCTCGGCGGGGACGCGTACGTCGCCCATGGAGTCGTGCTCGATGCGGTATTCGCTCATACCGTCTCTAGCGATCGGGAGCGCCGCGATGTTCCGGCGGCTGGGCCGATGGGCGTATGGGCCGAACGGCAGCCCGGCTCGCTGCGCGGCCGGGGCACGGGCGCCGGACAATTGAGGCAGGAGTGCAGGGGGGCTCGTCACCCCGCAGGAGGCAAGCCATGCTCCGCAGCATCAGGACGTACGGCGCTCTCGGCGCCGTCGGAATGGCCGCGGCGGCGGCCCTCGTCACCGCCGCTCCCGCGTCGGCCACCGCCTCGTCGGCCGCCGACGACGACTTCACCCTCTACGCGAAGGAAGTCCCCGGCGAGGAGGACCAGGGCGAGGAACAGATGCCCAAGCTCGGCGACGCGTTCTCCTTCGCCGACGACCTCTACCAGGACAAGGGCGGCGACAAGGTCGGCCGGGACGGCGTCGTCTGCACGGTGGTCCGCGCGGGCGACCCCATGGACATCCAGTGCGTCGGCACCTTCGTCCTGTCCGGCGGCCAGCTCACCGCCCAGGTCCTCATGTCGGTGCCCCTGGACGAGTCGGCGGCACCGCCCGTCTTCGACGCGTCGATCACCGGCGGAACCGACGACTACCGCGGCGCGAGCGGGCAGGTCCACTTCACGGACGACGGGGACTATCAGCGGCTGGACTTCAAGTTCGGCGACTGAGGAGGGGCTGGGCATGGGCGGGGGCGGCGCGTGCATCTCAGCCCGTCCGGCGCTTGAGGACGAGGCCCCTCAAGGGCCGACGGGGGTCTGGGGGCGGAGCCCCCAGGTCGGGCCGGGGTCGAAGGGGCAGCGCCCCTGGGGATGGGACGGGTAGGGGCGGCGGGGGCGAAAAGTGTCCCCGCCGCACCCGAGGAACTACGCCAGCCCGGGGCCCCGGACGGGGATGGAGGTGAACGTCGGCGCGGGCGCGGGATCTTGGAAGAAGTCGTTCCCCTTGTCGTCCACCACGATGAACGCCGGGAAGTCCTCGACCTCGATCTTCCAGACCGCCTCCATGCCGAGCTCCTCGTACTCGACGACCTCGACCTTCTTGATGCAGTCCTGGGCGAGACGGGCGGCCGGGCCGCCGATGGAGCCGAGGTAGAAGCCGCCGTGCGCGTCGCACGCGTCCGTGACCTGCTTGCTGCGGTTGCCCTTGGCCAGCATGACCTTGGAGCCGCCCGCCGCCTGGAACTGCTCGACATACGAGTCCATGCGGCCGGCCGTCGTAGGACCGAAGGAGCCCGACGCGTAGCCCTCGGGGGTCTTGGCCGGGCCGGCGTAGTACACCGGGTGGTCCTTCAGGTACTGCGGCATCTCCTCGCCCGCGTCGAGGCGTTCCTTGATCTTGGCGTGCGCGATGTCACGCGCCACCACCAGCGGGCCGGAGAGGGACAGCCGGGTCTTGACCGGGTACTTCGTGAGCTCGGCGAGGATCGTGTCCATCGGCTGGTTGAGGTCGATCTTGACGACGTCGCCCTCCTCCAGGTGCTCGTCCGTCGTCTCCGGCAGGAACCGCGCCGGGTCCGTCTCCAGCTGCTCCAGGAAGACGCCCTCGGCGGTGATCTTCGCGACCGCCTGGCGGTCGGCGGAGCACGACACCGCGATCGCCACCGGGCAGGAGGCGCCGTGCCGGGGCAGCCGCACCACGCGCACGTCGTGGCAGAAGTACTTGCCGCCGAACTGCGCGCCGATACCGATCTTCTGCGTCAGCTCGAAGACCTTCTCCTCCAGCTCCTTGTCCCGGAAGCCGTGGCCCAGCTCCGAGCCCTCGGCGGGGATCTCGTCCAGGTAGTGCGCGGAGGCGTACTTGGCCGTCTTCAGG
This sequence comes from Streptomyces sp. NPDC046909, assembly GCF_040644695.1. Lineage (NCBI taxonomy): Bacteria > Bacillati > Actinomycetota > Actinomycetes > Kitasatosporales > Streptomycetaceae > Streptomyces > Streptomyces sp. NPDC046909. The sequence goes on along the minus strand of NZ_JBEYXC010000012.1, from coordinate 157,355 downwards.
GCGTACTCGGCGCTGGTGCCGCCGACCACGATCGCCAGGTGGTACGGCGGGCAGGCGGCCGTACCGAGCGAACGGATCTTCTCCTCCAGGAACTTCATCATGGAGGCCTCGTTCAGGACGGCCTTCGTCTCCTGGTAGAGGAAGGACTTGTTGGCGCTGCCGCCGCCCTTCGCCATGAACAGGAACTTGTACGCGCCGCCGTCCGTCGCGTACAGCTCGATCTGCGCGGGCAGGTTCGAACCGGTGTTCTTCTCGTCCCACATGGTCAGCGGGGCCATCTGCGAGTAGCGCAGGTTGAGGTTCAGGTAGGCGTCGTAGATGCCCTTGGACAGTGCCGCCTCGTCACCGCCCTCCGTGAGGACGTTCTGGCCGCGCTTGCCCATCACGATCGCGGTGCCGGTGTCCTGGCACATCGGCAGGACGCCCGCCGCCGCGATGTTCGCGTTCTTCAGCAGGTCGAGGGCGACGAACTTGTCGTTGCTCGACGCCTCGGGGTCGTCGATGATCCGGCGCAGCTGAGCCAGGTGGGCCGGGCGCAGATAGTGCTGGATGTCGTGGATGGCCTCTTCGGCGAGCTTGCGCAGCGCCTCCGGCTCGACCTTGAGGAACGTGCGCCCGTCGGCCTCGAAGGTGGAGACACCCTCGGAGGTCACCAGCCGGTACGGGGTGGTGTCCTCTCCCATGGGGAGCAGATCGGTGTACGCGAACTCAGGCATCTCAGCCCATTCCTCACTCGGCAGACGGCGACCCGCCTCCATTGGCGGGCCTCACCAGCGTAGAACCTGGCCGAGGCCGCGAGCTTGTGAGGTAAGGCTCAGTTGGAGCGGAGGCCGGGGCGGGGTTGGGTCGGGGGCCGGGGCGGGCCGGGTTTTCCACAGGCCTAGTCGCGATCTATCGCGTTTGGGTACGCTGCTGCCGTGGACCTTCAGAAGCAGACTCCGCCTGCCGCCGCCGAACTCCGCGCCTCCGACGCCGACCGTGACCGCATCGCCGACATCCTGCGCGAGGCCCTCGCCGAGGGCCGCCTCACCGCCGACGAGCACGCCGAGCGGGTGGAGGGCGCGCTCGCCGCCAAGACGGTCGGCGAGCTGGACGTCTTCATACGGGACCTGCCCGCCGCCCACCAGCGCCGCACCGCGCCCGTCTCCGCCCCCAGCCGCCCCACCGCCGGCGCCATCCCGCTCGACCCCGACGAGAACGTGGTGGCGGTGTTCAGCGCCGCCGTCCGCAAGGGCCGCCGGCGCGCGGGCCGCCGTATCCACGCGTACGCGATCTTCGGCAGCGTCGAGATAGACCTCAGCGAGGCCCTCTTCGAGTACCAGCAGGTCGTCGTCAAGGCGATCTCGGTCTTCGGCAGCGTCGACGTCCGCGTCCCGGAGAACGTGTCGCTGCGCGGCACCGGCGGCGGTGTCCTCGGCAACTTCGAGGTGCACACGCTCGACGCGGAGGACCCCGCGGCGCCCGTCGTCTACGTCGACGGCTGGGCCGTGCTCGGCAACATCGAGGGGCGGGCCAAGCGCGGAAAGCTCGTCGCGGACATCCTCGACCGGGTGCAGCACAAGGTCGACAAGAGTTTGCGCAAGCATCTGGATCGTTGACGGCTGCGAATCGACGGAGAGCGAAACGATCCGTTCCACTCACACCCCAGCACGGGACCACCCGGAATCCAGCGGTTCGGAACTCAGTGCATAGGCGCGCGCACAGCGGGTAGGGCTTGCTGCATCGTCTCTCGCTCGCGAAGCCGTCGTCAGGAGTAGACCGTGCTGCAACCGCCGCATTCGTCCCTGCAGGTCGCTGCCGTACCGGCCCAGCGGGTGCCAGTGCGAGACAGGGACCAAGACGCACCATGGCACACGGAGGCCGTGTGCCGGCGCGACGAGGCCGGCCTGTTCTTCGCACCTTCGAAGGAGCCCACCGCGGCCCGGCTCTCCCGTGAGGAGGCCGCGAAGCGCGTCTGTGCCCGCTGCCCGGTCATGGTCGAGTGCCGTGAACACGCACTCCTGCAACCCGAGCCCTACGGCGTCTGGGGCGGCCTGACGGCCGCGGAGCGCCGCGTGGTGCTGGCCCGCCGCAGGCGCCGGGACATGGAGCTGAAGAAGGCGGCGCGGGCGTCCCGCATAGCGCAGGCGGGCTGAACTCCGTACGGACATGAGTGGGGCGCCCCCTCCGCACCGGGGGCGCCCCACTGGTCTTCCGTTCAGCCGCTGTCCGCCGGCTACTTGGCCCGGTCGAAGTCGATCGCGCTGTAGGCCCGCAGCTTGCTCAGCCGGTGCTCGGACTCGATCCTGCGGACCGTGCCCGACTTCGACCGCATCACGATGGAGTCGGTGGTCGCGGTCTCCGACCGGTAGCGGACGCCCTTCAGGAGCTCGCCGTCGGTGATGCCGGTGGCGACGAAGAACACGTTGTCCCCCGAGACCAGGTCGTCGGTCGTCAGGACCCGGTCCAGGTCGTGCCCGGCGTCGATCGCCCGGGCCCGCTCCTCGTCGTCCTTGGGCCACAACTTGCCCTGGATCGTGCCGCCCAGACACTTCACGGCGCAGGCCGAGATGATGCCCTCGGGCGTGCCGCCGATGCCCAGCAGCATGTCGACGCCGGTGCCCTCGCGCAGCGCGTAGATGGAGCCCGCCACGTCACCGTCGGAGATCAGCTTGATGCGCGCACCCGCCTCACGGACCTCCTTGATGATGCCCTCGTGCCGGGGGCGGTCGAGGATGACCACGGTCACGTCCTCCGGCGTGGACCGCTTCGCCTTCGCGACCCTTCGGATGTTCACGGACACGGGCGCGTCGATGTCGACGAAGTCCGCGGCCTCGGGGCCGGTGACCAGCTTGTCCATGTAGAACACGGCGGAGGGGTCGAACATCGACCCGCGGTCCGCGGCCGCAAGCACGGCGATCGCGTTCGGCATGCCCTTGGCGTTCAGCGTCGTGCCGTCGATCGGGTCGACCGCGATGTCGCACTCGGGCCCGGTCCCGTCACCGACCCGCTCGCCGTTGAAGAGCATCGGCGCCTCGTCCTTCTCGCCCTCGCCGATGACGACCACGCCGTTCATCGACACGGTGGAGACGAGGGTCCGCATGGCGCGCACGGCCGCACCGTCGGCGCCGTTCTTGTCGCCGCGCCCGACCCAGCGGCCCGCGGCCATCGCCGCGGCTTCGGTCACGCGGACGAGTTCCAGGGCGAGGTTGCGGTCGGGGGCTTCGCTGGGGACTTCGAGTTCGGACGGCAAGTGATGATGCTCGGTCATCGAGGCGCACCTTTCTGATACGACGACGGCCGGATGAGGGTTCGATCCTCGACTCTATCGTCAGTCCGACAAAATGAGCAGGGGACCCCACGGATGAGCGGACCGGGCACCTGCGACGATAGGGGGCGTGGCAGGTTCGAACGGCAAGCAGAAGACGGTCCGGGACATGGTTCTCTCCCTGGGCCTGATCAGTGTGATGGCGGGCGTCATCTACCTCTTCATCCCGCACGACGACTCCGCTCCCGAGGTCAAGAAGGTCGACTACCGCGTCGAACTGCTCACGGCCCGGCGCGCGGCCTCGTACCCGGTGGCGGCGCCCGAGGGGCTGCCCGACACCTGGAAGGCGACCTCGGTCCGCTTCGACGGCGAGGAGTTCGACGCCTGGCACCTGGGCTTCCACACCCCCGGCGGGGAGTACGTCCAGGTCGAGCAGTCGACTCAGAAGCCGGCCACGTTCATCGACGAGGCGAGCCAGGGCGGCGAGGAGACGAAGACCACCGAGGAGATCGGCGGCCGTACTTGGACCCACTACACCGGCGGCCGCTACAAGGCGCTCGTCCACCAGGGCGACGGCGCGACGACCGTGGTGGCGGGCACTGGCTCGTACGCGCAGCTGACGGAGATGGCGAAGGCGCTGAAGACCAAGTGACGTGAGACATGAGAAGGGCCCGGCGTTCGAACGCCGGGCCCTTCTCATTGCTCGAGTGCGGTCGCTCAGACCGTGGTGACGACCTCGTCGTAGGCGAGGCGCGGCGAGCGCGGGTAGGAGGCGTTCTCGCCCGGCTTGCCGATGTTGACGACCATCAGCGGGGTGTGGTCGTCGTCCAGGAACTCCTTCTGGAGGCCCGCGAAGTCGACACCGGTCATCGGGCCGGCGGCGAGACCGGCGGCGCGGACGCCGATGATGAAGTACGCGGCCTGGAGGGCGGCGTTCATCGCGGCGGCGCTCTCACGGGCCGGGCGCTCGCTGAAGAAGAGGTCCTTAGCCTGGGGGAAGGCCGGGAAGAGGGCCGGCAGCTCCTCGTGGAACTCGTTGTCCGCGGAGAGGATCGCGACCAGCGGGGCGGCGGCCGTCTTCTGCTGGTTGCCCTCGGCCATGTGCTTCACGAGGCGCTCGCGGGCCTCGGGGGAGCGGACCAGGGTGATGCGCAGCGGGGTCTGGTTGAAGGCGGTGGGGCCGAACTTGACCAGGTCGTAGATCGCCTGGACCTGCTCATCGGTCACCGGTTCGTCGGTGAAGGTGTTCGCGGTGCTGGCCTCGCGGAACAGCAGGTCCTGGGCGGCGGGGTCGAGAACAAGAGAAGACATGCCAAGGACAGTACGCGAGACAGGTTTAACATTCAACGAAAACCGGAGCGTCGTGATCCGATTCACAGATCGCGCTGCTGGGCCCTCGCCCGGATCACTCCTCCTCGGCGGCCTCCGCCCCGGCCTCGTCCTCCTCCGCCAGCGCCGCGTCCAGCCGCGCCCGCGCCCCGTCCAGCCATCGCCGGCACACCTTGGCGAGCTCCTCGCCCCGCTCCCACAGCGCGAGGGACTCCTCCAGCGTCGTACCGCCCGCCTCCAGCCGTCGTACGACATCGATCAGCTCGTCCCGCGCCTGCTCGTACCCGAGCGCCTCATCCACCTTGCTGCTCATGCGCCCCACCCTAGACATCGACTCGGACAGCGAACTCACCCTCGGACACCCGCGCCCGCAGCACCTCGTCGCCGCTGACCTCCTCCGGGTCCCGCACCACATGCCCGTCGGCCTTCTGGAGCACGGCGTACCCCCGCTTGAGCGTCGCCGCCGGCGACAGGGCCACCACGCGCGCGTGCGTGTGCGTCAGCTCGGAGTCGGCGCGGTCGAGGAGATGACCGAGGGTGCGCCGTGAACGCTCGACGAGCGAGGCCACATGGTCGGCGCGCTCGTCGATCATCCGGTGCGGATCCTCTATCGACGGCCGCGCGAGCGCATGGGCCAGCCCGCGCTCCTCCCGGTCGATGAACCCCTCGACACACCGCCGCGCGCGATCCCGCAGCATCCGCACCCGCTCGTACTCCTCGCCGACATCCGGTACGACCTTCTTGGCCGCGTCGGTCGGTGTGGAGGCTCGCAGGTCGGCGACATAGTCGAGCAGCGGGGTGTCGGGCTCGTGCCCGATGGCGGAGACGACCGGCGTACGGCACTCCGCGACCGTCCGCACGAGCTGCTCGTCGGAGAACGGCAGCAGATCCTCGACGCTGCCCCCGCCCCGCGCCACGATGATCACGTCGACGTCGTCGTTCGCGTCGAGCTCCTTGACGGCCTGCACCACCTGCGGCACCGCGTGCACGCCCTGCACGGCGACATTGCGCACCTCGAAGCGGACCGCGGGCCAGCGGTGCCGGGCGTTCTCCAGCACGTCCCGTTCGGCGGCGGACGCCCGCCCGCACACCAGCCCGACGAGCTGCGGCAGGAAGGGCAGCGGCTTCTTCCGCTCGGCCGCGAACAGCCCCTCGGCGGCCAGCGACTTCTTCAACTGCTCAAGCCGCGCGAGCAGTTCCCCCACCCCCACCGGCCTTATCTCGGCGGCCCGCAACGACAACTGCCCCCGCGGCGCGTACCACTCCGGCTTCGCCAGTACGACGACCCGCGCGCCCTCGCTCACGACATCGGCGACGGCGTCGAACACCTGCCGGTAGCAGGTGACGCTCACGGAGATGTCGTACGACGGGTCGCGCAGGGTCAGGAAGACGACCCCCGCGCCGGGCCGCCGCGACAGCTGGGTGATCTGCCCCTCGACCCAGACGGCACCGAGCCGGTCGATCCACCCGCCGATCAGCCGGGAGACCTCCCCGACGGGCAGGGGAGCGTCGGCGGACGTGTTGAGAGCCATGCGCCGAGCGTAGTGGGCGGCACTGACATCACCGCCGGTCCGGGCATGTCAGCCCGTCCGGCGTTCGACCTGCTCACCCGCCCTCGCCCGCCCCCGCTGCCCCACCAGCACCGCCACCCCGATCGCGAACCACACCGCCCCCACCACCTGCGCCGCCCCCGACGCCTCCACGATCACCGCGATGGTGATCGCCGCGCCCACCACGGGCATCAGCACATGCCGCCACCAGATCACCGGCCCGCCGGCCCGCCGTACGGCGAACCAGCTGACCACGCTCGCGTGCAGCAGCGTGAACGCGGTCAGGGCGCCGATGTCGACCACCGACACCAGGTGGTCCATGCCGTCGTCCCGGCGGGCCGCCCACACCGCCGCGACCAGCGTGATCACGGCGGCGCAGAGCAGCGCCACGCGCGGGACGCCCGAGTCGGTCTTCGACAGCGCGCGGGGCAGCCGCCTGTCGCGGCCCATGGCGAACAGCAGCCGGCTCGCGGCGGCCTGCCCGGCCAGCGCCGCGAAGGCAGCGCCGATCGCCTTGCTGACGGCCACCAGGTCGTGCAGCCAGGTGCCGACCGACACGTCGACCGCGTCGTAGAAGGCGGACCCCTGCTGGCCCGGGTCGGCCGCGAGCTGTGCGCTCGTCACCGGCTCCAGCAGCGCCACCAGGTAGGTCTGCGCCACGAACAGCACACCCGCCAGCGCCAGACAGAACAGCACCGCGCGCGCGACCTTCTCCGAGCCGCCCGTGACCTCCTCGGCGAAGGAGGCGATCGCGTCGAAGCCGAGATACGACAGGACGGCCACCGACACGGCACCGATCACCGCCGACAGCGCGAACGCGCCCTGCGTGCCGTCGCCCGACAGCGGGGACAGCCAGCCCCGTTCCGCGCCGTCGCGCGCGAGGACGACGACCGCGGAGACGAGGAAGACCAGCAGGACGACGATCTCCATCGCCAGCACCAGGAACCCGACCCGGGCCGCCGCCCGTACCCCCCACAGGTTCAGCAGGGTGGTCACCAGGACCGCGAGCGCCGTCCACACCCACCGGGAGACCTCGGGGACCAGCGCGTTCATCGCGATGCCGGAGAAGAGGTAGGCGACCGCGGGGATGAGCAGATAGTCCAGCATCGCCATCCAGCCGGCGATGAACCCGGCCTCCTTGCCGAGCGCCACGCGCGCGTAGGCGTAGACAGAGCCCGCGCGGGGCGCCACCCGCACCATCTGCGCGTAGCTGAAAGCGGTGAACGCCATCGCGACCGTGGCGACGACGTACACCAGCGCGACCGCGCCGTGCGACTTGGCGTCCAGCGTGCCGAACACGCCGACGGGCGCCATCGGGGCGATGAAAAGCAGCCCGTAGACCACGAGATCCCGGAACCCGAGGCTGCGCCGCAGGTCATGGCCCGGATCGGCGGTACGGGTCGTCGTCTCGGTCTCGGACATCGATGCCTCCGCCGGTGCTTCGTCCGTCATCTGCCGTCGCCGGTTCCCCACCCTTCACACTTCCCGGCCAGTCTCGCCTTCCACGCGATCTTTGACCTGTCGAGCGCGGCCTTACGATGGGACGCATGACTGCTTCGCCTGGCCGCCGTGTCCTGCTCGCCGCCCCCCGGGGCTACTGCGCGGGTGTGGACCGCGCCGTGATCGCCGTCGAGAAAGCCCTGGAGCAGTACGGCGCTCCGGTGTACGTCCGGCACGAGATCGTCCACAACAAGTACGTCGTGCAGACCCTGGAGAAGAAGGGCGCCATCTTCGTCGAACGGACGGAGGAGGTCCCGCCCGGCAACATCGTGATGTTCTCCGCGCACGGCGTGGCGCCGGTGGTGCACGAGGAGGCCGCGCGCGGCAAGCTCGCCACCATCGACGCGACCTGCCCGCTGGTCACCAAGGTCCACAAGGAAGCCGTCCGGTTCGCCAACGAGGACTACGACATCCTGCTGATCGGGCACGAGGGCCACGAGGAGGTCATCGGCACCTCCGGCGAGGCCCCCGACCACATCACACTGGTCGACGGCCCCGAGGACGTCGCCCATGTCACCGTCCGCGACGAGTCGAAGGTCGTCTGGCTCTCCCAGACCACGCTCTCCGTCGACGAGACCATGGAGACGGTCGACGCCCTCAAGAACAAGTTCCCCAACCTGATCTCGCCGCCCAGCGACGACATCTGCTACGCCACACAGAACCGCCAGATCGCGGTGAAGAAGCTGGCCGAGGACGCGGAGCTGGTCATCGTCGTCGGCTCCAAGAACTCCTCCAACTCGATCCGCATGGTCGAGGTCGCCCTGGACGCCGGTGTCCCCGCCGCCCACCTGGTCGACTTCGCCGACGAGATCGACGAGGCCTGGCTGGAAGGCGTCACCACGGTCGGCCTGACCTCCGGCGCCTCGGTTCCGGACGTCCTGGTGGAGGGTGTCCTGGAGTGGCTGGCCGAGCGCGGCTACGGCGACGTCGAGACCGTGAAGACGGCCGACGAGTCCATCACCTTCTCGCTGCCCAAGGAGCTCCGCCGGGATCTGCGCGAGGAGGCCGCGGCGCTGGTCGCGGACCGCAAGGGGACCTCCGGCAAGTGACTGTCAGTCGTCCGTCGTAACGTGGGGCCATGCAGATCTTCGGCGTGGACATCGGCGGATCCGGGATCAAGGGCGCCCCTGTCGACTTGGCCAGGGGCGACCTCGCCCAGGAGCGCCACAAGGTGCTGACCCCGCACCCGGCGACACCGGACGCGGTGGCGGACGGTGTGAAGGAGGTCGTCGACCACTTCGGGTGGACGGGGCCGGTCGGACTGACCTTCCCGGGCGTGGTCACCGGCGGCGCCACGATCCGTACGGCGGCCAATGTCGACAAGGGCTGGATCGACACGGACGCGCGCGCGTTGTTCGGCGAGCGGCTCGGCGGACTGCCGGTGACGGTGGTCAACGACGCGGACGCGGCGGGCGTCGCCGAGATGGAGTTCGGCGCCGGTCACGGCCGCACCGGCACCGTCATCCTGCTGACCTTCGGCACCGGCATCGGCAGCGCGGTCTTCGTCGACGGCGTCCTGCTGCCCAACACCGAGCTGGGCCACCTGGAGCTGCACGGGCACGACGCGGAGAAGCGCGCCTCCAGCAAGGCGAGGGAGGACGGCGAGCTGACCTGGGAGCACTGGGCCCGCCGGGTCCAGAAGTACCTCGCCCATGTCGAGATGCTCTTCTCGCCCGAGCTGTTCATCATCGGCGGCGGCGTCAGCCGCAAGGCGGAGAAGTTCCTGCCCCACATCGAGGGCATCAAGGCGGAGATCGTCCCGGCGCAGTTGCAGAACAACGCGGGGATCGTGGGAGCGGCGATGCGGGCGGCGAAGCGGTAGCTCAGAGGGGTCGGCGGTTCGCCCGGCGCCGCCGGTTCATCAGCCGGATCTTCCGTACGGTCACGATGAGCCCGGCGACGAGCGTCCCGCCGTACAGCCAGCCGGCCTCGGTGGCGAGGGCCGTCACCAGGCCCATCAGCCGGGCGCCGAGCCCGTCCCCGCCCTCGGCGACGGGCACGATCCCGACGGCGAAGGCGATCGGTACGACCACGGGCGCGGTGACCAGGTCGTTGCGGCGGACCCAGACGGCGGTCAGCGCGCACACCGGCAGGAACAGGACGCCGTAGAGCGTCAGCGAGCCGAACGTCAGGGCGTCGAGGCAGCCGAGCACCAGCATCGCGGCGATGCAGAACAGGCCGCCGCCGAGCCCGGTGAGGCGGGGGTTGGGGAAGCGGCGTACCGCCTGGACGACGGGGGGAGCGGGGCGTCGTACGACCGCGGGGCGGGCCGGGCGACGGCCGTCGCGGGCCGCCTGCGGGGGCAGGGAAGGCGTCGTGCGGCGTGCTCGGATGTGCGGGGGTCGCGTCCTGTGTTGCTCCACTGGACCAACTTAGGACGGTTTATATGCAGAATCGCCCCTCAGACACGCCGAGGGACCGACCTTGGCCAAGTGTTCGACGGGTCGCGGAGGCGGGCCCTGGCACGCCGTAGACTGGTGGATCGGCCCCCGGGGGCAGGCCCTGCCCCGGCAGCCCTCTCCGCCAGTCCTCCCCGCCAGTCCTCTCCTCTCACGTACGGGAAGTCGCAACGTGTCGCTCACGATCGGAATCGTCGGTCTGCCGAATGTCGGCAAGTCGACCCTGTTCAACGCCCTGACCAAGAACGACGTGCTCGCGGCCAACTACCCGTTCGCCACGATCGAGCCCAACGTCGGTGTCGTGGGCGTCCCGGACGCGCGCCTGACCAAACTGGCCGAAATCTTCGGGTCGCAGCGGATCCTCCCGGCGACCGTCGACTTCGTGGACATCGCGGGCATCGTGCGCGGCGCGAGCGAGGGCGAGGGCCTCGGGAACAAGTTCCTGGCCAACATCCGCGAGTCCGACGCGATCTGCCAGGTCATCCGTGCCTTCAAGGACGAGAACGTCGTGCACGTCGACGGCAAGGTCTCGCCCAAGGACGACATCGAGACGATCAACACCGAGCTGATCCTCGCCGATCTCCAGACCATCGAGAAGGTCCTCCCGCGCCTCCAGAAGGAGTCGCGGATCAAGAAGGACGTGGCGCCGAAGGTGGCGGCCGTCGAGGCGGCGAAGGAGATCCTGGAGAAGGGCGACACCCTCTTCTCGGCGGGCATCGTGCAGGGCTCCGGCAACGAGGAGCTCCTCCACGACCTGCACCTCCTGACGACCAAGCCCTTCCTCTACGTCTTCAACGTGGACGAGGACGAACTGGTCGACGAGGGCTTCAAGGACGAGCAGCGCGCCCTCGTCGCCCCCGCCGAGGCGATCTTCCTCAACGCCAAGCTGGAGGCGGACCTCGCCGAGCTCGACGAGGAGGACGCCATGGAGCTCCTCGAGTCGGTAGGCGCCGAGGAGCCGGGCCTCGCCACCCTCGCCCGAGTCGGCTTCAACACCCTCGGCCTCCAGACCTACCTCACGGCCGGCCCCAAGGAATCCCGCGCCTGGACCATCAAGAAGGGCGCCACCGCCCCCGAGGCCGCCGGAGTCATCCACACCGACTTCCAGAAGGGCTTCATCAAGGCCGAGGTCATCTCCTTCGAGGACCTGGTGGAGACCGGCTCGGTGGCCGAGGCCCGCGCGAAGGGGAAGGCGCGGATGGAGGGCAAGGAGTATGTGATGCAGGACGGCGACGTCGTCGAATTCCGCTTCAATGTCTAGCGGGTGACTTAGCACCACTTCGCTGATCTGGCAAACGTGCAGGTCAGAGAGGGTCCGGCTCTTCGGGGTCGGGCCCTTGGTTTTTTCCCGTGCTGGGATGGTGCTGGGATAGCTGACCCCTCGTCACCTGTCGTCATCCCTGGTCATCCGTACCGTGCTGGGATCGTGCTGGGATGGGATGAGGAGCCTGTGCTGGGTTTCGGGCGGTGATCTGACCGGTACACGGGGAGGGTGGGACGGGTTTCACCCACACACCTTCTTCACGGCTCGGGGGCACGGCACGGAGGCCGTGGCACTTTTCCTACTCGTTTGACACACTCGGGGTATGGGTGAGACGACGTACAGCATCGGGGAAGGTCCGGCGACGCGGGTGAGCCTGTCGCTGCCCGAAGGGACCGCGGAGGCGATCCGGGCGCGGGTGGGGAAGCGGGAGTTCTCCGCGTTCATCACCGAGGCGGTCGAGCGTGAGCTGCGCGGGCAGGTCCTGGACGAGTACCTGGCGGACTACGAGAGCCGCAAGGGGCCGGTCTCCGAGCCGGCTCGTCAGCGGGCGCGGCAGGTCTTCGACGAGGTGTTCGCCGAGGAGGCCGAGTGGCCCGCCGCAGGCTGAGTCACGAGGGGACGCTGGTCCTCGACAGCGAGGGACTCTCGAAGCTGCTCGCCGACGACGAGCAGGTGGTGGCTCTGATCGCCGAGGCACGCTCGCGCGGCATGGAGGTCGTGATCAGTGCGCTCACCATCATCGAAGCGGTCCATGCCCGTACGAACAAGTCCCGCCTGAATTGGGTGCTTTCCGGGCTGCGGGTCGTCCCGGTGGGTGACGAGGAGGCGAGGGCTGCCTCTAAGTTGCTGATGAATGCCGGGTTGCACGGACACAAGTACGCGATCGATGCGGCCGTCGCCGAGGCCGCGCTGCAACAGCATCGCCCTGTGGTCATGCTGACTTCCGATATTGACGACATGGCCAAGCTGTGCGGCCAGCGGGTACGGCTCGTGGCTGTGTGATTTCCCCTGGTCCGCTTTCTGCCTTTTGACGGTTGGGAAGTGAGTGGCGGTGGAGCTATCAGTATTCGGCGGATCGCCGGTTTCGGTAACCGGCGATCCGCCGCTATGTTGCCGCTCAGTAGGAGCGGGGTCCGTAGGGGCTCCAGTGGCCGAGGAAGGGCTTGAGGTCGTCGCCGCTGGGCTTCGGCGGTGTGGGCAGCTTTGGTGCTGAGGCGGATTCGGTGAGGTGTTGGAGGTGCGCGTCCGCGAATGCGAGCCACGCCTCGATCTCGGTTCGTTCCTGCCCGGGCGGCAGTGATGTGGCGCGGTCGCGTACTGCTGTGACGTATTCGGTCAGGTGGTTGGCCTTGTGCCAGGCGTCTGCCTGTTCTCCGAGGTGTTTGACGCGATAGGCGTGGGCGTAGGCGGCGCGGGCTTCCTGCATGGCGGCTTCCCACCGCTTTTGCTGCACCTCTCTGGCTTGCTGGTCTGCAAGACGTTTACGTTCCGCAGCTTCGCCGCGCAGGCCGACCTCTTGCACGATCTCGGCGAGTTGGTCTTCCAGCGGCCGGTCGGGGAGGTCGGCCCATTCGCTGGCGCGGTGCGGGCTGCCCCCGCGGAGCATGAAACGCAGGCGGCTGGAGGGGGTGTAGTCGAAGCGGGCAATGCGCATCCATGAGTATTTCTTGGCGTCGGCGAGTTCCTTGTCCGTGGGGACGTGTTCGCTGCGGTCTTGTTCTTGAAGGACGAGGAATCCGACACTTTCGCCTTGGGCGGTGATGGTGAAATGCGGTGGCGCCTTACGGCGCCGATGGGGCGGGGGTGCGCCCTGTGCGGTTCCGAGCGCTGCCTTATGGCCCTTTGCTTCGGTGGCGGTGATGAGGGTCTGGATGATGCGCAGGGCTCGGCCCTGGAGGGGTTTGGTCAGGCCCATGGGCTGCGGCTGCTTTTGGAGGGCGGCCACGACGGCATGGGGTTTGGTGAGTCTGGCCGGCACGGGGAGCGGGGTGAGTTCGGCGAGGCGCCAGGCGGGGATGTCGACGAGCTTGATTTCGTACCCGCTGTGGGTCGGGTATCCGCGGAGTTCCTGGGTGCGGGGGATCTTGCCGGACTTGCGGGCGGCGCTGACGCGTGATGCCCAGTTCACTGCGTGCGGGCCGGATTCGATGGGCTTGATGAGACAGCCATCGTTCGCGGCCAGTTCTTCGAGCAGTTGGTCCGCGTAGGTCGTACGGGCCTTCGGCACGGCTCTGGGACGGGGTGGTGTCGGCTTCCGGGCGGGCGGTTCCGGCGGCCGGGCGCTCTGCTCCACGGGGTGGATGCCGCGTTCGATGAGATGCTGCCGCCCCTTCTCGGTGAGGTGGGCGCTCCAATTCCCGCGGCGCTTGGTGATTTTGACGAGTCCTCGGTTCTGCAGGGCCTGTCCGCTGGTCTTGTACGTGCTGTCCGGCCAGACTCCGTCGGGACACCCCTGACCCACCCAGTCGAGCACAGCCTGCTGCCGCTCGTTGAGGGCCTGGTTCATGTAGCCTCCTGCCGTTCCCTGAGTGCGCTGGCCTGGAACCCAATGCCCGCTGCTCCTACGGGAATTCGGGGCCGCCGACAGGACCCCCCGTTCGGATGAGAGGTGCTGGAAGGCGCGCGAAGGGCGAGGCCAGTTCTTGGTGTTGATCAGAAACGGCTTGGGTTCAGAGTCGTTCAAATCGGGGCCTGAGCGAACTCACATCCCTGGCCGTGGCGTTGGGTCTGACACTGTTCCTGCGGCTGTGAAAGCGCGAGCCGCGAGATCGGCCGGCATGCGCCGCTCCAGCGGCGCGCGCAGGCCGCGTTCGCGCAGCGCGAGGCCATGTGGACCGACGGCCACCTGGGCGATCAGCGCCGGGACCACGTTCGGGTGGCGGCGCAGCACCTCGTAGAAACGCGGATCCATCGCGGACAGGACGTCCTGCCGCGGCGCATCGGGCTTGAGGTGAGGCAGTTCGACCTCGCCGAGGACGCGGTCGACGATGTGGGCGACGATCTCGGCCTTGCTCTCGAAGTGCCGATACAGCGTCGCCGTTCCCGAGTTGCCACGATGTGACCGGGGTCGAGCGAGGGGCGGCCGCGGCGGGGTGTGAGGTCAGGAACAGGGCGGGTGGCCCACCAGGAGGGGTTGCCAGGAGCGGAAGCGGTCATGGAGGGGTCTTCCTGTCCGTGTGCCGGGACGGGGCGACCGGTGTCCTGGCCTGGTCAGGTGGGCGTCCGTTCGGGGGAGCGGGTCGGGATTGGACTGCCCATCCGGGCGCACTGAATGCCCGAATCGAGCGCCCAAGGTGTGAATCTGGCGTAAATGTGGTTACGGTGTATCCGTAATCAGGTGTGCCGCACGGCGCCCTGTAATCGGCGCCGAGGAGGCCAGACGAAAGCGGTAGTGGTGACTCAGGCGGGCGCCGCCCCCCAGTGCCAGGAATTCCCTGAACCGGAGTCCGCGCCCGGCTTCGAGATCGTCGAGCTCGTGGCCGCTGCGATCCACCCGGTCGTGCGAGCCAAGGCCGACGGTGTGCACTGCAGCGGCACCGGTCAGTACCCGATGGTCCCGGGCGTGGACGCCGTCGCCCGGAAAGCGGACGGCACGCTCGTCTGCACCGGCGAGACCCGGCTGCCGTGGGGCACCTTCGCCGAGCGGATGGCTGTCCCGATGGCCGCTCCGCTGCCGCCGGGCGCCGACCCGGTCACGGTTGCCGCGGCCATGAATCCCGGGATGTCCTCGTGGATGCCGCTGACCGCACACGTGGACGAGCGTGGCGTGCCCGGCACTGTGCTGAATCCTCGGCCCGACCGGCGCCGCCGGCGGACTCGCCGTACAAAACGCCCGCGCCCTGGGCGTGCAGAGGACCATCGGCGTCGGCAGGGGCGCCGCGGACCTGGCGCGAGTCGCCGGCGTAGGAGCCGAGACCGTCGAGCTGACCGGCGACAAGGCCCAGGATGCGAAGGCGATCGCTGCCGCCTTGGACGGCCGCAGTCCCGAGCTGGTGCTCGACTATTTGTGGGGCACGCCTGCCGAATCGGCCTTCGAGGCCCTGCACAGCATCCCCGGCGCGGCACCCACCAACTATGTTGAGATCGGCTCCTTCCCGATGGGCCGCTACCTCGTCCAGGGCATGGCCTATCTGCAGGTCCTCGCGGACGGAAAGATCACTGTCGACGCCACCACCTACCCGCTGGAGCAGTGCACTGACGCCTGGAACGCCGGGCCTGGACCTCGCGCCGTCCTGACCGCCGGCTGACCGACCGGATCCTGCCCGGTTCGTATGCCTCCATCGTGACCGCCCCGGCGGTAGCCGGGGTGGTCGCTTTTTGTGGGTGGTCGTCGATGGGCTGATCGAAGGGGGTGCCGCCTCTTTGTGCTCGACCGGCGATCTCCATAGTGGATACGGTGTTGCTGTTATGGTGCTGGCCGAGGAGGTGGACGTTCAGTGGCAGCAGCTGGTCCTATGCGAGCGACCACGGCATCGGCTCGGCGCCCGGGGCGTCCGCCCGTGCCGCTGGAGCGCATCGTCTCCACCGCACTGCAGATCGTGGACGATGAAGGGGCCGACGCTCTCTCGATGCGGACGCTGGCCCAGCGCCTGGGCTCGGGCACGGCGACGCTGTACCGGCATTTCGACAACCGGGCAGCGCTGGTCGCCCATGTCGTGGACCGCATGTTCGGCGCCGTGGAACTGAAGGGCGACGAACTCCTCGCGATGGGCTGGCAGCAAGCGCTGCGGACGGTCGCGCACACCATGTTCGAGGCCCTGGCCCGGCACCGGAACGCAGCGCGCCTGATGGTCGAAGAGATTCCCCTGGGGCCGAACGCCATGGCGCTGCGGGAGCACTGTGTCGCGGCGCTGCTCGACAGCGGCTTCCCGCCGCGACTGGCCGCGCACGCCTTTGCCACCCTCTCCCGCTACGTCCTCGGATTCGCCATACAGGTCACCGGTCACGGCGGCGGCGGGCAACTCGACGACGCGCAAGTGTCCGCCGTCTTTCAGAGCGTCGATCCAGCCTTGTTCCCGGCAACGGTCACCGTCGCCGGGTCGATGCCCGTTCCGATCGAGGACGAGTTCTCCTTCGGACTCGAACTCCTTCTCGGCGGGCTTGCCCACCTGCGCGACGACGCCTGACCAGCCAGGACGATGCGAACCTGAGGCCGCCCGCCCACGGAGTCATGTCGGTCGGCATGGAGCGAGGCTGCCAGGGACTCGTGATCGACCCGCCGGCCCCGGCCAAGGGAATGCGCCGCACTGTGGACGAAGGGGCTCTGGTGAAGGCAGGTGGACCGTGCGGTCGCGGCTTGAGCGTCCCGCGTGGCGGTCCGAAGCTATCCCCGTCGGCCGGCTCCTCGAGGTGAAGTCACGGCTCGGGGCAGCATTGCTTTCAGGGCGAAACCGCCGGAGCCGCCCATCCGTGGAGGCGTGGACTCGATCCGCAGCGCTTCAGGCGAACAAGGCCGCGAGGTATGAGGCGACAAGCACCGCGCACACGGCGGCGGGCGCGAATTTGGCAACCGGGTCGCCCTTGCGCAGGTGTACGACCACAGCTCCGGCGAGCAGCAGGAGAAGCCCGGCTCCCGCGAGGCCGCCGAGCGGCGGCATGGCGAGGCCGAGCGCCACGCCGGCGGCTCCTGCCAGTTGCAGCACGCCGATGCGGCGGTAGGCGGCGACGGAGAAGCCGGTCTCGGCGGCCAGCTCGCGCGCCTTCGGCAATGCGAGTGTGTTGAGCACTCCGATCCCTCCGAAGATCAGGACGATGGCGCAGGCGAGGGTGATGGTGAGGATCATGAGGTATCTCCAGGGTGCCGGCGTCATGACGGCGTGGGCGTCAAGGGTGACGGCCTGATGGTGGGCGGGTCTTCACGAGACCGTTATGGGATGTGTCGGGCGCGGTCGAGTTGCCGGCCGGGTGCATCGCTCGGCGCCCAGACGGGCGATTTGGTCGATCGATGCAGCGGCTCAGCCTAGCGCAATAACGGTAACAGTGTAACCGTTATGATGGTCGGCTTCGGAGTGAGTTCGCGGTGTCGTGGGCGTAACGACGTTCACGCAGCCGGTGCCCGTCGCCAGGTTGCAGATGGTCCTGAGGGCAGGCTCTTGCCCAGCAAGTTGCAGAGGAAGTCATGGACGGCGCCCGCACGGGTTCACCGGTCGGCTGCCATTGGCATCCCGCATTCGTGAACTCCCCGACGGCGACAGAGAGACCGCGAAGCAACGTGTTGATTCTTTACGGGCCCTTAGAAGCGGAGTGCTCCTTCGGGCAGATCCCGCTCCGCGGTCAGTGGCAACTCCAAAGTGGTGAGCATGTCCCGGTACCGCTCGGCCAGTTGGGAGGGGAGCTTCCTGCTGAACACCACCAGCTCCCGGAAACAGCCGGGCCCGATCCGCCGGGCATGCCTCGACCAGCGCAGCGGCACCGCGTTCTCCGGTGTCACCGTCACACCGATCCCCTCGACCGCGAACAGGAGCGCTGCGGAGACCTGGCCCGTGCGTGCGACGGCGCGCGGCGTGAACCCGAGGTGCCCTGCCAGGCGGTCCACCACTTCGCTCATGCCCTGTTCCTGCTCGTAGAGCACCCAGTCGACAGCGGCCAGTTCGGCCGGATCAGCTGCAGCCCCCGCCGGGTATTCGGCCGAGCCGGTCACCATCATCTCCTCATATCCCAGGGAGATGACGGGCCCCTCCCACGGGTCGGGCCGTGGACCGACCGCGATGTCGCCCTGGCCACTGCGCATGGCCTCTTCGAGGTCCCGGCGGTGGGAGTAGTCGTGCAGTCTCAGCACGGTGGAGGGGTACGTCGAGTGCCAGCGCGCCGCGGACGGCGGCAGAATCCCCGAGGCGACGGACCGTACGGTCAGCACGTGGACGTCGCCCTGACGGCCCTCCACCACCTCGCGCACCGAGTCCTGCGCGTCCTGAACCGCACGGACGACGGTCTGTGCTCGGGGCAGAAAGACACGGCCCGCGGGAGTCAGCGTCACCCCCTGCCGGCCGCGCTCCAGCAGTACCGCGCCCAGCTCCTTCTCCAGGGCCCCGATCTGCTGGGACAGCGAAGGCTGCGTGACATAGAGCCGCGCAGCCGCTCCGCTGAAGGAGCCCGCCTCCCAGACCGCGAGGAAGTACTCCAGCTGACGTAGCTGCATGTGATCAAGTTACTCGGCCGAGCGTTGCCCGGTGCTCGCGCTGTGACCACGAATCGGGCCGGGATGTGTGAGGGCAGCGCGTGTCGGAGACAGGAGACGGGTCTTCCTGAATCTGAGCCCGCTCGCAGTCCCGGAGACTGCCAAGCAAATCTTCGTGGCCTGCGCGTCATGCCGTGAGTGCGACCCTGCTGTCCTTGCGGGCCAGCCGCGCCAGCAGGTAGTCGACCTCGCTGCGGGCACGAGCCGACAGCACGGGCCCGGGCTTGCGCTGGGTGTCGGAGGTCAGGATTCCGCGGCGCTTCATGACGTACTTGCGCACGGCCAGGCCGATGCCCGGTTGTTGTTCGTAGCGCAGCAGGGGCAGGTGGGCGTCGAAGACGTCATGGGCGGCGTCACGATCGCCGGCGGCGGTGTGGCGCACCACGTCGACGAGGAGCTCGGGAACGCAATAGCCCGTCATCGCTCCGTCGGCTCCGCGTTCGGTCTCGAAGTCCAGGAAGAGGCCGCCGTTTCCGCACAGGATCGACAGGCGGGGCATCGCTCCATCGGCTTCGAGTTGCCGGAGTGCGCTGATCTTCTCAAGGCCCGGCCAGTCCTCGTGCTTGAGCATCACGCACCCTGGCGCGGCGTTCGCGATGCGGGCGATGACGGCAGGGGACATGACGACGGAGAAGGACAGCGGATAGTCCTGGATCACGAACGGCACGTCCGCGCCGATGGCGTCCGCCGCTCCCTCGTAGTAGCTCACGATCTGGTCGTCGGTACGCAGCGTGTTCGGCGGGGCGATCATGACGCCGCCGACACCGGCTGACATGACGTCGACCGTGAGAGCCCGCATGGCGGCGTAGCCGGGTGCGGAGACGCCCACGACGATCGGCAGATCGGTGCGCTTGAGGACGTGCTGGACGATGCGCACGCTTTCCTCGTGGGACAGCTTGGGTGCTTCGCCCATCTGGCCCAGGAGGGTCAGTCCGGTGACGCCGGCGTCTCCGTAGAAGTCGACGAGTCGGCTGAGTGAGTCGAAATCGATTGCGCCTTCCTCGTCGAAGGGCGTTGGTGCGATGGCGAAAACACCATGGGTGTTGCAGTCCAGGGCTGCCATTGTTCTGCCTCCTCAGAAATCCGATGTCTTTTTCAGAGGCTGGCGATGAGTCCGCCGTCGACGCGAATGACCGAGCCTGTGATGTAAGAGGCCTGGGCGCTTGCGAGGAAGGTGACGGCGGCGGCGTATTCCCGTGGTTCGCCGTAGCGGCCCACAGGGATCGACGCGACGCTCTCGGCGGACGTCTCCGCGACGGACTTGCCCTCCCGATCGGCCTTGGCCTGGTCGAGGAACTTGGTCCGCTGGGTGCCGATCCGTCCCGGAACGACCACGTTGCAGGTGACACCCTCGGCCGCGACTTCCCGGGCCAGCGTCTTGGACCAGCCGAGCAGGCTGCTCCGCAAGGCGTTCGACAGCCCCAGGTTGGGGATGGGGGCGATCACCCCCGAGCTGGCGCTGGTGATGATCCTGCCCCAGCCGCGGCTGCGCATCAGTGGCGCGACCCTGTCCGTGATCGCGATGACGGACAGCACCATGGACTGGAAGTGCTTCAGCCAGAGTTCGGGGTCCTGCCCCGCAACCGGCGAGGGCGGTGGCCCTCCCGTGTTGTTGACCAGGATATCCATGGGACCGAGCGCCCCTTCGACTGCCGCGATGTGCTGGTCGATCGCGCCCAGGTCCGCGAGGTCCCATTCCAGGGGCACGGCTTTCCCGCCCGCGTCGGCCACCGCCTCGGCGGTGCGCTCGGCGGCCTGTGGGCTGATGTCCGCGACGGCGACAGCGGCGCCTTCCGCGGCGAGAGCCTGGGCGATCGCGCCGCCGAGACCTCCACCTCCGCCCAGTACGAGCGCCGTCTTGCCCGAAATTCCCAGATCCACAGCTTCGCTCCTTGGGCGGTGGCCCCGTTCGTCGTTTCCAAATGACACTGCCACGAGGTCGTGATGGGTCTCCAATAGGAATCTCTCGCGACATGCATAAGGGATGCCTATGTGCCGCGAATAGGGAATAGGCGTTGCCGGCGTGCAAGATGAGGTGGGGAACAGGGCCGTTTCGGTCCGTCGATTTCCGCCGCATGTTCATGGCCGTAACTGGAGGCCCCTATGCCCTTGCCGGAAACCATGCAGGCCGCGGTGCTGGGCGAGCCCGGCACTCTCGCCGTCACGACGCTGTTTGTGCCGCAGGTGGGACCGGAAGACGTTCTGGTACACGTCCGCAGGGCGTCCCTGTGCGGAACGGACCTGAAGATCCGCAGTCGGCACTTCTTCAAGGACGGCGGCCCGGCCGCGGGCGAGTTCGTACCCGGCCACGAGTACGCCGGCATCGTCGCCGCGGTGGGCAGCGCCGTGGACGAGCTCCGCGTCGGTGACCGGGTGGTGACGGAAGCCCACCGCGGCTGCATGCGCTGCGCCAACTGCCTGGCCGGGGCCTACACGGACTGCCTCAACTACGGCCTGCGGCACACCGGGCACCGTGTGCAGGGGATGACCGTCAACGGGGGCTTCGCGGAGTACGCGCTCAACCACGTGGCGACCCTCCACCGGTTGCCGGACACCGTGGACTTCGACGCCGCGGTCGTCCTCACCACCGTGGGCACCGTGATGCACGCCTTTGACGTGCTCGACACCCTGCTTGTCGGATCCACGGTCGCCGTGATCGGCCCCGGACCGATAGGGCTGCTCGCGGTACAGGTCGCACGTGAACTCGGGGCCAGGACCGTAGCCCTGACCGGCACGCGGGAAGCCAGGCTCGCCATCGGCAAGTCCTTCGGCGCGGACCTGGTCGTCAACTCCCGGGAGGAGGACGCCGTAGCGGCGGTTCGGGAGGCGACCGACGGGATCGGCGCCGACATCGTCCTGGAGTGCTCCGGCGCCCCGAGTGCGGTGGACGACGCGCTGCGCATGGCCAAGCGGTCCGGGAAGGTCGTCCTCGTCGGCTTCTTCGAAAAGCCAGTACAGGCCGACCTCAACCACGCCGTGATGAACGGCATCTCGATCCAGACGGTCCGCGGCGAGGGCACCGGTTCGGTGGCCCGCGCCGTGGGCCTGGCCGCCCGGGGTCGGCTGCGCACCGCGGAACTGGTCACCCACCATTTCGGGCTGCCCGACGTCGCCGAGGCGTTCGACACCTACGCCGAGCGCCGGGGCAACGCCATCAAGGTCATGCTCGACATTTCCGAGGACCCGGAGTCCACCGGTGACCGGTGACCGAGAGGGCACCGTGCCCGACGCCCTGGCAGCCGGGCGGGAGAAGGCAGCGGCCGCGATGACCGATGCTGCCATCGCCTGGCTGGACAGCCTGAGCGAGGACCAACTCCCGCTCGCCGCCTACGACTCCCCGCTCCACCCGGATGCGGAGGCCGAGCGGCTGCGCTGGTTCTACACCCCCACCGAACACGGCGGGCTCGCCATCCGAGACCAGAGCGCCCGCCAACAGGGCCTGGCCATGCGGCTGGTGGCCACCGGACTGTCCATCCCGGGCTACGCCACGGTCACCACCGTGATGGGACTGGAGAACGTCCTGGACCAGCTGGAAGGGTGGCGGGTCCACTGGGGCCGGCAGCGCGGACGCGACCCCGGCCTGTACTGGCTGAGGATCTTCGGCCGCCCCGGCGACCATGTCTGGGCATGGCGGTTCGGCGGCCACCACATCTCCCTGAACAACCTCGTCGTCGCCGGCCGGCTCGTCTCCACCACCCCCTGCTTCATCGGTGCCGACCCGGCCACGACCGAGCTGATCGGAGGCACCCTGCGGCCCTTGCAAGGCCCTGAGGAGACGGCCCGTCAACTGGTCCGCAGTCTGGACACGGGCCAACTCCGCAGCGCCCTGCTCCACCCGTCCGCAGTCTCGGACATCGTCTCCGGCAACCGCCCACGCGTCGAACACGGCGACACGATGATGCACATGCAGGACCTGTGGCGCGGCCGGTTCGGCGACCCCGAGCTGGACCGGCTCGTCGACGACATCGACCGCCGGGCGGAAGCGGGCAGCGGATACACCGAGAACGATCACGCGCGCGTGGCCATCACCATTCCCCCCAAAGGCATCAGCGGTCGCGACCTGAACAACGAGCAGCGGCACCTGTTGCACCGGCTCGTCACTCTCTACACCGGACGGGCACCCGAGTTCCTCGCCGACGCCTACGACACCCACTACGCCTCTGACACCGTCCTCGACGCGGTGCATTTCGGCTGGGCGGGCAGCACGGACGCCGGGGAACCGCACTACTACCGGGTGCAGGACCCTCGCGTCCTCATCGAGTACGACAACACACAGCGGTACGCCAACCACGCCCACTCGGTGTGGCGTGACCTGACCTCCGACTTCGGACTGGACGTACTCGCCGAACACCGCGCACACATCGCACACGAGTAGGGCGTACTCGGGGAGCGCGCTCACCGCCTGCAACGCGCCGTCCCAGACCAGGACCACGACGACAGCGGCCGCTCCACCACCTCACCGGACGCGAGCGTGAGGTTCTCGCCCGCGTCGCATCGGGGCGGAGCAACGGAGAGATCGCCGAGGACCTGCATCTGGCCGAAACCACGATCAAGTCACCCGTCAGCAGCATCCTCGCCAAGATCGGTGCCCGGCACCGCGTCCAGGCGGTGGCTTTCGCCTACTAAGGGCACGTCAGAACGGTCCTGCACATGTGACAACCTCCGCGAAGCGGACGGCATCGCGGTGCCAAGAAGGAGAGCCGGACATGAGCAGTCCCCAGATGCACGTAGTCGCCGCGTACCTGCGGTTGACCCGAAAACACAGGACGGCTGACCCCGTGGCTGCATCGAAGGAGCCACCTCGTCCGCCCGCCAAACTGGTACAGCGGCACGACGTGACATCGCGCAGCATCGACGGTTTCGAATGCCGCACCGTCAGTCCGCGCGGGCGCCGGGCGGAGCGAGCGGTCGTCTATCTGCACGGCGGCGCCTACATCAGCCACATGGTGCCCCAGCACTGGCAGTTGATCTCGCAGCTTGCGGATGCCGGTATACGAGTCGAGGTGGCGCAGTACGGGCTGGCGCCGAAGTACACCTACCGTGACGCCTATCCCTTCGTCACTGCCGTCTACCGCGACCTGCTCAGCGACCTGGACGCCGGCCAGGTCACGATCATGGGCGACTCCGCCGGCGCGGGCTTGGCTCTGGGGGTGGCGCAGAGCCTGGTCGGCTCGGGTCTGCCCCAGCCGACCCGAGTAGTACTGATTTCCCCCTGGCTGGATCTGACTCTGACCAACCCCGCGATTCCCGAAGTCGAAGCCCGAGATCCGTTTCTCACCACCAGCCGCCTGCTTGCGGCCGGACGTGGCTGGGCAGGCGGGGACGACCCCGCCCAACCCCGGCTCAGTCCCGTCAATGGCCCGCTTGCCCCCCTGGCGCCCATCGACGTCTACATCGGCACTCGCGACTTGTTCTACCCGGACGTCCGGCGCCTGGAAGAACGGGCTGCTGCGGAAGGGGCGGCCGTGAAAGTCATCGTGTGCGACGGGGCGGTCCATGCCTACCCGCTCGTTCCCGCTCCCGAGGGGCGTGCTGCGGCCCGCGCCATCGTGCGGTCCGCGGCCTCCTGAGCGGGTGAGAGGCGATCTTCAGCCGACGTCGGGCGAGCCTCGCCCCGCTGTTCGAGAGCGGTGTTGCACGCCGACCAGCAGCTGTTTCCGAACTCCTGGTACGACACAGCCTGCGGAGGCGTGAGGTTGAAGAGAGGTCAGGTCTCCCGCCCTTCGCCTTGTCCGTTCAGAGGAAGGTGGTCGAGCTGGGCGTCCGCCTCTTCTGCTGTGTCGGGTCAGGTACGGGCGGCAAGCCTGGCTTCGACGCCGTCGAGAAGTGACTGCAGTCCGAAGGACACATACGGGCGAGGGGTGGCTGCGAGGGCGGCGCCGATCGCGAACGTGACGACGCTCTGGGCGGCTTGCTCGGCATCCCGCCTGGTGAGGCCGGACGCCTCGCAGACCGCGAGCAGGTGCTCGTCATGGCGGTCCCTGGCCGAGCCGTCGAGGGGCTGGATGGTCATGGCGGCCAGCAGCCAGGGGTGCCTGAGAAGCATCGAACGCAGGTTGTCGGCCATGGCCAGGAGGGCTGGACGCCATTCGAGGCCGTCGAGATCGGGGAGAGGTGTCTGCCCCCAGACGGTGTCAGCGGCCAGCAGGAGCAGATCGTGTCGGCTCTTGACGTGCCAGTAGAGTGCCGCCGCGGTGATGCCGAGACGGCTGCCGAGTCTTCGCATGGTCAGAGCCTCGATGCCGCCCTCGTCCAGAAGGGCGATGGCCGACTGGATGATCTGTTCCTGGTGCAGAGCGTCGCGGGGCATCTCCGCGGTAGTCGGGATGGGGCTGCTCACGGCACTTTCTTGCTGGGGGGAACGAGGCCGCGGTGTGCGGCTCTGGGGGGCGCGTGGCCATCGCGCCACGAGGACGGGGTGTCGTGCGCGTCGGCGCGCGGTTCATGCGTGGGGGCCGTTGCGGTATGTCAGCCGGGGGAGCCCGCGGGCCGGATGCTGCGCAGCAGCCGTTCTCCGGACTCGCGTAGCTGGTCCTTGACCTCGTCGAGGCCGGATGCGAGCAGGACGTGATCGCGTTTGCGCCACGTGCCGGCGACCATCACGGCTTCGATGTTGGCGATGTCGGCGTGCAGGACCGTGGCGATGGGGTCGTGGGCTGGCCACAGGTTGAGCGCCCGGGCGTCGACGGCGACCAGGTCGGCCTGCATGCCCACCTCGATCCGGCCCACCTTGTCCGCCAGGCCCAGTGCCTTCGCTCCTTCGACCGTGGCCCAGGCAAGCGCCTGTTTGCTGGTGACCGACGGTGTGTTGGCGTACATGCCGGTCGTCTGCCGGTGGTGGGCGTGGTCCAGGCCGCGCTGGTGGGCCAGGGCGATCCGGGCGGCGGTGAGGACCGTACCGGGTACGGCGGTGTCGATGTCGGTGCCCAGGGAGGGTGCCGCGTCCAGGCGCAGCAGGCATCCGGTGATGGGGGTGCCGTGTCCCTGGCCCAGTTCGTTCTCCGGGGTGGTGGTGAAGGTGACGCCTGCCTCGACCAGCGTCTTCAGCCAGTCCTCGGGCATCTCGGCTCCGTGCACGACGTTGGTCAGGGGGCTGAACAGTCCGGCGTTGCGCACGGCCTCCCAGCCGGGTGCGGGTTCGCCGCCGCTCTGGTGCATCGAGACGACGAGGCCGCGTTCGGCGCTGGCCCGGAAGTCGGCCACCGCGGTCTCGGCGGAGGAGTACTGCGGCCCCTGGAGGGCCATGGCCAGGGTGAGGAGGGCGTGCTCGTGGACGGGGCCGTCGAGCAGCCGGTCGATCTCGGCGAGCGGGTGAGGAGTATCCGGGGAGCGATAGGGCGTGCCGTGCAGGAAGACGGCGCGGATCCCGGCCTGGACCAGTCCCTCGACGGCTGCGTCGGCGTGCTCGGGCGAGAGGGCGTTGTGGCACCAGTCGCCCACCGTGGTCGTCCCGCAGTTGAGCTGGTTGAGGGCGCCGGCGAGGTTGCTGACGTGCATGTCGGCAGGGGTGTAGTGCCCGACGCACTCCCCGTGGAGGTGGGTGAGGTACTCCATCAGCGTCCAGTCGGCGCCCGCGGAGCGCAGCGCGGTCTGCCAGGTGTGCAGGTGGGCGTTGACCAGACCGGGGATGAGGATGCGGCCGGAGAAGTCGACGACCTCCGCGTCGGGCCCCTCGATGTCCTCGCCGATGTCGGCGATGGTGTCGCCGTCGACGAGGATGTCGACCTGCTCGGCGTCCGGCCGGTCCGGCGTCATCGTGATGACCTGCGCCCCGCGCAGCAGTATGCGGCTCATTCAGTGGCCCCCGAACCGGGGGAGGCGTGGCTGGGCTGGGACATGGTGCGGCTCCTTGCCTGCGGCGTCATTGCCCGCACGGCGGATTGTGTGGCGGTGAGGAAATCCGACGTGGCGATGTGCCCGATGTAGCCGTCGGGACGGATCAGCAGCAGCGTGTCGCCGGTCAGGCCGTAGGCACTGCGCAGCGTGTTCTTGGGGTCGGAGAAGGCGCGGCCGTCGCTCGCGGGCGATCCGGCGGTCAGCCGCTTCAGCTGGGCGCCCGTCGTCGGCCATTCGAGGAGTTCGAGGTCCCGGGCGGCGGCGGGGCCGTAGGCGATGGCGGTGAAGTGCGGTCCCTTCATGAGGTTGAACAGGCGGGTCTCGGCGCCGTCGGCGCCGAGCAGTTTGGCGTCCGGGGCGCGGTCGCCCACGCGCAGCGTGCTGGTGCCGCCGCTGTCGGCGGGGGCGAGCGGGCCGCCGTAGTAGGTCAGGGAGAGCTGCTGCTCGTCCTTGCCGCGCTTCATGCTGGAGGGGTCGAGCTTGGCGATGCCGCCCCACTTCTCCGTGGACAGGCCCAGGACCCCGGCGGCGATCGGCTGCCGCTCGGCCTCGTAGGTGTCCAGCAGGGCCGGGTCGGCTCCGGCGAGGACCTGGCCGAGCTTCCAGCCGAGGTTGTAGCCGTCCTGCATACCGGTGTTCAGGCCCTGGGCACCGGCCGGGGTGTGGACGTGCGCGGCGTCGCCGACGAGGAAGACACGTCCGCGGCCGTAGTGCTCCGCAAGACGGATGTTGGGCCGGAACACGGACTTCCAGTGGATCTCGTGCAGCTGGATGTGCCGGTTGCGGGTGTGGGAGTGGATCCGGTCGATGATGGCGCCGATCTCCTGGGGCGGCTTCTCGTCGGGCGTGAGCCGGATCATCCACTGGAACATGTCGCTGTCGGGGAGCGGGCAGGCGCCGATGAGCTTGCCGCCGAGGCCGGGCCACATGTGCCACCTGTTACGGGCCAGGCCACTCACGGAGGCATCCACGATCAGCACGCGGTCGGCCTCGTCCGTCGTCCCGACGAAACCGATGTCGAGCTGCTTGCGCACCGCACTGGAGCCGCCGTCGGCCCCCACGGCATAGCGGGCGACGATCTCCTCGACCCCGTCCGCGCCCACCACCTTGGCGACCACCGTGTCCTCGTCCTGCGTCAGCTCGGTCAGTTCCTTGCCGAACTCGACCTCGCGGCCGAGCTCACTGAGCCGGGCGTGCAGGGCGCGGTCCGTGCGGAACTGCGGGATCAGCCAGGTGTTCGGGTACGGGACGTCCGGGGTTGCCTCTTTGTGGGGGAACATCTTCCACGGCACACCGATGGGTCCCGCATGAAGCCCGAGCTTGGGATAGATGTCGCCGCCGGCCAGCACGTCGTCGAGAGCGCCGAGGTCTTCGAGGACTTCGAGGCTGCGGGGCTGAATGCCCTTGGCGCGCGAGCCGTCGAAAGCGTGGGGGGACCTGTCGACGACCCGGACGTCGAGTCCGCGCCGTACGAGATCGATCGCCAAGGCGGAGCCCGAGGGGCCGGCACCGATGATCAGTACGTCGATGGCCTGCGGGTTGTTCATGAGTCGAGCCTTTCGGTGCGTGCGGACACGAACGGGACGAGCCGTTCGGCGACGTCGCGAGGCCGTTCGTATGGGGCCATGTGCCCGCATTTGGTAATTACATGATGTTTGCGAGGCTTCAGCAGAGCGCGTGCTGTGTCGAATTGCGCCGGCGGCGTGACGTTGTCCTCGTCGCCCCACAGCAGCAGCGTCGGAATGCCCAGTGCCCCCGTCCGCCGGAAGAGGTCGTCCCGGCCGCTGAGAGGCAGGTGCTGCAGGGTGTCGAAGACCGCGTACAGCGAGCCCTCGAAGCGGAACGCGTCGAGGACCATCTCGGTCAGCTTCGCGCCGCGCTCGGGGTCGCGGACGTTGTGCCCGAGGTGCCCCTGGAGCAGCTGAAGGCCGCGACGGCGGGCGACCGCCCCGGCCAGCAGATCGCTGCGCAGCAGCCGGTCAGGGGAGGCCAACTTCGGTTTCGCGAGACCGGCGGGGCCGACGATGGTGAGAGTGGACACCGACGCGCGGTACTGGGCGGCGTACGTCATGCTGACCAGCGCGCCCATGGAGGTGCCGACCAGGTGCAGGGGCCGCGCCGTCAGGCCGAGCCGGTCCGTCAGCTCGGCCAGCTGCCGGGTGAACAGCGTCTCGTCGTATCGCGCCTGTACCCGGTCGGAGTAGCCGCGGCCGTAGGCGCTGCAGGTCAGCGTGCGCAGCCCGCGGGCGTGCAGCTCGCTGACGAGGCCGTCCCAGTAGAACAGCGGGATGGTGAGACCGCCCGCCATCAGGACCACGTCCCCGTCCTCGGGCCCCGTCAGCTCGTAGTGGGTGACGCCGTCGGACAGCTCGATGAAACTGCCGCGCAGCGCCCCCCGCGAGTCGGCGGTGAGCTTGCGGTCCTCGCCCGGGGCGACGAAGTACTTCATGGAACGGGCCTCCTTGCCCTCAGTTCGCGGGAGTGTCGGCGCAGGAGCCGAGGAACTTCGCGATCGCGTCCGCGACCCACTGCGGTTCCTCCTCCGGCAGCAGATGTCCGCCGTCGGGGTGGACGAGCTCCCGGGCGCCGGGGATGTCGCGGGCGAAGTGCTGGCCGTCGATGCTCGCGCTGCGCAGCACCAGCGTGGGTACCGTGATGCGGGGGATCTGCGCGCTGCGGTCCGGCTGGTCGGTGTTGCAGAAGTCGACGAAGGCCGAGCGGTTACCGGGGCGGCTCATGAGCTGATAGGCGCGGTCCACCATGGCGTCGTCCACGATCTGCGCATGCGGCTCGACGGCCTCGCGCAGGCTGCGCTCGATGGCCCCGCGCGGCATCACCCGCCTCAGCAGGGGCCGCACCAGCGGGTTGCGGGTCAGGCGCATCCCCGCGGGCACCGTCTTCTCCGGGTAGCCGGTGGCATTGACAAGAACCAGGCCGGTCAGCCGCTCCGGATGATCCAGCGCGACGTTCCAGGCGATGTTGCCGCCCAGGGAATTGCCGGCCAACGCGTAGCGCGGCACGCCCAGCGCTTCCGCGAAGCCCGCCACCGTCGCGGCGTACGCCGGGATGCGGTAGTCGCGGTCCTTGCGCGGGCCCGTCAGTCCGAACGCCGGCAGGTCGGGACGGATGACATCGAACGAATCCGACAGCAGATCCGTCGCGCGGTCGAAGTGCTGCAGGGATGAGGCACTGCCGTGCAGCAGCACGAGTGCCGGGCCGTGCCCAGCACGCTTGTAGTGGATCCGCAGGCCGTCCACCTCGACGAACCGGGAATCGGGCTGGGGCTCAGACCAGATACTCATAATGGATACACTGTTACCGATATGGTGGTCGTGTCAAGCGGAAGTCCCCGTGTGTTACGGCCATGGTGGTCTTGAGCGAGGAGATGGATCAGTTGGTGCGCCGCGCTGCCGGTCGTCCGCCGGGTGTGCGGGATCTGTGAACGCTCGCGCGGGCTCCGAGGTCTGGACGTGCATTCTGGCGGTGGCCAGGCGGCGGAGCCGGCCGTCGGTGTCCTGGAAGACCGCGAGCGAGCGCGGACGCTGTGCCGCCCTGCGAGGTTCGACGCGGTGGCGCGAGCCTGATGTGGCGTGCGTAGAAGTTCCTCAGACTTCAGGCGCGTGCGGGCGCTGCCGGGTAGCGTTGGCGACCTTGGGTCTTCTCGTACTTTGTCGCGCATCCCGTGCTGGGATGGTGCTGGGATGCGCCTGCGTTTTCGCAGGTCAGAGCCTTGTCGTGGAATCCCGCTTCAACGTCTAGCGGGCGCACGCGCGCCGACAGGGGACCGACTCTTCGGAGTCGGGCCCTTTGCGTTTTCCCGTGCCGGGTTCCGTCCCCGATGGGAAGGTAGGGGTACGATTTATAGAAGTGCGCCCCTATCTTTCGGAGGCTCGGGTGGACAAGCCGTCCGACATGTTCGACCGCGACTACGAGTGGGCGGCGCTGGGCCGGTTCATCAGTGATCCGCAGCCCGGGGCAACCCTCGGCGTGGTCTCCGGGCGTCGCCGCCAGGGCAAGACCTTCCTCCTGGACGCGGCCTGCCGAGCCGCAGGGGGCTTCTACTTCGGCGCGACCGAGGCCACCGACGCCGAGTCTCTGCGCAGGATCAGCGCTGCGCTGACGGAGCACTCCCGTCCTGCCAGCCCCTATCACTTCGCTTCCTGGGCGGAGGCGATCGACGCGCTGCTCGCACTGGGCCGCGAGCGACCGGTCCCTGTCGTGATCGACGAGTTTCCGTATCTGGTGAAGGCCAATCCCGAGCTTCCCTCACTCCTCCAAGAATCCCTGCGGCCGTTGCGCGAGCAGCGCACCAACTCGCGCACCCGCCTGCTGCTGTGCGGCTCGGCCCTGTCCTTCATGGGCAAGCTGCTGGCCGGGAACGCTCCGCTGCGAGGCCGCGCGGGCCTCGATCTCCTGGTCAGGCCGCTCGACCACCGGCTCGCCGCGGACTTCTGGGAGATCACCGATCCCCGTCTCGCGCTCCAGGTCCACGCCGTTGTCGGCGGCACCCCCGCCTACCGACGCGAGTTCGCCCGCGGCGACACCCCCACCGGCCCCGACGACTTCGATGCCTGGGTTACGCGCACCGTCCTCAATCCGGAGACCCCGCTGTTCCGTGAGGCCCGCTATCTACTGGCCGAGGAACCCGATATGCGCGACACCACCCTGTACCTGGCAGTGCTGGCGGCCGTCGCCGAAGGCAACGCCACCCGGGGCGGCATGGCCGGCTATCTCGAGCGCAAGGCCACTGACATCGCGCACCCCATCAACGTGCTTGAGGATGCGGGACTGCTGCACCGTGACGCCGACGTGTTCCGCGAGAACCGGCCCACATATCGCATTGCTGAGCCGCTGATCGCCTTCTATCACGCGATCATGCGCCCGGTCTGGGACCAGTTGGAACGTCCCGGGAGCGCTGCCCGGGTCTGGCAGGCCAGCCGCCGCCGCTTCGCCAGCAACGTACTGGGCCCGCACTTCGAACAAGTCTGCCGGGACTGGGCCCTGCACCACGCGGACCCGGACCAGCTCGGCGGCCTGCCCGCCCGCGTCGGACACGGAGTTGTCCACGACCCCAAGGCCCGCACCGGTCACGAAGTCGACGTAGCGATCATTGGCGTCGCCGACGGCGCCAAGCCTCCGCTCCTGGCGATCGGCGAAGCCAAATGGAACGACACCATGGGCGTCGCCCACCTTGAACGGCTCCAGCACATCCGCGACCTCATCGCGCAGACCGGACGCTACGACACCACCCACACCCGGCTCCTCTGCTTCAGCGGTGCAGGATTCAATGACAAGCTCAGCCACTCCGCCGAAGCTGCCCCTGGCATCCAGCTCATCGACCTGCCCCAGCTGTACGGCCGCGCCTGAAACTCGTTCGAGCCCCGTTCCTTGGCGGGATTGCCGGTAGTCGATCCAGGGCCGAACTGATACCACTGATCAAGATCCGGGCAGCACGGTCGTAGTGGGGGAACGTGGGCTGGCAGGAAGAAGTCGTCTCGGCGCTGGACGCCTGGGTGGCACACGAAGGCGTACCTGCGCGGGAGCCACGGTGGCGCCCTCTGGGGCGAGCGGTGCGAGGCCGGAAGCCCGGGGAGTACGTAGTCGACGTGCGCGGGTCCGAAACCGGGACGGACCAGCTCCAGGGGGACAGTCTGCGACTGGCCGGACCTGATGAGAGCGACATCGACGCAGGTCACTCCCTGCTCGACGTATACAGGGACGGCACCGCGCTTCGAGTGCGTGTCCCGGAGTTCGCGGACCCGGCGGATCCCTGGCTGTGGATGAAGCCGCAGCCCACCGGATTCCTCGTCAAGGCGCTGCGAGAAGGCATGGCCTCGCTCGCCGATGCTCCGCTGGCCCATTTCATGGCCAGAGGCGAGGCGGGCACGGGGCGGCTCGCTCCCATCGGACTGCCGCCGGGCACGCTCTTGCCGGCCCAGGACCGCGCCTATCGGGCATGCCTGGGCGAGGGGCTGTGGCTGGTGTGGGGGCCACCGGGCACGGGCAAGACCACAGTCCTCAAACGCGCCATCAGCGATCTCGTCACCCGGGGGAAACGAGTCCTGCTGGTCTCGGCCACCAATATCGCTGTGGACAACGCCCTGTGGGGCGTGGTGAAAGAGCGACGGCACGGCGATGGCGAGCTCGTCCGCGTGGGACCGCCTCACCTGAGGGAGATCGCGGAAGACGCGAGTGTCTGCCTCACGCTGATGGTGCGCCACCGATTGACCGAAACCGACGAACGCCGCCGTGCTGTCGCCGCCCAGCTGGTCGAAGCCCGGGAGCGGGCCCGGAAGTTGGAGGAGCTGGAGCGGAGTCTCACGGACTTCGACGCTGTGGCGTACGCCGCGGACCGTGTCCGACTCGACGATCCTGCCCGAGCGTCCGCGGCTTTGGAGCAGACGAGCGATCAGGCACGCCGGGATGCCAAGGACGCCGAGGACACTGCCGTACGGCTGGAACGGTCCTACCAGGCCGCGCTCGAAGCGGTGAGGGTGACGAAGCAGGCTCAGACCGACTGGAAGTCGTACGACGAGTATCAGGAGAGCCTGGACCGACTCCGCCTGGCAGTGACCGACTTGGAGGCGAAGGCACTGCTCGCCGGCAGTGAGTGTGCGGCGGTCCAGGAGCTCGTGGACGGCCTTGAACAGCTGAAGGGTTTTGCGAGGCGCCGGGCGAAGCAGGAACGGGAAACCGCGCGCACTCGACTGGAGACGGCGCGCGCTGACGCCCAGCAGGCCGGTCAGAAGGCGGCGGACGCCCGGTCGGTCCTGGCCCGGCAGGAGGACGCCGTCGCGATGCAGCTGGCGGCGCTCGGAGCTCGGATTCCGTTCAGCAAGCAGGAGATCGTGCTCCGGCAGACGACCCTGCAGAAGGCGGAGAAGGCCCTGGAACAGGCCCGGCGACACCATCTGGCGGCGGGCGCCCATCTGGCCGTTCTCGCCAGGGAACTTGGGCTTTCCCAAGCGGCAGAAACTCGTGTCGAGGAGGCCGAACGACTCGGCCACCCCCGACGCCATGCACAGGTGGCGGACCTGAAACCCCGGGTGACGGAGGACCAGAAGTACCGGCCGGCGCTGGAACGCCGTCATCGCGAACTTCAGGAGGAGTACGACAAGCTTGCGCGGGACGCCCAGGGCGAGATCATTCGCGGTGCCAGGGTCGTCGCCACTACCCTGGCCCGCTTCCGTACCACGAAAGCGGTCTTCGAGGGTGAATACGATGTGGTCCTGG
Organism: Streptomyces sp. NPDC046909; assembly: GCF_040644695.1. Taxonomy (NCBI): domain Bacteria; kingdom Bacillati; phylum Actinomycetota; class Actinomycetes; order Kitasatosporales; family Streptomycetaceae; genus Streptomyces; species Streptomyces sp. NPDC046909. The sequence continues at coordinate 123,820 of NZ_JBEYXC010000012.1, read as the reverse complement.
TCGACGAGGCCGGGGCCGCGACCCTGCCCGAGGTCCTCCTTGCCGTGGGAAAGGCGAAGACCACTGCGGTCCTGCTCGGGGACTTCATGCAGCTCGGTCCTGTACTCCCGCAACTCGACGGAAGCAAGCGGCCCGACGTCGCCCGCTGGATCCTGCGTGAGGTCTACGAGCACTTCGGCATCGAGTCCCCCATGGCGGCAGTGAATCACCAAGGCTGTGTCGTACTGGATGTCCAGCACCGCTTCGGCTACGACGTCATGAGTCTGGCGAACTCACTCGCGTATGATGGCGTGTTGAAACCCGGCCCAAGTATCGAGCAGCGCGCGGCACGGCGCGCCTCGGACGACCCCGAGATCGTGATCATCGACACCGACGGGTTGCAGAACCTCGCCCAGGTCCACCGCACCGGCCGCCGCAAGGGATGGTGGCCGGCCGGTTCCCTGCTCGCGCGGGCCCTGATCGACCTGCATGGACAGGACGGTGAGGAGGCCGGTGTCGTGACGCCGTACCCGGTACAGGCCGAAGCCACCCTGGAGGCGCTCCGGGACAACGAGGGCACCGGCAGTCGGCTCGCCGAAGTCGGAACGGCTCACCGTTTCCAGGGGCGTGAGTTCCCCGTGGTGATTTTCGACACCGTGGAGGACGACTACGGTGACGGTCTCTGGATGTCCCAGGCGTCCCGGGCTCCTGGAGCATCGGCCTGGGAGCGCAATGGGGTACGACTCTTCAATGTCGCCGTCACCCGCGTTCAGACCAGGCTCTACGTTGTGGGAAGCCGAAGGCGCATTCTTGCTGCGGGTGAGCAGACCGCCATGGGCAGGCTTGCCGCCCTCGTCGGCGGCCGACGCGTCCGCACGGTTCCGGCCACTCAGCTGATCGCCCCAGGCGGGCGGCCGGACATTCCTCTCGGTCCGTTCGGCACGCGTCTCGCCGACGTCCTCTCCCGCCATGTCGAAGTCTCCGACGTCGACGACGAGATCTCGTTCTACGAGACGTTCGCCGCGCGGCTGGCCGAAGCGCGCAGCTCCTTGTGGATCTGGTCTCCGTGGACTGCGAAACGTCTCATCGGGCTGCTGCCGGTGCTGGACGCGGCCGTGCGCCGAGGAGTGCGGGTGACCGTCTTCGTCCGTGATCCCTACGACACGGGTCAGAAGAAGCAGGCCGATCTGGTCAGGAAGCTTCGGGCAGTGGTGCAGACGGTCGTCCCCGTCAACGTCATGCACCAGAAGATCGTGGTCATCGACGAGCAGACGGTACTGCTGGGCAGCCTCAACTCCCTTTCGCAGAGCCGCTCACGTGAGGTCATGCTGACCATCAGGGGCGGTCACTTCGCACGCAAGATCCTGGCTCACGAACACGCGGAGGACTTTGCCGAACCCCCTCGGTGCGATGCGTGCAAGGGGGCGGAAGTGGACCTGCGCCGCCGGGCCGACGGGTCCTGGTACTGGCGATGCTTCAACCGGATATGCCCAGCGCGGCGAGGGAGCCAGGCGTGGGAGAAGGCTGTTCGGTTCAAGTCAGGGGCACGGCGCTAGCCGGATCCAGCCCAGCGAGCGCAGCGGTGTCATCGATGGACAGCCTTGCCCTCATGGTGTGGGAAGTTGGAGACAGAGAGGCGAGTATGCGTTCGGTCCTGCCTCTCGGCGGGGCCGACGCCGTTTCGGACCCGGCGCGAGGCGAGGGGCGTGGGGCGTGGGGCGTGGTGAGCGGGATGTGGTCGGGCGGGGAGCACGGCTGTACGAGGCGGCGCGGGCGCTGGCCGCGGATCACGGCAGGGCCGTCGAGGCGGTACGGGCCGCGCTGACGCCGATCCTCGACGCGGCCGTGCAGCGGGAGCTCGACGCCATCCCGGTCGCCCGGCTGCGGGACGCCACCGAGGGGCGGGTGCAGTTCGGGGCCGTGGAGAAGAGCGGGCTGCGTACGGTGGGGCAGGTGCTCGAAGCGGGCCCCTACCGGCTGCTTCAGATCCCGGGCGTGGGCAGGCGCACCGCCGACCACATCCTCGGCGCCGCCCGTCGGCTCTCCGAGGCCGCGCACGAGACGGTGGCCGTCCATATCGACGTGGACCGGCCGGACCCGGCCACCACCGCGCTCGTCATGGCCCTGCACGTGCTCGTCGAGGCCGGTCCGGACGCCCGGCGCGCGGTCGACAAGGCCCAGGCCCTGTCGAAGCGGCTCGGTCCGTCGCTGACCGAGGCCAGGCCCGCCACCGGACGGCTCCGGCTGCTGCTGGCCGGCGAGGAGAAGAGGGTTCGCGCGCTGGCGGCGGTCGCCGGGATCCGGGAGCTGCTCGACGATGCGGAGCAGTCGGGGCTGCCCCAGCTGCTCGCCCAGGCCTCGGTGGACCTGCTGCGGGGTCCGCCGTCCGACATCGCGGCCTGGGTGGACTTCGAGCTCCGCTCCGCCGAGTACTACAGCCTGCTCGCCGAGATCTCCGGGCCGTCGACCGACGTGGCCGCCGCCGAGGGCTTCCTGCCCGAGGAGATAGCCGAGCGGGTGCGCACCCAGCACCTCGACGACTCGCGGCGGCGGGTCTCCCTGCGCGGCTACCAGGCGTTCGGCGCACGGTTCGTCCTCGCGCGCCGCAAGGTGATCCTCGGTGATGAGATGGGCCTGGGGAAGACCATCCAGGCCATCGCCGTACTGACGCATCTGGCGGCCGAGGGGCAGAGCCACTTCCTGGTCGTCTGCCCGGCAGGAGTCCTCGTGAACTGGATCCGGGAGATCGAGGCCCGCAGCACCCTGCGCCCCGTCGTGCTGCATGGCCCCGACCGGCCCCACGCGTTCGCCGACTGGAAGGGACGCGGCGGGGTCGGCGTGACCACCTTCGAGGCGCTGCGCGGTTTCCCGGTGCCGGGCGGCGGAGAGGTCGGGCTGCTCGTCGTCGACGAGGCGCACGCCGTGAAGAACCCCCAGGCCAAGCGGTCCCAGACGGTCGCCCAGTGGGCGGAGCACTGCGAGCGCGCCCTCTTCATGACCGGCACCCCGATGGAGAACCGGGTCGGGGAGTTCCGCAACCTCGTCGGGATGCTCGACCGCGACCTCGGGGCGTCCCTGAGCGAGGGAGACGCGCCGGGCGGCTCGGTCGCCTTCCGCAAGGCCGTCGCCCCCGTCTATCTGCGCCGCAACCAGCAGGACGTACTGACGGAACTCCCCAGCCTCCAGCGCACCGACGAGTGGGAGGAGCTGAGCGCGGCGGACGAGGAGGCCTACCGGGACGCCGTACTCGAAGGCAACTTCATGGCGATGCGCCGGGCCGCGTACGCGCGCCCCGAGAAGTCGGCCAAGCTGGACCGGCTGCGGGAGATCGTCCGGGAGGCCGGCGAGAACGGGCAGAAGACGTTGGTCTTCTCCTACTTCAAGGACGTGCTCGGGGTGGTGGCGGAGTCGCTCACCGCCCAACCAGCGGGCGGCGTCCGGGTGTTCGGGCCGCTTACGGGAAGCGTCCCGGCCGCGCGGCGGCAGCAGCTCGTCGACGAGTTCGGCGTGGCCCCGGGACCGGCGGTGCTCCTGGCACAGATCCAGGCGTCCGGCCTCGGGCTCAACATCCAGGCCGCCTCGGTCGTCATCCTCTGCGAACCCCAGACCAAGCCCACCCTCGAACACCAGGCGGTCGCCCGCGCCCACCGCATGGGACAGGTCAGGCCGGTCCGGGTGCACCGCCTGCTCGCCACCGGGGGAGTGGACGAACGCCTGGTGAAGGTGCTGGAGAACAAGAACCGCCTGTTCGACGCGTACGCCCGGCGCAGCGCCGTCGCCGAGGCCACCCCGGACGCCATCGACGTGTCCGACACCGAACTGGCCCGCCGGATCGTCGAGGAGGAGCAGGCCCGCCTCGGCCTGCCGGACGGGGAGCGCACGGCGCCCGAGTGAGCGGGGCCGCGCGCCCGAGTGAGCGGGCTTCCGCCGCCGTGCCCCGAGCCGGTCCCCCTCTCCCGAGATCCGTCCTCGCCGTCCTCCGGATGACGCGGCCCCAAATGGGTACGCTGGTACGGGTGTTGGCACATGGGGGAGGCTGTGCATGGCGACCAGGATCTCGGTGTCCGTCAAGGGGCTGACCGGGCTGGACGATCCCGACCGGATGCTCGCCGAGCTGGAGTCGGAGACCGGGCTGTCATGGCGGCCGGAACCGGTCGACGAGGGGCGGGTGCTGTCCGGCGGCATCGTCGAGATCATCCTCGTGGCGGTGGCCGTCAAGGGCGCAGAGATGACCCTGGAGGCGACGGTGGCCGCGGTGAAGCGGGTCGTCGAGCGCTGGCGCCGCGAGCGGCTTGAGCCACCCGAGGCGACCGTCGACACCGAGCCGGTGCCCGACCCCCCACCCACCCCCGATACCCAGCGAGGCGACTGACATGGCCTTCCGTGCGGTGGTGATCGGACCCGGGCGGTACGCCCCGGACTCCGGGATCGACAGTCACCCGTCGATCGGCGCGAGCGCGCGCATGTACGGCGAGGTCCTCGCCGCCGACGGGATGTGGGGCCCGGACTCCTGCCGGGTTCTCGGCGAGGAGGACGTCCAGACGACCGGCGGCGTCATGAAGGCGCTGAAGGAGGCCGCGGACGAGACGGGGCCCAACGACATACTGCTCGTGGTCTACGTCGGCCACGGCCAGTACTGGAGCGACCTCCCCGGCGCCCAGGTGCACTTCTCCGTGGGCTCCTCCCACCAGGACAAACCCTGGACGTGGCTGTCGAGTTGGTACGTCTACCGGGTCATGCGCAAGGCCAAGGCGCGGCTGAAGGTGCTCATCGCCGACTGCTGCTACTCCAACCTGCTGCCGCAGCTGGGGGAGGAGCCGCTGCTCCCCGGTGTGCTCGGCGAGTTGGACGAGGGCACCTGTGTGTTCACGGCCGTCAAGAACCTCAACTTCGCCTCCGCGGACGGCTGTTCCTCGCTGCCCGGCGACCTCGCGCAGTGCACGCCGTTCAGCGGGCACCTGCTGCGCATACTCCAGAACGGCACGAAGGACTACAACCATCAGCTGACCATCGGCCTGCTGCGGGAGGCCGTGAAGCGGGAGATGGAACGCTGCCCCGCCGCCCGGCACCAGGTGCCGAGGATGTCCCTCAACGACGCCCGCGACGGCACGCCGCTGTTCACCAACCGCATGGAGCCCACCCGCCGCGACCTCGCGCCCCAACTCCCGGTCGCCCCCGAGGAATGGGTCAGGACGCTGATGCTGGACCGGGACGACCGGCTGGAGGAGCTGCTGAAGGACGCGGGGAAGACCGGTGACGTCGTCGCTCTCCTCAGCGCCCAGCCCGACGAGGCCAGCCGGCATCTCGCGTCGTACATAGACGACCGCGCCAACACCGCGTTCACCGACCCTGTCGCCTTCGCCCGCTACTGGAACCAGGTGGACAAGGTCCTGCGCGTATGAGCGACGGCCAGGAGGCCAAGGGCTCCGACAACGGGGCCGCGGAAGCGTGGAGCGTCGGCTACGAGTGGGTGACCACCTGCTCGGTGGAGACCTTCAAGCGCCGTATGAAGGCCATACGGGAAGGCAAGGTCTCGGTCTCCGAGCCGCGGCCCGCCACCGCTATCCGGGCCCTGCACGCCTTCGCCCTGAAACGCTCCATCGACGAACTCATCACCTCCGCCAGCGAGTTCCCCAACCGGGACGCCATCAACCTGCTCGCCACCGCCGCGCTCAGCCGGAACATCCTGCAAGCCGCCGAACTCGCCATCAAACAGTGGGACGCCGAGCAGGCGAGCGACGGGAGCGGCCTGCGGCTCACCTACGGCGTCATCCACGACATCGCCTGCCAGCGGACCGTCCTCGATGTCGCCGTGTTCATCCGGGAGTGCCGACAGGCCGGAAAGCAGGAGATGGTGGACCGGACCGTGAGCGTGTTCACCACGCCCGGCTCCGGACGCACCAACCTCGACAAGGCGCTGCTCTACATCGCGCTGCGTGACGAGAACTGCGCCGAGGAAGCCGCCGAGTTGCTGCGCCAGGCCCTCTTCGCGATCACCGACGACGGCTCGCTGGAGGCCTCGGACAACGTCCCCAGGGAGTTCCAGGACCTCGCCGGAGCGCTGCACGAACTCAGCCCCTCCGAGCGGATCCTGGAGGAGTGGATCGACGCCCAGCTGCGGCTCCTGGAGCACGTCCACGACACGCGGCGGATCATCGCCCAGCTGATCGCCACCGGCACGGACCGCCGCGACACCCTCATGGAGCACGTCGGCAGACGGCGCTCGCAGTACGACATCGTCGAGATCTGCGGCCAGTTGACGAAGGAGTCGCTCACCGAGAAGTGCGAGGGGATCCGGCGGCACGCGGCGTGCCGGGAGAACCTGGAGGAGCTGGCCGAGATCGTCCGGTTCTGGCACGAGTCCGAGATCCTCACCCGGACCACCAAGGATCTGCTCGCCGACATCGTGGCCGGCGGCGACGGGAAGGCGCGCTCACCGCGCGAACTCGACCGCCTGGACACGGTGTTGGGCAACGTCAACGCCGACGCGGAGTGCCGGCGGCTGCTGCGGTTCGCCGCCGCCGTGCACACCGACGGCCGCACCGGCGCCGACCTGGTCGCCCTGCTCGGCCGGATCGAGGGCACCCGGGACCGCAACCGCGCGGCCCAGACGATCGCCCAGCGGCTCGCCGTGCACATCCTCGAACAAGGCGCCGGCGCGGCCCTGTTCGTCGAGTACGTCGAGGGCCTGCGCGGCGCGGGACGCGGCGACGCCGTCTACCTCGCCTGCAAGGAACTGGCCGACCCGCCCGACTCCGTACGGCAGTCCGCGGGCTCCGGCGCGGTCATCGCCGAGATCGCCTCCCGGCTCTACGACCACCCCGACCAGGCGCTGCACAAGGACGGCTGGGACCTGCTCGAACGCTGCCTGGAGAACGAACAGCGGGTCACCCCCGAGGACGTCGTGGTGATCGTCGAAAGACTCTGCGCCAGCCGGCTCCCCGAGGAGGACCGCCACTTCCTGCTCCGCGCCACGGTCGGCCGCTGGTCCGACACCCACCGCCGGGAGGCGGCCGTCAAGGTCCTGCGCGACGGCGGCTTCCACGACGAGGCGGGCCAGGTCATCCGCTCCCTGCGCTAAGCGCTCCGCTGGATGTGCGGCGACGTGTCGGCGTTCGTCTGCGGCGCCGTCGTGGCTGGTCGCGCCCACGCGGCGAAGCCGCACATCGATACAGTCCCGCGCCCGTTGGCGGCGCTGCCGTACCGCAGCCGACGTCACCGGGTCCGCTCAGCCGTCATTGGCCGGCCGTCACTCGCTGACCCCGCTCGCCGCCGGTTTCGGCAGCATCGGCGGTACCTGTGCCATGTGCCGGCGGGATGCCACGACCAGGCCCTGGAAGGACAGCAGGGCCGTCCCGACCGCCAGGGCGCCGAGGGTCCATTCGTGGTGCTTGCCGAAGGACGTCCCGCCCACCAGGGTGAGCAGCATGAGCACCGAGAGGTAGCCGATCAGCCAGATCGCCCCCTGGGCCGCGGGGCTGGTGCGCCAGTCACGGAACAGGGTGACGTGCACCTTCGCGTCGTAGACCCGTCCGAAGGCGGGCAGCAGACGGGCCAGGATCGGCAGGAACAGCAGCAGCGCGGAGCCCAGGGCGAGGGTCAGCATGCCCCGCCACAGCGACCCCCAGCCCGCCCGGTGCAGGATCAGCGCGATGAGCGCGAAACTCGTCCGCGCCAGGACCTCGTGGACGCGTCGGCGCGTTCCGGAGTGGCCCGGCAGATGGTCGTGGAGCGACACGAGGACGACGCCCGGGACGGCGTAGACGACCAGTGTCAGGACGCCGGTGATCTCCACCAGGGTCATCCAGCTGCCGCCGACCGCCACCAGCACGGTCCCCGCGACGAAGAAGTCGACGAGCAGCACCAGCCAGTAGACGTCGTACCGCCGGTTCAGGGTCGCCTTGCGGGCGGTCTGCAAGCCCCGGTGGGTGAGATGGGCCCGGCTGAGCGCCGCGACCTCGCGCGTCACAGCGTGCGCGAAGACGAGCCCGGCGCCCATGGGGGAGACCACGGCGACGACCCTGAGCAGCCAGCCGACCCAGATCAGCCCGGCGAGATCCGCGAACTGGGCGTACGGATTCGACTCCCCGGCGCCGGGACTGCCGTACCGGGTGAAGACCACCTGGAGCGCTATGTACAGGATCATCGAGCCGACGATCGTCCCGAACACCGCCCGCCGCAGCCGGGCCGCCTCTCCTATCCCGCGCCGCTTGATGTTCCCGGCGAGATCCAGCGGCCCCTGGAAGCCGACGTACGCGAAGATCACCCCGCTGCTGACCACCGCGCCCATCGCCGCGTCGGGGCCGAGACCGTGGCTGGGCCGGCTCTCGGGGACACCGTCGGGGCCGAAGGCGGCCACGATCAGCAGGACGACCGCCAGGACGGGTACGGCGATCTTCGCCACCGTCAGCCAGGAGTTGATCCGGAAGAAGATCCGTGGGGCGACCAGGTTCACCGCGGCGATCACCGCCATGAACGTCATCGCCCACCACCAGCCCATGGGCGTCAGGGTGCCGGACTCGTCCAGCAGGTCCTTCATCCACGGGTCGAGGCCTCTGACCATCGCGACGGCCTCGCTGGCCAGATTGATCGCGTAGAAGATCCACAGACCGGCCGCGACGACCGTCGCCACCAGCGCGCCGCTGCTCTGGAGAGGCCAGAAGACCAGCCCGCCGGTCTTGGGCGCGGCGGTGCCCAGCTCGACCATGACCGCGGCGATGAGGAGCATCAGCAGCCCGCCGAAGACCCAGGCGAGATAGGCGTCCGAACCGGCCTTCTTGTACGCCTCGTGCGTACCGAGGAGCCAGCCCGAACCGATCACTCCGCCGGCCGCGAGACCGACGAGATGGAACACCGACAGCCGCCGCTGCTCGTCGTCGTCCTCGAACTCCCCCGGCTGACTGCTGCGGGGCTCCACCGTCTGCACCATCCGCCCCGTCCCCCCGTGTCGCGTCGGCGGCTCCTCACGCACAGTGGCGACAGGGTACCCCCCGTGCTTCCTGTTGCGCCCGAAGTCCGTTGTGCCGATCCGGTGTTGAGGCGTAGGTGCTGAGGCGTACGGCCGTGCTCATCCGATGCTCAGGCGTACGGCCGCGCAGGCCTCCGCGTATCCCCGCACCAGCGGCCTGCGGTCGCCCTTGCGCCAGGCGAGGACGTAACGGCTCGGGCTGACCCCGCGCACCGGCCGCGTCACCACCCCGCCCAGGCTGATCAACGGGGTGTTGCCCGCGGCCACCAGGCAGATCCCGAGACCGGCGACCAGAGCCTCGTACGTCTCCTCGGTCCCCGCGATCTCCGCGCCGACGCGGACGGTGCGCCCCGGGTGTTCGTCCAGCGCGAGCCAGTAGTCGCGCAGCGGGCCCGCGCTGCGGGGGAGGGCGAGGAACGGCTCGTCGGCCAGGTCGGCGAAGTCCAACTCGGCCCGGTCCGCCAGGGGATGGCCCTCCGGGAGGGCGACCAGGCGGGGCTCCTCGGCGACCACCGTCCACGTGTAGCGCTCCGCGTCGGGCAACGGCAGCCAGACGAAGGCGACATCGGCGTCCCCGTCCGCGAGCCCCGCGGTCGGGTCGCTCCAACTCACCTGCCGCACCTGGAGTTCCGCGTCCGGATGGGCGGCGGTGAACCGGGACCGGACGGCGGGGAGCAGCCCACCGCGCCCCGGACTGGTGCTCATCCCCACGACCAGCGTGCTGCGCCGCGTCGCCAGCGCCGTCGCGCCCTCCGCCCACGCGTCCAACACCCGCCTGGCGTACGGCAACAGCGCCTCGCCCGCCCCGGTGAGCGCCACACCGTGCCGGTCCCGCCGGAACAGCTCGACGCCCAACTGTCGCTCCAGCGCCCGCACTTGCTTGCTCAACGCGGGCTGGGACACGTACAGCCGCTCGGCGGCGCGGGTGAAGTGCAGTTCCTCGGCCACCGCGAGGAAGTAGCGCAGGTCCCTGAGATGCACGTCCGTGGTCATAGCCATCGGTTATCACCGTAGGTCTTGGACGGACAAGCCGCACCCGCAGCAAGCTGGTTCACGAGCCACCGACACCGACACGACACTGACACCGACATTGGCAGGAGATCCGAGATGAACAAGGTCTGGCTGATCACGGGCGCGAGCAGCGGCTTCGGGCGGGAGATCGCCAAGGCCGCCCTCGCCGACGGCGACATCGTCGTCGGCGCCGCCCGCCGGCCCGAGGCGCTGGACGACCTCGTCGCCGCCCACCCCGACCGGGTGGAGGCGCTGCGCCTGGACGTCTCCGACACGGCGGCCGCCGAGGCGGCGGTACGGGACGTGGTCGCGCGGCACGGGCGGATCGACGTACTGGTCAACAACGCGGGCCGCACGCACGTCGGCGCCGTCGAGGAGACCGGGGAGGAGGAGCTGCGCGCCCTGTTCGACCTGCACTTCTTCGGTCCCGCGGCGCTCGTGCGGGCCGTCCTGCCGTCCATGCGCGAGCGGCGTTCCGGGGCGATCGTGCAGATGAGCAGCATGGGCGGGCAGATGTCCTTCGCGGGCTTCGGCGCCTACAGCGGCACGAAGTTCGCCCTGGAGGGCATGTCCGAGGCGCTCGCGGACGAGGTCGAGGAGTTCGGCATCAAGGTGCTGATCGTGGAGCCGGGCGCCTTCCGGACCTCGCTGTTCGAGGCGGACCGGGCGGGCGTCAGCGCCGACAGCGGGGTGTACGCCAAGGTGAGCACCACCCGCGGTTTCGTCGCCGGCGGCCACGCCTCCCAGCCCGGCGACCCGGCCAAGGCGGCGGCCCTCATCCTGGCCGCGCTCCACGCTGACCGCACCCCCCTCCGCCTCCCGCTCGGCGACGACGGCGTCACGGCGGTCCTGGCCCACCTGGACCAGGTGCGCGAGGACATCGCGGCGTGGGAGAAGAGCACCAGGGCGACGGGCTTCGACGACTGACGGCCTGGGATCCGGGCCCCAACCACCCATCCGACAACCCCAACCACCCATCCGACAACCCCAACTACCCCTCCGTCAGCACCAACTACCCCTCCGCCACCCCCGACTTCAGCCCCGCCCCGCACAACGGCACCACCCCCCTCCGCTCCCCGAGCACCCCCTCCCGCACCGCGGCCCAGCAAGCCACCCCCGTCGCCTCCACGAACAGCCCCATTGACGCCAAGTCCCTCTGAGCGTGCCGGATCTGATCCTCCGTCACGGTGACGAAGGTGCCGCCCGACTCCCGGACCGCCCGCAGGATCTGCCGGGCCCGGGGCGGGCGGGGGATCGCGATGCCCTCGGCGAGGGTCGGCGCCACGGCCGTCGTACCGACGAGATCCTCGGCGCCGTCCTGCCAGGCATGGGCCAGCGGGGCCACCGCCGCGGCCTGGACGGCGTACAGGGCGGGCCGTCGGTCGATGAGGCCGCCGGCGTGGAGTTCGGCGATGGCGAGGGCCGCGCCCAGCAGGAGCGTGCCGTTGCCGACGGGGAGGACGAGGACGTCGGGGAGGCGGCCGCCGAGGTCCTCCCAGAGTTCGTGGACGTAGGTCTTCGTGCCGTGCAGGAAGTACGGGTTGAAGACGTGGGAGGCGTAGAAGGTGCCGTCCGCGTCCGCCGCCTCGCGGGCCGCAGCCGCTGCCGCCTCACGGTCACCGGCGACCACCTCAAGCCGCGCCCCGTGCGCCCCGATCTGCTCCAGCTTCTTCGCCGACGTGCCCTCGGGGACGTACACCGTGCAGGGCAGCCGCGCCCGGGCGCAGTACGCGGCGATCGCCGTGCCCGCGTTGCCGCTGCTGTCGGCGATCACCCGGCGCGGTGCGAGCCGCAGCGCGAGTTCGGCGAGGAGCACCGCGCCCCGGTCCTTGAAGGAGAGGGTGGGCATCAGGAAGTCGAGCTTGGCGGTGACGCCTTCGCGGAGGGGGACCAGCGGGGTGCGGCCCTCGCCGAGGGAGACCGTGGGGGTGGCGAGCGGCAGGGTCTCCGCGTACCGCCACAGTGAATTCGCCCTCCCGGTGAGGGACTTGAGGGGTGCCGGGGTCGGGTGGAAGTCGAGGTCGAGGGGGCCGCGGCACACGGGGCAGCACCAGAGAAGCGAACCGCCGGGGACGCGGGTGCCGTCGGTGGGGCAGTAACAGTCCGGCAGTGGGGTCATGATCGCAGCGTAGAGGGGGCCCCGCGGCCCTTCGCGGTCCTTGCGGGGCCCCTTGTGCAATTCCTGCGGAGGCATCAATCTTTCGGCGGGCGCACAGCGGCCCCACAGGAAATTGACATGAGCACATAGAGAGTCCCCGCGAACGCACCACCGATTGAGGAGGATCCCTCAGATGGCAGTGATGCGTAATCGAAGATACGCAGTGCTCGGCGCGGCAGTGACCGCCGCCCTCGCCGCGAGCCTGGTCTCCGCCCTCCCCGCCACGGCCGCTCCCGAAGGCCGCATCCAGTACGAGGGGGCGGCCAACGCCGTCGCCGACAGCTATGTCGTGACCCTCAAGGCGGACACCAAGGCGGGCTCGGCCCAGGGCCGGGCGCTCGCCGCGCGGTACGGCGCCGACATCGAGCGCACGTACACCAAGGCCCTCAACGGCTATGCGATCGAAGCCTCCACGGCCGAGGCGAAACGTCTCGCCGCGGACCCGGCCGTGGCCTCCGTGGTCCAGAACCGCACGTTCTCGATCGAGGCGACCCAGCCCAGCCCGCCCTCCTGGGGCCTGGACCGCATCGACCAGAAGACGCTCCCGCTGAACAGCTCGTACACCTACCCCGACTCGGCGGGCACGGGCGTGACGGCGTACATCATCGACACGGGCGTCCGCATCACCCACAGCGACTTCGGCGGCCGCGCCCGCTACGGCTACGACGCCATCGACAACGACAACACCGCCCAGGACGGCAACGGCCACGGCACGCACGTGGCCGGCACGGTCGCCGGCACCTCCTACGGTGTCGCCAAGAAGGCGAACATCGTCGGCGTCCGCGTCCTCAACAACTCCGGTTCCGGTACGACCGCCCAGGTCGTCGCCGGCATCGACTGGGTCACCGCGAACGCCGTCAAGCCGGCCGTCGCCAACATGTCCCTCGGCGGCACCGCCGACACCGCCCTCGACACGGCCGTCCGCAACGCCGTCGCGTCGGGTGTCACCTTCGCGGTGGCGGCCGGCAACGAGACCACCAACGCCTCCACCAGGTCACCCGCGCGCGTCACGGAGGCGATCACGGTCGGCGCGACGACCTCGACGGACGCCAAGGCGAGCTACTCCAACTACGGCTCCGTCCTCGACCTGTTCGCGCCCGGCTCGTCCATCACGTCCTCGTGGAACACCAGCGACACCGCCACCAACACCATCTCCGGTACGTCGATGGCGACCCCGCATGTCGCGGGCACGGCGGCGCTGTACCTCGCGGACCACCCGACGGCGACCCCCGCACAGGTCTCCTCGGCGCTGGTGAGCCTCGCCTCCACCGGCGTCGTCACCAGCCCCGGCACGGGCTCGCCCAACCGGCTCCTGAACGTCCCCGGCGGGACCGTCACCCCGCCCGGACCGCGCTTCGAGAACACCGCGGACTACGCGATCGCCGACAACTCCACCGCGGAGTCCCCGGTGACGGTCTCCGGCGTGACCGGCAACGCGCCCGCGGCCCTCGCCGTAGAGGTCCACATCGTCCACACCTACATCGGCGACCTCCAGGTCCAGCTGATCGCCCCCGACGGCACGGCGTACACCCTCAAGGCGTACGGCACCGGCGGCAGCGCGGACAACATCGACACCACCTACTCCGTCAACGCCTCCTCCGAGGTCGCCAACGGCACCTGGCGGCTGCGGGTCAGCGACAACGCGGCACTGGACACCGGGCGGATCGACGCCTGGGCGCTGCAGTTCTAGGACGACAGGGGCAGCCGACCTCGCGCGGACTCTCGAAGGCGCGAGGCCGGCCGCCCGGATCGTCGTATTCGTGACCGCCGTTCCGCCCCAGCTCACCCCGCGCTTACCATGCGCCCAGTCGTACGCAAGTTCCCACCCGACTGAGCCAGGAGCACGCCGCCCGTGTCCATACCGCCGCCCCCCGGCCCCCAGCAGCCCCAAGGGCCGTACCCGCCGGGCCCGTACACCCCGCCCGGACCCTGGGGCTACGGGTACGGCGGATACGCGCAGCCCGTGCCCGTCAACGGGGTCGCCATCGCCGCGCTGGTGCTCGGGATCCTCTGCTTCCTGCCGGCCGTCGGGCTGGTGCTGGGGCTGATCGCGCTGAGCCAGATCAGGAGGAAGGGCGAGCGCGGCAAGGGCATGGCGGTCGCGGGGGCCGTGCTGTCCACCGTCGGGCTCGTCCTGTGGACGGTGACGCTGTCCACCGGCGTCGCGTCCGACGTCGTCGAGGGCTTCAAGGACGCCGCGAGCGGCCGGGACACCGCCTACGCGCTCGCCAAGGGCGACTGCTTCGACTCCGGCACGGGCTCTCTGACGGGCGAGGCGTACGACGTCGACGAGGTGCCCTGTTCCCAGGCGCACCACGGCGAGGTGTTCGCGGTCGTCACCCTCCCCGCGGGCCCCTTCCCGGGCGACGACGAGCTCACGGACACCGCCGACGACAAGTGCTACGCGCTCCCCGAGACGTACGCCATGGACGCCTGGGCGGTACCGGCGGATGTGGACGTCTACTACCTCGTGCCGTCGAAGGAGAGCTGGACCTTCGGTGACCGCGAGGTCACCTGTCTGTTCGGCAACGTCGACGAGAAGAAGAGCCTGACCGGCTCGCTCCGCAACGACGAGACCACGCTCGACGCCGACCAGCTGGCCTTCCTGAAGGCCTCCAACGCCCTCGACGAGGTGCTGTACGAGGAGCCCGTGGACTACGCCGAGGACGACCTCGCGGCCAACAAGGACTGGGCCTCCGACGTCGCCGCCGCGTTCGGCGAGCAGGCCGGGGCGCTGCGCGGCCACTCCTGGTCCGCCGGGGCCGGCGAGCCCGTGGCGGACATGGTCAAGGGCATGGAGGCGGCCCGGAAGGAGTGGACGAAGGCGGCCGCCGCCAAGGACGTCGACGGCTATTACGAGCACTACGACATCGCCTACGACTTCGTGGACGGCGAGAGCACGGTCACTGCCCGCGAAGCTCTGGGCCTGGCCACCACCGTGCCGTCGTACGACGAGGACGACGGCAGCGGGGGCGGTGGCGGAAGCGGCGGTGAACTCGATGTGTGATCGCCTCCATAGCGGGGAGAAAGTGCCTGCGTAAAGCCCGGCGCGGGCACATGTCACTACATCGAGTGATTCCCTGGCCTTTGCTTGCATGGCGGAACCCACGGTTGCCACGCTGTTGCTGTCTGTACAACCTGATGGGAGCGGCCAGTGACATTCGGTGAGCAGCCGGCGTATCTGCGTGTCGCGGGTGATCTCCGCAAGAAGATCGCCGACGGTTCGCTGCCACCGCACACCCGGCTGCCCTCACAGGCCAGAATTCGCGAGGAGTACGGCGTCTCGGACACCGTGGCCCTGGAGGCGCGCAAGGTCCTGATGGCCGAGGGGCTGGTCGAGGGCCGCTCCGGCTCCGGGACATACGTCCGGGAGCGTCCCGTGCCCCGCCGGGTCGCCCGCTCCGGCTTCCGCCCCGACGGCGGGGCCACCCCCTTCCGCCAGGAGCAGGCCGACGGCGACTCGCGCGGCACCTGGGAGTCCAGCAGCGCCCAGGCCGAGGCCAGCGTCGCCGTCGCCGAGCGGCTCGCCATCCGGCCCGGCGACCGCGTGATGTGCACCAAGTACGTCTACCGGGACAACGGCGAGCCGATGATGCTCTCCACCTCCTGGGAACCCCTCGCCGTCACCGGCCGCACCCCCGTGATGCTGCCCGAGGAGGGCCCCCTCGGCGGCATGGGCGTCGTCGAGCGCATGCGGGCCATCGACGTGATCGTGGACAACGTGACGGAGGAGGTCGGCGCCCGCCCCGGCCTGGCCGAGGAACTCCTGGCCCTGGGCGGTGTCCCCGGCCATGTGGTCGTGGTCGTCCACCGCACGTTCTACGCCTCCGGCCGCCCCGTCGAGACCGCCGACGTAGTGATCCCGGCGGACCGCTATCGGGTCGCCTACCACCTTCCGGTGAAGTAGCGCACGCCGCTTCGGCAGTTGACCCCAGTACCCGTCCAACCGGGGCCCATGCGAACGCCGTTGGAATCTGGCCGTTCTCGCAGGTGACCCCGGGCGTGCCCGCACCCTTCTGACCGGACGCATTCCCGCCCCCGCACGGCGCGTTCAACGCCGTGCGCCCCCTGCGTTCTGGCTGGTTGCGTACCTCTTTGTGAGAATCCGTGTTCGCTGCGTAAAGGTTAGGCGTAGGCTCGGGCATATGCGGATTGCGGTTTCCTCAGCGGGCGGGGCACGGCGGAAGCCGGGGACGGCACCCGGGCGGGCCGGGGCGGGAAGGGGCGGTGGGGCGCGATGAACGACGGCACGATCACACTCCCCTGGCTCGTCATACGCCAGGACGACAACGGCAACCGCTACCGCGTGGGCCGCTACGCCACCCGTGCCGAGGCCCAGAAGATCGCCGACAGCCTCGACGACCGCGGCCACAAGCAGCTCTACTGGGTCGAACGCATCGGCCAGAACGGCAGCAACGCCACGCACAACTGACCGCCGGCTCCCTCCCGTAGGCTCCGGCGCATGACGGAACCGATCGTGGTGGTGGGAGCCGCCCTCATCGACACCGGCCGCCTCCTGGCCGCCCGCCGCAGCGCACCCCCCGAGCTGGCCGGCCGCTGGGAGCTGCCGGGCGGCAAGGTGGAACCCGGCGAGACCCCGGAGGCGGCCCTGGCCCGCGAGCTCCGGGAGGAGCTGGGGGTGGCGGCGGAGGTGGGGGAGCGGATCCCGGGGGAGTGGCCGCTGCGACCCCCGTACGTCCTCCAGATCTGGACAGCCCGCCTGCTCCCGGCCTCCCCGGACCCCAAGCCCCTCCAGGACCACGACGACCTGCGCTGGCTGACACCGGCCGAACTGTGGGACGTACCGTGGCTGGACCAGGACGTGGAGGCGGTCCGGAAAATCGCCGCTCGCCTGTAGGTGCTCGGTTCTTCTCTTCTGTTCAGGTGCCCGGTCCTCCTGGGCGCTCCCCTGTCTACGCCGTTCGCACCACAACGCGCCCTTCGGTGCGGTACCGCGCCCCTGATATCGGGTATGTGCCCATTAACCCCATGAAACCGGACATGGGTGTGGCCTGGGAAGTGATCGGCGTGATCGACACCGAAGGCGACTGCGCCGACTGGACGTTCCCCGCGGATCCCGGCGCCGTACGCGCCGCCCGCGCGGCCGTCCGTGCCCGGCTGCGCGACTGGGACCTCGACAGCGTCGCCGACATCACCGCCCTGCTGGTGAGCGAGCTGGTGACCAACGCGTTGCGGCACGCCACAGGCCCCATCGGCGTACGCCTCGTGCGTCCCACGGGCCTCGACGGCGTCGGCGGTGTCCTGCTGGTGGAGGTCTCCGACCCGCTCCCGGACCCGCCCAGGGAGCGCGTCGCCCACCCCGAGGACGAGAGCGGGCGCGGTCTGCAACTGGTCGCCCACTCCTCGCGCCGCTGGGGCACCAGACCCGGTGAGGCGGGCAAGACGGTGTGGTTCGAACTCGCGGTCCCGGGATGAATCGGACGGTTACGGACTGTACGGCCGGGGCCGTGCTGTCCAGCGACTGGTTCAGGCCACTGGCGGCCGCCGGAGAGCGTGATTCGACAGTGTGTTGGCTGGTTAGAAGACTGGAAGTGTTGTCGCGGTGCGGTCCAAAAAACGCTGGGACCGTGCTGTGATCGTGAACACCGTGTTGTGCGGCGCCGTAGTGCTGGATACTGCGGGCAGCCGCTGCCGGTGACCGGTGCCGGACGCGGTGAGCTGGAGGGGACGGTTCGCGTGAGCGAGATACCAGCGAAGGCCACGGAGTCCGAGGACCCGTCGGACGGCGCGAGGTCACCCGCCGTGGGTGACACCGCGGCGGATACGACGCGTGGTGCCTCGGGCGGAACAGACCTGGCCTCCTCGGGTGAGTCCGGCGGAGCCGCCGACGCGATGTGGCAGAGCAGCCCGCCCGGCTCCATCTACGACTACATCAAGGTCGCGTCCTTCTCCATCGGCCCCGACGGCCTCGTCGACCAGTGGAGCCTGCGCGCCGAGCAGCTCTTCGGGATAGCCGCCGACCGGGCCGTGGGCATGGACCCCATCGAGGCGTTCATCGACCCCGAGCAGCGCGAGGTCGGCCAGCGGAAGATGGCCGAGATCCTGGACGGCCGCGAGTGGACCGGAGTGGTCCCCTTCCGGGTGCCGGAGACGGCCGAGCGGGAGGCGGGCGAGGAAGGCCTCGCCGAGGTCTACGTCATGCCGACGCAGACCGAGGAGGGCGAGCGGGCCGCCGTCTGCATCGTCGTGGACGTCCGCACCCTGCGCAGGATCGAGACCGACCTCGCCGCATCGCAGTCGATTTTCGGACAATCTCCGTTCGGCTTCCTGCTCATCGACCCCGACCTGCGGGTCCGCCGCGCCAACCAGCAGTTCGCCAGCACGTTCGGCGGCACCCCCGACGACCACCGCGGCCGCGGCGTCCACGACTATCTGCGCAGCCCGGAGGCCGAGCGGGTGGCCGCGACGCTGCGCCGGGTCCTGGAGACCGGCAACTCCATCACGGACATGCACGTCACCGGCTTCGTGCCGGGCTCGGACGACCGCCGCCACTGGTCCGTCAACCTCTACCGCGTGCACAGCGGCTCCGGGCGCCCCATCGGCATCGCCTGGCTCGGAATCGACATCACCTCGCGGCGCGCGGCGGCCCGGGAAGCGGCCGCGGCACGGCGCAATCTCGCCCTTCTGAACGAGGCCGGCGCCCGCATAGGCAACTCCCTCGACCTGGAGACCACGGCTCGCGAACTCCTCGACGTCGTGGTCCCCGGCTTCTGCGACCTCGCGACCGTCGACCTCTACCAGGGCCTCCTGGCCGGCGACGAGACCCCGCCCGGCCTCGCCGACGGCAGCGCGGAACTGCGCCGCGTCGCCTTCGCCAGCGCCGTCTCCGACGCCCCCTTCATCAACTCGGGCCCGCCCGTCTCGGTCGGCGCCGTCCACCACTACCCCTTCAACTCGCCCTGCGCGGACGCCCTGCGCACCGCACGCCCGCAGTTCATCCCGGCCGAGGAGGGCGGCCTCGTGCAGTCCACCCTCGCCGTGCCGATGGTCGCCCACGACACCGTCGTAGGACTCGCGCAGTTCGCCCGGACGAAGGGCAGCGAGCCGTTCGGGGACCGGGACCGTGACCTCGCGGTGGAGCTGGCGGCGCGGGCGGCGGTCTGTATCGACAACGCGCGGCTGTACCGGCGCGAGCACGAGCGGGCGCTGATACTGCAACGCTCCCTGCTGCCCCCGGGTGACCCGGTCGCCTCGGGTCTCGACATCGCGTGCCGCTACCTGCCCGGGAATTCGTCCTCCGACCGTCCCAGCGAGGTCGGTGGAGACTGGTTCGACGTCATCGAACTGCCGGGGCACCGTACGGCGTTGGTGGTCGGGGACGTGATGGGCCGCGGTCTGCGGGCAGCGGTGGCGATGGGTGAACTCCGGTCCGCGGTGCGTACGTTGGCGCTGCTCGACCTCGAACCGGCGGAAGTGCTCAGCGCGTTGGACGAGATCGCGCGGGGTCTTGGGGCGCCGGGAGGCGTTCAGCAGGCGACCCGGGCGGCGCGGCGGCCCCGTGAGGCGGATCTGTCCGAGGTGTATCTCGCGACCTGCGTGTACGCCGTCTACGACTCCGTGACCCGCCGCTGCACCTTCGCCAACGCGGGGCACCTCCCGCCGGTGCTCGTGGAGCCGGGAGAAGCGGCGCTGATGCTGGACGTCCCGCCGGGCATGCCGCTCGGCGTGGGCGGGGAGCCCTTCGAGGAGGTGGAGGTCGAACTACCCGAAGGCGCCCTGTTGGCGCTCTACACGGATGGACTGGTCGAAAGCCGCGATCACCCCCTCGACGAGGGGCTCCAGGCGTTCGTGGGGGCGCTGACCGACCCCACCCGACCCCTTGAGGACGTCTGCGACCACGTTCTCAACACCCTCGACACGCATCACGGCGAGGACGACATCGCGTTGCTCATGGCCCGGGTTCAGGGGCTGCCGGCGGAATCCGTCGGGGACTGGACGCTGCCGCGTGAGCCGCGGAGTGTGGGGCGGGCCCGGGAGTACGCGCGCGGGCAGTTGCTGTCCTGGGACCTCGAGCCGCTGGTCGACACGGCGGAACTGCTCGTCAGTGAGCTGGTCACGAACGCTCTGCGCTACGGCGAGGGCGAGATCCGGTTGCGGTTGCTGCTGGACCAGACCCTCGTGTGCGAGGTGTGGGACTCCGGGCTGGTGCAGCCTCGGCGGCGGCGGGCGCGGGACACGGACGAGGGAGGCCGGGGGTTGCAGCTGGTCGGGCTGCTGAGTGCGGCTTGGGGGTCGCGTCGGACACCTCGGGGGAAGACCGTGTGGTTCGAGCTGCCGTTGCCTGATGGGGAGACAGGGTTGGCGGATCCGGCGGAGGCGTTGTTGAGCCTGTTCTGAGTTCGCCTGGGGGGTGGGGTGCTTGGGATGTGTGCGGCGGCTGCGGGTTGACTGTGGCTGGTCGCGCAGTTCCCCGCGCCCCTTAGGGGGTTCTCGGCGCCCGGCGGCCACGAGTGCGAGGTCCGCCGTAGGTTGCGGGGATTGCGTCCGTCAGCAGGATTCCGCCCAATACCGCTCCTGCGAACCCGCTCTCGTGCTCTGCCGCCGGGTTGCCGTGTGTGCGTACGTCCTGCTCGGCCAGGTCTCTGGCCTCCTGGGCGTAGGTGGCTGCGGCCGCCGGGTTCTCCGGGAGGAGTCGGTCCGCCTCTGCCAGGCGGGTGCGTGCGGTGGTGGCTACCGCCCCTCGGTGGGTGGCGATGAAGTCGTCGGTGGCGGATGTGGTGCTGCGGGCGACTAGGTCGGCGGCTGCGCCCAGGACTCCGGCCGTCGGGTCCGCCGTCGGGGGCGTGACCGCTTGCACGATGTTGTGGAGGGCGGCCAGGGGGTCGTACGGGCCTGTGGTGCGTGCTTCTCGTACGGCGGCCAGGGCGGCGTCCGCGTGCGCCGGGCGCGTTTGTGTCTTCGTCAGCTCCGCCTCCGCTCCGGTCAGGGTCGCCGGTATCAGGGCATCGGCGGCTGCCAGGTCCTTGGCCAGGCGTTCTATGCCGTTCAGGAAGATTTCGGCCTGGGTGACGGCGGCCTCGGCGGCGCGGAGGTGGGAGGCGGCTCGGGCCGGGGCGGCCAGGTCCGTGGACTGGCGGGCCTGGTTGAGGTGGAGGGTGGCGAAGACCAGGCGGTCCTTGGCCTGTTCGGTGTATCCGGTGACGGGCGCGGTGGCGGTGGGCGCGTATCGCTGGTGGAGCGTGGTGAACAAGGTCTCGACGGCTCCGGTGCGGCCGGCCAGGGCCCGGAAGCGGGTCTCGGCTGCCTCCAGGGCCTCGGCGATGCCCTCCTCGTCCAGTGCCCTCGCCTCGTCGAATGCGGGTGCCTGCGCGTCCAGCCTGCGTCCGGCTTCCTCGCATCTGCCGACGATCCCGGCGAGTGCGTGCCGTCGGGCGGCCGGTTCCGACGGTATGCCCTCGTCGTACTGCCGGCGCATGCGGAAGGCGGCCGCCAGTTCGGCCTCGGCGTCCTGTACGGCCGCCGCGAAGGGGGCCGCGGTGGTCTTGCCGAGCTGTGCTCCGACGAAGGCGAGTTCCTCGCGGCTGGTGCGGACGCTGTCGTCGGCGGTGACGAGCAGGGCGCGGGCCTGTTGGTCGAGGTCGTCGGGGGAGGGGGTCCAGGGGGCGACCAGGGTTCCGGTGGGGGTGGTCGTGTGGGGGTGGGGGCGTCGCGTGCGCCTTATGTAGGCGTATCCGCCGAGCACGCCCGCGGCGCCCACCGCGAGGAGGGGGAGGACCAGGTCGGCGGTCGGGGAGTCGTCGTCCTGAGCCGCTGCCTCCCGCACGGCCCCTGTCTCCTGCACGGCCCCGGCCCGGGGCTCCGCCGCCGCTGTCCCCTCGTCGAGTGTCATTCCCGGCAGCACCAGCCACGCCAGCCCGGCCAGGCCGCCCAGCAGCGTGTGCGTCACCCGCACGGCTATGTGCGAGGCCGCGCGTCGCGGCCGGCCCCGGATCAAGGATGACGTCA
Source organism: Streptomyces sp. NPDC046909 (assembly GCF_040644695.1). Lineage (NCBI taxonomy): Bacteria > Bacillati > Actinomycetota > Actinomycetes > Kitasatosporales > Streptomycetaceae > Streptomyces > Streptomyces sp. NPDC046909. The sequence goes on along the minus strand of NZ_JBEYXC010000012.1, from coordinate 101,738 downwards.
CATTTCGGAGCGTATGGGTGGGTGTGCGGCGCCGCGACCGGGGTGCGGCAAACGCATCGCCGGTGTCGTGGAAATCCGGCTGCGCCCCACCCCGCCCCGCTGCCACGATCTGCCGAATGACCTCGCCCCGGAAGTTCCTCACCCGCGACGACCTCGCACCCCTCGCCCGTGCCGCCCTCGGCCCGCACCGCACCCTGGCCGGCGTGACCCGGCTGCGCGGTGGTTCGAAGAAGGGGGTCTACCGGCTCTCCCTCGACGACGGGAGCACGGTCGTCGCCTATGTCTGGTCGGCGGACGAGGACTACTGGGACTCCGGGCCCTCCGATCTGAGCGACCCCTTCTCGGCCGGTTCGAGCCTCGACGTGTTCACGGCCGCGCACGACCGGCTGGCGGCGGCCGGAGTCCGTACACCACGGCTGCTGTACGCCGACGCCACGCACGCGCTGGTGCCCTCGGACGTGGCGGTCACCGAGGACGTCACCGGGGGCAGCCTGGAGGAGGCGCTGGACAGGGATCCGGTCGCGGGCCGTGCCGCCCTGGAGCGGCTGGCCGGTGAGCTCGCCGCCCTGCACGCCCATGAGGGGGCGGGGTTCGGCAAGGTCGTGGTCGTCGACAACGGCGGTGCGTCGGCGGCCGGTTCGTGCGAGGAGCGGGTCGCCGAGGGGGCTCTGAGGGACATCGCCTTCGCCACCGGACGCGATGCGCGGATCGGCGCCGTGGCCGACCGGCTGACGGAGAGGATCGGGGAGCTGGGCGCCGCTGTACGGCCGCGTGCCCGTCATGCCCTCATCCATGGCGAACTCGGGCCCGACCATGTCCTGTTGGACGGGCACGGGCATCCCGCCCTCATCGACATCGAGGGGCTCATGTACTTCGACGTCGAGTGGGAGCACGTGTTCCTTGAGCTGCGCTTCGGACCGCACTACGACGTCCTGCGCGTCCCGGGGCTCGACGAGGACCGGCTGCGCCTCTACCGCCTCGCCATGCACCTCTCCCTCGTCGCCGGGCCGCTGCGGCTGCTCGACGGGGACTTTCCCTTTACGGAATCCATGCGCGCCATTGCCGAGCACAACCTGGTGCGCGTCCTCGACCTGGTGCGACGATGATCGGCGTGCACGAGATATTGATGGTGATGGCCGTCGGGGTGCTGGTGGCCGGGGTGCTGATCGGTCTTGCCGCGGTCCTCAACGGCTGGCTGATACCGGGGCCGGGACGGGCCAAGGTGCTGCGCCCCAGGATGTGGGGGTACGGCACCCTGACCCACACGGCCGGGGTGGGCACGTTCCTCTTCCTCGGTCCGCTCGCCGGGCCGGGCAGCGACTACTTCCGGTACGCGATCGCCGGCGTCGCCGTGTCCTTCCTGGGCCTGTATGTGCAGCACCTCTCTATGAAGTCCGCCTCCTGATCTTCGACCCCAGCCACACCAGCGGGTCGTACTTGCGGTCGACCGCCCGTTCCTTCAACGGGATCAGCGCGTTGTCCGTGATCTTGATGCCCTCGGGGCAGACCTCCGTGCAGCACTTGGTGATGTTGCAGTAGCCGAGGCCGTGTTCGTCCTGGGCGGTCGTCTTGCGGTCCAGGCCGGACTCGGCGGCGGCGTCCAGCGGGTGCATGTCCAGCTCGGCCACCCGCATCAGGAACCGCGGGCCCGCGAACGCCGGTTTGTTCTCCTCGTGGTCGCGGACGACATGGCAGGTGTCCTGGCACAGGAAGCACTCGATGCACTTGCGGAACTCCTGCGAGCGGTCCACATCCTCCTGCATCATGCGGTACTCGCCGGGGCCCAGGTCGGACGGTGGTACGAACGCCGGGACCTCGCGCGCCTTCTCGTAGTTGAAGCCGACGTCCGTCACCAGGTCGCGGATGACCGGGAAGGCGCGCAGGGGTGTGATGGTGATCGTCTCGTCCCGGGTGAAGACCGACATGCGGGTCATGCACATCAGCCGCGGCCGCCCGTTGATCTCCGCCGAGCACGAACCGCACTTGCCCGCCTTGCAGTTCCAGCGGACGGCGAGATCGGGGGCCTGGGTGGCCTGGAGGCGGTGGACGATGTCAAGCACCACTTCGCCGTCGTTGACCTCGACCGCGAAGTCCTCCAGGCCGCCGCCCTTCACATCGCCGCGCCACACCTTGAAGCGGGCCTCGTAGCTGCTCACTCGTAGAGCTCCTCTTCGGCGAGGTACTTGACCAGCTCCTCCTTGTCGAAGAGGGCGAGCAGGTCCGGGCGGATGGGTTCGGTGGTCTCGCGGGTGAGGTCGATCTGGCCGCGGACCGGGTCCGTGGCCGCCAACCCGCCCGTCGGGTCGGTCAGTTGGCACAGGAGGTTGGCGCGGCGCCACTTGCGGTCCATCGTCGGATGGTCCTCGCGGGTGTGGCCGCCGCGCGACTCGGTGCGCTCCAGCGCGGCCCGCGCCACGCACTCACTGACCAGCAGCATGTTCCGCAGGTCCAGGGCGAGATGCCAGCCCGGGTTGAACTGGCGGTGGCCCTCGACCCCGGCTCGACGAGCCCGTACGCGAAGGTCGGCCAGCTTCTCCAGGGCCTGCCGCATCTCTCCCTCGCGGCGGATGATGCCGACGAGGTCGTTCATGGCCTGCTGGAGCTCCTGGTGGAGGGTGTAGGGGTTCTCCGGCGGGCGTCCGTCGTCCTCGCCGGGGGCGGGGCCCTCGGCGGAGAAGGGGCGCAGGGCCTCCGCGGCGGCCATGTCGAGCTGGACGTCGTCCACCTCGGGGCGCTCGAAGGCGAGCGACGCCGCGTACTCCGCCGCGTGCAGGCCCGCCCTGCGGCCGAACACCAGCAGGTCGGAGAGGGAGTTGCCGCCGAGGCGGTTCGAGCCGTGCATGCCGCCCGCCACCTCGCCGGCCGCGTACAGGCCGGGTACGCCGCGTGCGGCCGCGGTGTCCGAGTCGACCGCGATGCCGCCCATGACGTAGTGGCAGGTCGGGCCGACCTCCATCGCCTCCGCCGTGATGTCGACGTCCGCCAGCTCCTTGAACTGGTGGTACATGGACGGCAGTCGGCGCTTGATGACCTCGGCGGGCATCCGGGTCGACACATCGAGGAAGACGCCCCCGTGCGGGGAGCCGCGGCCCGCCTTCACCTCGGAGTTGATCGCCCGGGCCACCTCGTCACGCGGCAACAGCTCCGGTGGACGGCGGTTGTTGTCCGGGTCCTCGTACCAGCGGTCGCCCTCTTCCTCGGACTGGGCGTACTTCTCCTTGAAGACGTCCGGGATGTAGTCGAACATGAACCGCTTGCCCTCGGAGTTGCGCAGCACCCCGCCGTCGCCGCGCACGGACTCCGTGACGAGGATGCCCTTGACCGACGGGGGCCAGACCATGCCCGTCGGGTGGAACTGCACGAACTCCATGTTGAGCAGGGGCGCGCCCGCGAGCAGGGCCAGCGCGTGGCCGTCGCCGGTGTACTCCCACGAGTTCGACGTCACCTTGAAGGACTTGCCGATGCCGCCGGTGGCGATGACTACGGAGGGGGCTTCGAGGACGAAGAAGCGGCCGGACTCGCGTTCGTAGGCGAAGACGCCACTGACGCGTGAGCCGCCCGCGGCGGAGCCGCTGTCAGACACAGTCAACACCCTCGTGACCGTGCACTCCTGAAAGACCTTCAGGCGTGACTCGTAGTCGCCGGTCTCCTTCTTGTCCTGCTGTTGCAGCGAGACGATCTTCTGCTGGAGGGTGCGGATCAGCTCAAGGCCCGTGCGGTCGCCGACGTGCGCCAGGCGCGGGTATTCGTGGCCGCCGAAGTTGCGCTGGGATATCCGGCCGTCCTTGGTGCGGTCGAACAGGGCGCCCCAGGTCTCCAGTTCCCAGACCCGGTCCGGGGCCTCCTGGGCGTGCAGTTCGGCCATCCGCCACTGGTTGAGGAACTTGCCGCCGCGCATGGTGTCACGGAAGTGGACCTGCCAGCTGTCGTGTTCGTTGGCGTTGGCCATCGCCGCCGCGATGCCGCCCTCGGCCATCACGGTGTGCGCCTTGCCGAAGAGGGACTTGCAGATCACTGCCGTACGGGCGCCACGTTCGCGTGCCTCGATGGCGGCGCGGAGACCCGCGCCGCCCGCGCCCACCACGACGACGTCCCACTCCTGGCGGTCGACCACGGACATCAGAAGCCCCTCCTTTTCCGCTAGAAGATGGTCGGATCATCGAAAGCGCCGGAGGCGACCAGGAATACGTAGAAGTCGGCGAGTGCCACGCTCACCAACGACGCCCAGGCCAGCAGCATGTGACGGGCGTTCAGCTTCCCGATGAACTGCCAGGCCTTGTAGCGCACGGGGTGTTTGGAGAAGTGCTTGAGCTTGCCGCCGACGATGTGTCGGCAGGAGTGGCAGGAGAGGGTGTATGCCCAGATCAGCGTGATGTTCAGCAGGAAGACGAGGGTGCCGAGGCCCATGTGGCCCCACTCGTACTTCTCGTTGCGGAAGGAGAGCACCGTGTCGTAGGTCAGGATTCCGGCGACGACGATCGCGGCGTAGAAGAAGTACCGGTGGAGGTTCTGGAGGATCAGTGGGAAACGGGTCTCGCCGGAGTACTTCTGGTGGGGCTCGGCGACCGCGCAGGCCGGTGGGGACGCCCAGAAGCCCCGGTAGTAGGCCTTGCGGTAGTAGTAGCAGGTCAGGCGGAAGCCGAGCGGGAAGATCAGGATGATGATCGCGGGGGAGATGCCCCACCAGCCGCCGAAGAGCTCCCAGTTGGGGCCGTGCCGCATCGGCTCGCACCGCTCGGCCAGACACGGCGAGTAGAACGGCGAGACGTAGGGCGCCGCGTAGTAGTCCGTGTCGGCGAAGGCCCGCCAGGTCGAGTAGACGATGAAGGCGAGCAGCCCGGCGGCGGTGGCGGCGGGCGCCAGCCACCAGCGGTCGGTCCGCAGATGCGGGGCGTCGATCGCGGCGCGCGTACCGGTGCGTACGCCGCCGCTGTTCAGATGTGGTTCCGTACCAGTGGCCAATTCATGACTCCGGTCGGGTTCAGGGGGCGTGGCGGTCGCGGGCGCCGAGTCCCTCGTCGTCCGAGTCCGTCCAGAGGCTGTTGTCGTACGGGGTGTCGGGGATCGAGACCAGGTCCGGGCGCTTGGCTTTCGCGAGCCCGGGGTCGGCCTCCTTGAGCAGGGCGAGGCTTTCGCGGAGGCGGTCGGCGTCCACCCGGACGCGGCGCATCTCCAGACCACCGCTGCCCAACTGCTGTTCCAGGCGTTTCACATACCGGAGCAGCTCGTCGAGCGAGCGCTGTGCCGATGCCAGTTCGTCGTACACGGACATGACGTGACCTCACTTAGGGCGGCAACACGTGCATGTGCGCCTGCGAGTGTTGCGCGTCACACCTGCCGGTGGGAAGGCATGTGCATGGATTGGCGGATCGTGAGCCTCCGTGCGCGCCCCCTGTACGCCCGCCATTGCGCCGCATGGGTGGGGTTCCGCCCCGTCCTCGCCGTGTCGCCCGCTGTCGCCGAACCCTTTCCTCTTCAGTGGCCGCATACATCTGATCAGCTCCATATACCGCCAAACGTGATCCAAACCGGCGGCGCAACCCCGGAGGTATGCGGCATGTCTCACGACGGCGTCGGACTGCGCGCGGTCATGCGCTCGGCCGCCTTCCTCACCGCGGGCGCGCTCGCGGTGTCCGTGCTCGCCGGCTGTAGTTCGAAGGATCCGGCCGGAAAGCCGCTCGCCGACCAGGACATCGCCGCCGCCGACCGTTCCCTGGTCGCCGACGGGGGCACCCTGCACTGGGCCGTGGACTCGGTACCGGAGACGTTGAACACCTTCCAGGCCGATGCCGACGGCACCACCAGCCGGGTCGCGCAGGCCGTGCTGCCCTCGCTGTACCGGCTCGACGCCGACGGGCGTCCGCAGGTGAACCCGGACTACCTGGAGAAGGCGGAGGTCGTCGAGACCGAGCCGAAGCAGGTCGTGCTGTACAAGCTGAACCAGCAGGCGGTGTGGAGCGACGGCCGGGAGATCGGCGCCGCCGACTTCGCCGCGCAGTGGCGGGCCCTGTCCGGGAAGGACACCGCGTACTGGACGGCCCGCAACGCCGGGTACGACCGGATCGAGAAGATCGAGCGCGGGAAGAACGACCTGGAGGTCAAGGTCACCTTCGGGCGGCCGTACGCCGACTGGAAGTCGCTGTTCTCGCCGCTGTACCCGAAGGACGTCATGGGCACCCCGGACTCCTTCAACGACAGCGCCCGCAAGAAGCTCAAGGTCACCGCGGGTCCCTTCACGCTGAAGAAGGTGAACCGCAAGGACGACGAGGTCACCCTCGTCCGCAACCCCCGCTGGTGGGGCCACCCCGCCAAGCTGAACGAGATCGTGCTGCGGGCCGTGCCGCGTGACGAGCGGGCCGCCGCGCTGGCCGCCGGCAAGCTCGACCTGGCCGAGATCGACCCCGAGTCGGTGAAGCGGATCACCGTCGCCGCCGGTGCGCAGCGCGGCGCGGGCAGCACCCCGCTGATGGGCCCCGGCAGCGACCTCTCCGCCGCCGACTCGCTGCGCTCCTGGGCCGTCGCCAACGGCTCCGACGAGGAGGCCGCGGACGACGAGATCAGCGCCCGGAAGAAGCAGGAGAAGGCGGTCACCCAGTACGCCCGTCAGCAGCAGGCGCTGCGCGGCTTCGAGGTGCGCCGCTCCCTGGAGCCCGCCTACACCCAGCTCGCCCTCAACGGCGCCGGCGGCCCCCTCGCCGACGAGCGGGTCCGCCGTGCCGTCGCCCGGGCCCTGGACCGCGAGGCGCTCGCCGAGGTCGTCCTCACCCCCCTCGGTCTGCCCGCCGTACCGGTCGGCAGCCATCTCGCGCTCTCCGGGCAGTCCGCGTACGCCGACAACAGCGGTGCGCTCGGCGGCCAGGACCCCAAGGAGGCCCAGGCGCTCCTCGCGGACGCCGGGTGGGTGCGGGGCGGCCCGGTGAAGGAGGAGAAGAAGAAGGGGGAGAAGGCGGCCGGCGCCGAGGGCGAGAAGGCCGGTGAGGAGTCGGAGGGCGGCGACGACGGGACGTACATCGTCGGCGAGGACGACAAGGCGCGGCGCGAGGCCGACCGGGAGAAGAAGAAGGACCCCAAGGGGCCCAAGTCCCACAAGGAGCCCAAGTCCCAGAAGGCTCAGGGGAAGAGCGGGGAGGGCTCCAAGCATCTCGCGCAGGACGGCAAGCAGTACGCGAACAAGCTGAAGCAGGGCGGCGCCCCGGGCGCCTACGCCCCGCGCGGCACCGCCGCTCCGGCCGGGGCCGCGGCGGGCGCGCTCGCCAAGGACGGCAAGGCGCTCACCCTGCGGTTCGTGCTGCCGTCGGGGCCGGGCTCGCAGACGCTGCGCACGGTGGCCGACCGGATCTCCGGGATGCTGGAGAAGGTCGGCATCCGTACCGAGATCACCAAGGTCGAGGACGAGAGCTACTTCAAGGACCACATCGCCTCGGGCCAGTACGACCTGGCGCTGTACTCCTGGCCGGCCTCCGCGTTCCCCGCGACCGACGCCCGCCCGATCTTCGCCAAGCCGGTCCCGGCGGCCGACGGCTCCCTGAACGTCGAGCAGAACTACACCCGCGTCGGCACCGACCAGGTGGACCAGCTCTTCGACCAGGCCGTGGCCACCCTCGACGAGAGCGAGAGCCGGGGCCTGATCCGCAAGGCGGACTCCCGGATCTGGGCGGCGGCGGGCTCCATCCCGCTGTACCAGCGGCCCCAGCTGACGGCCGCGAGGAAGAACGTGGTCAACGCGGGCGCCTTCGGGTTCCAGACGCCCGTCTACGAGGACATGGGTTTCCTGAAGAAGGGGGCCCGCGCCTCCGCGAGCCCCGAGAAGAAGTAGGGGATCCGCGTAGGGGATCATCGTCCGCATGTACATGCGGACATGGGTGGTGGGGGCCGCGCTGGTCGCCCTCGCGGCGGGGCTGACGGCGTGCAGTGGTGACTCGGACGCGCGGGCGGGAGCCTGCGCGGACGGGACCTTCAGCTGGTCCGGTGTCCAGCGCACGCAGAAGGTGCTCAAACTCGCCGATCCCATCACGATCGCGAGGACGACGGCGTCGTACAACGCCAAGCTCCAGGTCGTCGACACCGTCGTCTACCACCAGACGGTCAGCCCCGTGCCGCCCGGCGCGGGCAGCACGGGGGTGCTCGACTCACTCGCCGGGCACCTGGGCGTCGACGAGTCGCTCGGCGGCTCGCGCGGGCGGGTGGACTCCCGGTACGAGGGGACGTACGTGGAGGGGACCGGGCTGGAGAAGGGCGCCTACTACGCCTGGAGCTACATCGATCTCGTCGACGCCGACTTCACGTACACCTGCGAGGACGGTGAGCCGGTGAAGGGGCATGTGCGCAGCTGGGACGAGATCGGCTCCGACCTCCGTTCCTGCGCCGAGCCGGCGCCGAGCGAGAGCGGCCGGGAGGCCGCCGCCCGCAGCTGTCCGACCGGTTCCAGGGCGGCGAAGGCGGCCTGAAAACAGCCCCCGGAGGCCGCCCCTGTCAATCCCACGTACCATGGGGTGAGGCCGTGGCATGTACAGCCCGGCAGGGTCCGCGTAACACAGACGTACGCGACGCCCCTTCCTAAGACTCCGGGAGTACGCCGCACTATGACTGCGTTTTCGACGCGTCACGACATCCGCAATGTCGCCATCGTCGCCCACGTCGACCACGGCAAGACCACCATCGTCGACGGCATGCTGAAGCAGGCCGGCGCCTTCGCCGCGCACCAGCTCGAAGGCGTCGACGACCGCATGATGGACTCGAACGACCTGGAGCGTGAGAAGGGCATCACGATCCTGGCCAAGAACACGGCGGTGAAGTACCACCCGAAGGACGGGGGGGACGTCATCACCATCAACATCATCGACACCCCCGGTCACGCCGACTTCGGCGGCGAGGTCGAGCGCGGTCTGTCGATGGTCGACGGTGTCGTGCTCCTCGTCGACGCCTCCGAGGGCCCGCTGCCGCAGACCCGCTTCGTGCTGCGCAAGGCGCTCCAGCAGCGGCTGCCCGTCATCCTCTGCATCAACAAGACGGACCGCCCCGACTCGCGCATCGACGAGGTCGTCAACGAGACCTACGACCTCTTCCTCGACCTGGACGCGGACGAGGAGCAGATCGAGTTCCCGATCGTCTACGCCTGCGGCCGTGACGGCATCGCCTCGCTGACCAAGCCGGAGAACGGCACCGTGCCGGCCGACTCCAACAGCCTGGAGCCGTTCTTCTCCACGATCCTCCAGCACATCCCGGCCCCCACGTACGACGAGGAGGCCCCGCTCCAGGCGCACGTCACCAACCTGGACGCCGACAACTTCCTCGGCCGTATCGCGCTGCTCCGCGTCGAGCAGGGCGAGCTGCGCAAGGGCCAGACCGTCACGTGGATCAAGCGCGACGGCTCCATGTCCAACGTGCGCATCACCGAGCTGCTGATGACCGAGGCGCTCACCCGCAAGCCCGCCGAGGTGGCCGGCCCGGGTGACATCTGTGCCGTCGCCGGTATCTCGGACATCATGATCGGCGAGACCCTCGCGGACCCGGAGAACCCGATCCCGCTGCCGCTGATCACGGTGGACGAGCCCGCGATCTCCATGACCATCGGCACCAACACCTCGCCGCTGGTCGGCCGTGGCGGTACCGGCAAGGGCGCCGACAACAAGGCGGCCGTCAAGGACCGCAAGGTCACCGCCCGCCAGGTCAAGGACCGTCTCGACCGCGAGCTGATCGGTAACGTCTCGCTGCGGGTCATCGACACCGAGCGCCCCGACGCCTGGGAGGTCCAGGGCCGTGGTGAGCTCGCGCTCGCCATCCTGGTCGAGCAGATGCGCCGCGAGGGCTTCGAGCTGACCATCGGCAAGCCCCAGGTCGTCACCAAGGAGGTCGACGGCAAGACGTACGAGCCCGTCGAGCGCATGACGATCGACGTGCCCGAGGAGCACATGGGCGCGGTCACGCAGCTCATGGGCGTCCGCAAGGGCCGTATGGACAACATGTCGAACCACGGCTCCGGCTGGGTGCGCATGGAGTTCGTCGTGCCGTCCCGCGGTCTCATCGGCTTCCGGACCGAGTTCCTGACCCAGACCCGCGGCACCGGCATCGGCCACTCGATCCACGAGGGCTTCGAGCCCTGGTTCGGCACCCTCCAGACCCGTAACAACGGTTCGCTGGTCGCCGACCGCGCCGGCGCTGTCACCGCGTTCGCGATGACGAACCTCCAGGAGCGCGGTGTGCTGTTCACCGAGCCCGGTACCGAGGTGTACGAGGGCATGATCGTCGGCGAGAACTCGCGCTCCGACGACATGGACGTGAACATCACCAAGGAGAAGAAGCTCACGAACATGCGGTCGTCCTCGGCCGACTCGTTCGAGGCGATCGTCCCGCCGCGCAAGCTCTCCCTGGAGCAGTCGCTGGAGTTCTGCCGCGACGACGAGTGCGTGGAGGTCACCCCGGAGGCGGTTCGCATCCGCAAGGTGAACCTGGACGCCCGCGAGCGCGCCCGCGCCGCGAGCCGCGCCAAGCACGGCTGATCCCGGCCGGCCGACCTGGCCGGTTCTCGATCAACGAAGCCCGGGTGCCCCCATCTTGGGGGTGCCCGGGCTTTTTGCAACTCATTTTCAGACGCGTTCCCCCGCGTTCCTGTGAGCGATGTCCGTAATGCGGAGATCCTCGCCCGATACGCATGTAACACGTCCGTTTCGTGGCCTTCTCCCCGCAGACAGTTTGTCCAAATTTCGGAAGATGTACGCGCCAGCTGTGACTGAATCGAGATTTAAAGACGGTGGTCGCCAGTTGGCTCATGGCAGATAGTTAGCCGCGTAGCGCTCGGGTCAATGGGTCTCGCGCCGTGGGGACGGCGCCGACTCACGAGCACCAGGGGGTGCCTGACCCTCCGTCAGGGGTGTCGGAGGAAAGGCGTGAAACCCCCTCCTGTTGGTGAACACGTGGAGTCATGAGGAGGAGTCCCATGCGCGGTGTCACAAGCACCAGGTGGGTCACAGCGTCCACAGCGATCGGCAACCGCGCGCCCGTGTACGGCGATCGGCTCTGACGGGCCACGCCCTTACCACTACGCGCGTCCGGCTGCGGGTTCTTCCGTGCCGTGACATCCGCTGACGCTTCTTCATGATCCGATCCGCGATCGCGCACACCCTGCGCCGGTCGCCGGTTCGGCACACCCACACCTGTGAAATGGGCGAACTGTGACAAGTCCAATCGACATCGAGGACGGCGGGACGTCGGTCGTCGTCGACGGCGACAAAGCGCCGAAGACGAAACCGGACGAGGTCAAGCAGCTGGAGGGCCGCTCGCCCGGCCAGCTGATGTGGATCCGCTTCAAGCGCGACCGCACCGGCGTGATCTCGGCGTACGTCGTGATCTTCTTCTTCGTGGTCGGCCTCGCGGCCCCGCTGATCGCCAAGCTGTACGGCAAGAATCCGTACACGGTGTACGCGGACGAACGCCCCGAGCTCTTCGACAGCGCCGGTGTGCCCCTCCAGCCCAACGGCGGTATCAGCGGCGAGTTCTGGTTCGGTCTGGAGCCCGGCAACGGCTACGACGTCTTCACCAAGCTGCTCTACGGCATCCGCAACTCGCTGATGATCTCGCTGGCGGTCACCGTCGCGACCGTGCTCACCGGCATCGTCCTCGGGGTCGCGGCCGGCTACATGGGCGGCCGGGTGGACAACATCATCAGCCGGGTCATCGACTTCCTGCTCGCCTTCCCGGCCCAGCTGTTCTTCATCGCGAGCATGCCCGTCGTGGTCTCGCTCTTCGTGAGTCCCCGGGACGAGACACCGGTCTACGTCCGGGTCGTCGCCCTCATCACGGTGCAGTGGTTCCTGGGCTGGATGAGCCTCGGCCGCATTCTGCGCGGCACCTCACTCGCCCTGCGAGAACGGGAGTTCATCGAGGCGGCCAAGGTCAGCGGAGCCTCCCCGACGCGCATCGTCCGCCGGGAGATCCTGCCCAACGTGGTCACCCCGATCCTGGTGCAGTCGACCTACATGCTCCCCAACTTCGTGACCGCCGAGGCCGGTCTGTCCTTCCTCGGGGTCGGGATCGTCGAACCGACGCCGGACTGGGGGCAGATGTTCTCCAAGGCGTCGACGGAACTCGTGATGCAGAACGACATCACCTACATGTTCTTCCCGGGCATCTCGATGATCATCTTCATCGTGGCGTTCAACCTGCTCGGGGACTCGGTCAGGGACGCCTTCGACCCCAAGACGGCGCGCTGACCAGGCAGTTGTGGGCATCCTCGCCCGACACAGACCGGATGGCACCTCTTATGCCGGTCCGCACTTCACATCGCACTGGTGTCCAATGCGCCGGTGCCACTAGATGGGTGGAATCTGAGTGATGGGTAAGGGTGGACGCCGCGCGTACGCCGCGCTCTCACTGCTGGCGGCGGGGGCTCTCGTGCTCACCGGCTGCAGCGAGGGCGGCAGCAAGGACAGCGACAACAACCAGCAGGACAAGGAGAACGCGGAGCGGCAGCAGGCCGGCATCACCTTCGGCGACGCCAAGGCGTCGACCGGCCCGGCCGCCGAGGTGCCCGGCGCCAAGGCGGGCGGCACCGTCACGGTGCTTCAGCGCGACAGCTACGCACACCTCGACCCGGCGCAGATCTACGTCTCGGACGAGGGCTCCCTGGCGTCGATCCTCCACCGCGGTCTGACCGGCTACAAGGCGACCAGCGACGACGGCAAGAAGCACGAGGTCGTCGGTGACCTGGCCACCGACAGCGGTACGACCACGGACGGCGGCAAGACCTGGAAGTACACGCTGAAGGACGGGATCAAGTGGGCTGACGGCTCCCCGATCACCTCCGCCGACATACGGCAGACCTTCGAGCGGCTCTTCGCGCCGTTCGTCTCCAACGGCCCGACCTACATCCAGCAGTGGCTGGCGGACACCCCGGGCACGGAGTACCGCAAGCTGCTCCCGGACGGTCCGTACAAGGGCAAGCATCTGCCGGACACCGTCCTTCAGACGCCGGACGAGAAGACCGTCGTCTTCAAGTTCAAGTCGGCCAAGCCGGACCTGCCGTACGCGCTCGCCATGGCGGGCTACTCCCTCGTGTCCAAGGCGAAGGACACCAAGGAGAAGTACGACAAGACCCCGATGACCGCGGGCCCGTACAAGATCCAGGAGTTCAAGTCCGGCAAGTCGATGACGCTGGTCAAGAACACCAACTGGGACGCGAAGACCGACCCGATCCGGCACCAGTACGTCGACCAGTTCAACATCGAGTTCAACAAGCAGTTCGAGGACTCGACCAAGGCGATCCTCGATGACTCGGGTGCCAACGCGACCGCGATCAGCTTCAACAACCAGGTCGACGCGGGCAACCTGACCAAGGTCCTCAACGACGCCGCGATGAAGTCCCGTACCGTCTCCGGCTACCAGCCGTACGTGGGCCAGATGAACATCAACCTGTCCCAGCCCGAGATGCAGTCGAAGGAAGTCCGCGAGGCCATCGCCTACGCCCTGCCCATCACCCCGTTCGTCCGTGCCTACGGCGGCACCGACGCGATGGAGGTCGCCGGCGGTCTGATCAGCCCGACCGTCTCCGGCTACGACGCGAAGTTCGACCCCTTCGGCAAGAAGAAGAAGCCCGCGGGTGACCCGGCCAAGGCCAAGGCGCTCCTGGAGAAGGCCGGCAAGGTCGGTCTGAAGCTGACCTTCGGCTACATCAACACCCCCGAGGGCCAGCAGTACTCCACCGCCATGGCGGCGGGCCTGGAGAAGGCCGGCTTCGACGTGCAGCGCCAGGAGATCCCGGCCGAGACGTACTACGACCAGGTCAGCAAGGTGAAGAACAACTTCGACATCTACCACACCGCGTGGGGTGCCGACTGGCCGAGCTCCTCGACCGTCATCCCGCCGCTGTACGACGGCCGCCAGATCCAGGACGGCTCCTCCAACTACTCGCACATCAACGACCCGAAGGTGAACGCCGACATCGACGCGGCCAACGCCATCACCGACCCGGTCAAGGCGGCCGAGGCCTGGAACAAGATCAACGAGTACATCGTGAAGGACGTCGTCTCCAACATCCCGACGGCGTACTACAAGCAGAGCCAGATCGCCGGCTCCAAGATCGGCGGCATGGTGTACGACGACGTCCTCGGTGGCGTCGACCCGCGCAGGCTGTTCGTGAAGTAACCCGTCCAAGCGGTGCCGGCCGCGCCCCCGACCATCAGGGGTGCGGCCGGCACCGCCCAGGCCTGAAGCCCGAAAGCTGCCACTGAGATGCTGCGCTTCCTCCTCCGCCGGATCCTCGGCTCATTCGTGATCCTGGTCCTGCTGACCGTGGTCGCCTTCCTGCTCTTCTTCGGCATGCCCCGCGACCCGGCGCTGCTGATGTGCGGCAAGACATGCACCCCGGACGCCCTGGCGAACATCCATCACACGCTCGGACTCGACAAGTCGATCCCGGAACAGTTCTGGATCTTCCTGTCCGGGCTGGTGACCGGACGCGACGACTTCCCTCAAGGGCCGTGCCCCGCCCCGTGCTTCGGGTACTCGTACCACACGAACGAGCAGGTCTGGTCGACCCTGATGGACCGGCTGCCGCTCACGCTCTCCCTCGCGTTCGGCGCCACGATCGTGTTCCTGTTCGTCGGCCTCGGCACCGGACTGCTCGCCGCCTGGAAGCGCGGCACCCTCGTCGACAAGACGTTCACCGCGGGCTCCATGGTGCTCAGTTCGATGCAGATCTACTTCCTCGGCCCGCTGGCGCTCGCCATCCTCGTGTACCAGACGCACGCCTTCGAGGAGCCCAAGTACACCGCCCTCACCGACAATCCGGCCGCCTGGTTCACCGGGCTGATGATCCCCTGGGTCGTGCTGTCGACGATCTTCGCCGCGCAGTACACCCGTATGGCGCGCTCCGCGATGATCGAGCAGCTCCAGGAGGAACACGTCCGCACCGCCCGCGCCAAGGGCATGAGCGGCCGCTATGTCTTCTTCCGGTACGCCTGGCGCGGTTCGCTGATCCCCATCATCACCATCCTCGGCATCGACCTCAGCTCGCTGCTCGGCGGCGCGATCATCACCGAGTACACCTTCGGACTGCCCGGTCTCGGGCGGCTCGCGGTGGAGTCCGTGCAGTTCAGCGATCTGCCGCTGCTGCTCGGTGTGATGCTGTTCTCCGCCGCCGTGATCCTGCTGTGCAACATCGTCGTCGACGCCTGCTACGCCTTCATCGACCCGCGCGTGCGGCTGTCCTAGCCGGGCAATTAGGAGCACTGTCGTGACCACTCTGACCAAGGAGTCCGGGGCGCCCGTCCCGTCCGACGCGGGGGCCTTCCTCTCGGTGCGGGACCTGCACGTCAGCTTCCGGACCGAGGACGGCACCGTCCGGGCCGTGGACGGACTCTCCTTCGACCTGGAGCGGGGCAAGACCCTCGGCATCGTCGGCGAGTCGGGCTCCGGCAAGTCCGTCACCAACCTGACGATCCTCGGGCTGCACAACCCGAAGTTCACCACCGTCGAGGGCGAGATCCTCCTGGAGGGCCAGGAGTTGACGACCGCCCGCGAGTCCGAGCTGGAGAAGCTGCGCGGCAACAAGGTCGCCATGATCTTCCAGGATCCGCTGACCGCGCTGTCGCCGTACTACACGGTGGGCCGCCAGATCGCCGAACCCTTCATGAAGCACACCGGCGCCTCCAAGAAGGCGGCCTGGGAGCGTGCCGTGGAGATGCTCGGCAAGGTCGGCATCCCCAACCCCAGGGAACGGGCGAAGGACTACCCGCACCAGTTCTCCGGCGGTATGCGGCAGCGCGCGATGATCGCGATGGCGCTGATCTGCGACCCCGACCTCCTGATCGCCGACGAGCCGACCACCGCGCTCGACGTGACGGTCCAGGCGCAGATCCTGGACCTGCTCAAGGACCTTCAGCAGGAGTTCGGTTCGGCGATCATCTTCATCACCCACGACCTCGGTGTCATCGCCGACATGGCCGACGACATCATGGTGATGTACGCGGGCGGCGCGATCGAGCGCGGCACGACGAACGAGGTCCTGCGCTCACCCCAACACCCCTACACCTGGGGCCTGTTGAACTCCATGCCGCGCATCGACTCCGACCTCGACGCCCCGCTCGCGCCGATCCCCGGCGCCCCGCCCTCCCTCCTCAACCCCCCGTCCGGCTGCCGCTTCCACCCGCGCTGCACCTTCCAGGACCGCGTCGGCGCCGGCCGCTGCGTCTCCGAACGACCCCTGCTGGCCCCGGACCGCGCCTCCGCCTGCCATCTCACGGCGGAGCAGAAGCGGACCATCTTCATCGAAGAGATCAAGCCCAGCCTGGGCTAGCCGTAGTCCCAGTCCTAGGAGGACACGTCATGAAAGAGGACCTCGTCCTCCCGGCCCCGCGCGAGGCAGCCGTCGATTCGGGTGCGGATCCGCTGCTCGTCGTCGAGGGGCTCACCAAGCACTTCCCCGTCAAGGGGGGCTTCCCGATCCGGCGTACGGTCGGCGCGGTGCAGGCCGTCGACGGGATCGACCTGACCGTGCACGTCGGCGAGAGCTTCGGCCTGGTGGGGGAGTCCGGCTGCGGCAAGTCCACGACCGGGCGGCTGATCACACGGCTCCTCGAACCGACGGCGGGCACGATCACGTACCGCGGGAAGGACATCAGCCACGCCTCCCGCAAGGAACTGGCGCCGATCAGGTCCGAGATCCAGATGATCTTCCAGGACCCCTACTCCTCGCTGAACCCCCGGCAGACCGTCGGCAAGATCATCTCCGGGCCGATGGAGATCAACGGGATCGAGCCGGAGGGGGGCCGCGAGAAACGGGTCCGTGAACTGCTGGAGATCGTCGGTCTCAACCCCGAGCACTACAACCGCTTCCCGCACGAGTTCTCCGGCGGTCAGCGGCAACGGATCGGTGTGGCGCGGGCGTTGGCCCTGGAGCCGAAGCTGATCGTGGCCGACGAGCCGGTGTCCGCGCTCGACGTCTCCATCCAGGCCCAGGTCGTCAACCTGCTCCAGAAGGTGCAGCAGGAGCTGGGGATCGCCTTCCTCTTCATCGCCCACGACCTCGCCGTCGTACGGCACTTCTCGCAGCGCGTCGCCGTCATGTACCTCGGCAAGGTGATCGAGGTCGGCGATCGTGACTCCATCTACACCCGGCCCCGGCACCCCTACACCCACGCCCTGCTGTCGGCGGTGCCCGAGGTGAACCTCACGGAGGAGGGGGCGCCGGACCGTGAGCGGATCCGGCTCGCCGGGGATGTGCCGTCGCCGATCTCGCCGCCGTCCGGGTGCCGGTTCCGGACGCGGTGCTGGAAGGCGCGGGAGAAGTGTGCGGCGGAGGAGCCGCCGTTGGTTCAGATCTCGGGGAACCGTGAGGGGCATTTGACCGCCTGTCACTTTCCGGAGGATCCGACTATTGAGGGGCGGGACGAGGACATTGTTCTTGACCCGGCGTTGGCTGCGCTGGAGGAGGACTTGGCGGAGGAGTAGGTAGTTGCGTGGGCTGCGGGGCGGTGGGGGCTGATCGCGCAGTTCCCCGCGCCCCTAAACGGCGTTTTGCGCCACGGTGATGATTTCCGGGCTCTCCGCAGTCACCGGGCCCCTGCCCCAATCCCCGTACTGGTTCACCACCGTCAGGCCCGCCTCGCTCAGGAACTTCTCGATGCCGTAGGAGTCCAGGAACCGAAGCGTCGTGGTGCTGGTCTGAGGGTGGTCCCAGCGGACGCCCTCGTAGGTCTCCGTGAAGGTGACCCTGTCGCCGGTGATCGGTTCGGTGACCTCCTGCCACATCCACGCCACCGAGCCGTCGGCGTCCGCGCCCTCGCGTACGCGTTCGGAGGTCCAGTGCTCCCAGGGGCGGGCCGAGGGGTTCAGGGTTTCGAAGACGAAGTGGCCGCCGTCGGCCAGGGCGGAGCGTACGGCGGTCAGGGCGGTGCGCAACTCCTCGTCGGTGAGGAGGAGTTGGAAGGCGTGGCCGGTCATGACGGCCAGGGCGAACTCCTGGTGCCAGAGGCGGGAGTGCAGGTCGCCGAGGACCCACTCCACCCGGGGTTCGCGTCGGCGGGCCTGGACGAGCATCGCGGGGGCGGGGTCCAGGCCCATGAGGCGGCCGGGGTGGCCCAGTTCGCGGGAGCGGGCGAGCAGGCGCCCTGTGCCGCAGCCGATGTCGAGCACCGTGGGCGCGGCCATCACCAGGCCCAGGTAGAAGTCGTCGCCGGGGCCCCACGGGTGGAGGCTCTCGTAGAGCCCGGCGAGCGAAAGGTCCTGGAAGGAACGGGCAACCATCGCGGCAGTCTCTCAGGTCACCGCCGCGCGGGCGGCGACAAGGGGGGATGTCGGGCCGGGATTCGCGGCGGACGTCACCCGTTCAGGACCGTGAAGCCCAGCATGCGCGCACCCTTCTCCGAGCGCGGCCGGTGGCTGCTGCCCGGCGCGAACACCACGTACGAGCCCGGGCCGTGCCGCTCCTCGCCCTCGATGACCTCACCGCTCAGCACGTAGTACCGCTCCTCCGTGGCGTGGACGTCGACGTCCGGCCACTGGGTGCCGGGAGCGAAGTCGATCAGCCAGCCCCGGGCGTGGGCGGTACGCGGGAGCCGGCGGCGGAGGATGCCCGGCGCGACGCGCTCCGGCTCCACGTCGTCGGTCTGCGTGACCGTCTTCTCGCCCTGTGCGGTGTCGGCGGTGTCGTTCACTTTGCTCATGCGAGCAGTCTGAGCCATGTGATCTTCCCGCTGAAGAGACAGGAAAGACATCCCTGGGTACTTTTCTGCCATGACCGCCACCGCGACCGCCACCGCCACCGCGAATGCCGCGACCGCCGTACACCGGGTGACCGCCCTCCTCAGCCCGCCCCAGTCGCCCTTCGAACTGGCCTCCGCCGCCGAGGTCTTCGGCACCGTACGGCCTGATCTGCCGGTCCACTACGACTTCCGGATCTGTGCCCTCGCCCCGGGCCCGCTCCCCACCACCGTCGGCTGGCCCGTGCTGGTGACGGACGGGCTCGACGCGCTCTCGGCGGCGGACACCGTGATCGTGCCGGGGTGGCAGCAGATCGGCGGGCCCGTGCCGGACGAGGTGACCGACGCGCTGCGAGCCGCGCACCGGCGGGGCGCGCGGATCGTCTCCATCTGCACCGGCGCCTTCGTGCTGGCCCGCGCCGGGCTCCTCGACGGCCGCTCGGCCACCACGCACTGGCGCCGCACCGGCCAGCTCGCCGCCGAGTTCCCGGAGGTGCGGGTCGAGGCCGACGTACTGTACGTCGATCACGGCGACGTGGCCACCAGTGCCGGTACCGGCGCCGGCATCGACCTGTGTCTGCATCTGGTGCGCACCGATCACGGGGCGGCGTACGCGGCCGAGATCGCCCGGAGCATGGTGCTGCCGCCGCACCGCGAGGGCAGCCAGCTTCAGTACGCGTCCCGGCCGGTGCCCGCCGCCCGGGCCGACGACTCGCTCGCCCCGCTGCTGGAGTGGGCGTCGGCCCGGCTGGGGGAGGACCTCACCGTCGACCGCCTCGCCGACCGGGCGGGCCTCTCCGCCCGCACCCTGGCCCGCCGCTTCGCCGAGCAGCTGGGCACCAGCCCCGGCCAGTGGCTCCTGGCCCGCCGCATCGACGCGGCCCGAGCCCTGCTGGAACGCACGGACCTCCCGGTGGAGGCGGTGGCGACAAGGGTGGGCCTGGCCTCGGCGGTGAACCTCCGCCGCCGCTTCCGGACGGCGACGGGCACAACCCCGGGCGCGTACCGCCGGGCCTTCGCTTGGCGGGGCTGAGGGGCCAGGGGGACGGCCGGGGTTGAGAGGTGGGGGTGATTGGCAGATCCGTTCCACCCCGCGACCGTAAAACCGCAGGTCGGCAAGATCACGCCGGGAACAGATCTGCCCATCACTCCATCTGGACGCCGTCCAGGATGCCCGACCTCGCTATCAAGTAGCCCAGTTGGCCCCTGCTTCTGCTGCCCAGCCTTGTCGACAGGGTGCTGATTCGTTTCGCCACCGTGCGGACGCTCACCCCCAGGCGCTGGCTGATCGACTCGTCCGTGTGGCCCTCGACCAGGAGGCGGGCTATGCGGAGCAGGACCGCGTCCTCGTTCGCCCTGCTGGGGCCGGGGCGGGTCAGCTCGATGGGGTTGGCGCCCTCCCAGGCGCGTTCGAAGCCGGCCCGGAGATAGCGGATCAGGGCCGGGTGGCGGATCTCCAGGGCCTCGTTGGCGCGGACCTCGCTGGTCGGGATGTACGCCACGGTGTCGTCGCAGATGATGAGGCGCTCGAAGATCTCGGTCACCGTGCGGATCTCCGCGCCCGCCGCCACCACCTCGCGGCAGTACTCCATGGTCGCCGGGTCGTTGCGGATGGAGTGCTGGTACAGCGTGCGCTGGCGAATCCCCCGCGCCAGCGTCCGCATGTTGAGGTCGATCGTCTCGCCCACCAGCTCCGGCGGCCGTGCGCCCCCCGGCTGCACGGTGATGACCTCCCGCTCGCTGGACCGTACCGAACCGGTCACCGCCGTACTGATCGCCGACCCCCCGACGAGCAGCGTCAGCGGCACTTCCTGCCTGCTGCGGACCTCGTCGTGGACGGCCTCGAACGCGGCCAGGGTCCGCCGGATCTCCCCGATCCGCTCGCGCAGCCGCAGCTGCTCCTCCTCCAGCGGGGCGACCAGGGACTCCACCGCGACTCTAGGAGAGACCGGTACACAGTGATCAGCTTCCGTCTCCGCGCCCTCCGACACCGGGTGCAGCAGCCGCAGCCGCAACAGGGACTCGGGGGTGTCCTCCCGGGGCAGCCGGCCCTCCTCCAGGCACTCCCGGTAACGCTGCAGATCCGGAATGTTGAGTTCTGATGTCATCGGCTGCCCGGTTATGCCGGTGTTCACCCCGCTATGGGTGGCGACAACATCCTGCACTGCGTGTTCGTGCCCCAGGGAGCCCGTTCCCAGCAAACGGGTGCGCTGGACATGATTTTCCCGACCGGGGGACGATCCCCCCGAAGTTGTGGGGAGGGAACTAGGGTGCACGACAAGATCTCCATCCGTTCCGTGCGAGCGCTGATGTGTGGGGTGGCCGCGGCGGCAGCGCTGGTCGTCACCGTCCTGGGGTCCTGTCACATCGCCGACGGCCATGAGGCCGGGACGACTGTTCAGGCGGACTTCGCCTGGGGAGTGGCCCCCGTCAGGTGAGGTAGCGGCGCCGGAGTCCCGGCCGTACAAGAGCGGTTCAGAGCGCCCCGTCCAGGTAGCGGGGCGCGATCTGCCGCACGGACGTCCGCCCGCTACGCGCATAGCGCGAGCGCTCTGCCGGACGTCCCGATTCCAGGGGTTGTGTACGACCCCATTTCCCGGTTGGTCCGGTGCCTTCGCGTCGAGTGACGTCCGAGCCCTCTCGGGCGTCACCGCTGTCACCGTGCCTCCGTTCGCCATCGGTTCGTGCAAGACCAGCACGCCGTACATCAGTTGCGGGCGTTTCTCCTGCCACCGCGGGACGCCCCAGAAGGAGACTCTCCATGACTCTCAGCGAGTCGACTCTGCCCCGGCAGCAGAATTCGTACGAGGCCATCGTCGGGCAGGTTTCGTCCTGGCTGAAGTGGGACCCCGCCGAACTTGACAGGGCTGTAACAGGACTCGAGCGGGACGCGATCCTGGATGGAGTACGCACCCTCAACACCGACGCGCGGCTCGGCGACGCCGACGCCTTCTACTGGCAGCAGCTGCTGCTCGCCCGGATCTACGGACTGCACACCCTGATACCCGGCGACGGTGCCTCCGCCGAGGGGTCCGTGCTGCTGCACGAGATCACCCGGCTGCTCGAAGAGGCCACCATCGAGGTCGAGGACGCCCATATCGAGCCCGGTCTCATCGACCAGGCGCCGGCCGAGCCCGCCGCGTATCTGTCCTGGCTGAAGCAGCTGGCACGCGGGCACCGCGTCTACAAGCACCCGTACTACCGGGAGTTCATCCGCGACCGCGCCACCGCCGACGACCTGCGCACCTACGTCATGCAGGAGTCGGTCGTCGACGGCCGCTTCGACGATCTGCTCGCCATGATGCAGATCGGCACCAGCGGCGCCGCCAAGATGGAGATCGCCCAGAACTTCTGGGACGAGATGGGCAACGGCAAGCCCGAAGAGGTGCACACCCACCTCTTCAACAAGATCTTCGAGGTCTTCGAGATCCCGGCCGACGAGCTGGAGCGCTCGCTCACCGCCAACGCCCTGCTCTCCGGCAACCTCGCCGTCCTGCTCTCCCGTTACCGCCGCTTCTACCCGGAGGCCGTCGGCTTCCTGGGCATGACCGAATGGCTGGTCCCCGACCGCTTCGTGCAGGTCGTGCACGCCTGGGAGCGGCTCGGACTGCCCGACGTCGGCATCGTCTACCACCGTCTGCACATCACGGTGGACTCGCAGCACGCCGCCGGCTGGTTCCACAACGTGGTCATCCCGGCCGCCGAGTCGGAGCACATGCGGCGCGCCATCGCCCGCGGCACCCTGTGGCGGCTCAACTCCTCCGCCCGCTACCTCGACGAGCGCATGCCCGCCGTCACCGTCTGACGGTGGGATTTCCGGACAAGTCAACGACCCCCACGCGCAAGGAGTTTGGCCATGCCGCTCAATGAACAGAAATTCGCGGTGATAGAACTGCCGGAGGTCTCCCAGGAGTTGCTCGACTCCTACGACGACCTGCCCGTCGACGACTACATGGGCAACGGCACCCGCTTCAAGCGGTTCTCGCAGTACCGGCTGCGCCCCGAGGGCGCCGAGGACTGGACCTTCGAGCTCCTGGAGCACCGCGACTACACGACCTTCACCAAGTTCAACAAGGTCGGCGGCGGTATCCGCCGGGTCTACCAGCCGATCAAGGCGGACTTCGTGCCGCTGATCTCGCACGGCATCAAGGAGCTGGGCCTGGACCACTCCGAGGACTGGCAGATCAACGTCCACCAGAACCGCACCCGCGCCGACGGCGACTACGCGGGCCCGCTGACCCCGGAGGGCGTGCACCACGACGGGCACGAGTTCGTGATGATCGCCGTGCTGCACAAGAACAACGTGGCCGGCGCGCAGACCCGGCTGTGGGAGCCCGGCGCCGACGCCCCGTTCTGGACCGGCACCCTGGAGCCCGGCCAGGCCGTGCTCCTCGACGACCGCGGCCTCGCTCACGACGTCACCGACGTGGAGTCCGCCGACGGCGGTCCCGCCAACCGGGACATCGTGATCATCGCGTTCTCCCGCTGGGCCGAGAAGTGGTACGGCGACGAGCACGACCAGGCCGCTCTCGCCGAGGGGCCCGCCGCCTGATGACCTCCGAGTTCTCGAAGTACCACGCGCTCGGCAACGACTATGTGGTGGTCGACCCGGGCGGCGCCTTCAAGCCCAGTCCGGACGCCGTACGTCTGCTGTGCGACCGGCACTTCGGGGTCGGTGCCGACGGAATCCTGTACGGGCCGCTCGAACCGCCGGTGCCAGGCGCGCCGGTGGCCCTGCGGATGTTCAACTCCGACGGCACCGAGTGCGACAAGAGCGGCAACGGGCTGCGCATGTTCGCACTGCACCTCGCCGAGACCTACGGCGGGGTGTGGGCCGGCGGAGCGGGCTTCCCGCTCCGCACGGCCGCCGGGGACGTCCCCGTGCGGATCCTGGACCTGGCCTCGGGCCTGGTCCGGGTCGGCATGGGGCGCCCCGAACTCGGCCAGTTGAACGAGGAGTTGGAGGCCGGCGGGCGGCGCCTGAAGGTGACCGCGCTGGACAACGGCAATCCGCACGCCGTCGTCCCGCTGGACGACATCGCCGCCGAACTCGCCCGCGAACTCGGGCCGTTGATCGCCGGACACGCCCGCTTCCCGGGCCGCACCAACGTCCAGTTCCTCAAGGTCCTCGACCGCCGCACGGCCGCCATCGAGGTGTACGAGCGCGGCGCCGGCTACACCCTCGCCTCCGGCAGCAGCGCCTGCGCCGCCGCGTCCGCCGCGCACGCGCTCGGGCTCGTCGACGACGAGGTGGCGGTGCACATGCCCGGCGGCCGTATCGACGTCACGATCGACTCCGAGGGATCAGAGGGGCCGAAGGGGGCCGTCACCATGACCGGGACCGCCGAACGCATCGCGGACGGTGTCTTCTCCGACGCCTTCCGCGCGAAGTTGGTGGCCGCCTGATGACCACCTACGCGGCAGCTCCCGTCTCCACGTACCCCATGCGCCGCTGGGTCTTCGAGGACGCCGCCGGCAACCACGACATCGACCTCGGCGACAGCAACCTGCCCCCGGGCACCCTCGACGAACTCGCCTCCGTCGGCGACCTGGAGCTCGACTACGGCCACAACCGGGGCATCCCCCGGCTGCGGGCCCTCGTCGCCGGGCTCTACGGCACCGACGAGGACAACATCCTCGTCACCCACGGCGCCCAGCAGGCCCTCTACCTCGTCTACACCGCGCTGCTGCGCCCCGGCGACCAGGTGATCACCTTCCGCCCGGGCTGGCAGCAGTCCTGGGACATGCCCGCCGAACTCGGCGCGCAGGTCGACGTGCTGGGCCACCGCCCCGACCTCTCGGTGGACGTCGAGGCCGCGGCGGCCGTCGCCGGGGACCGGCTGCGGCTGATCGTCGTCAACTCGCCCTGCAATCCCACCGGCCGGCGGATCTCCGACGAGGACCTGGCCGCCCTGCACGCCCTGACCGAGCGCACCGGCGCGTACCTCCTCCTCGACGAGGACTACGCGATCGACCTCGCCGAGTCGGCGGCCCTGCGCCTGCCCCGCACCTTCTCCGTGTCCAGCCTCTCCAAGGTGTACGGCTACCCGGGGCTCAGGGTCGGCTGGCTGTACGGCCCCGCCGAGCTGGTCGCGGCCTGCACCGAGCGGAAGTTCCTGTCCAACATCGGCAACTCGGTGCTGTGCGAGACCCTCGCCTGCGACGTACTGGAGCGGCGCGAGCACTACACCGCCCGGTACCGCGAGCTGACCACGGCCGGCCTCGACGTCGTCCGGGACTGGGCCGCCCGCAACACCGACGCCGTCGAGCTCGTCGAGCCGCAGGGCACCCCGTTCGCGTGGTTCCGGCTGCTCACCGGCGAGGCCCCGCTCGACCTGTGCCGCCGGGCACTGGCCCTGCGGGTGCTGCTGATGCCGGGCGAGACGCTCGGCGCCTCCGACGGCTTCCGGCTGTGCTTCGCCCGCGAACCCGACCAGATCACCGAAGGCCTGCGACGGATAGACACCGTCCTGCGGCCCCGTGCCTCGCACGACGCCGTGCACGACCCGACCAGTGGAGCAGTGTGACCATGAGCCAGCCGGAGACCCGGGAAGCGACCACCGAGCAGGCCCGTACGCCGCTCTCCTACGCCCAGGAACAGCTGTGGTTCCTCGACCAGTTGAGCCCCGGTGAGATCACCTACAACGTGCCCGTCGCCCACCGGCTGCGCGGCCCCCTCGACGTCGACGCGCTGCGCCGCGCGCTGACCTCCCTGGTCACCCGCAACGCGGCGCTGCGCTCGACCTTCCCGTCCGCCGACGGCACCCCGTACCAGGTCATCGCCCCGGCGGCGGAGGTGGACCTGGAGGTCCTGGACGCGACGGCGGCCGATGACCTCGACGCCCTGCTGAGCGAGCGCTACGAGCACTCCTTCGACCTCGCCGCGGGACCGCTGTACCGCTTCTCGCTCCTGCGCACCGGCCCCGAGGAGCACATCCTCGTCCTGGTCCTGCACCACATCGTCACCGACGGCTGGTCCTCGGCCCTGGTCAACCGTGAGATATCCGGCGCCTACAACGCCTTCGTCGCCGGCACCGAGCCGGACCTGCCCGAGCTGGAGGCGACGTACGTCGACCACGTGCTCGCCCAGCGGCAGCAGCGCGAGGACGGCCTGTGGGAGGAGCAGCTCAAGTTCTGGAAGGAGAAGCTGACCGGACTGCCGGTGGTGGAGATGCCCGCCGACCGCCCCCGCCCGGCCGCCCCGACCCAGAACGGCCGGACCCTCGCCCACGACTTCCCGCCGGAGCTGCTGGTCCGGGCCCGCGCACTCGCCCAGAATGAGGGCGCCTCCCTCTTCATGGTGCTCACCGCCGCCCTGAACGCCGTCGTCGGCCGCTACACCGGCGGCGAGGACATCCCCCTCGGCATCCCCATGCTGGGCCGCACCGACCCCGAACTCGAAGAGGTCGTGGGCCTGTTCATCAACATGCTGGTGCTGCGCACCGACCTGTCCGGGGACCCCACGTTCTCCGAACTCGTCGAGCGCGTCGCGGACGCCAACATGGACGTGTACGACAACCAGGACGTGCCCTTCGACCAGATCGTCAGCCATGTCCAGCCGGCCCGGGAGGCGGGCCGCAACCCGCTCTTCCAGATCGGCACCCAGCTCCTCGGCAGCGGCACGGCGGGCTCCGACCTGGGCCTGACCGGCCTCACCGACGAGCAGCTGAACTCCGCGGTGCCGCGCGCCCGTTACGACCTCTCCCTGACCTTCGTCGAGAGCGCCGACCGGCTGCGGCTGACCGCCGAGTACACCACCGACCTCTTCGACGGCTGGCGCGTCGAGGCCCTGGCCCGGCACATCCAGAACGTGCTGACCGCGGTCGTCGAGGACCCCTCCCTGCCCTTGTCCCGGCTCCCGCTGACCGACGAGAAGGAGCGCGAGACCCTCCTCGCGGCGGGCCGCGGACCGGAGTTCGACTTCCCCGAGGAGCCGGTCCACACCAGCGTCCTCCGCGTCGCCGAGCAGACCCCCGACGCGCTTGCCGCGGTCTGCCGGGGCGTCGAGCTGACGTACGGCGAACTCGCCCACAGGTCCGGCCAGTTGGCGCGTCACCTGCGGGCGAAGGGCGTCAAGCCCGGCACGGTCGTGGCGATCGCCATCGACCGCGACCTGGACGCCCTGGTGGCCATGCTCGGCGTGATGCGGGCGGGCGGCGCGTACGCGGTCATGGACCCCTCGCACCCGGCCGGGCGCATCGAGTACATGATCAAGGACACGGCCGCCCCGGTCGTCATCACCCGCGACAACCTGGTCGAAGGGCTCCCGCTCGGCGACCTCCAGGTCGTCCGCATCGACACCGACTGGCCGGAGATCGAGGCCGAGACCGGCCCGCAGGAGGAACTGGAGGAGCTGGCGGACCGCGAGACCCTCGCGTACGTCCTCTACACCTCGGGCTCCACCGGCCGTCCCAAGGGCGTGATGATCCAGCACAAGGCGCTGCGGGTCTTCATCGAGGCCTACCGGCACACCTTCGGCGAGTTCACCCCCGCCGACCGGCTCCTCCAGCAGCCCTCGCTGATCTTCGACATGTCCCAGGGCGAGATCTACACCGCCCTGATCACCGGGGCCAGCCTCATCCTGGTCTCGCCGGAGGACGGCTCCTCGCCGGAGGCGCTCGGCGCGCTCATCCGCGACCAGCGGGTCACCTACGTCGGTCTGTCGCCGACCCTGCTGTCCCTGCTGGACTCCGGGCCCTACCCGCATCTGCGGTACATCATGGGCGGCGCCGAGGTGCTCCCCGCCGAGCTGGTCAACAAGTGGAACATCCCGGGCCGGAAGTTCGTGAACCTCTACGGACCGACCGAGGCGGCCATCGCCAGCACCGAGTACCTGTGCGAGCACATCGAGTGGCGCTCGGCCCCGCCCATCGGCCGCCCCGAGTACGGCCGCCTGCACTACGTCGTCGACCGGCACGGCAACCTCGCCCCCATCGGCGTCCCCGGCGAACTCCTCATCGGCGGCGACGACGGCCTGGCGCAGGGCTACTTGAACCTGCCCGAGCTGACGGACGAGAAGTTCGTACCGGACCCGTTCGCGTCGACGGGCCGCGTCTACCGCACCGGCGACCTGGTCCGCTGGACCCCCGACCTCCAGGTCGACTTCATCGGCCGTATCGACAACCAGGTCAAGCTGCGCGGCCTGCGCATCGAACTCGGCGAGATCGAGAGCGCGTTGGTCGCCCACCCGGCCGTACGGATGGCCCTGGTCCTCCTCAAGACCGACCCGCAGGGCGAGAAGCAGCTCGTCGGCTACTACACCCTGCTCGGCGAGGCCGACCCCACGCTCGCCGAACTCCGCGCCCACCTCGGCGAGTCCATCCCCGAGTACATGATCCCGACCGCCTGGGTGAAGCTCGACGAGTTCCCCCTCACCCTCGCCAAGAAGATCGACCGGCAGGCCCTCCCCGAGCCGACCTACGGCACCGACGGCGACGGCGGCCGCGCCTACGTCGCCCCGGCCACCCCGACCGAGGAACAGGTCGCCGAGGCCTTCGCCACGGTCCTCAAGGCCGACCGCGTCAGCGCCGACGCCGGCTTCTTCGACCTCGGCGGCAGCTCGCTCCAGGCGATGCGCGCGGTCAGCCGCATCAACAAGGCGTTCGGCGTGAAGATCAACGTACGACTGCTGTACGGGGGCGCCACGCTGGCCGGCGTCGCGGCGGCCGTCGACGAACTCCTCGCGAAGGCCGGACGTGACTGACACCGGCACACTGATCGCACTCGGCGGGGGCGCTCCTGAGGGGGGCGCCCCCGCTGGGGGTGCCGTCGGGGAGGGCGAAGGTCTGCCCCCGCTGTACTGCGTCCATCCCGTCTCCGGCTCCGCCTACGGCTACGCCCGGCTGGCCCCGCTACTGGGCCCCGGGCAGCCGTTGTACGGCTTCGAGGCGCCGGGATACGACGACGGGGGCACCCCGCTCACCACGATCGACGCCTTGGCCCGCAGGCACCTCGACTCCCTGCGCGCCGCCCGCCCGCACGGCCCGTACCTGCTGCTCGGCTGGTCGCTGGGCGGGGTCGTGGCGTACCACATGGCCCAACTCCTGGCGGAGGAAGGCGAGTCGGTCCCGCTGCTGGTGCTGGTCGACGCGACCGTGCCGCGCCCGGAGCCGCTGCCGCCGGAGAAGCACCTGCTGCACTACTTCCTGCGGGACTTGGTACGGGCGCTGGGCGAACCCCTCGACGCACTCGACGAGTTGGTCGCGCCGCTTCCGGAAGACATCACCCCGCAGCAACTGTGGCCCTTGGTGGAGGAGTTGGACCTCGACTTCGACGAGGACTTCCTCCAGGAGCGCTACGACGTGTTCCGCGCCCACACCGCGGCCCTGTACACGCACGAGCACCGGGGCGCGTACGACGGCCAGGTGCTGGCAGTGACGGCGGAGGGCTCCGACCACGAACGCCAGCGCTGGGAGACCCTCGCCCCGCACACGCGCCGGCACACGATCGCCGGGGATCACGACTCGATCTGGGACGGCGAGGGCCTGACCGTCCTGGCCGGTCTGGTCCGACAGGAGCTGGGAGCGGTAAGGCGATGACCGAAGAGGCGACAGAGGCGACGAAACCGGCGGCGCCCCCGGGACGCGGGGGACTCTGGCGGCACCGGGACTTCCTGGTCTTCTGGACCGGCGAGACCCTCTCCCTGTACGGCACTCAGGTCACCACCCTCGCGCTGCCGCTGGCCGCCGTCCTGACCTTCGACGCCAGCGCCGAGGAACTGGGCGTGCTGCGGTTCGTGCAGCTCGTGCCGTTCCTCGGCCTCGCCATGCTGTTCGGGGTGTGGGTGGACCGGGTCCGCAAGCGCCCGGTGATGATCGGCGCCAACGCCGTCCGCATGGTGCTCATCGCCCTGGTCCCGATCCTCGCCGCGCTCGACGTCCTGAACACCAGCTGGCTGTACGCCCTCGCGTTCGGCATCGGCGTCGGCCAGGTGCTGTTCGACGTCAGCTGGATGTCGTACGTCCCCGTCCTGGTCCGCGACCGCGAGCAGCTGGTGGAGGCCAACACCAAGCTCAGCACGACCTCTTCGTCGGCGGACGTGGCCGGACCGGGTGTGGCGGGCGTGCTGGTGAACGCGCTGTCGGCGCCGACGGCGATGGCGGTCAACGCGGTCACCTACCTGATCTCGATCGTCTCCCTGATGACGATCAAGACGCGTGAGCCGGAGCCGCCGCGCGCCGAATACCGCAGTATCCGCAGGGAGTTGGCGGAAGGCCTGAAGTTCGTCTTCGGCAACCGCCTGCTCCGGGCGATCGCCCTGATCGGCTGTGTCTGCAACTTCTTCAGCATCATGATCAACTCGCTGTTCCTGCTGTACGCCGTGCGCGGCACGCATCTCTCGGCGGCGGCCATCGGTCTGGTGCTGGGCGTCGGCGCGGTCGGCGGGCTGGTCGGCTCGGCGGTGTCGGGCCTGGTCATTCGTTCGGTGAGCGTCGGCAAGGCGTATCTGATCTCGGTCTCCGGGATCTTCGTCGCCCCGCTGCTGATCCCGGCCGCCTCGGGCTCCAAGTTCGCGGTCACCGGGGTCTTCATCGCGTCGTTCCTGGTGTTCTACGCGTCGATGAGCGTCGCCAATGTAGTCATCGTCAGCCTGCGGCAGAGCATGACGCCGGACAACCTGATGGCCCGCATGACCGCGGCGATGCGGACCATGATGCACGGCGGCGGCGCCCTCGGCGGCCCCGTCGGCGGTCTGCTCGCGGGCGTCCTCGGCCTCCACGAGGCGCTGTGGACGGCGGCCGTGCTGTCCGCCCTGATGCTGATCCCGATCGCGCTGTCCCCGGTGAGCCGGCTGCGCGAGATGCCCACGCGGCCGGCCGCGGTGCCGGTCGACGCCCGAGGAGGGGTGGAGCGGTGACCGCTGTATCTGCTGAACTGACGGAACTGGCCGCACTGGTGGAGCAGGTGGCGTGGAACGACACCGACCATGAACTGCCGGGCGACGCCAGGACGTTGCCCGAGCTGCTGGCCGCCCAGGCGTCCCGCACCCCGGAGGCCCTCGCGCTCGCCTTCCGCGCCGAGCGGCTGACGTACGCCGAACTCGACGAGCGGTCCGACAGGTTGGCGCACGTACTGGCCGAAAGGGGCGCGGGACCCGGCCGGTTGGTGGCGCTCACCGTGCCGAGGTCCGTGGAGCTGGTCGTCGCCCTGGTCGCCGTACTGAAGACAGGGGCGGCGTATCTGCCGGTCGACCCGGACTACCCGGCCGACCGCATCGCGTACCTCCTCTCGGACGCCGACCCGGTGCTGGTGCTCGGCCATTCCGAGGTGCGGGTGGAGCTGCCGGCCGAGGTGCCGCACCTGGTGCTCGACGGGTACGAGCTCCCGGACGCGGGCGAGTTCACCCCGTCCCGCCCCGCCGGCGCTCGGGATGCCGCGTACGTCATCTACACCTCCGGTTCCACCGGCCGCCCCAAGGGAGTCGTCGTCCCGCACGAGGGGATCGTCAACCGGCTGCACTGGATGCAGCACCGGTACGGACTCACCGCCGAGGACCGGGTGTTGCAGAAGACCCCGTCCGGCTTCGATGTCTCGGTCTGGGAGTTCTTCTGGCCGCTGATGACGGGCGCGGCGCTGGTGGTCGCGGAGCCGGGCGGCCACCGTGACCCGGCGTACCTCGCCGAGCTGATCCGCACGGAGTCGATCACCACGCTCCACTTCGTGCCGTCGATGCTCCAGGTGTTCCTGGACGAACCGGCGGCCAAGGAGTGCACGGGCCTGCGGCGGGTGGTGTGCAGCGGCGAGGCACTCCCGGTGGAACTGGCGGACCGCTTCCGCGAGTTGCTGCCGGAGGTCCCGCTGCACAACCTCTACGGCCCCACCGAGGCGTCGGTCGACGTCACGCACTGGGAGTACGTGCCGGAGCCGGGCGCGGTGTCCGTCCCGATCGGTCACCCGGTCTGGAACACGCGGTTGTACGTGCTGGACGCGGACCTGCGTCCCCTCCCGGTGGGGGAGACGGGCGAGCTGTACCTGGCGGGCGTCCAGCTGGCCACGGGCTACCTCAACCGGCCGGCACTGACAGCCGAGCGCTTCGTCGCTGACCCCTTCGGCCGGTCGGGCAGCCGCATGTACCGGACCGGTGACCTGGCCCGCCGCCGTCCCGACGGCGCGCTGGAGTACGCGGGCCGCGCCGACCACCAGGTCAAGATCCGTGGCCTGCGGGTCGAACTCGGGGAGATCGAGGCGGTGCTGGCGGCGCAGGAGGAGATCGGCGCGGCGGCGGTACTGGCGAGGGAGTCGCCCACGGGGCCGAGGCTGGTGGCGTACGCGGTACCGGCGCCGGGGCGCGAGATCGACGTCTCCGCCGCCTTGGAGCAGGCGTCCCGGCAACTCCCCGACTACATGGTCCCGACGGCCCTGCTGGTCCTGGACGCCTTCCCGCTGACCCCCAACGGCAAGCTGGACCGGGCGGCGCTGCCGGAACCGGCGGCGGCCGAGGCGGGTTCGGCGGCGGGCCGTGCGCCGAGCACGCGCGAGGAGGAGATCCTGGCGGGCCTGTTCGCGGATGTACTTGGCGTGCGGCAGGTCTCGGTGGACGACGACCTCTTCGCGCTAGGCGGCAACAGCATCGCGACGATCCAGCTGGTCAGCCGCGCCCGCCGGGTGGGCCTGGTCTTCAAGCAGTCGGACGTCTTCCGGCACCGCACGGTGGCGGCGCTGGCGGCCCGGCTGTCCTCCGGAAAGGAAGCGACGCGTTGACCACGAACCCGTTCGAAGACGAGTCGGCCTCGTACCTGGTACTGGCCAACGACGAGTCCCAGCACTCCCTGTGGCCCGCGACCACCCCGGTACCGGCCGGCTGGACGCAGGTGCACGGCCCCACGACCCGCGAGGCGGCCCTGCACCACATCCAGCCCGCGTAACGGATCTGACAGGATCAACTCCCGTCATAGATCTCTCTGGGAGGGGCGGGAGTTGCTGCACCACGTCGAGCTGTGGGTACCGGACCTGGGCCGGGCCGTGACGTCCTGGGGCTGGCTCCTGGAACGACTGGGCTGTGAGCCGTACCAGGATTGGCAGGCGGGCCGGAGCTGGAGGACCGGGGAGACGTACGTGGTCGTGGAGCAGTCCCCGGCGATGACGGCGGACCGCCACGACCGCCTGCGCCCCGGCCTGAACCACCTGGCGTTCCACGTCCGGAACCGCGAGGAGCTGGACGAGCTGGTCGCGTCGGCCCCCGCCCACGGCTGGACGCTGCTCTTCCCGGACCGGCATCCGTTCGCGGGCGGGCCGGAGCACTGCGCGGCGTACCTGGAGAACGAGGACGGGTTCGAGGTGGAGCTGGTGGCGAAGGAGGGGGGAGGAAGAGTCCCGTAAAAGGGTTCGACAAGCAGGTGCAGGCCCGGGAGTATCCCCCCGATGACAAGAACCGACACCCCCTCCGCCTGGGACGAACGCACCCAGCTCACCACCTTCCTCGACTACGCCCGTGACACGGCCCGCGCCAAGTGCGAGGACGTCTCGGCCGAGAACGCCGTGAAGGCCCCGCTGCCGGGCTCGCCGCTCATGACCCTGGCCGGCATCGTCAACCACCTCCGCTGGGTCGAGTACTGGTGGTTCCAGGTCGTCTTCCTCGGCGAGGAGGACGAGGGCCCCTGGACCGACGAGGACCCGGACCGCGAGATGCGGATCGCGGTCGACATGCCCCTGGCGGACGTCCTGCGCGACTACGCCGACCAGTCCGCCCGCTACCGCGACCTGGTCGCCGCGAACGACCTGGACACCCCGGCGAAGCGCTCGATCCGCGACGGCCGCCACCCCGACCTCCGCTGGATCCTCCTCCACCTCATCGAGGAGACGGCCCGCCACAACGGCCACCTGGACATCATCCGAGAGCTGGTCGACGGAACGACGGGCGCGTGATCTTCCGAGGCGTCCGTACGGTGATGACGTTCGCGGACGACCCGGAGGCGTCAGCCCGCTGGTGGTCGGAAACCCTCGACGCCCCCGCCCACGTGGACCGCGACGGCAGGTCCGTCTACGCCTGGGTCGCCATCGGGGACGTGGAACTCGGCTTCCACCCTGCCGACGACATCCGCAACCCTCGCGGCGGCAGCCCGGTCGTCTACTGGTCCGTGGAGAGCGTGAACACCACCCGAACCGCCCTGCTGGCCAGGGGCTGCGTCCACCACCGCGGCCCCCTCGACATCGACGCCGGCCGCCGCATCTGCCAGCTCACCGACCCTTTCGGCACCGTGTTCGGGCTCGACGGCCCCGCCTGAGGCCGAGAGCGGCACAAAGGCCCGCGCCTGGGGAGGCGCGGGCCTTTGTTTCCCCTGGAAGCGGACTTCATGGGCTCGGGTCAATGGGCCGAGAAGGTCCGTTCCGGAAGGCGGCGGCTGACGGAAAAAGGGGTGTTGTCAGGCCGCTGCCTGGGGGTCCTTGGAGAGACGCGGGGCCGGTACGGTTCCCTCCGTCTCCGGGTAGTGGCAGGCCGTCAGGTGGCCGGGCTTGTTGCCCTCGACCTGAACCAGCGGGGGAGCCTCGGACGCGCACTTGTCCGTCGCCTTCCAGCAACGCGTGCGGAAGCGGCAGCCCGACGGCGGGTTCAGCGGGGACGGCACGTCGCCCTGGAGGCGGATGCGCTCGCGCGCCGGCGTCTCGTCCACCGTCGCCTCGGGCACCGCCGACAGCAGCGCCTTGGTGTAGGGGTGGCGCGGGTTGCCGTACAGGTCGTCGCGGTCGGCGATCTCCACGATCTTGCCGAGGTACATGACCGCGACGCGCTGCGAGAAGTGCCGTACGACCGCCAGGTCGTGGGCGATGAAGACGAACGCGATGCCCAGTTCCTGCTGGACCTTCTGGAGCAGGTTCACGACCTGCGCCTGGATGGAGACGTCCAGGGCCGAGACCGGCTCGTCCGCCACGATCAGCTTCGGCTCCAGGGCCAGCGCGCGGGCCACGCCGATGCGCTGGCGCTGGCCGCCGGAGAACTCGTGCGGGAAGCGGTTGTAGTGCTCGGGGTTGAGGCCCACGATCTCCAGGAGTTCGCGGACCCGCTTCTCCCGGCCGCCCGCCGGGTTGATGTCGTTGATCTCCATCGGGCCCGAGATGATCTTGCCGACCGTCTGTCGCGGGTTCAGCGACGCGTACGGGTCCTGGAAGATCATCTGGATCTCGGAGCGGACCGGCGCCAGCTCCTTGCGGCCCGCGTGGGTGATGTCCTGCCCGCGGTACTCGATCCTGCCGCCCGTCGGCTCCAGGAGCCGTGTGATCAGCCGGCCGGTCGTCGACTTGCCGCAGCCGGACTCGCCGACCAGGCCGAGGGCCTCGCCCTCGTTCACCTGGAAGTCGAGGCCGTCGACCGCCTGCACCGCGCCGACCGTACGCCGGATCGGGAAGCCGCCCTTGACCGGGAAGTGCTTCGTCAGGCCGGTGACGTCCAGGAGGGGTTTCGTGTTGCTCATGATGGTGAAGTCCCGTCTCGGTTACGTCAGTGCCGGGTCGCGGCGAGGTCGGCGAAGAATTCCTGGCGCTGGTCCAGCGTGAGGTGGCAGGCGGAACCCTTGCCGGCCTCGACCTTCAGCAGCGGGCGCTCGGTGGAGCACAGCCCGCCGTCGACCTTCTCGGCGAAGGAGCAGCGCGGGTGGAAGCGGCAGCCCGACGGCGGGTTCAGCAGCGAGGGCGGCGAACCCGGGATCGGCGACAGCGGTACGTCGACCGGGCCGTCGAGGCTCGGCATCGAGCTCAGCAGACCGACCGTGTACGGGTGCTGCGGCGTACGCAGCACCTCCGCCTTCGTGCCCCGCTCCACACACCGGCCGCCGTACATCACCAGCACGTCGTCCGCGATGTCGGCGATGACACCGAGGTCGTGGGTGATGAAGATGATCGCGGTGCCGAACTCCTGCTGGAGGTCCTTGAGCAGGTCCATGATCTGGGCCTGGACCGTCACGTCGAGCGCGGTGGTCGGCTCGTCGGCGATCAGCAGCTCCGGGTCGCAGACCAGCGCCATGGCGATCATCGCGCGCTGGCGCATACCGCCGGAGAACTGGTGCGGGTAGTCGTCCACGCGCATGTCCGGCTGCGGGATGCCCACCCGCTTCAGCATCTCGATCGCCCGCGCCCGGGCCTCCTTCTTGGAGGCACCGGTGTGCTTGCGGTACGTCTCGCCGATCTGCTTGCCGATGGTGTGGTACGGCGACAGCGAGGCCAGGGCGTCCTGGAAGATCATCGCCATCTTGTTGCCGCGCAGCTTCTCCAGCTCGGACTCGCGAGCCGTGGTCAGCTCCTTGCCGTCGAGCAGGATCTCGCCGTCGACCTTGGTGCGGTGCGCGTCGTGCAGGCCCAGGATCGTCAGGTTGGTGACGGACTTGCCGGAGCCCGACTCGCCCACGATGCCGAGGGTCTTGCCCTTTTCGAGGTCGAACGAGAGACCGTCGACGGCCTTGACGACGCCGTCCTCGGTGGAGAAGTGGACTTTCAGGTCCCTGACGGAGAGGAAGGCCTGCTGATCGGTGCTCGTCACGGGGACGCTCCTGGGGGTCATGCCGGGGGGTAGCTGGAGGGGGACCGGATCAGGCGAGCCGGATGCGCGGGTCGATGAGGGCGTAGACGGCGTCCACGATGATGTTGGCGAAGACGATGCCGGCCGCCGCGATCATGGTGACGCCGAGCAGCATGGGCAGGTCGCTGTCGTCGACCGAGCGGACGGCGAGCGTGCCCAGGCCCTGGATGCTGAAGGTCGACTCGGTGATGATCGCGCCACCGACCAGGGTGCCCATGTCGATGCCGAAGATCGTCACGATCGGGCCCATCGCGCCGCGCCAGGCGAAGCGGAAGAAGACCGAGGAGCGGGAGAGGCCCTTCGCCCGCGCCGTACGCACGTAGTCCTCGCTCAGCTGCTCCACGAGCTGCGAGCGGGTCATACGCGTGTAGTTGGCCGTGAAGATGATCGACAGCACCAGCCACGGCAGCAGCAGGCCCGAGACCCAGGCGCCGGGGTTCTCGGTGAACGGGGTGTACGACGGCTGGTCCAGTACGTGCAGCTGGGTCACGAAGAGGAACATCGCGATGTAGCCGACGAAGTAGATCTGCATCGACGAGCCGATGAGCGAGAAGGAGCTGGCGGCCTTGTCGAGGAACTTGCCCTGCTTGAGCGCGGCCAGCATGCCGGTGCCGACACCGATGATCAGGAAGAAGAAGGCGCCGCCGATGGCGAGGGAGACCGTCGTGGGCAGACGCTCCATGATCGTGTCGTACACGTTCACGTTGTTGCTGAACGAGTAGCCGAAGCAGGGCGCGTCACAGTGCCCGACGCCCACGTAGTCCCGGCCCACGAAGATGGCCTGGAGCCAGTGCCAGTACTGCACCGGCATCGGGTCGGCGATCCCGAGGTTCTGTCGTACCTGCGCCAGCAGGTCGTCGGGGCACACCTTGCCGCACGCCATCCGGGCCGGGTCGCGGGGGATGGCGTAGAAGAGGAAGAAGGTGACGGCGCTGATGATCAGCAGAATCACGAGTGCGCCGAGCACTCGGCGGACCAGGAAACGGAACATGGGGTGAGACTTTCCGGACGGGGCGCCGTCGCCGGGGTGTGGGGAGCGAGCGTGGACGGGGCCGGGGCGGCGGTCGGTCGGACCGCCGCCCCGAGGAAACGTCAGGCCTTGGCGAAGACCTTGCCGATGGCGACGCAGGTGTCACCGGCGTTGTAGACCACGCCGCCGACCTTGGAACCGTAGAAATAGTTCCGGATCGGGTTGTAGTCGGGCACGCAGGCCGCGAGCTGCATGATCTGCTTGTCGATCGCGCCCCAGGCCGCGTTGGCCTTGTCCGCGTCGGTGATGGCGGTGGCCGCGGCGATCGCCTTGTTCACGCTCGTGTCGTTCAGCTGCGACCAGTTGACGCCACCGTCGGCGATCTGGCTGCCGTCCCAGCAGGGCTGGATGACGGCGTAGCCGGCCGGCCAGTCCGGGCCCCAGCCCGCGGCGAACAGGTCGAAGCCGTTGTCCAGCTGACCGATCTCGGAGTAGAAGGTGGTCTTGTCGACCTGCTTGGTCACCACGTCGAAGCCCGCCTTGGTGAGGGCGTTCTTGATGGTGACGGCTTCCTTGACGGCCTTGTCGGACTGCTGGAAGGCGATGACCAGCTTCTGGCCCTCCTTGCCGGCTTCCTTCAGCAGGGCCTTGGCCTTCTCCGGGTCACCGGTCGGCTTGGTCTTCTTGCCGTACAGGTCGAAGTCCTCGTGACCCGGGGTCAGCGGGGAGATGATCGTGGTGGCGGTCGAGGTGACCTGGGCGCCACCGCGCTGCTGCTTGAGCTGCTGCGCCGGCCACGCGTAGTTGATCGCCTGACGGACCTTGACGTCCTTGATGCGCGTCATGTTGATCGGGAAGTAGTAGCAGGTCGTGTCGACCTGGGTCAGCACACGCGCCTTCAGCGTGGCGTCGCCGAGCACCTTGGTGATGCGCTCGGAGGCGACCTCGTTCAGCAGGGACAGCGCGTACTGGTCGTTGCCCGAGTCGGCGATGTAGCGGTCCGTGGAGGCCAGGGACTGGAAGCCGAACTGCATGACGACCTTGTCCGGGTAACCGTTGCGGCACGGGTCCAGGCTGGCGTCCCAGTTCTCGTTGCGCACGAGGGTCAGGGACTTGTCGATGCTGCGGGACTCGATCTTGTACGGGCCGCAGGAGTACGGACGCTGGTCGTACTTCTTCTTCGTGTCCTTGGCCTTGGGCACGATCGAGTAGCCGCGCATGGCGAGCATGAACGGGAAGTCGGCGTGCGCCTCCTTCAGACGGAACGTGATGGTGTTGCCGTCCGTCTCGATGGAGGAGAGGTGCTTGCCCTCGTAGGGGCCCTTGTACTTGTCGCCGCCCTCGAGCCAGCCCTGCGGGTAGCGGGGGCCCTCGGTGACGAAGTCGGCGAAGAGGCGCTCGAAGGTGTGGCGGACGTCGTCGATCGAGACGACCGCGCCGTCCTCCCACTTCACGCCGTCCTTCAGCGTGAAGGACCAGGTCTTGCCGCCGTCCTTGACGGTGCCCGCGTCCGTGGCGAGGTCGCCGACCAGGGTGGTGTTGCCCTTGGAGTCGACGCGGTAGCCCGTCAGACCGCGCAGGAACAGGACCGAACCGGCACCCGTGTACGAGGAGTAGATCTGCGCCGGGTCCAGGTGGTCGAAGTCGATCTGGTCGAGGGTGTAGATCGTGCCGCCCTTGACCGCGCCCGGCATCTCCGGGGCGGGGCCCTTGGAGTCGGTGGCGGTGCCGACGGCTATCTCGGCGGCCTTGCCCTTCTCGACCGAGGGAGCCTTGCTGCTGCCGGCGCCACCGGCGTTGCCGCTGCTGCATGCGCTCAGGACGGTGCTGGCTCCCGCCGCCACACCGGTGGCGATCAGGAAGTTTCTACGAGAGAAAGACATGGCTTACCTGCCTAGACGTGATGGATGAGAGAGACGTGCTACCGCTGACGGCCGATGGACGACTGTGTCCGGGCCGGGGAACTCAGCGCTTGGACTTCGGGTCGAGTGCGTCGCGCACCGAATCGCCGAGGAGGTTGAACGCCAGGACGAAGATGATCATCGAGACGCCCGGGAAGATCATGAAGGTGATGTCGTCCGTGTAGAACTGCGCACCACGCTGGATCATCACGCCCCAGTCCGGGGTCGGGTCCTGGATGCCGACGCCGAGGAAGGCCAGACCGGCCTCGGCCGTCACGAACGCCGGGAGGGCGAGCGTGGACTGGATGAGGATCGGCGTCCACAGGTTGGGGAGCAGTTCCTTGAAGATGATCCGGCCCGGGGAGGCGCCGGTCACCTTGGCCGCCTCGACGAACTCCCGCTCGCGCAGGGCCAGTACCTGGCCGCGCAGCAGACGGGCGATGGAGGCCCAGCCGAAGGCCGTCAGAAGCACGATCAGACAGACGGCGCGACCCCAGGACGGGATCTCCTCGTCGGCGGCCCAGAAGAGTCCGTAGATGACCGGGGTGAAGGCGATGAAGAACAGCGTGGAGGGGAACGACAGCACGATGTCGATGACCCGGCTGACGAGGTAGTCCGTCTTTCCGCCCAGGTAGCCGGCGGAGACGCCGACGATCACGCCGAGGACCGTGACCAGGATCGTGGTGATCGTGGCGATCATCAGCGAGGTGCGGATGCCGTAGATCAGGAACGTGAAGACGTCACGTCCCATCTGCGGTTCGAGGCCGAACCAGAAGTCGGCGTCGATGCCGCCGTTGGGCTTGATGGGGTAGCCGGCCTCGTTGAACAGCGTGCCGATCGGCGCTTCCTGGCCGTACTGGTCGTACGGGTTCTTGCCGTAGAGCTTGGCGATGAGCGGAGCGGCGATCGCGATCACGAAGAAGAAGACCACGATGTACGCGGAGATGACGCCCGTACGGTCACGCTTGAACCGGCGCCAAGCAAGCTGCCCAGGAGACCTGCTCTCGTTGGCCTTCGGAGCGGGAGAAGTGATCGACTTCTCTGCCGTCTCTTCGGTCACCTCAAGCGGGGCAGCCGCAGATGGAGTTGGGGGGGTCATGGTGCTCCTGGCCCAAGGGAGGGTCTGATGACTCCGCAGGGCACTCCCCTACGGGCTACGCCGGACTTTTTCAACGCAATTCATTCAAGGTCAATAAATTCTCGGTCGACTTGGGTTTCTCTTTACTTTCTTTGCCTTCCTTTGACCAATCTGTAGCTACGCGTGTAGCGCGCCGTGATCGATCCGTGTTTTACATCGGGCCAACTGCCCTAATCGGGCAATGAGTTCGATATGCGGACGGTCGCGTGTCGAAATCCGTACATAGGAGGGTCCCAATCCAACGGTTCGGCATCGGATGGTGAAGATCCATTGCGCCCTCCATGGAGATCCACTTCGCCAGACGTCCGACGTTCCCCGAAAGGCTCAATCCATGTGCGGTTTGCCCTCATTGCGCCGATATTGGCCGGTAACGGAATGAGCGGAACAGCGCAGTCAAACGGCGCAGTCAAACAGGAGGCACTCCATGCGCGGAGCCACGCACGCCAAATGGGCCGCATGCGCGGCGGCGGTAGCCCTCGCGGCCACGGCCTGCGGCGGTGGGGACAGTGACAGCGGCGGCGGCAGTGGCGACGGCAGCGCGACGCTCAGCTCCTCCTGGGGCGACCCGCAGAACCCGCTGGAGCCGGCCAACACCAACGAGGTGCAGGGCGGCAAGGTCCTCGACATGATCTTCCGGTCCCTGAAGCGGTACGACCCGGAGAGCGGCAAGGCCGAGGACATGCTCGCCGACAAGATCGAGACGACCGACTCGCAGAACTTCACCGTCACCGTCAAGGACGGCTGGACCTTCTCCAACGGCGAGAAGGTCACCGCGAAGTCGTTCGTCGACGCCTGGAACTACGGCGCGAGCCTCAAGAACAACCAGAAGAACGCGTACTTCTTCGGCTACATCGACGGCTACGACAAGGTCCACCCCGAGGACGGCAGCAAGCAGACCGCCCAGACGCTCTCCGG
Source organism: Streptomyces sp. NPDC046909 (assembly GCF_040644695.1). Taxonomy (NCBI): domain Bacteria; kingdom Bacillati; phylum Actinomycetota; class Actinomycetes; order Kitasatosporales; family Streptomycetaceae; genus Streptomyces; species Streptomyces sp. NPDC046909. Next base: position 60,610 of record NZ_JBEYXC010000012.1, on the reverse strand, counting down.
CCTGAAGGTCACCGGCGACCTGACCTTCACCGTCAAGCTCAACCAGAAGTTCTCGACCTTCCCCGACACCCTCGGCTACCCGGCGTACGCCCCGCTCCCGCAGGCCTTCTTCACCGACCACGCGGCCTGGGTCGCCAAGCCGATCGGCAACGGCCCCTACACGATCGAGTCGTACACCAAGGGCTCCCAGATGGCCCTCAAGAAGTGGGACGGCTACCCCGGCGAGGACAAGGCACAGAACGGCGGCGTGACCCTCAAGGTCTACACCGACAACAACACCGCCTACACCGACCTCATGGCCGGCAACCTCGACCTCGTCGACGACGTCCCCGCCGCCCAGCTCAAGAACGTCGAGGCCGACCTCGGCGACCGCTACATCAACACCCCGGCCGGCATCATCCAGACCCTCGCCTTCCCGTTCTACGACAAGGACTGGAGCAAGGCGGGCATGGAGAAGGTCCGCACCGGACTGTCCCGGGCGATCGACCGGGACCAGATCACCAAGACGATCTTCAACGACACCCGCACCCCCGCCACCGACTGGACCTCCCCGGTCCTCGGCGAGGAGGGCGGCTTCAAGGAAGGCCTGTGCGGGGACGCGTGCGAGTACGACCCGGACGCGGCGAAGAAGCTCATCGAGGAGGGCGGCGGCCTCCCCGGCGGCCAGATCAAGATCACGTACAACGCCGACACCGGCTCCCACAAGCAGTGGGTCGACGCGGTCTGCAACTCCATCAACAACGCGCTCGACAACGACAAGGCCTGCGTCGGCAACCCCGTCGGCACCTTCGCCGACTACCGCAACCAGATCACCGAGAAGAAGATGAGCGGCCCCTTCCGGGCCGGCTGGCAGATGGACTACCCGCTCATCCAGAACTTCCTCCAGCCGCTCTACTACACCAACGCCTCCTCCAACGACGGCAAGTGGTCCAACAAGGACTTCGACAAGCTCGTCGACGAGGCCAACGCCGAGACCGACACCGCCAAGGCCGTCTCCACGTTCCAGGACGCCGAGAAGGTGCTGCGGGACAACATGGGTGCCATCCCGCTCTGGTACCAGAACGGCAGCGCGGGCTACTCGGAGCGGATCTCCAACGTCAAGCTGAACCCGTTCAGCGTCCCCGTCTACAACGAGATCAAGGTCGGCTGAGCCTGCCATGGGACGCTACGTCGTCCGGCGTCTGCTCCAGATGATCCCGGTGTTCATCGGCGCCACCCTCCTCATCTTCCTCATGGTCAACGTCATGGGCGACCCCATCGCGGGCCTGTGCGGCGACCGGCAGTGCGACCCCGCCACGGCCGCCCAGCTGAAGAAGGAGTTCGGCCTCGATAAACCGGTCTGGCAGCAGTACCTGACCTACATGGGGAACGTCTTCACCGGCGACTTCGGCACCGCGTTCAACGGCCAGAAGGTCACCGAGCTGATGTCGACGGCGTTCCCCGTGACGATCCGCCTGACGATCGTCGCGATCCTCTTCGAGATCGTCATCGGCATCACGCTCGGTGTCGTCACGGGCCTGCGCCGCGGCAAGCCCGTCGACACCTCGGTCCTGATGCTGACCCTCGTCGTGATCTCGATCCCGACCTTCGTCACCGGCCTGCTGCTCCAGCTCCTGCTGGGCGTGGAATGGGGCTGGATCAAACCGTCGGTGTCCACGGACGCCACCTTCAGCGAGCTGATCGTGCCCGGCCTGGTCCTCGCCTCGGTCTCCCTGGCGTACGTCACCCGCCTGACCCGCACCTCGATCGCGGAGAACAGCCGCAGCGACTACGTCCGTACGGCGGTGGCGAAGGGCCTGCCGAGACGCCGGGTCATCACCCGCCACCTCCTGCGGAACTCGCTCATCCCGGTGGTCACCTTCATCGGCACCGACATCGGTGCCCTGATGGGCGGCGCGATCGTCACCGAGCGCATCTTCAACATCCACGGCGTCGGCTACCAGCTCTACCAGGGCATCCTCCGCCAGAACACCCAGACGGTGGTCGGCTTCGTGACCGTCCTCGTCCTGGTCTTCCTGGTCGCCAACCTGGTCGTCGACCTCCTGTACGCCGTACTCGACCCGAGGATCCGCTATGCCTGAGCAGCCTCACGAGCCCGACGGGGCGATCGCCGCGACCGGCATGGGCGGGGCGATGGACCTGGCGATGAGCGAGGGCGAGACCCTGGAGAAGGGCCCCGGGAGCGGCCAGGGACCCTCGGACCGCCCCCGCTCCCTCTGGTCCGACGCCTGGCGCGACCTGCGCCGCAACCCGGTCTTCATCATCTCCGGCCTGGTCATCCTCTTCCTGGTCGTCATCTCCCTCTGGCCGTCCCTCATCGCCTCCGGCAACCCCCTCAAGTGCGACCTCGCCAAGGCCCAGGAGGGCTCCCAGCCGGGACACCCCTTCGGTTACGACGGTCAGGGCTGCGACGTCTACACACGCACCGTGTACGGCGCCCGTACGTCGGTGACGGTCGGCGTCTGCGCCACGCTCGGGGTCGCCCTCCTCGGCTCGGTCCTCGGCGGACTGGCCGGCTTCTTCGGCGGCTTCTGGGACTCGATCCTGTCCCGCATCACGGACGTCTTCTTCGCGATCCCGGTGGTCCTGGGCGGCCTCGTCCTCCTCTCGGTGGTCACCAGCAACACGGTCTGGCCGGTGATCGGCTTCATGGTGCTGCTGGGCTGGCCGCAGATCTCCCGCATCGCGCGGGGCTCGGTCATCACGGCCAAACAGAACGACTACGTGCAGGCGGCGAAGGCGCTCGGAGCGTCGAACTCCCGCCAGCTGCTGCGCCACATCGCCCCGAACGCGGTGGCCCCGGTGATCGTGGTGGCCACGATCGCACTGGGCACGTACATCGCCCTGGAGGCAACGCTCTCCTACCTGGGCGTAGGCCTGAAGCCCCCCACCGTCAGCTGGGGCATCGACATCTCCTCGGCCTCCGCCTACATCCGCAACGCCCCCCACATGCTCCTCTGGCCGGCCGGCGCCCTCGCCGTCACCGTCCTCGCGTTCATCATGCTCGGCGACGCGGTCCGCGACGCCCTCGACCCGAAGCTGAGGTGACGGCGGGATGACGCGGGAAGTGCGTGGAGTGCGTGGAGTGCGTGGGGTGTCCAAGAGGCCCGCCCGAAGGAGCAGTACCGCCCGGACGGTCACCGTACCGGCGTCCGCTGTCCGCGAGGACCTCGTGCGCGACGCCCTCGACCCGAAGCTGAGGTGAGCCGTCGTCATGCTGCTCGAAGTGCGTGATCTGCAGGTGGAGTTCCGGACGCGGGACGGGGTCGCCAAGGCCGTCAACGGGGTCAACTACTCGGTGGACGCGGGGGAGACGCTCGCGGTGCTGGGGGAGTCGGGGTCCGGGAAGTCGGTGACGGCACAGGCGGTGATGGGGATCCTCGACATGCCGCCGGGGCGGATCACCGGCGGGGAGATCCTCTTCCAGGGCCAGGACCTGCTGAAGCTGAAGGAGGAGGAGCGGCGGAAGGTCCGCGGCGCCAAGATGGCGATGATCTTCCAGGACGCGCTGTCCTCGCTGAACCCGGTGCTGAGCGTCGGCGACCAGCTCGGTGAGATGTTCGTGGTCCACCAGGGCATGTCGAAGAAGGACGCGCGTGCGAAGTCGGTCGAGCTGATGGACCGCGTCCGCATCCCGGCCGCGAAGGAACGGGTCAGGCAGTACCCGCACCAGTTCTCCGGCGGTATGCGCCAGCGCATCATGATCGCGATGGCGATGGCCCTGGAGCCCGCCCTGATCATCGCCGACGAACCGACCACCGCCCTCGACGTCACCGTCCAGGCCCAGGTCATGGACCTCCTCGCGGAGTTGCAGCGCGAGTACAACATGGGCCTCATCCTCATCACCCACGACCTCGGCGTCGTCGCGGACGTCGCGGACAAGATCGCGGTGATGTACGCGGGCCGGATCGTCGAGTCGGCGCCGGTGCACGACATCTACAAGGCGCCGGCCCACCCCTACACCCGAGGACTCCTCGACTCGATCCCCCGTCTCGATCAGAAGGGGCAGGAGCTGTACGCGATCAAGGGACTGCCGCCCAACTTGATGGCCATCCCGCCGGGTTGCGCGTTCAACCCCCGGTGCCCGATGGCCCAGGACGTGTGCAGGACGGACGTACCCCCGCTGTACGAGGTCTCCGAGGACCGGGCGAGCGCCTGCCACTTCTGGAGGGAGTGCCTCAATGGTTGACTCAACGGTTGAGCCGATCCTGGAAGTGACCGGACTGGTCAAGCACTACCCGTTGACCCAGGGCATTCTGTTCAAGAAACAGGTCGGTGCCGTCAAGGCCGTTGACGGTGTGGACTTCACGCTCAACACGGGAGAAACCCTCGGCATCGTCGGGGAGTCCGGCTGCGGCAAATCAACTGTTGCCAAGATGCTGGTCAATCTTGAGCAGCCGACGTCCGGGTCGATCAAGTACAAGGGCGAGGACATCACCAAGCTCTCCGGCAAGGCCCTCAAGTCGGTGCGCCGCAACATCCAGATGGTCTTCCAGGACCCGTACACGTCCCTCAACCCCCGTATGACGGTGGGCGACATCATCGGGGAGCCGTACGAGATCCACCCCGAGGTGGCCCCGAAGGGCGACCGCAGGAAGAAGGTCCAGGACCTCCTGGACGTGGTCGGCCTCAACCCGGAGTACATCAACCGCTACCCGCACCAGTTCTCCGGCGGCCAGCGCCAGCGCATCGGCATCGCACGGGGCCTGGCCCTCCGCCCGGAGGTGATCGTCGCCGACGAACCGGTCTCGGCGCTCGACGTCTCGGTCCAGGCCCAGGTGATCAACCTGATGGACCGCCTCCAGAACGAGTTCGCCCTCTCCTACGTCTTCATCGCCCACGACCTGTCGATCGTCCGCCACATCTCGGACCGCGTCGGCGTCATGTACCTCGGCCGCATCGTGGAGATCGGCAGGGACGAGGAGATCTACGACCACCCCACGCACCCCTACACCCAGGCCCTGCTCTCCGCGGTCCCCGTCCCCGACCCGGAGGCCCGCGAACACAGGGAGCGCATCATCCTGGCGGGAGACGTGCCCTCCCCGACCAACATCCCCTCCGGCTGCCGCTTCCGCACCCGCTGCTGGAAGGCCCAGGAACGCTGCGCGCTGGAGGTCCCGGCCCTGGCGGTCCCGAGCGAGTTCCGCCTGACGACGGGGCCCGCGGCCCATGACTCGGCATGCCACTTCGCCGAGGAGAAGCAGGTGGTTCCCCCGGAGGAGGCACAAAGCAACGGACCGGGGTGACATGGCGCACCCCGGTCCGTTTACGGCACCCGCACGGCCGTACGTTCTTTAGACTGGCGCGTCCGTATATCGGGATCGGGTCGGCCAAGTTGCCTGCGTGTTAACGCGTTTCGCGGGTGTTTGTGCGGTTATGCCAGCCCCAACGACCGCTTCAGGAAGTCCACTTGGAGCAGCAGCAGATTCTCCGCGACCTGCTCCTGCGGCGTCATGTGCGTGACCCCCGACAGCGGCAGCACCTCGTGCGGGCGCCCCGCCGACAGCAGCGCCGAGGACAGCCGCAGCGCGTGCGCGACGACCACGTTGTCGTCCGCCAGGCCGTGGACGATCATCAGCGGCCGGTGCGGCTCGGCGGGGGAGGAGAGGCCCTCGTCGGTCACCAGGGAACTCTTCGCGTACGACTCCGGGGACGCCGCCGGATCGCCCAGATACCGCTCCGTGTAGTGGGTGTCGTACAGCCGCCAGTCCGTCACCGGAGCCCCCGCGATCCCCGCGTGGAAGACGTCCGGGCGCCGCAGCACCGCGAGCCCGGCCAGCCAGCCGCCGTACGACCAGCCCCGGATCGCCACCCGGGAGAGGTCGAGCGGGTGGGACTTCGCGAGTGACTCCAGCGCCTCGACCTGGTCGTCGAGGGACACCGTGAAGTCGTGGTGGACCGCCTTCTCCCACGCGGGCGAGCGCCCCGGCGTACCGCGCCCGTCGGCCACGACCACCGCGAACCCCTGGTCGGCGAACCACTGCGAGGTGAGATGGGAGTTGTGCGCGGCCAGGACCCGGGGACCGTGCGGACCACCGTAGGGATCCATCAAAACCGGCAACGGGGTCACACCGTCGTGATCTTGAGGCAGAAGCACGGCGCATGGGATACGCCGTGCGCCCCCCTCGGTGAGGATCATGCGCGGGGACATACCGGGATCTTCGGCGTACGACGTGACGGTCGCCGTCACCTTCCCGTCCCGCAGCACCTGGGCCCGCGCCCCCGCCCGCTCCGGCGTCGCCGACACCAGCACCGTCACGCCCCCGGCGCGCACCGCCCCGTGCACGCCCCGCTCCTGCGAGACGCGCTCCATGCCGAGCTCGTTCACCCGGTACACATGCACTTCGCCCGTCTCCGGCGCCGCCGCGCGCTCCCCGGCCGACGCCGAGATCAGCACGTCGTCGTCGGAGACGTCCAGCACCGCCCGCACATGCAACTGCGGCCCGGTCAGCGGACGTTCACCGACCGCGAGGACCCGCGCGCCCCCCTCGTCCGCGATCCGCACGAGCTGCCCGGACGGGCTCCAGCAGGGCACCCCCGGGAAAAGATCAAGCCAAATTGGATCTTCGTCGGCGTGCACCATCCGGGTCGACCCCGAGTCCGGGTCCACGGCCAGGTACAACTGGCTGCGCTGGTCCCGCGCCTGTACCAGCAACAGCGGCGCCCCCGCCGCTGACCAGTGCACATGCGCCAGATACGGGTAGCGCGCCCGGTCCCAGGAGACCTCCGTGCGCACCCCGTCGAGGCCGATCACGAAGAGCCGTACCTCCGCGTTCGCCGTCCCCGCCGCCGGGTACGCGACGTGCTGTGGATCACTCTCGGGACGGGCCGGGTCGGAGATCCACCAGCGCCGTACCGGCGTGTCGTCCACGCGTGCGACCAGCAGCCGATCCGATTCCGGCGACCACCAGAACCCCCGAGACCGGCCCATCTCCTCGGCCGCGATGAACTCGGCGAGCCCGTAGGTGACTTGAGCCGACCCCGCCGCGGGCTCCGGCTCGGCGAGAGCCCGGTCGCCCTCGCCCGCCACGTCCGTGACCCGCAGCGCGCCCTGCGCGACGTACGCCACGAACCGCCCGTCGGGAGACGGACGCGGGTCGATCACCGGCCCCGGAGTGGGGAGTTCACGTGCCGTGCCGGCCCGCAGCTCCGCCGCGAAAAGCCGCCCTGACAAGGCGAAAGAGGCCAACTCGACCGCGGAGTCGGTGGCGTAGCCGACGATGCCGGCCCCGCCCTCACGGCTGCGTTCGCGCCGCGCCCGCTCCTCGGGCGACAGGTCCTCGGAGGCACCGCCCAGCAGGGCGTACGGATCGGCGGCCACGCGCTCCCCGCCGTCCGCGGGGTCGAGCACCCACAGCGAACTCGCCCGGTCCGTACCGGAGGACGAGCGCAGGAACACGACACGGGAACCGTCGGGAGCCACGGTGAACGCGCGCGGCGCGCCGAGCGTGAACCGCTGGGTCCGGGCGTGCCGGCGGGGGAAGGAGTCGGACGTCGTCGTCATGCTCCGACCATATTGGCCATGCGCCCCCTTGTGCGGCCGTGCGCCGACGGATGCGCGCGCACGGATAGTTATGATCACTAGCGCATAGTGGGTATGAACCTGCTGGCACCTGTATGGATTTATCTGCCCCCTGGTCCGACCCCCCGTGTTCCTGGGATCTTTGGAGGTGAGCCGCCGTGGCACTCTCGATTTCGGCGGTGGTGCTGCTGGCGATCATCGTCTTCCTTCTGGTCAAGAAGTCAGGACTGAAGGCGGGACACGCTGTCGTCTGCATGCTGCTCGGCTTTTACCTGGCCTCTTCGACGATGGCGGGCACGATCACCGACCTGACGACGAGCGTCGCCAGCATGATCAGCAGCATCAAGTTCTGACGCCTTTAGGGTGGTCCCCATGACGGAACCACCCTCCCGGCGTCTTCTCCTGGTGCACGCGCATCCGGACGACGAGTCGATCAACAACGGCGCGACGATGGCTCGCTATGCGGCCGAGGGTGCCCTCGTGACCCTGGTCACCTGCACGCTCGGTGAACACGGCGAGGTCATCCCCGCCGAACTCCAGCACCTCACCGGCACCGCCCTCGGCGAGTACCGGCTGGGCGAGCTCACCGCCGCCATGAGCGCACTCGGCGTCCAGGACTTCCGTCTCCTCGGCGGCCCCGGCCGCTACCAGGACTCCGGGATGATGGGCACCGCCGACAACGACGACCCCGCCTGCTTCTGGCGGGCGGACGTCGACGAGGCGGCCGCCCACCTGGTCGAGGTGATCCTGGAGGTACGCCCGCACGCCCTCGTCACCTACGACGACAACGGCGGCTACGGCCACCCCGACCACATCCAGGCCCACCGCGTCGCCATGCGCGCCGCGGACCTGGCGGCGGAGGCCGGCTGGGAGATCCCCAAGGTCTACTGGAACCGCGTCCCGCGCTCCGTCGGCGAGGAGGCCTTCGAGCGGCTCGCCGAGGTGCTGCCGGGGCTGCCCTTCGACAAGCCCGGCGTCCTGGACGACGTACCGGGTGTCGTGGCCGACGAGCGGATCACCACGGAGATCGACGGCACCGCGTACGCCGCCGCCAAGGCCGCCGCGATGGCCGCGCACGCCACACAGGTCACGGTCGCCGAGCCGTACTTCGTCCTCTCCAACGACCTCGCGCAGCCGGTCTTCACGACGGAGTACTACGAGTTGGTACGGGGGGAACGGGCGCCCGGAGCGCGCGAGACCGACCTCTTCGCAGGCACCGGGGAGGCGTCATGAGTGACCAGGGATCGATGCTCGCCCAGCCGCTGCGGCCGCCGTCCGTGGGGCGGGCCGTGCTGTACGTCGGCCTCTTCGTGCTCGGCGCGGTCGTCGGGGCGGCCGGGTCGCTCGTGCAGTCCGGCTGGTTCCCGGGCGGGCTGCTGCTCGCGCTCGCCGGGGAGGCCGGGCTCTGTCTCGGCGGCGCGTGGGGCACCGGCAGCCGGGCCGGGGCCGTCGCGCCCGCCGGCGGCTGGATGCTCGCCGTCATCCTGCTCACCGCGAGCCGTCCCGAAGGCGACTTCCTCTTCGGCGCGGGAACCGGCTCCTACCTCTTCCTGCTCGGCGGCATGGCTACGGCTGTGATCTGCGCCACGCTTGGGCGGGGGCGGCAACCGGGCGGCGATGCCGTCCGACTTGGCAAGTGACGTACCACTTCGCCGCAACCGGGACGTGCGAGTCCGGTGTGGGTTTCCCCAGCGGTCGTGGGATACGCGCCAGAAGTGGCCAGTATGGTGGTGCGCGCCGCCGAGCCGCCCGCGCAGTTGAGGTCGACACGGGCGGTGGAGCCAACCGGGAGAACCTGCCTTGAGTCGTGAAACTGACAGTCCGTCCTCCGGGCCCAACGGGCGCGGCGGAGCCGCCTACCCTTCGGGCACGCCGCCCTACGGGACCCCCATGGCTTCCGACGACGGTACGGACGCGGGCCGTTCGGGCGCGCAGTCCGAGGAACGCAAGACCGAGACCACGCTGACGACCCGGATCCGGATCAACATCCCCGGGTCGCGGCCGATCCCGCCGGTCGTCGTGCGCACGCCCGTCGCGGACACGGACGGCACGGGTGTCGCCGAGGCCGAGGCGCCGGGTGCGGCGACGGTCGCGGGCGCGGCCGAGCCTGTCGCCGAGCCGGCCCCGCAGGCCGACGAGAAGGCGAGCAACTGGTTCGCCCCGCGCAAGTCCGGCCCGCCCAAGGCCGGTCAGGGCGGCGGCGCGACCAACGGGGCGGGCGTGCCCGGGGGTTCGGGCACGGCTCCGGCGGGCGCGGGTACGGCTCCCGGCGGTTCGCTTTCCGGCGGTCCTGGCGCGGCTCCCGGTGGCGCGCGCCCCGGTTCCGGTGCGGGGCGGCCCGGTGGTGTGGTCGGTTCCATGAGCGTGCCGGGCGGTGCGCGTCCCGGCGGCGCCACCAACGGTGCGGGGCTCCCCGGCGCGACCGGCGGTCCCGTGGCGCCCGGACACGGCGGCGGCACCGGCTCCTTCGACGTGACCGAGGCCCTGACGGCGAGCGGTCCCCGCCCGGGCGCGGAGCCGCGGCGCGACGACCTGCCGTACTTTTCGGAGAACGGCGGCGGACAGAACGGGCAGCACGGTCAGAGCGGTCAGAACGGACAGGCTGGGCAGGGCGGTTACGGCGCCCAGGGCGGGCCTGGCGGCCCGGCGGGCGCGAACGGCCTGGGCGGCGCGAACGGCCTCGGCGGTCCCGGTGGTGCGGGGGGCTTCGACCCCGCGAACGACTTCAACAGCTCGACCGGCTCGCACAGCCTCGACGGTCTGAACGACTTCAACGGCTCGACGGGGTCCCACGCCTTCGACGGCAGCTCGACCGGCTCCCACCGCTTCGACCCCTCCAACGACTTCAGCGGCCCCAACGACTTCGGCGGCCCGGCCGGCCGTGGCGGCCCCCAGGGTCCGACAGGCCCGACGGGCGGCCCGGTCACCGGCGACGGCCCGGTGGTACCGCCGATGAGCGGCGCCCCGGGCGTCCCCGGCGGCCCCGGCGCGTTCGGCGGCCCCGCAGGTCCCGGCGGCCCCGGAGCACCGGGCGGCCCGGGGGCTACGGGCAGCCACCGTCGTCCTGGCGGTCCGGGTGGACCTGGCGGACCGGGTGGACCTGGCGGACCGGGTGGACCTGGCGGACCGGGTGGAGTCGGCGGCCCCGGTGCGTTCGGCGGCCCCGGCGGCCCCGCAGGTCCTGGCGGCCCGGGTGCGCTGGGCGGCCCCGGCGGTCAGCCCGGCCCCAACGCCCCCGGCGGATTCCCCGGCCCCGGCGGTCACCCCGGCCCTGGCGCCCCCGGTGCCTCCGCCGGGATGAACGGCCTCGCCGGTCCGGGTGCCGGTACCGTCCCCGGTGCCAACCCCCTCGGTGGAGCCGCCCGCCCCGGTGGCGGGCTGAGCGACGACACGGCGATCCTCACCCCGCAGAAGCCGGCCCCCGAACCGGGCACCCCCGGCTACGGCACCCCGGGCGCCCCGCCCGCGCCGGACAACGTCTCCGGGCACACCGTCACCAGCGGTATCCCGGTCGTGCCGTCCAGCGGCCAGAGCTCCCCGTTCGGTCCGGGCGCCCCGTCCGACGGCCCGGCGCGGCACCAGGCCCCGAAGCTCCCCGAGCCGGTCTCGCAGAACGTCCCGGCCTCGTCGAAGAAGGCCAAGAAGAAGGGCCGCAACAAGCTGGCCCTGGTCGGCGTCGGACTCTTCGTCATCGCCGCCGGCGCGTACGGCGCCGGTCTGCTGATGAACCACTCCGACGTGCCCAAGGGCACCACCGTGCTCGGCGTCGACATCGGCGGCGGCACCCGCGACGACGCCGTCAAGAAGCTCGACGCGGAGTTCGGCGACCGCGTGAACAAGGCCCTGAAGCTGTCGGTCGGCGGCAAGACCGTCGAGCTCAAGCCGGACCAGGCGGGCCTCCAGCTCGACGAGCAGGCCACCGTCGCCGCGGCCGCGAGCAGCGACTACAACCCGATCTCGGTGATCGGCTCCCTCTTCGGCAACCACCGGGTCGTCGACCCGGTCATGCCCGTCGACGAGGAGAAGCTGACCGCCGCCCTGAAGGACGCGGGCGGCAGCTCCGGCTCGGTGACCGAGGGCACGATCAAGTTCACCTCCGCCGGCAAGGCCGTCGCCGTCTACGGCAAGGCGGGCAAGGGCATCGACGTCGCCAAGTCGACCACCGCGGTCGAGGAGGCGTACCGCACCCAGGTGGAGACCGGCAACGGCGGCACGGTGACGGTCGCGACGACCACCCAGCAGCCGACGATCTCCAACGCCGAGGTCGACCGCATGATGAAGGCGTTCGCGCAGCCCGCGATGTCCGACCGCGTCACCATCAAGGGCGGCGGACAGGAGATCCAGTTCGGCGCCCTGTCCCTGCCGAAGATCCTCGGCGTCAAGGCCGTCGACGGAAAGCTCGTGGACACCTACGACCTGGACGCCCTCAAGGAGGCCTACGGCACCACCTTCGACGGCGTGAAGGTCAAGACGGCGACCGGGGAACGCGGCGTCCTGCCGCAGGACGTCGTCTCGGTCCTGCGCAAGGTGCTCGTCGGCAAGACGACGGCGGAGCGCACCGGGGAGATCGACACCAACCCGAGCTAGCGGTCCGCGCACCGATGTATCGACGAAGGGGCACCCGGCACACGCCGGGTGCCCCTTCGTCGTAGACGCCGTATGACATCTGTCATCCGCCACTCAGGATCGCCGACACTGCCGGGCGAGGGGTCCGGAGCGCCACTCTGGATCACATGACAACGACAGCGGTCGTATTCGACCAGGTGAGCAAGGCGTACGGCGAGGTCCGGGCCGTGGACGGGCTGAGTCTGTCCCTGCACCCGGGGGAGACCGTGGCGCTGCTGGGCCCCAACGGCGCCGGCAAGTCGACCACGCTCGACCTGCTGCTCGGGCTGAAGCAGGCCGACAGCGGCACCGTCCGGCTCTTCGGCACGAGCCCGCGCGAAGCGATCGTCACCGGGCGGGTCGGGGCCATGTTGCAGAGCGGCGGACTGATGGACGAGGTGACGGTCGCGGAGCTGGTGCGGCTCGCCTGCGCTCTGCACCCGAAGCCGTACCGGCCGAACGACGTGCTCGCCCGCGCGGGGATCACCCAGATCGCGGACCGCAAGGTCAACAAGCTCTCCGGCGGCCAGGCCCAGCGCGTGCGGTTCGCGCTCGCGACGGCGGGCGACAGCGATCTGATCGTGCTCGACGAGCCGACCACCGGCATGGACGTCACGACCCGCCAGGCCTTCTGGGCGACCATGCGCGAGCAGGCCGACCAGGGGCGGACCGTCCTGTTCGCCACGCACTACCTGGAGGAGGCCGACGCGATCGCGGACCGGGTGCTGGTCCTGCACCGCGGCCGGCTCCTCGCGGACGGCACCTCGGCCGAGATCAAGGCCAAGACCGGCGTACGGCGGATCTCCTTCGACCTCGACGACCGCGACCGGGTCGACGACCGGATCGACGAGCAGGCCCTGCGCGACCTGCCCTTCCTGACCGGGCTCACCGTCTCCGGCCCCACCGTCCGCATCCAGTCCACGGACGCCGACGCCACCGTCCACGCCCTGTACGGCCTCGGCGTCTACCCCCGCAACCTCGAAGTCGCCGGCCTCGGCCTGGAGCAGGCCTTCGTCGCCATCACCGCCGCCGAGGAGGCCCGTACGTCATGAACAGTCTGATCAAGCTGGAGCTCACCCGCGCCCTGCGCAACCGCAAGTTCCTGTTCTTCTCCGTGATCTACCCGTCGGTGCTCTTCCTGCTCATCGCGGGCAGCGCCGACGCCACCGAGAAGGTCGACGGCACGGGCCTGACCCTGCCGACCTACATGATGGTCTCGATGGCCTCCTTCGGCGCCCTCACGGCCGTCCTGATGGGCAACAGCGAGCGCATCGCGAAGGAGCGGGAGAGCGGCTGGGTACGGCAGTTGCGGCTCACCACGCTGCCCGGGCGCGGGTACGTGCTCGCGAAGACCGCGAGCGCGGCCGTCGTCAGCCTGCCGTCCATCGTCGTCGTCTTCGCGGTCGCGGCGGTCGTGAAGGACGTACGGCTGGACGCGTGGCAGTGGCTCGCCCTGACCGGCGCGATCTGGGCCGGCAGCCTGGTCTTCGCCGCCCTGGGGGTCGCGCTCGGCTACCTCGTGAGCGGGGACGCGGTCCGTCCGATCACGATGATCACGTACTTCGGGCTGTCCATCCTGGGCGGCCTGTGGATGCCGACGACGTCCTTCCCGTCCTGGCTCCAGGACCTCGCCAAGTGGGTGCCCACGCACGCGTACGCTGCCCTGGGGCAGGCGATCGAGCAGAGCCAGGCCCCGCATGCCAAGGACATCGCCGTCCTGGCCGTCTACTTCGCCCTGTTCGCGGGCGGCGCGGCCTGGCTGTACCGGAAGGACACTCCCCCAGTGCCTAAAGGGCCTGGGGGGACCCCCAGGGCGTGAGGACGATGACGGACGACCAGCTGCCCCCGGACCTGCGGGCGGAGAACGCGATCCGGGTGGGCCAGGCGCCCCGCAACCGGGCCGACGCGGTGCGCAAGCTCATCTGGATCCTGCCGTGGCTGATCTTCCTCGGCGCGCCGGTGCAGGACCTGAACTCCGGTGCCCACTCGACGGCCGCGACCGTGGCCGGCTGGCTGGCCCTGGCCGCCTTCACCGGCACCTATCTGACCCTGGTCTTCCGGAACATGGGCCGCCCGTTCTCCGGCCCGGCCGTCGGCGTCCTCGTCGCCTTCCTCGGCGCCCTCGCCGTGGTCCTGTGCCTCACCCTCGGCGGCGAATGGATCGGCCTGTTCGTGTACGTCTCCGTCACCTGCGGCGCCACCCTGCCGCCGCCGGCGGCGTACTGGGCGGTCGGGCTGAACACCCTCGCCATGGTCCTGGCCGGTCTGCGCGTCGGCTCGGACGACTGGAGTCTGGTCCTGGTCGTGCTGCTGCTGGGCTTCGCGATGATGGGCGTGAAGCAACTGGTCCGCACGACGGTGGAGTTGCGCAAGGCCCGCGCGACCGTGGCCCAACTGGCCGCGAACGAGGAGCGCCTGCGCCTCGCCCGGGACCTGCACGACCTCCTCGGCCACTCCCTCTCCCTCATCACCCTCAAGAGCGAACTCGCCGGCCGGATGCTCCCCGCCCACCCCGACAAGGCCGCCCAGCAGGTCGCCGACATCGAACAGGTCAGTCGCCAGGCCCTCGTCGACGTCCGCGCCGCCGTCTCCGGCTACCGTCGCGCCCGTCTGTCCGCCGAACTCGCGGGCGCTCAGGTCGCGTTGAACGCCGCCGACGTCACCGCCGAAGTGCCCGCCGAGCCCGACCTCACGGGCGTCCCCGAGGAGACCGAGACCGCCCTCGCCTGGGCGCTGCGCGAGGCGGTCACCAATGTCGTACGGCACAGCGGCGCGACCCGCTGCACGATCGAGCTCTTGCACCGCCAGACCCTCGACGGGCCGTTCCTGGAACTCTCCGTCGAGGACAACGGCTCCGGCGGCTCCGGCAAGGCCCCCGGCAACGGTCTGACCGGTCTGACCGAACGCCTGGAGAAGGCCGGCGGCACCCTGGAGGCGGGCCGCACCAAGCACGGTTTCCGCCTGGTCGCCCGAGCCCCCGTCGACGCCTCCGCGCCCGTAGGATCCGGGGCATGAGCCCCAAGATCAAGCTGCTCCTGGCAGAGGACCAGTCGATGGTCCGTGAGGCACTCGCCGCCCTCCTCGGCCTGGAGGACGACATAGAGGTCGTCGTCCAAGTGGCCCGCGGCGACGAGGTCCTGACGGCCGCCCGAGCCCACGACATCGACGTCGCCCTCCTTGACATCGAGATGCCGGGCGCCACGGGCATCGAAGCGGCCGCCCAGCTCCACAAGGAACTCCCCTCGATCAAACTGGTCGTCCTGACCACCTTCGGCCGCCCCGGCTACCTCCGCACCGCCATGGAGGCCGGCGCCGACGCCTTCCTGGTCAAGGACGCCCCGGCAGCCCAACTGGCGGACGCGGTGAGGAAGGTCCTGGCAGGGGAGAGGGTCATCGACCCCACGCTGGCAGCGGCCGCGCTGGCGGACGGCGCGAACCCCCTGACAGACAGGGAGCGAGAGGTCCTGAGAGCGGCGGAGGACGGCTCGACGAACGCCGAGTTGGCGATCAAGCTGCACCTGTCCCAGGGAACGGTCCGCAACTACCTCTCGACGGCGATCCAGAAACTGGCGGTGAGGAACAGGGCGGAAGCAGCGCGGCTGGCAAGGGAGAAGGGCTGGCTGTAACGAACCTTCTTGGGGGGCAACCGCTAGTTCAACATCGCCCGCGCGGCCTGAGCCTGCTGCCGAACCCTCCCCGCGGCGGACTCGTCCACCGCCTCCACCACATCCGCATACGCATCCAACTCGCTCGCCCCGGTGAGGAAATCCCCTCGCTGCACCAGCAACTGAGCCCGCTCATACCGAAGCCGAGCCGGATGCGAAGGCATCAGCAACGACAACTCCACCCCCCACAGAGCCACATCCGACCGCTCAGGCCGAGCCGCGGCCCAGGCCCGCACGTTGTTGAGAATCCGCACCACCACCTCAAGCGGCTCCGCGGGCACCAGCATCGACGGCTGCAAGGGCGCCCCGGTCGCCCCGGCCACCAGCAACTCCGCATCCCCTCCGCTCAACACCCGCCCCCCGTCGAACGGATCG
Organism: Streptomyces sp. NPDC046909; assembly: GCF_040644695.1. Lineage (NCBI taxonomy): Bacteria > Bacillati > Actinomycetota > Actinomycetes > Kitasatosporales > Streptomycetaceae > Streptomyces > Streptomyces sp. NPDC046909. The sequence goes on along the minus strand of NZ_JBEYXC010000012.1, from coordinate 44,443 downwards.
GCCAGCACCTGATCCCCCTCCGGCCCGAACCCCACGACGAAGTGCCCCGGCAGCGCCACCCCGTACACATGGGCTCCCGCCCGCCGAGCCACCTCCATCCAGACCACCGACAGCAGAATCGGCAGCCCCCTCCGCCGCCGCAACACCGAGTGCAGCAACGACGACTCGAGCCGCTGATAGTCCGCGGCGGAGCCGCGAAACCCGCATCGCTCGCCGAGCAGCTCCCGCAGCGACACCGCCCACGACCGGGGCCCGCCCGGCCGGAACGGCAACTGCCCGGCCAGCCGGTCCAGTTCGATCTGCGCCGCGTCGATGCCGGTCTCGTCCAGCGAGCCGTCCGCCTCCGCGCCCAGCAGCAGACACAGCAGCGAGAGGTCGGGCCGTTCGGACCGCACCTCTTCGGCGAACCGCCGGCGCAGCTCTGCGGATCGTTCCGGGGGCGGGGGATGGGGGGAACGCATAGCTGGCTCGTGCCCTCTCACGGCGATCCGTACCGGTCGGTGCCGGGACCGGCGGGCTCCCGGTAGTGGTGGTACGCGTGGTGCGCGGAGAAGCCCATCCCGGCGTAGAGCGCTCGCGCCCCGCTGTTGTCGTTCTCGACCTGGAGCCAAGCCGCCGAAGCGCCCTCGTCGAGCGCCCGCGAGGCCAGCGCGGCCATCACCGTCGTGGCGAGGCCCCGCCGCCGCTGCTCCGGATCCACCTCGACCGCGGCGAACCCGGCCCACCGCCCGTCGACGACACACCGCCCGATGGCAGCGGGAGCGGCACCCCCCGCTTCACCCGGCACCGTCGCGAACCACACCGAGGGCCCGCTCCCCAGCACCTTCAGCGCCACCTCGCTCACCCCCTTGCGCTGATACCGCGCGAGCCACGCCTCGTCCGCCACCCGGGACAGCACGACCCCGTCCCCCGAAGCCCGGTCGGCCACGGCCGCCAGCCCCCCGATCCACATCTCGGCGGTCACCTCACGCTCCCACCCACGCCGCTCCAGCTCCGCGCACAGCAGCTCCTGCGTGCCCGCGGCCCCGGTCGCGGTCTGGACGTACGCCGGCAGGCCACGATCGCCGTACCAGCGCCGTACGACGTCCAGCGCCCCGTCCAGCGGTATCCCCGGGTCGCCGAGCGGCAGGACCGAGTTGGCCCGCCGGGTGAATCCGGAGGCGGCCCTCAGTTCCCACTCGCCGAGCCGCTCGCTCTCCACCGGCCGCCAGGCGCGGGAGGCGATGTGCGCCAGCTCCTCGTACGAGGTCGCGGGGCCGCGTCGGCGGGCCGGTGCCGAGGGGACGACCTTGCCCGCGACCAGTGCGGATTCCGGGATACGGACGGTCTCGCCACTCTTCCGTGTGATCCACAGCACACCGTCGTCCCAGGATGCGAGAACACCCACCGTGTCGGTGAACTTCTCACCCGAAGTTCCAGGCGCGCTCCAGGACCGTACGGAGACTCGTTTACCGACGTCAGCAGTGGTGATACGGACCTCAAGGCGCCCGGTCGCAGAGATTTCCACAGGTCAGTTCACCCCTCCTGTTCGGATCATGCCCAAGAACGGAGATACTAGGGGCGGGCATCGACGACGCCGCGCTCCCGCGCGCCAGGCGGCGGAGCCTGTGGAGGCCCGCCAGCGCCCTATCGAGGAGGAACGACAGCGTGACCTACGTCATCGCGCAGCCTTGTGTCGACGTCAAGGACAAGGCGTGCATCGAGGAGTGCCCGGTCGACTGCATCTACGAGGGCTCCCGGTCCTTGTACATCCACCCGGACGAATGCGTCGACTGTGGCGCCTGTGAACCGGTCTGCCCGGTTGAGGCGATCTTCTACGAGGACGACACCCCGGACGAGTGGAAGGACTACTACAAGGCGAACGTCGAGTTCTTCGACGAGCTCGGCTCTCCCGGCGGTGCCAGCAAGCTGGGCCTGATCGAGCGCGACCACCCCTTCGTCGCCGCGCTGCCGCCGCAGAACCAGTAAGAGCGGCCCGCACCTCAGCGCCGCCTCGGTCCCGTACGGCTCGATCACCTTGATCGCCGTACGGGGCCGAGGCGTTTGCCGTACCGGTCGTACCGATGAAAGTGAGCAAGTAACCGTGTCCGCAGTCTCCGACCGCCTGCCCACCTTCCCCTGGGACAAGCTGGAGCCGTACAAGAAGACGGCGACGGCGCACCCGGACGGCATCGTCGACCTGTCGGTCGGCACCCCGGTGGATCCGGTCCCCGACCTGATCCAGAAAGCCCTCGTCGACGCGGCGGACTCCCCGGGCTACCCCACGGTCTGGGGCACCCCGGCACTGCGCGACGCGATCACCGGCTGGGTCGAGCGCAGGCTCGGCGCCCGCGGGGTGACCCACAAGCACGTCCTGCCGATCGTCGGCTCCAAGGAACTGGTCGCCTGGCTCCCCACCCAGTTGGGCCTCGGCCCCGGCGACCGCGTCGCCTACCCGCGCCTGGCCTACCCGACGTACGAGGTCGGCGCCCGCCTGGCCCGCGCGGAGTACGAGGTCTACGACGACCCGACGGAGCTGGACCCCGAGGGTCTGAAGCTGCTGTGGCTCAACACCCCGTCGAACCCGACCGGCAAGGTGCTGGGCAAGGACGAGCTGACGCGCATCGTGGCCTGGGCTCGCGAACATGATGTGCTCCTCTTCTCCGACGAGTGCTACCTGGAACTGGGCTGGGAGGCGGACCCGGTCTCGGTGCTGCACCCGGCCGTCAATGGTGGATCGTTCGAGGGGGTCGTTTCGGTTCACTCCCTCTCGAAGCGCTCGAACCTGGCGGGCTACCGCGCCGCGTTCCTGGCCGGTGACCCGGCGGTCCTCGGCCCCCTGCTGGAGATCCGCAAGCACGGCGGCATGATGACCTCCGCCCCGACCCAGGCGGCGGTCGTGGCGGCCCTCGGCGACGACGAGCACGTCCGCGTCCAGCGCGACCGCTACGCCGCCCGCCGCAAGGCCCTCCGCGAGGCCCTGGAGGCCCACGGCTTCCGCATCGAGCACAGCGAGGCCAGCCTCTACCTCTGGGCCACCCGCGGCGAGTCCTGCTGGGACACCGTCGCCCACCTGGCCGCCCTGGGCATCCTCGTGGCGCCGGGCGACTTCTACGGTGAGGCGGGCGAGAAGTTCGTACGCGTCGCCTTCACGGCGACGGACGAGCGGGTGCGGGCGGCCGTGGAGCGGCTCGCGTAGGCCTCGTACACACGCCGATACGGCCATACGGCGATGGGGCCCGGGGAGACATCCCCGGGCCCCATCGCCGTATCAGCCGTGCGTCAGCTCGTCGTGTCAGCCGAGCGGCAGGCTCTTCACCGGCAGCGACTCGGTCGGCAGCCCGCCCTGGGTGAGGGAGTCCGTCGGCAGGCCGCCCTTGGTGGCGGTGGACGCGGTGTCGCCCAGGATGTCCCCGGCGGAGCCCGCCGCGTCGCCCGCGGTCTGCTGCGCGGCCGGGGCCGCCTTCTTGGCGACCTTGCCGCCGGTCTTGCCCGCGGTCGGGACCGCCTTCTTGACCGCGTTGCCACCGGTGTTGCCCGCGATCCCGGTGGCGTTCTGCGCCGCGCCGTCGACGGTGTTGCCGACGCTCGCCCCGTCCAGCGCGGTCAGCCCGCCCAGGTTCGGAGTGGCGGGCAGCTCGGGGGCCGCACTGGCGGAGCCGGCCGCACCGACCCCGGCTGCCGCTCCCGCAGCGACGAGCAGCGCGGCACGGGCGATCCTGCGGGTCAGGGGGAGGGACATGATGCTCCTTCGACGGTGGAGAACGATGAAGTGTCCGACCGGGTCCGGCAGTTGATCACCGGGCTCGGACGCAGTGACTACCGCTCGAAGCCCGCGAAGGTTGCGGACGGCCAACGTAAAGAGTTGGCAATGCGTCGCATTATCGGCTGTGGATAAAAAGGGTCAAAGGGGGCCCTGTCGGAAAGTCTGCCGAATCCTTACAGCCCTTTATTCTCAAGGGTTTTCGCGAAGACGAGGGTGACCGGGCGAAAACCTGCGCACTCCGCCGTCCGGGCCGGACGCGCGTAACCCCTGCGGGTGATCGTCCGTACTACTGAGCAGTCAGGATCTGTACGGATCCGGCGCTCGCGGACGTCGTCGGCCGCCACTTGCTCTGGGTGTTCCCGGCGGTCCACTCCCGCCCGGCGTACGTGACGCGCTGGATGTGCAGCGCGGAGGCGTTGGCGACCGCCCAGTGCGCGAGCTGCCAGCCGCGCGCGCGTGCCTTGCCGTCGCCCACCGGAACGGTCACGGTCCGCCCCGACACCGTGGGTTCGGGAGTGGGGCTCGCCTCGGTGGCCTCCACCTCGTCGGCGGTCGTGTCGAGCGCGTCCCCGCCGAAGTCCCGTACGAGCGCGTCGCGCACCCCCTCGGGACCCGCCGCGACCGTCGCGTCCGGGCGCCCCTCGCAGGTCAGCGTGGCCGCGGAGGTGCCCGTGAGGGCGGCCGCCAGCAGTGTGGCGTCCTGCTCGTGCTTGGCGTACGCCTCCGGATAGCCGCTGCGCTGCACGCGCTGCGCGGCCTCGGTGAGCGGCATCTTCGTGTAGCCGTCGACCTTGACCAGATGCTCGTAGAACTTCGCGGCCGCGTACGTCGGGTCCATGATCTGCTTCTCGGTGCCCCAGCCCTGCGAGGGCCGCTGCTGGAAGAGGCCGAGGGAGTCCCGGTCGCCATGGGTGATGTTGCGCAGCCCGGACTCCTGGATCGAGGTCGCCAGCGCGATCGCCACCGCCCGCTCCGGCAGCCCGCGCCCGGTGCCGACGGCCGTGATCGTCGCCGCGTTCACCGCCTGCTCCGGCGTGAACTCGTACGCCGCCCCGTCGCCCTTGCCCGAGACCACCTCGCAGCCCGGCTCCCCGGTGCCCGCGGTGACGTACTGCACCACCAGATAACCGGCGACGGCGCACAGGACCACGAAGGCCGCCAAGCCGCGGAGGAAGCGGCCACGACGACGCTGTTGAGGGCGGGACGGCTCTGGCATCCGTACAAGGTAGCGGAGGCCCCTGTGGTGGGGGAGCCGGGTGTGGACAGTGGGGGACGACCCCGGCGCGTTAGGGTCGACGCCATGGCCGATACCCCGCTTGACCTCACGCTGGACGCCGCGCGGCTCACCGCGCAGCTCGTCGACTTCCCCTCCGTCAGCGGCACCGAGAAGCCCCTCGCGGACGCGATCGAGACCGCCCTGCGCGCCCTGCCGCACCTCACGGTCGACCGGTACGGCAACAACGTCGTGGCCCGCACGAACCTGGGCCGCGCCGAACGGGTCGTCCTCGCCGGCCACATCGACACCGTCCCGATCGCGGACAACGTGCCCTCGCGCCTCGACGACGACGGCTACCTGTGGGGCTGCGGTACCTGCGACATGAAGTCGGGAGTGGCGGTCCAGCTGCGCATCGCGGCGACGGTCCCGGCCCCCAACCGCGACCTCACCTTCGTCTTCTACGACAACGAGGAGATCGCCGCGGAGTTCAACGGCCTCAAGCACGTCTCCGAGGCCCACCCCGAGTGGCTTGAGGGCGACTTCGCGGTCCTCCTGGAGCCCACCAACGGCCAGGTCGAGGGCGGCTGCCAGGGCACGCTCCGGGTGCTGCTGAAGTTCAAGGGGGAGCGGGCGCACTCCGCGCGCGCGTGGATGGGCTCCAACGCGATCCACGCCGCGGCGCCGGTGCTCGCGAAGCTGGCGGCGTACGTGCCGCGCAAGCCGGTCGTGGACGGCCTGGAGTACCACGAGGGCCTCAACGCGGTCGGCATCGAGGGCGGCGTCGCGACGAACGTCATCCCCGACGCCTGCACCGTCACCGTCAACTTCCGCTACGCGCCCGACCGCAGCGAGGCGGAGGCCGAGGCGTTCGTCCGGGACTACTTCGCCGACTGCGGGGTCGACGAGTTCGTGGTCGACGACCACACCGGCGGTGCGCGGCCCGGCCTGAACCACCCGTCGGCGGCGGCCTTCGTCGAGGCGGTGGGCGGCGAGGTCCACCCCAAGTTCGGCTGGACGGACGTGGCCCGCTTCAGCGCGCTGGGCGTCCCGGCGGTGAACTACAGCCCGGGGAACCCCCTGCTGGCCCACAAGGTGGACGAACGGGTGAAGGTGTCGCTGATCCCGGAGGCGGAGGAGCGCCTGAAGTCCTGGCTGACGACGTGAGATGACCCCCGGGCCGGCCGGACATCCGCATGTCCCTCCTATGTCCCCCCTCTGTAACCCGCGTGGATCTACGCTGAGGTGGAACCACCCGCTAGTGGAGGGAGCGCACATGGCTACCGGAAACCCCGAGGGGAAGAAGCAGCCGCCGTCCGAGCAGCGTCTGGGCCCCGTCCTCCGAAGGCGGGGCCAGGTCACGGCCAGCACGACGGACCAGCGCCTCCTCGACGCGGGCGGCCCCTCCGACTGGGTCCACACCGACCCCTGGCGGGTCCTGCGCATCCAGTCCGAGTTCATCGAGGGCTTCGGCACGCTCGCCGAACTCCCGCCCGCGATCAGTGTGTTCGGCTCGGCGCGGACTCCCGTGGACTCCCCTGAGTACGAGGCGGGCGTCCAGCTCGGCCGAGGCCTGGTCGAGGCCGGCTTCGCGGTGATCACCGGCGGCGGCCCCGGCGCCATGGAAGCGGCCAACAAGGGCGCCTGCGAGGCGAAGGGCATCTCGGTCGGCCTGGGCATCGAGCTCCCCTTCGAGCAGGGCCTGAACCCTTACGTCGACATCGGCCTGAACTTCCGTTACTTCTTCGTCCGCAAGATGATGTTCGTCAAGTACGCGCAGGGATTCGTGGTCCTCCCCGGCGGCCTCGGCACCCTCGACGAACTCTTCGAAGCCCTCACCCTGGTCCAGACCCAGAAGGTCACTCGCTTCCCGATCGTCCTCTTCGGCACGGCGTACTGGGGCGGCCTGGTCGACTGGATCACCAACACACTGGTGGCCCAGGGCAAGGCGTCGGAGAAGGACCTGCTGCTGTTCCACGTGACGGACGACGTGGACGAGGCGGTGGCACTGGTGTCGAAGGAGGCGGGCAGGTAGGCGTACCGAAACGGCGGTAGGGGCGGCGGGGGCGGGAAAGGCCCTACGCCAGCCCCCGCCGGGCGACAGCCGGAGCTCGATGCCCGGCGATCGACGCGACCATGTCCAGCACCTGCCGGGTCTCCGCCACCTCGTGCACCCGGTACACCCGCGCCCCGAGCCACGCCGACACCGCGGTCGTCGCCAACGTGCCCACCACCCGCTCCTTCACGGGCTTGTCCAACGTCTCCCCGACGAAGTCCTTGTTGGACAGCGACACCAGCACCGGCCACCCGGTGTCGACCATCTCCCCCAACCGCCGGGTCGCCTCAAGACTGTGCCGGGTGTTCTTCCCGAAGTCGTGCCCGGGGTCGATCAGCACGGACTCCCGAGGCACCCCCAGCGCGACGGCCCGCTCGGCGAGCCCCAGCGTCACCCGCAGAATGTCGGCCATGACGTCGTCGTAGGACACCCGATGCGGCCGCGTACGAGGCTCGGACTCCCCCGCGTGCGTACACACCAGCCCCACCCCGTACCGGGCGGCGGTCTCCGCGAGCCCGGGATCCACCCCGCCCCACGCGTCGTTCAGCAGATCGGCCCCCGCCTCGCACACGGCCGCCCCGACGGAGGCCCGCCAGGTGTCCACGCTGATCACGACATCGGGGAACCGCCGCCGCACCTCCGCCACGAACCCGACGGTCCGCCGGGCCTCCTCCTCCGCGGAGACTTCCTCCCCCGGCCCGGCCTTGACCCCGCCGATGTCGATGATCGCGGCCCCTTCGGCCACCGCCTGCTCCACGCGCGCGAGAGCCGGCTCGTCGCGGAACGTCGCGCCCTGGTCGTAGAAGGAGTCCGGGGTCCGGTTCACGATCGCCATGATCACCGGCTCGTGCGCCCCGAATTCCCGCCTGCCGAGCCTGAGCATCGCCTGTGACCTCTCGTAGTACGACCTGGGTACGGCCGTGAACTCGGCCGCCTGCGACCCTAACTGTCAGACTCGCATGGCACGATCGGACTCTGACACATTCGACTCCAGCACTTCCGACACAGTCGACCGAGCCGTGGGGACCCTCAGCGATGGTTATGTTCTTGTTCCTGGTCGTCGCGCTCGCCGTCGTGGTCGCCGCGGTGACGCTCGCCGTGGTGGGCGGCGGCGAGACGGGCCCGCTCCCCGAGGCGGCCCCGGAGCGCCTCCAGGACCCCCTCCCGCTGGAGCGCCCGGTCAACCGTGCCGACGTCGAGGCCCTCCGCTTCCCGCTCGCCGCGCGCGGCTACCGCATGGCCGACGTGGACGACGCCCTCAGCCGCCTCGGCGCCGAACTCGCCGAGCGGGACGCCCGTATCACCGACCTGGAGTCCGCCCTGGCCGGCGCCCAGGCCGCGACACACGGCGGCCCCGTCCCGCACACCACCCACGCCTCGCACCTCTCCATGGAGAAGCCCGCCGAGGGCCCGGGGGAGCAGCAGTGACCGGCTCCGCCCTCGCCGGCCCGGACGGCGCCCCGCGCTGCCCCTGGGCCCTGTCCACCGAGGACTACATCGCGTACCACGACGAGGAGTGGGGCCAACCGGTCCACGGCGACGACGCCCTCTACGAACGCCTCAGCCTGGAGGCCTTCCAGTCCGGCCTCTCCTGGATCACGATCCTCCGCCGCCGGGAGGGCTTCCGCGCGGCCTTCGCGGGCTTCGAGATCGCCAAGGTCGCCACCTTCACGGACACGGACCGGGACCGCCTCCTCCTCGACGAGGGCATCATCCGCAACAGGGCCAAGATCGAGGCGACGCTCGCCAACGCGCGCGTGCTCGCCGACTGGGCGCCGGGTGAGCTCGACGAGCTGATCTGGTCCCACGCCCCGGCGACACCGGGGCCCGCCCCGAAGACCCTCGGTGACGTCGCGGCGATCACCCCGGAGTCGACGGCCCTGTCGAAGGCCCTGAAGAAACGGGGACTGCGTTTCGTGGGGCCGACGACGGCGTACGCACTGATGCAGGCGTGCGGCCTGGTCGACGATCACCTGGCCGACTGTTCCGCCCGGCGGAGCTGAACCCTCAGCGCCCCAGGTACTTGGGCGCTTCCTTGTTCACGAACGCCCGCACGGCGATCGCATGGTCCTCGGACGCCCCCGCCCGGGTCTGCAACTCGTCCTCCTTCTCCAGCGTCTCCGCCAGAGAGTGCGAGAACCCGTAGGCGACGGACTCCTTGATCGCCGCGTACGCCACGGTCGGCCCCTCGGCCAGCGCCCGGGCCACCTTCTCGGCCTCGGCGCGCAGCTCACCGGCGGGGACCAGCCGGTTCGCGATGCCCAGTTCGTACGCCTCCTGCGCCTTGATCGTCCGGGGGAAGAGCAGCAGGTCGGCGGCGCGCCCGGGGCCCACCACGCGCGGCAGGGTCCAGGAGATCCCGGAGTCCGCGGTCAGCGCGACACCGGCGAACGAGGTGTTGAACCCCGCGGTGTCCGCGACCACCCGGTAGTCCGCCGCGAGCGCCAGCCCGAAGCCGGCGCCGGCCGCGACGCCGTTCACCCCGGCCACCACCGGCTTGGGCATCTCCGTCAGCGCCCGCACGACCGGGTTGTAGTGCTCCTTCACCGTGCTCATGACCGAGGTCGCGCCCTCGGCGAGCAGCCCGATGTGCTCCTTGAGGTCCTGACCCACGCAGAACGCCCGCTCCCCGGCGGAGGTCAGCAGGACAGCACGTACGGCGTCGTCACCGGCGGCCGCCCGGACCGCCTCCCGCAGCGCCACCTTCGTCGCGATGTCGAGCGCGTTCATCGCCTCGGCCCGGTTGATGGTGATCGTCGCGAGCCCGTCGCTCACCTCGTAGAGCACGGTGTCGGCCATGGTGGGTCCCCTCCTGCGTCCTTGCGGGTTACTTGCGGGTTTACTTGCGGGTTCAGTAGGACAGCATGGCGGAGATCACCGCCCGGGGACCGGAACGGACGTGTGACCTGCGTCAAAGAATCCCCGGCCGGAATCCGTCGCCGAAAGTGCGCGCGGCCGCGAAGTATCGCAGTCACATCGCCGAATTGAGTGGTTTTGCTCGCGCGCGTTGCCCAAGCGATGCCGACTGATGTTGGTCATCGGGTCCTGAGATGCGGGATAATGGCTTGGAAGCAATGTGTTCGATGCCGGTGTCGCGTGCCCACGCACGACACGCGTGCCCTCCCAGGGCCGTCGGCTTTGACGATGAGCTGGTTTCAGGAAGGGGAACGAGCATGGCGGCCATGAAGCCGCGGACGGGCGATGGCCCGCTCGAGGTGACCAAGGAGGGGCGGGGCATTGTCATGCGCGTTCCGCTCGAAGGCGGCGGTCGGCTCGTCGTCGAGCTGACCCCTGACGAGGCCGACGCGCTCGGTGACGCCCTCAAGAAGGTCGTCGGCTGACGCGGAAGCGACCATACCCTTTCAGTGACCCCGGCACCGTCATCGGTGCCGGGGTCATTGTTTGCCCAGGTCCGGGGCCCATCAGTGGATCCCCCAGTGGATCCCTCAGCGGACCCGTCAGCGCTTGACCGCGCACAGCAGCCCGTCGCCCACCGGCAGCAGCGACGGCACCAGGTCGGGACTCTCCCGCACCGCGCGCAGCAGCTCGCGCAGCCGCAGCACCTCGGTGGGCTGGGGGCCCGAGTCCACCGTTCGGCCGTGTGCGAAGACGCCCTCGAAGACCACGAGGCCCCCCGGACGCAGCAGGCGCAACGATTCAGCGAGATAGTCCAGGAACTCCAGGCGGTCGCCGTCGCAGAAGACGAGGTCGTAGCCGGCGTCCGCGAGACGGGGCAGGACGTCGAGCGCGCGGCCGGGGATGAAGCGGGCCCGGTTGCTGGCGAAGCCGGAGGCCCGGAAGGCCTGGCGGGCGAACTGCTGGTGCTCCGGCTCGGGGTCGACCGTGGTGAGCACCCCGTCCGGCCGCATGCCGTGCAGCAGATGGATGCCGGAGACACCGGTGCCGGTGCCGATCTCCGCGACCGCCTTCGCGTCCACCGAGGCCGCCAGCAACCGCAACGCCGCACCCGCGCCGGGCGACACCGAGCGCAGCCCTGCCTCGCGGGCCCGGTCACGGGCCCAGCGCAGTGCTTCGTCCTCGGCGACATAGGCGTCGGCGAACGCCCAGCTCGTCTGCCGGTTGGCGGTAATGACCCTCTCCTGTCCCCGTGGTTGCCTCGGCGTGACTGTATCCGTTGGGGCCGGGAACCCGCAGATGGGACCGGGCGTTTAGAGGGGTGGAGACGCACCCGGGGGGACACAGTTGGATCACGATGACGAGCAGGGATCGGAGCGAGAGCTCCACAGATCAAGTTCTCGTAAAACCGCTTATCCGGAGCTAACGGGCGAGGTGGCTATGGTAGGGGCTCCACTGGACACCACCAGAGCCGACAGGGGAGGTGCGGCTGCGCCTGTGGATCGCGGAGGAGTGCTGCGGCGCTTCCTCGGATCGGCGGGCAGGCCGAAATCCGTGAACGACACCGCTGCTGACCACAGCCACGACGACTACGCCACCGCGACGTTCTCGACCGACGCGGACGGGCAGGCGTGGACACCTCCGACCTGGGAGGACATCGTCAGCACGCACAGCGGCCGGGTCTACCGGCTCGCCTACCGACTGACGGGCAACCAGCACGACGCCGAGGACCTCACCCAGGAGGTCTTCGTCCGCGTCTTCCGCTCCTTGTCGACCTACACGCCCGGCACCTTCGAGGGCTGGCTGCACCGCATCACCACCAACCTCTTCCTGGACATGGTCCGCCGCAAGCAGCGCATCCGCTTCGACGCCCTCGGTGAGGACGCGGCCGAGCGACTGCCCAGCCGTGAGCCGTCGCCCCAGCAGGTCTTCAACGACGCGCACTTCGACGCGGACGTCCAGCAGGCTCTCGACACCCTGGCGCCCGAGTTCCGCGCCGCGGTCGTCCTGTGCGACATCGAAGGACTGTCGTACGAGGAGATCGCCGCGACCCTCGGCGTCAAGCTCGGCACCGTCCGCTCCCGTATCCACCGCGGCCGCTCCCAGCTGCGCAAGGCCCTCGCGCACCGTTCGCCGGAGGCCCGGGCCGAGCGTCGCTCCTTCGTGCCCCGCGTCGCCGCTCTGGGGGGAGGGGGCGCGACCGCGTGAGTGGATCACGGCCCAATCCCGCAGAGGGGCGATTCGCGGAGCACCACCTGGGAGACCGACTCGCCGCGCTGGTCGACGGCGAGCTCGGTCACGAGACGCGCGAGCGCGTCCTCGCCCACCTGGCCACATGCGCCAGGTGCAAGGCCGAGGCCGACGCCCAGCGCCGACTGAAGAACGTCTTCGCGGAGGCGGCACCCCCGCCGCCCTCCGAGAGCTTCCTGGCCCGCCTTCAGGGGCTGCCCGGAGGAGGTGACACGGACGGCGGCTCGCCGTTCGGGGGAGGATTCTCCGACGGCTTCACCGGACGACCCGGCGCCGCCGGAGTCTTCGGCGTGAAGCACGGCGAGCGCTTCGAGTTCGACTACGTCCCCGCGACCTCGCACGCCTCCGCGCTCACCCCCTCCGACGGCGGCTTCCGCATCCATGACGTCAGCCGACACGAGGCCGAGCGATCGGCGTCGCGCGGGCTGCGGTTCGCGTTCGTCGTCGGCGGGGCGGTGTCCCTGGCCGCCATCGCGCTCGGCGGCGTCACCACCGGAGCGCCGACCGACACGGACGCGCGCGGTGGCACCGGCGGCAGCAATGTGACCCCGGCGCGCACCCAGGGCGGCTCCGGCGTGGCGACGCCCGACAGCCAGCGGCGCCGTGCCGTGGGCCCGGTGTTCGCCCAGGGCCAGTCCCGGTTCGGCGACTCCCCGGCCTCCCCGACCGAGGTGTCCGCACCGCTGGTGCCCGGAGCACAGGCCCAGGAGGCCTCGCTGACGACACCCGTGGTGGCCGGAGCGGCCGCCATGTCCCCGCTGATACGTCCGCTCAGCTCCACTCCGCCGCTCACCCTGACGTCCTGGTCCACGACCCCGGACCTCACGACCCCGGACCTCACCCCGCCCAGCCTCCTCGCCGCACCCGTCCCCGACGCGACCTCTTCCCCCACCGGCACCGCCCGCTGACCGGGCCTCTGCGCGTCCGCCGCCGAACCTGGTTGAATCCAGGGAGAGCCGTACCCGTGCCTGTCCGGCAGATCAGGCCGTGGTTGCAGCAACGCGCCCGACCGGCGCAGCTGAGCGGGGCCGACGTGCCGGCCAGGCCCCGGCTGTGGGGAGAGCATGAACGAGGGGAAGCCCACGAAGGCGAAGTGGTGGAGCCGACCGCGCCCGCAGGACCCCGAGGGTCCGCCGGAGGAGGCTCCGGCCGCGCGGGAGGCGAGCGCCGAGGACACGCCGGGTGGGACGAGTGGGACGCCGGGCGAGGCTTCGGACGCCGTGTCCGAGGTGGCTTCCGTCGAGCGGGCGCAGGCGATGCCGAGGGCCGTGGGTGCCGACGGTGACTTCGAGTTGGAGCTGCCGGTGCCGGCTCGCAACGGCGGGGCGATACCGGACGGCGACTTCGAATTGAGGCACCCTCAGGACACCGAGGCGGTCCGCCCGGATGGGCTGGATGCTCCGGTGGCCCCGCCTCTGACGGCGCCGACGCCCACCGCGGAGCGCCCCAAACCCCTGCACGACCCCGACCCGTACAGCACCCCGCCGTACGGCGAACCCGGCCCCTGGGCCCCCGCCCCACCGGTCCAGCACCCGGCGACGACCCCTTCCCACGGCACGGCGATACCGGCGCCCGCCCCGATGCCCAGCACCCCCATGCCCGGAGTGGTCCACGGCATCCCCCTCCCCACACCCCCGCATACCGCCCACCCCACCCCCGCCCCCTCCTACGCGGACGCGCCCCCACCCCCCGCCCCCACCAACCCCTGGCAGAACTACGACCCCTGGGCCCCCGTCCCCATCCCCCTCCAGCAGAACGGCGCCGCCGCACCCACCCAGGAGCGGAACCGCAAGCGGGCCAGGAAGGCGCTCGTCGTCGGCGCCGTGCTGCTCGCGCTCGTGTCCGGGGGCGTCGGCGGGGCCGTAGGGGCGTATCTGGAGCGCAACGGCGGTGTGGGGGAGGTAGAGCTGCCGCAGGCCGATGCGGAGCCCGCAGGGCGGGCGCCGGACAGTGTGGCGGGGATCGCCGCGCGGGCGCTGCCGAGTGTCGTGACGCTGCATGTGACCGGCGCGGAGGAGCAGGGCACCGGCACCGGGTTCGTGCTCGACGACCAGGGGCACATCCTCACCAACAACCACGTCGTGGAGCCCGCCGGAGCCGACGGCGACATATCCGTCACCTTCCACAGCGGCGACACCGCGAAGGCCACCGTCGTCGGCCGGGACAGCGGATACGACCTCGCCGTCGTCAAGGTCACCGGCGTCAGCGGGCTGAAGCCCGTGCCCCTCGGCAACTCCGACAGCGTCCAGGTCGGTGACCCGGTCGTCGCGATCGGCGCCCCGTACGACCTGGAGGGCACGGTCACCTCCGGGATCATCAGCGCCAAGGAGCGGCCCATCACGGCCGGCGGCGAGAGCGGGGACGGGAGCGATGTGTCGTACGTGGACGCGCTCCAGACCGACGCGCCCATCAACCCCGGCAACTCCGGCGGACCGCTGCTCGACTCCAAGGGCCGGGTCATCGGCATCAACTCCGCCATCCGCTCCGCCGACAGCGGCTCCGACGAGAGCGTGCAGTCCGGCTCGATCGGCCTCGGCTTCGCCATCCCCGTCAACCAGGCCAAGCGCGTCGCCGAGGAGCTGATCAACACCGGCAAGGCGACCCACCCCGTCATCGGCGTCACCCTCGACATGGACTACGCCGGCGACGGCGCCCGCGTCGGCACCAAGGGCAACGACGGCGGCGCCGCGGTCAACGCGGGCGGACCCGGCGACAAGGCCGGCATCAAGTCCGGGGACGTCATCACCGAGGTCGACGGCCAGCGCATCCACTCCGGCGAGGAGCTGATCGTCAAGACCCGCGCCCACCGCCCCGGCGACCGGCTGGAGCTCACCGTGGAACGCGGCGGCGAGAAGCTGACCATCTCCCTGGTCCTCGGATCCTCGGACGGCGACTGATCCGGCATGACGGACGACGGACCGGTCGAGCACCGATTGACAGAAACCTCATAGACGCACCCGGAAACCCCGCCCCACATGGCAAACAACCCTCAAAACCGCTCACGCGCGCGTACCAGGGGGGCTCGGGACAGTACCGGTCGTACCGGATCGCCGGGTACCGTGGACCGGGCCCGGACATCGCAAGGAGCTTCAGGTGTTCAATGACATAGGACCGCTCGAGCTGATCACGCTCGTTGTCCTCGCCGTGCTCGTTTTCGGTCCGGACAAGCTCCCGAAGGTCATCCAGGACGTCATGCGGACGGTCCGGAAGATCCGCGAGTTCTCGGAGAGCGCCAAGCAGGACATCCGCTCGGAGCTCGGTCCCGAGTTCAAGGACTTCGAGTTCGAGGACCTGAACCCCAAGACGTTCATCCGCAAGCAGCTGGACAACGACGAGCTGGGGCTCAAGGAGATCCGCAACGGCTTCGACCTGAAGAAGGAGATGGCGGAGGTCACCGACGCGGTCCACGGCCGCGAGTCGGACACGTCCTCCTCCGGGACCTCCTCCTCCGGGACCTCCTCGTCCGGTGGCCGGATCGACATGACCAAGAAGCCCGACGACGACGGCAAGGACGACCGCCCGGTCTTCGACGCGGACGCCACCTGACCGTCGTACGTGACGCGTCTCATACGCCACCCGGGCCCTGTACGGCCTGAACCCGCCCGTCGCGCGACCCACGCGACGGGCGGTTTCCGTGCTGGTCCCAGTGGGGTGGCTATGCTGCCGAGTTGTTGTGCGGACCGTGCGAGTCGCCCGAAGGGGGGCGGGCCGCTCCGGTCCGACGAGAGCGAGGAGGCGTCCGGGCACATGGAGACGACGAGTCAGGCGGTCGCGCAGGCGCCGGCCGCGGAGGGCGGACAACAGGTCCCCTCCGCCCGGCGCACGGTCGACGGCTACCTGCTGGCGCCCTTCCCGTGGTACGGCCTCGACGAGGCCTTCACGGGGCCGCGCTGGCTGATGCAGGTCGGGACGGCGGCCGACGGTGCCGTCGAACACGGTTCGATCGGACACGGCGACGAGCCCTCCGTACGGAACGAGGCCTCGGAGGACAAGGAGAAGTTCGCGGTCGTGGTGACCGTCGCGGCGAACCCGTCCCGGCGGAGCGCCGACGGCACGGGCCTCCTGGAGGCGACCTCGGTCTCCTCGGCGGCCTGGCTCGCGGGGGTGGGGCTGCTGTCCTTCACCTGGCCCGGCTCGATGGACCACTCCCTGCGCGACGACTGGCTCGACCAGCAGACCGAGACGGCGTGGGCCCTGGCCGACGACCTCGACGGCTCCGACTGGTCGACCCTCTCGCTCCCCGTGGACGGCGTCCCGACGTCCTTCCACTACCGCGAGTCCGAGTTCGGCTGGGTCCTCGCCGGGTCCACGCCGGAGGGCGTGCACGTGGGGGCGTACGGGAGAGGCATGAGCGCGTACGGGCTCGGCTTCGCCATGATCAAGGACATCTCGGCCTACGAATAGCCGGTTCTACGACGATGGGGGCGCCGACTGATCAAGTCGGCGCCCCCATCGTCGTAGCGGAAGAACTCAGAACTTGTTCCTCGGGGTGATCCCCAGGGACAGTCCCGCGAGGCCGCGCTGGCGGCCGCCGAGCTTGTCCGCGATCGCGCGCAGGGCCGCGCCCGCCGGGGAGTCCGGGTCGCTCAGGACGACCGGCTTGCCCTCGTCGCCGCCCTCGCGGAGGCGGACGTCGATGGGGATGGAGCCGAGGACCGGGACGGTGGCGCCGGTGGTCTTGGTGAGGCCGTCGGCGACCAGCCGGCCGCCGCCCGTGCCGAAGATGTCGACCATCTCGTCGCAGTGCGGGCAGGGCAGCCCGGACATGTTCTCGACCACGCCGACGATCTTCTGGTGGGTCTGCACGGCGATGGCGCCCGCCCGCTCGGCCACCTCGGCGGCCGCCTGCTGCGGGGTCGTCACGACCAGGATCTCGGCGTTCGGGACCAGCTGGGCCACCGAGATGGCGATGTCACCCGTGCCCGGCGGAAGGTCGAGGAGGAGGACGTCCAGGTCGCCCCAGTACACGTCCGCCAGGAACTGCTGGAGCGCCCGGTGGAGCATCGGGCCGCGCCACACCACCGGGGCGTTGCCCGGCGTGAACATGCCGATGGAGATGACCTTCACGCCGTGCGCCGACGGCGGCATGATCATGTTCTCGACCTGGGTGGGACTGCCGTCGGCGCCCAGCATGCGGGGCACGGAGTGGCCGTAGATGTCGGCGTCCACGACGCCCACCTTCAGACCGTCCGCGGCCAGCGCCGCCGCCAGGTTCACCGTCACCGAGGACTTGCCGACGCCGCCCTTGCCGGACGCGACCGCGTACACGCGCGTGAGCGAGCCGGGCTTGGCGAAGGGGACCTCGCGCTCGGTCTGGCCGCCGCGCAGGGCCGTCGCCAGCTCCTTGCGCTGCTCGTCGCTCATCACGTCGAGCGTGACATCGACGCGGGTGACGCCCTCGACGGCCGTGACCGCGTCCGTCACGCGCTGCGTGATCGTCTCGCGCATCGGGCAGCCGGAGACCGTCAGATAGACGGTGACCGCGACCGCTCCGTCCGCGCCGATGTCCACCGACTTGACCATCCCCAGCTCGGTGATGGGTCGGTTGATCTCGGGGTCGTTCACCGTCGCCAGTGCCTCGCGCACCGCGTCTTCGCTAGCCATAAGGACGATGGTACGGCCCGGTAGCGTGCCCCCGTGATGCCCGTCAGCGGTCTTCTACGTCACGTCCGGCCGACCGTTCTGCCGGGAATACGCCGTGCCCGTTCCCGTGCCCGCTCCCATGGCCGCCCGCCTGGCCGTCCTGGCGCTCCTCCAGCTCCTTGACCAGGTCCTGAAGCTCGGAGCGGATCCAGTCCCTGGTCGCGACCTCGCCGAGGCCGATCCGCAGGGCGGCGATCTCCCGGGTCAGATACTCGGTGTCGGCGATCGACCGCTCGTTCTGCCTGCGGTCCTGTTCGAGGTTGACCTTGTCCCGGTCGTCCTGCCGGTTCTGCGCGAGCAGGATGAGCGGCGCCGCGTAGGAGGCCTGAAGCGACAGCATCAGGGTCAGGAAGATGAACGGGTAGTTGTCGAACCGCAGATCGCCCGGCGCGAAGACGTTCCACAGCACCCACGCGATGATGACGACCGTCATCCAGACGATGAACCGCCCCGTGCCCAGGAATCGCGCGATCCGCTCCGACAGCCGTCCGAAGGCCTCCGGGTCCCACTCGGGCAGCAGCCGCCGCCGGGGCGGGCGCGGCTGGTCGAGCCGGGCACGCGCGCGCGTGGCGGCGGTCGCCCCGGCCGGGGTCCTCTCGCGCTCAGGAGCCATGCGGCACGGCCCCCTCGCCCTCGTCGAGATGGAACTCCGTCTCCCGCCAGTCCTCGGGCAGCATGTGGTCCAGTACGTCGTCCACGGTCACCGCGCCCAGCAGCGACCCCGAGTCGTCCACGACCGGCGCCGCCACCATGTCGTACGTCGCGAAGAACCCGGCGACGACCGGCAGCGCCGCGTCCGGGTCCAGCGGCTGGAGGTCGTCGTCGATGATCGCGCTGACCAGGGTGTACGGCGGGTCGCGCAGGAGGCGCTGGAAGTGGACCGTGCCGAGGTACTTGCCGGTCGGGGTCTCGTCGGGCGGGCGGCAGACGTAGACCTGGGCGGCGAGGGCGGGGGAGAGGTCGGCGTTGCGCACGCGCGCGAGGGCGTCGGCGACGGTCGCGTCGGGCCGCAGGACGATCGGCTCGGTCGTCATCAGACCGCCGGCCGTGTGCTCCTCGTACGACATCAGGCGCCGCATGTCGGCCGCGTCGGCGGGCTCCATGAGGCTCAGCAGCCGCTCCTGGTCCTGCTCGGGCAGCTCGGAGAGCAGGTCGGCGGCGTCGTCGGGGTCCATGGCCTCCAGGACGTCCGCGGCCCGCTCCTCCTTGAGCTTGCCGAGGATCTCGATCTGGTCGTCCTCGGGGAGCTCTTCGAGGACGTCGGCCAGGCGGTCGTCGTCGAGGGCGGCGGCGACCTCCGCGCGGCGCTTGGGGGAGAGGTGGTGCAGGACGTTCGCCAGGTCGGCGGGGCGCAGCTGCTCGAAGGTGGCGAGGAGGCTCTCGGCGCCCTGTCCGTGCTCCTCCAGGGAGAAGCCGGTGACCGCGGACCACTCGACGGTCAGGGTCTCGCCCTTGGCCCGCCGGAAGGTGCCGCTCTTCCCTTTTCGTACAAAGACCCGGTCGATCTCCCAGTCCCGGCGGGCCGGGAGCTGCTGCACGGAGACGTCCAGGACGGTGACGGTCTCCATGGGCTCCCCGGCCTCGGTGAGCGTGACGCGCCGGTCCAGGAGCTCGCCGAAGACCAGGCGCTCGGTGGGGCGTTGCTCGAAGCGGCGGACGTTGAGGACGCCGGTGGTGATGACCTGGCCGGACTCGATGCTGGTCACCCGGGTCATGGGGAGGAAGATACGGCGCCGGGTGGAGAGTTCGACGACCAGACCGAGCACCCGCGGCGGCTTCCGGCCCACGCGCAGCATGACGACCACGTCGCGCACCCGGCCCACCTGGTCGCCGTTCGGGTCGAAGACGGCGATGCCGGAGAGGTGCGAGACGAAGATCCTGGGGACACCCCCTGCCATCCCTGCGCCTCCTTGTCCCGTTCCTGTGCATTCCTGTTCCTGCGAATTCCTGCGAATTGCCCGCCCGGGTCGGCTTCAGGCTAGCCCGTCCCGATGCGGTACGCCCTGGTGAGGGGTCCGGACGGACTGGCTCCGCCCGGACCGCGGCGCCCCGGTACTCTGCGGTACGCCGCTTGATGGACCCTCGTCGGAAAGGCGCCCCACCTGTGACTGCGATTCCCCAGGGCCGCACCCGCCGCATCGGACTGCTGGGCGCGGTGTGCGCCCTGGCCGTGACGGGAACGGGCCTGACGGGGTGCAGCGACGACCCCGACGAGGGCACCAACGGCGTCGGCAAGCTGCCGGCCGACCAGATCCAGACGAAGGCCAAGGCGGCCGCCGAGTCCGCCGACGCGGTGCGTCTCTCAGGGAACGTGGTCACCAGCGGACGCACTTACAAACTCGACATGCGTCTCAAAGACGACGGCGGTTCGGGTTCGGTGACCGCCGAGGGCGCCACATTCCGGCTCCTCAGGATCGGCGACCAGCTCTTCCTCAAGGCCGACGCGGAGTTCTGGAGCCACGAGGACGGCAAGAGCGACGACGGCACCACGGACACGGCCGCCGCCGACAAGCTCGACGGCAAGTTCGTGAAGGTGCCGCAGGGCGACCCCTCGTACAAGAAGTTCAGCGGCTTCACCGACAAGGACGTCCTCCTCTCCGGCCTGCTGACCCTCCACGGCGAGCTGTCCACCGACGGCTACCACGAGCAGTCCGGCACGCCCACCATCCGCATCACGGGCGACGACGGCTCCGGCGGCAAGCTGGACGTCTCCCTGGACGGCAAGCCGTATCCGCTGCGCCTGGAGCGCGCGGGCGGCGCGGGCACGCTGACCTTCTCCGGCTGGGGCACGTCCTTCACGCTGGAGAAGCCGGACAAGGACGAGACGGTGGACTACGGGAAACAGCTCCCGACGTCCTGACTGCTCCCTGACTGCTTCCGGGCTACCTCACCGGCTCACCGGCTCACTTCTTCCGCTTGCGCCGCTTCAGCAGCAGCTTCGGCAGGCCCGCGGGGATCGGCTGACGGGTCGTGGCCGCCGTCGGCACCGGCGCTTCCGCGAGGGAGCCGTCGGGCAGCGGCAGCGTCGACCCCGTCGGCTCAAGACGCACCACGCGGCACTCGCGCGCCCAACGGTCCGTCATCGCCTCGCCGTCCGGCGCGTTGAGCCGCTTGCCCTTGAGCTCGGCGACCGCCGCGTCCCACGCCTCGGACCCCGGCGTCAGCTCGACGACCTTCGCCGTCCAGGACACCAGCCGCCCGCCCTTGTCCTTGCTGCGGACGGTGACCTCGGCACCGCCCCCGTCGGTCAGCCCCGGCAGCGGCTGCTCGCCCGGACCGTCGCCGATCAGACACGCGGCACCCTCGTGCCACACGTGCCACAGCGCCCGGGCGGGGCCCTCGGCACCCTTGACCCAGATGAGACCGGACTTCTTCGTGGCCTCCTCGACGAGGGCCTGGTCGAGCAGCTCGCTTGTCATGCGCCCAGCCTAGCGAGACGGGGTCACGGGACCGGAGTCACAGCCAGCCGTTGCGCTTCAACGTCCGGTGGATACCGAGGCAGATGACACCGGTGATCATCATGATCACGGGGTAGCCGTACCGCCAGTGCAGCTCGGGCATGTGCTCGAAGTTCATGCCGTACACGCCACACACCATCGTCGGTACGGCGATGATGGCCGCCCACGAGGTGATCTTCCGCATGTCCTCGTTCTGCGCGACGGACGCCTGCGCGAGGTTGGCCTGGAGGATCGAGTTGAGAAGCTCGTCGAAGCCGATGACCTGCTCCTGCACGCGCGCGAGGTGGTCGGCGACGTCCCGGAAGTACTTCTGGATGTCCGGGTCGATGAGCCGCATCGGCCGCTCGCTCAGCAGCTGCATGGGCCGCAGGAGGGGCGACACGGCCCGCTTGAACTCCAGGACCTCACGCTTGAGTTGGTAGATCCGGCCGGCGTCCGTACCGCGCGGGGTGCCCTTGCGGCCCGGCGAGAAGACCTCGGTCTCGACCTCGTCGATGTCGTCCTGCACCGCGTCGGCGACCGCGATGTACCCGTCGACGACATGGTCGGCGATGGCGTGCAGGACGGCGGAAGGGCCCTTGGCGAGCAGCTCAGGGTCGTCCTGGAGCCGGTGCCGCAGCGCGCGCAGCGACCCCTGTCCGCCGTGCCGGACCGTGATGAAGAAGTCCCGTCCGGTGAAGCACATGACCTCGCCGGTCTCGACGATCTCGCTGTTCGCGGTGAGTTCGTCGTGCTCGACGTAGTGGATGGTCTTGAAGACGGTGAACAGGGAGTCGTCGTAGCGCTCCAGCTTGGGCCGCTGATGGGCCTGCACGGCGTCCTCGACGGCGAGCGGGTGCAGCCCGAACTCACTGGCGACACCGGAGAATTCGGCCTCGGTCGGCTCGTGCAGCCCGATCCACACGAAACCCCCGTCGCGGCGCACCTGACGCATCGCCTCGTGCGGCGTCAGCGGCTTCGGCGTCTGGACGCGGGCCCCGTCGCGGTAGATCGCGCAGTCCACGACGGCCGAGGGCGTGGCGGGGTCACGGGTGGTGTCGTACTCGGCACTGCTGCTCTTGCGCAGCGGGACGCGGGAGGGACGGACCACGGCACGCAGGTCGCGGATCATCGACATGGCAGGCTCCTTCGCGACTGGCAACGAAAAGCCGCTTCGACGGGTGGAACTGCCCGGAATGAGGACGTCCTGACTGCGGATGTTTGGCACGTCCACAAAGCGGGGAGCACCGCACCGTCGCGGTAGCGGGTTTCGCTGCTGATACAGATCAAACAGATCAGGCAAAACGAGACGAAGTGCTCTTCCGATGAAGACGCGAGCGTGAGCGCGAGAGGTGGCGGTCAGCCGAAGCGGGATCAGCTACACCAGGTCTGCTGCATCAGCGGGCGGAAGAGCGAGTGGTACTGCACGGGTGACTTCGATCCATGACAGCCCCACCTCCTCCGGCCGGTCCCTCGTAAGGGACGTCCACTCCCCGTAGGGGAGTTCCCCCGCAGGGGATTTACATGGCGTCGGGACTCGATCGCGACTCCCCCAGTGCCGAATGCCTGGGAGGTACCCCCATCTGCGTGCTGCCCCGAACGACCGGGCAAGAGTATCAGCCGACTGAAGTGTCAAGGCGCTGCTTTGCCCGGTACTGACGAGTTCTATGCTCGCGGCATGGCTGATGTTCTTCCCTTGGTCGAGGCCCGGTTGCGTACGGCGCTGGGCGAACCGGACGCGCGCGCCGCCGTCACCTTCCTCGGCACGGACCGCGTCGAGGTGCTCCGCTTCACCGACGGGGACGTCGTCCGCTACGCCACGCTCGGCATGTCCGCCCAGCCGATGGGCGACCCCACGGCGATGCTCGCCGACCCGGTCAAGGGCCCGCGCGCCGAGCTGGTCCTCTCGGTCCGCGCCGGCCTCGCCGAGACCGACAAGGTGCTCCGCCCGCTCGCCGTACTCGCCGCGTCCCCGCAGGTCGAGGGCGTGATCGTGGCCCCCGGAGCCTCCCTCGACGTGGGCGAGCCCCTGTGGCCAGGCGCCCCCTTCACCTCGGTCCTCGTGGCCGAACCGGGCGGCCTGGTCGAGGACCTGGAGCTCGACGAGCCCATGGACCCGGTCCACTTCCTCCCGCTGCTCCCCATGACCCCGAACGAGGCCGCCTGGAAGCGCGTCCACGGCGCCCAGGCCCTCCAGGAACGCTGGCTCACGAACGGGACGGACCTCCGGGATCCGTCCCGGAGGTCCGTCCCGCTGGACTGACCCCGCAGTGAGCAAGCTCACCAACCGGTGGCCGAAAAGCGTCAGTTGGCGAAGACGGCGACACCGTCCTCTGTAGCGTGCCTCGACTCCAGCTCCTCGGCTTCGTGAGTGAGCGCCTTCCGCCGTACGACGACAACGGCCGCGCCGATGACAGCGGTCACTGCCGCCACCACGAACGGGATGTGGATGTCGGTCCACTCCTCGATCTTCGGCGCGAAGTAGGGCGCGGCCGCCGCCGCGAACCAGCGCACGAAGTTGTAGCCCGCGCTCGCCACCGGGCGCGGCGCGTCCGAGACGCTCAGGGCGAGCTCGGTGTAGACGGTGTTGTTCACGCCGATGAACGCGCCGGACAGGATCGTGCAGACGATCGCCGTGGCGTGGCTGCCGTAGCCGAGGACGAGTACGTCGACGGCGAGCAGGACGAGCGAGCCGCCGAGCACCTTCAGCGAGCCGAACCGGGCCTGGAGGCGCGGGGCCACGAGGACCGAGAACACGGCGAGCAGGACACCCCAGGCGAAGAAGACGGCGCCCGACTTGTACGGGGTCATGTCCAGCACGAACGGCGTGAAGGCCAGCACGGTGAAGAACGTGTAGTTGTAGAAGAACGACGAGACGGCGGCGGAGGCGAGTCCGCCGTGGCCGAGCGCCTTGAGGGGGTCGAGGAGTGAGGTCTTCCGCGCCGGCCTGGGCTGTTCCTTCAGGAACACCGTGATGCAGAGGAAGCCGACCGCCATCAGGAAGGCCGTACCGAAGAACGGGTAGCGCCAGCTGGCGTCCCCGAGCAGCGCGCCCAGCAGGGGGCCGCACGCCATGCCGAGGCCGAGCGCGGACTCGTACAGCAGGATCGCCGCGGCGCTCCCGCCCGCCGCCGCGCCGACGATGACGGCGAGGGCCGTCGAGACGAAGAGGGCGTTGCCGAGGCCCCAGCCCGCGCGGAAGCCGACGAGTTCGGCGACCGAGTCCGAGGTGCCCGCGAGGCCGGCGAAGACGACGACCAGCGCGAGGCCGAGCAGCAGGGTCTTGCGGCCGCCGATGCGGCTGGAGACGAAGCCGGTGACCAGCATCGCCACGGCGGTGATCAGGAAGTACGAGGTGAAGAGCAGGGAGACCTGGCTGGCGGTGGCGTCGAGGCCCTGGGCGATGGACGGCAGGATCGGGTCGACCAGTCCGATGCCCATGAAGGCGACGACGGAGGCACCGGCCGTGGCCCAGACCGCCTTGGGCTGTCGCAGGAGGCTGCCCGCTCCCGCGTCGAAGGCGTCCATGGTTTCTCCAATTCCGGCGAGGAGATGGTTGGTATATGCACATAGTAAGTTAGGGCAGCTAATTAATGCAAGCTACATCTAGTCCCGTGAGGTCAGGCGCTTCCGCCCGGACGGGTGATCGTCCTTGACGTGGACGGGCGGGGGTAGGACCGTGGGGCCCTATGAGGGGCGAACCCAGTTGCCCGAAGTGTGGTGGCCGGGTCAGGGCTCCCGGACTCTTCGCCGACACCTGGCAGTGCGACGTGCACGGCAGCGTGCACCCGCTGCAACCGGTGATCCCACCCAGCGTCGAGGCCCTCGGCGTCGTGGTGCACCGCACCCAGGTGCCGGTCTGGATGCCGTGGCCGCTGCCGGTCGGCTGGCTGTTCACGGGCGTGGGCTGCGCGGGCGACGACCGCAGCGGGGGTCGCGCGACGGCCGTGGCGTGCTCGGGGCCGGGGCCGCTGGGCGGCATAGGGGAGCTCATCCTGGTCGCCGAGGAACTCGGCGTCGGCCTCGGCGCGCGGTACGCGGGGATCGAGGGGCCGGATCCGGGGCCGTACATGAACGTGGAGAAGCCGCCGCAGGCGAAGGTGCTCGCGGCCGGCCGCCCTACGCCGCTCTGGCATGTCACCGGGGCGCCGGATGACCGGGCTGTCTTTGCCGGTGAGGCTCGGGGGCTGTGGCTGTGGGCGGTGGTGTGGCCGGAGCAGTCGGGGTTGCTGATGTACGACGAGCTGGTGCTGACGGATCTGCGGGACGCGGGGGCGGAAGTGGAGCTCGTGCCCTGCGGGGCGTTGTCGCCGCGGTTGCTGGAGCCGTAGCGCCTATTGGGGGTGCCTCGGATTGCCGGTGGGCGGCTGCGGGTTGTCGGTGGCTGATCGCGCAGTTCCCCGCGCCCCTAGGGGAGTCGGTGTAAAGGTCAGTCACAGGGTTTGGGTGTGACGGGGGCGCCTTCAAAGCCGGTTATCCTTGAGCGTTCCCGTCTGTCTCGTCCGTGTCTGGAGTTTGTGCCGTGCGTATTGATCTGCACACCCACTCCACGGCCTCCGATGGCACGGACACGCCCGCCGAGCTGGTGCGCAATGCCGCCGCTGCCGGGCTGGACGTCGTGGCTCTCACCGATCACGACACCACGCGCGGGTACGCCGAGGCGATCGCCGCGCTGCCGGAGGGGCTGACGCTCGTCACCGGGGCCGAACTGTCCTGTCGTATCGACGGCGTGTCCATGCACATGCTCGCCTACCTCTTCGACCCCGAGGAGCCGGAGCTGTTGGCCGAGCGGGAGCTCGTGCGGGACGACCGGGTGCCGCGGGCGCGGGGCATGGTGGCCAAGCTTCAGGAACTCGGGGTGCCGGTCACCTGGGAGCAGGTGGCGCGGATCGCCGGGGACGGGTCCGTGGGGCGGCCGCATGTGGCCACCGCGCTCGTCGAGCTCGGGGTCGTACCGACCGTGGGTGACGCGTTCACGCTGGACTGGCTCGCCGACGGCGGGCGGGCCCATGTGGCGAAGCACGAGACCGACCCCTTCGAGGCGATCCGGCTGGTCAAGGCCGCGGGCGGGGTCACCGTCTTCGCACATCCAGGGGCCAGCAAGCGCGGACGGACCGTGCCCGAGTCCGCGATCGTCGAGATGGCCGCCGCCGGGCTCGACGGCATCGAGGTCGACCACATCGACCACGACGACGAGACGCGGGTCAGGCTGCGCGGGCTCGCCGCCGAACTGGGGCTCCTGGTCACGGGTTCCTCCGACTACCACGGCAGCCGCAAGACCGTGACGCTCGGCGAGTACCGCACCGACCCCGAGGTGTACGGCGAGATCACCCGGCGTGCCACCGGCGCGTTCCCGGTGCCGGGGACCGGCGGGGCCTGAGACTCGTTCTCACGCCGCCCACCTGATCTTCCTCTCCACTTCTTCTCGCAAGGCTCTCCTGTGTTCGACGCTGCCGTTTTCGGCTCCCTGTTCCTCACCCTGTTCGTCATCATGGATCCCCCCGGGATCACCCCGATCTTCCTGGCGCTGACCGCGGGCCGGCCAGCCAAGGTGCAGAAGCGGATGGCTTTCCAGGCCGTCTGTGTCGCCGGCGGTGTCATCGCCGTCTTCGGGCTCCTCGGCCACCAGATCCTCGACTACCTGCATGTCTCCGTCCCCGCGCTGATGATCGCGGGCGGGCTGCTGCTCCTGCTGATCGCCCTGGACCTGCTCACCGGCAAGACCGACGAGCCGAAGCAGACCAAGGACGTCAACGTGGCGCTGGTGCCGCTGGGCATGCCGCTGCTGGCCGGGCCCGGTGCCATCGTGTCGGTCATCCTCGCCGTGCAGAAGGCCGACAGCGTCGCCACGCAGGTGTCGGTGTGGATGGCGATCCTCACCATCCATGTCGTGCTGTGGCTGGTCATGCGGTACTCGCTGCTGATCATCCGGGTCATCAAGGACGGCGGTGTCGTCCTGGTGACCCGGCTCGCGGGCATGATGCTCTCCGCGATCGCCGTGCAGCAGATCATCAACGGCGTCACGCAGGTCATCCAGAGCAGCTGAGTCCTGGCATGCGCGGAGCCCCGTACGACATCGATGTCGTACGGGGCTCCGAAGCCGTGTGTCTGACAGGTGGTGTTACGAGGCGGACGCCTCGGCCGGGCGGATCCAGAGACGCTGGCCGATCGCGGCGGCCTGCTGAACGATCCGATTGACGGAGGCGGCGTCCACGACGGTGCTGTCCACGGGGGTTCCGTCGACGTCGTCGAGTCGCATGATTTCGAAGCGCATGGCCTCTCCCTTCGTCTGGTCATCCCCCGGAGGGGATTACTGCGTACACAGGTAGTCAACGGGGTTCGCGTTACAAACATTCCCTACGCTAAAGAAATTTTTCGAACGACTAACTACTGACCGGTAAGCGAGCGGTTGTGTTCGCAGCGTGACCGCCGGGATGATGGTGGCGATGAACGACGACCTCGCGGCGCTCACCGCCCGCATCGACCACACCAACGAGCTGCTTCAGCGCATGCTCGCCGAGGTGGCGAAGACGCCCTCGACCCATGCGATCTTCGTCGACGCGGGGTATCTCTACGCGGCCGCGGGCCGCCTGGTCGCCGGGACCGAGGACCGCCGGGCCTTCGACCTCGACGCCGAGGGGCTGATCGAGGCGCTCATCGACCGGGCCCGCACGATCTTCGCGGACAGCCGGCTGCTCCGCGTCTACTGGTACGACGGCGCCCGGCGCCGCATCCACACCGCCGAGCAGCAGACCATCGCCGAGCTCCCCGACGTGAAGGTGCGGCTCGGCAACCTCAACGCCAACAACCAGCAGAAGGGCGTCGACTCCCTCATCAGGACGGATCTGGAGTCCCTGGCCCGGCACCGCGCGATCAGCGACGCGGCCCTGCTCGGCGGCGACGAGGACCTGGTCTCCGCGGTCGAGGCGGCCCAGGGATACGGCGCCCGCGTCCACCTCTGGGGCATCGAGGCGCCCGAGGGCCGCAACCAGGCCGAGCCGCTGCTCTGGGAGGTCGACAGCCAGCGCGTCCTCGACCTCGACTTCTTCAAGCCGTACGTGTCACGGCGTACCGCCGCCGCGTACGAGGCCTCCGCGAACCGGCCCGGCCGCGAGGACGTCCGATTCGTGGGCGCCCAGATCGCGGCGAAGTGGCTGGCCTCGCGGGGCCGGGAGGCGCTGGGGGAGCTGCTGCCGGGACATCCGTATCTGCCGGGCTCGGTGGACCAGGACCTGCTGGTGGAGGCGGAGGGACTGCTCCAGTACTCCCTGCGGGGGCAGGCCGATCTGCGGCGGGCGCTGCGGGACGGGTTCTGGGAGCACTTGCAGGCGCAGTACTAGGCGCCTGGCGGCACGTGCGGTACTGACGGCTACCGGTTCTCGCCGGCGCTGTCCCAGAAGTCGGCGAACGCGCGCGCCGTCTCCAGCGGGCGGTCGGTGTTGGGGGAGTGCTCGGCGCCGGGGATCACGGTCCGGCGGGCCCCGAGCCGGACGGCCATGCGGTCGAGGAGCGGTACCGGCCAGGTGTCGTCGTGCGAGCCGGACAGCACATGGAACGGCAGCGGTACGGCGGCCAGTTCGGCCACCCGGTCCGGCTCCGCGCACAACTGGCGGCCGGTGGCGATGAGTTGGGCCGGCTTGTTGCCCAGCCAGCGCCGACGCAGGTCGTCCCGGTCGTCAAGGCCGGAGTCCAACTCGCCCCCGGTGTCGGTCTCCTCCGGCGGCTCCATCGCCTGGATCGCGTCCCACACCTCCGCCATGCTCATCACGGCGAGCGCGTCCCGGAGCAGTTTCACCCGCTGCTGCTGGGAGCCGGAGATCTGGGCGGGACCCGAGGACATGAGGGTGAGCGAGAGGAACGGGGACGGGTCGAGGAGTACGGCGGCCCGTGCGATCTGCCCGCCCAGGGAGTGCCCGACGAGATGCACGGGCGCGCCGACGGCCTCCGCCTGCGCCAGCACGTCCTTCGCCAACTCGTCCTGCGCGTAAGCCGATTCGTCCGCCACCGGCCCGTCCGACTCGTACTGCCCCCGCCCGTCCACGGCGACCGTCCGATACCCGCGCGCCGCGAGCGGCACATGCAGCGGATTGAAGTCCTCCTTGCTCCCGGTGAACCCGGGCAGCAACAAGGCGGTCCCCTTGGGGTCGACACCGCCCGCCACGGGCGCCTCGACGACGGCGAACTCCCCACGTGCGGTGCGCAGGGAGTGGGCGCGAGCGCCGGGGGGCGGGGCGAAGGAGGGGGGCCTGCTCATGGGGTGAGGCTATCCGGCGGGGGTGGGGGTGATGGTGTGAGGTGGGCCATGGTCGGGGTGCGGGTGGTCGGGTGCGGTGCGCCATGGTGGGGCGGGCCCCTGCCCAGGACGCCCCCGGAACGCCGATGGCCCGGCCCACATCATGCGGGCCGGGCCATCGGGTGAGCGATCAGCTCTCCGTGGACTCCGCGGTGGCCGTGGCCTTGCGGGTCGTGCGGTGGCGCGGCTTGGCCTCGGGCTCCTCGGCGGCCTGGGCCGGGATCTCGGCGGCGGCCGTCTTGCGAGCGGCCGTCTTCCGGGCCCGGACCGGCTTGGCCTCGGTGGTCTCCGTGGCGGCGGCCGTCTTGCGGGTGCGGCGCGGCTTGGCCTCCGTGGCCTCGACCGTGTCCACAGCGGCCTCGGCGGCAGCGGCGGTCTTCCGCGTACGACGGGGCTTCGCCTCGACGCCCTGCGGCTCCGTCGCGGCCTCGGCGGTCGCGGCGACCTTGCGGGTGCGGCGCGGCTTGGCCTCCGTGCCCTCCGCAGTGTCCACGGCGGCCTCGGCGGCGGCCGTGGCCTTGCGCGTACGACGCGGCTTCGCCTCGACGGCCTCGGCGGTGTCGACCGCGGCCTCCGCGGCCTCGGCGACCTTGCGGGTACGCCGGGTCCGCGGCTTGGCCTCGGCGGCCTCCACCGGGGTCTCGGCGGTCTCCGTGGCGGCGGCCGTCTTGCGGGTGCGGCGCGGCTTGGTCTCCGTGCCCTCGGCCGTGTCCAGCGCGGTCTCCGCGGCGGCAGCGGTCTTGCGGGTACGACGCGGCTTGGCCTCGGGCTCCTCGGCGGCCTGGGCCGGGATGTCGGCGGCGGCCGTCTTGCGAGCGGTCGTCTTACGGGCCCGAACCGGCTTGGCCTCGGCGGCCTCGGCCGTGTCGACCGCGGTCTCGGCGGCGGCAGCCGTCTTCCGCGTGCGGCGCGGCTTGGCCTCCGTGCCCTCCGCCGTGTCGACCGCGGTCTCCGCGGCGGCAGCGGTCTTGCGCGTACGGCGGCGCGGCGCGGCGGCGACGGCCTCGGGCTCCGCGACCTCGACGACGGCCGGCGTCTCGACGGCGACCGTCTCCGCGGCCTTACGGGTGCGGCGACGGGGCCGCGTCTCGGTGGTCTCGGCGGCGGGGGCCTCGGGCTCCGCGACCTCCACGGCGACCGGTGCCTCGACGGCGGCCGTCTCCGCGGACCTGCGGGTCCGGCGGCGGCGCGGCTTGGTCTCCGCGGCCTCGGCGGTGTCGACCGCGACCTCCGCGGCCTCGGACGGCGTGGCCTGGGTCGGCACCGACTCCACGGCGGCGGCTCCGTTACGCGTACGGCGACGGCGACGCGGGGTGCGGGACGCGGGCGCGTCCTCGGTCACCGCGGTCTCCTCCGGCGCGACCGTGCCCACGGGGGCGGCGGTGCCGTCCAGCGGGGCGCCGTTGCGCGTACGACGGCGACGGCGCGGCGTACGGGCCGGGCGCTCGCGGTCGGCGGAACGGGACTCGTCCCGGCCGCCACGGCCACCCCGGTCGTTCCGGTCACCGCGACCGCGGCCACCACGGCCGCCGGTCTCGCCCAGGTCCTCCAGCTCCTCCGCGTCGAGCCCCGCGCGGGTGCGCTCGGCACGCGGCAGAACACCCTTGGTGCCCGCGGGGATGTTCATGTCCTCGTAGAAGTGCGGGGAGCTGGAGTACGTCTCCGGCGGGTCGTTGAAGTTGAGCTCCAGCGCCTTGTTGATCAGCTGCCAGCGCGGGATGTCGTCCCAGTCGACGAGGGTGATCGCGATGCCCTTGGCGCCCGCGCGGCCGGTACGGCCGACCCGGTGCAGGTACGTCTTCTCGTCCTCGGGGGACTGGTAGTTGATGACGTGGGTGACGCCCTCGACGTCGATACCGCGCGCGGCGACGTCGGTGCAGACGAGCACGTCCACCTTGCCGTTGCGGAACGCGCGCAGCGCCTGCTCGCGGGCGCCCTGGCCGAGGTCGCCGTGGACCGCGCCGGAGGCGAAGCCACGCTGCTTGAGCTGGTCGGCGAGGTCGGCGGCGGTGCGCTTGGTGCGGCAGAAGATCATGGCCAGTCCGCGGCCGTCGGCCTGCAGTATGCGCGCGACCATCTCGGGCTTGTCCATGTTGTGGGCCCGGTACACGTGCTGCGAGATGTTCGCGACCGTCACGCCCTCGTCGTCCGGCGCGGTGGCGCGGATGTGCGTGGGCCGCGACATGTAGCGGCGCGCGAGACCGATGACCGCACCCGGCATGGTCGCCGAGAACAGCATGGTCTGACGGCGGGCCGGCAGCATGTCGATGATCTTCTCGACGTCGGGCAGGAAGCCCAGGTCGAGCATCTCGTCGGCCTCGTCGAGGACGAGTGCCTTGATGTGCTTGAGGTTGAGCTTCTTCTGGCCCGCGAGGTCCAGGAGACGCCCCGGGGTGCCGACGATGACGTCGACGCCCTTCTTGAGGGCCTCGACCTGGGGCTCGTAGGCGCGACCGCCGTAGATGGCGAGCACGCGTACGTTGCGCACCTTGCCCGCGGTCAGCAGGTCGTTGGTCACCTGGGTGCAGAGCTCGCGCGTGGGGACGACGACGAGCGCCTGCGGGGCGTCGGTGAGGTCCTCGGGCTTCGCGCGGCCGGCCTCGACATCGGCGGGGACGGTGACGCGCTCGAGGAGCGGGAGGCCGAAGCCCAGCGTCTTGCCGGTGCCGGTCTTGGCCTGGCCGATGACGTCCGTGCCGGAAAGGGCGACGGGGAGCGTCATCTCCTGGATGGGGAAGGGGTTGATGATGCCGACGGCTTCAAGCGCCTCGGCGGTCTCGGGAAGGATTCCGAGATCTCTGAACGTCGTAGTCAGGGTGCTGCCTCTTCTGTGTGCGCGGTGCGAGGCGAGCTCGGGGGTCTCTTAAAGACCGTGCTGGGGACGTCGACTGCCTTACGGACCAGCCGTAATGGCACGGGACCTCTGCCGACGCTCTAGCGCTCGAACCGCTGAGGGTCCCTCCGGATGCCGTACGCACAGTGCCGTACGGCCAAGGAGAGCTGTCAGGTCGGAGCCGATCGGGCCACCGACCGGGCATCCTCATACGTGCGGCCCGTCGAGATACGCGGTCTTCATAGACGTGCGTACTCAGCAGGCGCATTACCACCATACCCCGGAAACGCGCACATGCGATGGCCGATTTGGTCACGTAGTCGTTGTCACACTGCTTCACCAGGGACTTCCCCCGTGCGAGGAGCGGGCTATTGTGCGCTTCATGACGACGCCTGACAACACCTCCGACGCTTCTCCCGAACCCACCGGAGTCGCCGCCCAGGACTGGGCGAAGGCCTCCGCCGAACCGCAGTACCGGGCCGCTGTCGTGGACCTGCTCGGCGCGCTCGCGTACGGGGAGCTGGCGGCGTTCGAACGTCTCGCGGAGGACGCCAAGCTGGCGCCGACGCTGGCGGACAAGGCGGAACTGGCCAAGATGGCGTCGGCGGAGTTCCACCACTACGAGAAGCTGCGGGACCGGCTCACCGAGATCGGTGCGGAGCCGACGGAGGCCATGGAGCCGTTCGTCGCCGCGCTCGACGGGTTCCACCGGCAGACGGCGCCCTCGGACTGGCTGGAGGGGCTCGTCAAGGCGTACGTCGGGGACTCGATCGCCAGTGACTTCTACCGGGAGGTCGCGGCGCGGCTGGACTCGGACACGCGTGAGCTCGTGCTGGCCGTGCTGGATGACACGGGGCATGCCGGGTTCGCGGTGGAGAAGGTGCGGGCGGCCATCGATGCCGATCCGCGTGTGGGTGGGCGTCTCGCTCTGTGGGCCCGGCGTCTCATGGGCGAGGCTCTGTCGCAGTCTCAGCGGGTTGTCGCCGACCGGGACGCGCTGTCGACGATGCTCGTCGGCGGGGTTGCCGATGGGTTCGATCTCGCCGAGGTGGGGCGGATGTTCTCGCGGATCACTGAGGCGCACACGAAGCGGATGGCTGCGCTGGGCTTGGCGGCGTAGCGCTTCCAGAGGGGCGGCCCGGTCGTATCGCGGCTGCGGGTGTGTGGGGGCTGGTCGCGCAGTTCCCCGCGCCCCTAGGCGCGTGCTGCTTACGCCGCTACCGACCTACGGCGGAGTCTTCCCGCCGGGCGGAGCAGCAGGGACAGGGACGCGACCGAGACGATCGTCGCGCCGATCAGGGGGAGCAGGACGTTGCCCGCGCCCAGGGCGCTGTGGGTCACGAAGGCGCCGAACAGGGCTCCCGCCACGCCTGTCGCGAAGACCAGGGAGCGGGCGGGCAGGCGGTGGGCCAGCCGGTGGGTGGCCACCGCGGCCAGGACGAGACCGAGCAGAGCGGAGCCGAGCGCTTCCAGCAACATCATTGGGGGTCCCTCCCACACGGCCACGCTGCGTAACACGGTCGTAGCCCGTCATACCCGTGACCTGCGGAATGCAATCCTCCTCTGTGGCTGACTTGTGCTCCATATGTGGAGAAAAAAATCTTGCCGAAAACGGCGGAAGGGCCCGGCGACCTCAGGTCGCCGGGCCCTTCCGTGTGCGTCTGCCTACAGCGCGCCGAAGCCCACCTTGCGCGGGGCGGCCTCGCCGAGCTCCACGTAGGCCAGGCGGTCCGCCGGAACGAGGACCTTACGGCCGTGCTCGTCCACGAGGCTCAGCAGTGCCGACTTGCCGGCCAGCGCCTCGGACACGGCACGCTCGACCTCCTCGGCACTCTGACCGCTCTCCAGAACGATCTCGCGGGGCGCGTGCTGCACGCCGATCTTGACCTCCACGGCTATGTCCCTCCGACGGTCAGTGAAGTGCGCGACCTTCCGCGCCGTACCCAGCACACATTAGCCCGGTGAGGGGACGTACACGCTCCGCTCAAGAACGCCAGGAGCGAACATCGGGCGGGAACAAATGTCCCCGGCCCGCCTCGGTCGGTGCTCGGTCAGTGGTGGTCGATGCCGTGCAGGGGGAAACCGGCGATGCCCCGCCAGGCCAGGGACGTCAGCAGCTGGACCGCCTGGTCGCGCGGGACGCTGCGGTCGCTGTGCAGCCAGGAGCGGGCCACGACCTGTGCGAGGCCGCCGAGTCCGGAGGCCAGCAGCATCGACTCCGCGCGCGAGAGGCCGGTGTCCTCGGCGATGACGTCGCAGATCGCCTCGGCGCACTCGTTCGTGACCTTGTCGACGCGCTCGCGGACCGCGGGCTCGTTGGTCAGGTCCGACTCGAAGACCAGCCGGAAGGCGCCGCCGTCGTCCTCGACGTACGCGAAGTAGGCGTCCATGGTCGCCCGTACGCGCTGCTTGTTGTCGGTCGTCGAGGCGAGCGCCTGCCGTACGGAACCGATCAGGGACTCGCAGTGCTGGTCCAGCAGGGCGAGATAGAGGTCGAGCTTGCCCGGGAAGTGCTGGTAGAGCACCGGCTTGCTGACGCCGGCGCGCTCGGCGATGTCGTCCATCGCGGCCGAGTGGTAGCCCTGCGCCACGAATACTTCCTGTGCGGCACCCAGCAGCTGATTCCGTCGGGCACGGCGCGGCAGGCGCGTACCTCGAGGGCGTGCCGCCTCTGTCTGCTCGATGGCTGTCACGCCGCCTCCCATAAGTCGTCCACGTGCGGTGTGCGCCGCGCCGCCATCGTACTTTTCGGTAACCGTGGTGTGCGCGGTGCGAGCGCAGAATTTCACGTACCGGACGATGGCGAAAGCAGCGCGAAGGTTTCAAAGAGGTACCTAGCGGGCAGCGAAGGTCGCCCTCCCACTCGGTCACGCGCGCTGGGAGGTCACCGATAGTCGTCCTCGTCGATCCGTACGACACGGGCCTGTTCGATGAGGTCGGCCTCGTTGGCCCGGTCGGCGTCGACGTCGGTCAGCGGGTCGTCGCGGTCCTGGGCGAGATCCGCCTGCTGCTCGGCGGCGTCCTCCTCGGGGGCCTCGACGTCGAGCTCGTCGTCACCGCCGCTGTCCTCGAAGGTCTCGGGGTCACTGGGGTCGTAGGCCATTGCGGGCTCCCTTCCTAGAACGTCCCTGAACGGTGCAGGGGGCCACGTACGGGTGCCCTGCGTACGAGCCTAGGAGACACACGATCCGGACGCCATGCGATGTACGTGCTCTCTGTGACGGCGAACACATGAACCACTGCGTGATCGTCTCGTAACATTGCCGCATGTCTTCGACCGAGTTGCCGTCCGTACCGGCCGCCAATGTGCTCCCGAAGGTGGCGCCCGTCAGGGTGGCGGAGGGTGAGCGGCTGAGGTCGGTGGGGTTGCCCGGCATCACGCTGACGGTGCGGTCGAGACCGCCCGCGCGCGAGGGGCTGCCGCCCGCGCTCTACGTCCATGGCCTCGGCGGTTCCTCGCAGAACTGGTCGGCGCTGATGGAGCAGCTGGAGGGCGATCTCGACGGTGAGGCCGTCGATCTGCCGGGCTTCGGGGACTCCCCGCCGCCGGACGACGGCGACTACTCCATCACCGCACACGCGCGTGCGGTGATCCGCTTTCTGGACGCCTCCGGGCGCGGGCCCGTGCACCTCTTCGGCAACTCCCTCGGCGGCGCGGTCTCCACGCGCGTGGCCGCGGTCCGCCCCGACCTCGTCCGGACGCTCACCCTCGTGTCGCCGGCCCTCCCCGAGATCCGTGTGCAGCGCAGCGCCGTCCCCACCGCGCTCCTCGCGGTGCCGGGTGTGGCCGCGCTGTTCACCCGGCTCAGCCGCGACTGGACGGCCGAGCAGCGGGTCAGCGGCGTCATGGCGCTCTGCTACGGCGATCCCGCGCGGGTCTCGCCCGAAGGGTTCCGGCACGCCATCGAGGAGATGGAGCGACGGCAGCAACTGCCGTACTTCTGGGACGCGATGACGCGGTCCGCGCGCGGGCTGGTCAACGCGTACACCCTGGGCGGGCAGCACGCGCTCTGGCGTCAGGCCGAGCGGGTCCTCGCGCCGACCCTTCTCATCTACGGCGGCCGTGACCAGCTCGTGGGGTACCGCATGGCACGGAAGGCGGCCCGGTCCTTCCGCGACTCCCGGCTGCTGAGCCTGCCCGACGCGGGGCATGTGGCGATGATGGAGTACCCGGAGACGGTGTCCCGGGCGTTCCGGGAGTTCCTGGGGGAGGCCTCCGGTGGCGCGGCCGGGGCGGGGGCCGGGGGCGCGAGCGGGTCGTCGGGTGCTGGTGCTGGCGCGAGTGCGTCCGGTGGTGCGGCCGAGGCCGCCGGCGCGGGGAGCTGAGGGGCGGGGTGGGACGACACAGCCGCCGCGGGCCCGCACCGAAGGGTGACCCTGCGGACATAGCCGCTAGACGAGGTGGTGGCCGGGGGGCCGAGGGCTCCCAGGCGCCGCAAGGGCGTGGAGGCTCGCCGCAAGGTCGTGGGGGCGGGGGCGTGCCCGAGGGTCGTGGGGCTGCCCCTGAGGGTCGTGGGGCCGCGCCCCAGGGCTCTTCGCCTCAGCGAGGCGCCGTGCCGCCGCCGCAGGGCGCTCCGCCGCGGCAGGGGATGCCGATGTCGGGCGAGCCCTCGGTGTACGGGGATCCGGTCTACCGGGCTGTTCCGCAGGGCGCGCGGCGGTTCCCGGACGGGACTCCGGCGCAGGGGGTTCCGAGGTACGCCGACGGGACGCCGGCTCGTGGTGTGCCGCGTCTTCCCGACGGGACTCCGGCTCGTGGTGTCCCGCGTCTTCCTGATGGGACCCCAGCCCATGGTGTCCCGAGGTTCGCCGACGGGACCCCGGCACATGGCGTCCCGCGTCTGGCCGACGGGACGCCCGCTCACGGTGTCCCGCGTCTGGCCGACGGAACCCCGGCTCGTGGTGTGCCGAGGCTTCCCGACGGCACTCCCGCGCGCGGTGTGCCTCGGTTCGCTGACGGCACTCCTGCTCATGGCACGCCTCGCTTTCCTGACGGCACTCCTGCTCATGGCACGCCCCGCTTTCCTGACAGCACGCCTGCTCACGGCACACCCCGCATACCCGGCGGCACTCCCGCCCACGGCACCCCCCTTCTCCCCGACGGCACTCCCGCCCACGGCACCCCCCGAGTCCGCGGAGGGCACCCCGAGCAGCGTGAAGCAGGGCGTGCGTGGGGGGAGTTGGGGGCGCAGGGGATGGCTGGTGCGCCCGGGGTGGCGATACCGCGGCAGCGGCAGGCGCCTCCTGGAGGGGCTCGGCGGACGGGGGCCGGCAACCCTCGGCAGGAGTATCTCGACGCCTTCGAGGACGAGGACGTCTTCGCGGCCGGAGCTTCCCGCCGACTAGACGACCCGTACGCCTCCGCCACCGACTGGCCCGCGGCGCCTCCGCGTCGTACCGACGGCGATGATGGCGAGGACGACGACGTGCCGCCCACCG
The DNA here is from genome assembly GCF_040644695.1 of Streptomyces sp. NPDC046909. Lineage (NCBI taxonomy): Bacteria > Bacillati > Actinomycetota > Actinomycetes > Kitasatosporales > Streptomycetaceae > Streptomyces > Streptomyces sp. NPDC046909. Next base: position 6,678 of record NZ_JBEYXC010000012.1, on the reverse strand, counting down.
GTGAGCCCGTGTCGCAGAAGGGTGGCAAGGGGCGGGCCTTCACCGGGATCGCGGCTGCCGCCGTCACCACCGTGCTGGCCGTCGTGGTCGCCGGGCAGGTGACCGACGGGCGGGACGACAGCGCCGTACGGACGCAGTCGGCCACCGATCAGGCGCGGGACGCCCGGGACTCGGCCTCGCGGTCGGACGGGCGGCCCACGCCGTCCTCGTCGGCTAGTGCGGCGACGCTGACGTACGAGCAGGCGATGGGGCGGAAGTACGCGCTGAGCGCGACGCTCGACGGGTCGGGGAAGTTCGATGCCGTGAAGGGCGTGGACAAGGCGCCGGGTAGGGGGCAGAAGTTCACCTATCGCGTGGATGTGGAGCAGGGGCTCGGGCTCGACGCTGAGCTGTTCGCCGAGGCCGTGCAGAAGACGCTGAACGACGACCGGAGTTGGGCCCACAGCGGGGCGCGGACGTTCGAGCGGATCTACTCCGGCAAGCCCGACTTCGTGATCACGCTCGCCAGTCCGGGGACGACCGCGGAGTGGTGTGCGAAGTCGGGTCTGGACACCAGCGTGGACAACGTGTCGTGCAATTCGACCGCCACCGAACGCGTGATGATCAACGCCTATCGGTGGGCTCAGGGGTCGAAGACCTATGGTGATCAAATTCACGCCTACCGGCAGATGCTGATCAATCACGAGGTCGGTCACCGGCTCGGCTACCAGCATGTGACCTGCGACAAGGACGGCGAACTCGCCCCAGTCATGCAGCAGCAGACCAAGTTCCTGAACCACAACGGAATCACCTGCAAGGCCAATCCCTGGCCGTATCCCGGGAGTTGACGGACACCTCTCGTGTCACCGCTGGTGGCGCGTTGACATGCGCAGAAAAGTCGTACATATTTCTGCGCATGTCGCCCCGTCACGTCTCCGTTCGCGCCGCCATCGAGCTGGCGCTCATCGGCGTGACCGCGCTGTGCGTGGCCGACATTCACTGTCGCTGACGTCCGCCTTCAGGCGTTCGCGTCGCGATCTTTTTCCTTTTCCGTGACTTTTCGTCGCGGTTTTTCGACGGCCTGACGCCCGGGCGGACGTCTGTTCACGTTCGTCTCACTCCTCGTCTATCTGTCTCACCATTCGAGAGGTCGTCTCCGATGCGTCAACCGTCCGTCATAGCGCGCCGCGTGGCCGCGGCATCCGTAAGCCTGGTTCTGGCAGCGGGCGCCGCCGCCTGCGGACCGGACGACAACGATGCCAAGGGCTCCGGTGGCGACTCCACGCCCCACAAGGGCGGCACCCTCACGGTCCTGAACTCCGAGCCGCAGACGGACTTCGACCCGGCCCGCCTGTACACCTCCGGCGGCGGCAACGTCCCGTCCCTGGTCTTCCGTACGCTCACCACGCGCAACCGTGAGAGCGGCGCGGCCGGCGCCAAGGTCGTCCCCGACCTCGCGACCGACACCGGGCGCCCCAACAAGGACGCGACCGTGTGGACGTACACCCTGAAGGAGGGGCTCAAGTACGAGGACGGGACCGCGATCACGTCCGCCGACATCAAGTACGGCATCGAGCGGTCCTTCGCGCCCGAGCTGTCCGGTGGGGCGCCCTATCTGCGGGACTGGCTGGTCGGCGCGGCGGACTACCAGGGGCCGTACAAGGACAAGGGCGGGCTCGACGCGATCGAGACGCCGGACGACCGGACGATCGTCTTCCATCTCAACAAGCCCGAGGGCGAGTTCCCCTACCTCGCCACGCAGACGCAGTTCGCGCCCGTCCCGAAGGCCAAGGACACCGGCACGAAGTACGAGGAGCACCCGGTCTCGTCCGGGCCCTACAAGGTCGTCAAGAACGAGAACGACGGCGAGACCGTCCTCCTGGAGCGCAACACGTACTGGTCGGCCTCGACGGACGCCGAGCGCAAGGCGTACCCCGACAAGATCGACGTCAGGTCCGGGCTCGACTCCTCGGTGATCAACCAGCGGCTGTCCGCGTCCCAGGGCACGGACGCGGCCGCGGTCACCACGGACACCAACCTCGGCCCGGCCGAGCTCGCCAAGGTGACGGGCGACAAGGAGCTCGCCGCGCGCGTGGGCACCGGTCACTTCGGCTACACGAACTACATAGCGTTCAACCCGAAGGTCAAGCCGTTCGACAACCCCAAGGTGCGGCAGGCGATCTCGTACGCCGTCGACCGTTCGTCGGTCGTGAACGCCGCCGGCGGGTCGTCGCTCGCCGAGGCCGCCACCACCTTCCTGCCCGACCAGAAGTCCTTCGGGTACGAGGCCTACGACCTGTTCCCGGCGGGCGCGACCGGCAACGCGGCCAAGGCCAAGGAGCTGCTGAAGGAGGCCGGTTACCCCAACGGGCTCACCGTCACGCTGACCCACAACAACGCCCAGAACTTCAAGACCAGCCCCGAGATCGCGACCGCGATCCAGGACGCGCTCAAGAAGGCCGGCATCACGGTCAAGCTCCAGGGCCTCGAGGACAACAACTACTCGGACACGATCCACGACGTGAAGACCGAGCCGGGCTTCTTCCTCGCCGCCTGGGGTGCCGACTGGCCCTCCGGCGGTCCCTTCCTCGCCCCGATCTTCGACGGCCGGCAGATCGTCAAGAATGGATCGAACTACAACTCGGCCCAGCTCAATGATGCGTCGGTCAATGCCGAGATTGACGCGATCAACAAGTTGACCGATCTTGATGCTGCCGCCAAGCGATGGGGCGCGCTGGACAAGAAGATCGGTGAGCAGGCGGTGACCGTGCCGCTGTTCCACCCGGTCTACAAGCGACTCGTCGGCAAGGACATCAGGAACGTCGTGATCAGCGACTGGACCGGTGTGCTGGACATCTCGCAGGTCGCGGTCAAGTAAACCGATGAGCGAGGCACTTGTCGCCACCCAGGCCCCCGGGGCGTCCGTCGCCCCGGGGGCTTCGGGGGCTCGTCAGTTCTGGCGGCGGCTGCGCTCGCAGCGAGCCGCCCTCGTCGCGGCGGTCGTCGTCGCCCTGCTGGTCCTGGTCGCGCTCGCCGCGCCCCTGCTCACCGCGCTGGAGGGCCAGGACCCGACCACCTACCACCCGTCGCTCGTCGACTCCGCGCGCGGAGGCGTGCCCGTCGGCTCCTTCGGGGGCATCAGCGGGGACCACTGGCTCGGCGTCGAACCGCAGACCGGGCGCGACCTGTTCGCACGCCTGGTGTACGGCGCGCGCGTGTCGCTCGGCGTCGCGCTGGCCGCCACCGTCGTCCAGGTGTTGATCGGTGTCGTGGTGGGCGTGACGGCAGCACTCGGCAGTCAATGGGTTGATCAACTGTTGAGCCGGATCACGGACATCATCGTCGCCCTGCCCCTCATGATCATGGCGTTGGCTCTTCTCGCGATCGTCCCGGCGAGCTTCCCGAGGCCCGTCCTGGTCGCCCTCGTCATCGGCCTCATCGCCTGGGGGAACATCGCGAAGATCACGCGCGCGCAGACGCTCACGCTGAAGGGGCTCGACTATGTCGCCGCGGCCCGGCTCAGCGGCTGGGGCACCTGGCGCATCGCCCGCCGCGAACTGCTTCCCGGCCTCGCCGCGCCGGTCATCACATACGCCGCGCTGCTCGTCCCGACGAACATCACCGTCGAGGCCGCGCTGTCCTTCCTGGGCGTCGGCGTGAAGCCCCCGACGCCCTCCTGGGGACAGATGCTCACCGCCGCCGACGTCTGGTACCAGGCGGCCCCGCAGTACCTGCTGCTGCCCGCGGGCGCCCTCTTCGTGACCGTCCTGGCCCTCACCGTCCTCGGCGACGGCGTCCGCACGGCGCTCGACCCGCGCGCGGCCTCCCGGCTGCGCGTCGGCACGGGCCGCAAGAGGGAGGCCAAGGCATGAGCGGCTTCACCGGCTTCGTCCTGCGGCGCCTCCTCGGCGTCCTGGCCACCCTGCTCGCCATCTCGGTGATCGTCTACGTCGTCTTCTACGTCACCCCCGGCAACGTCGCCCAGATCACCTGCGGCCCGCGCTGCTCGCCCGCCCAGGTGCAGCAGGTCACCGAGCAACTGCACCTCGACGACCCGCTGTACACGCGCTACTGGCACTTCCTGGAGGGCCTCGTCGCCGGCCAGGACTACTCGACCGGCACGTCCGTGGAGCACTGCTCGGCGCCCTGCCTCGGCCTGTCGTACCAGAGCGACCAGCAGGTCACCCAGCTGATCCTCACCAAGCTGCCGGTCAGCCTGTCCCTGGTGTTCGGCGCGATGGTGCTGTGGCTGATCCTCGGCGTCGGCACCGGCGTGCTGTCCGCATGGCGGCGCGGACGGCTCACCGAGCGGGTGCTGACCGGCATCACGCTCGCGGGCGTGGCCACGCCGGTCTTCGTCATCGGCCTCGTCCTGATGATCGTCGTCTGCGGGCAGCTGCAATTGCTGCCGTTCCCGCAGTACGTGAAGCTCACCGACGACCCCGAGCAGTGGGCCTGGAACCTTCTCCTGCCCTGGCTGTCCCTGGCCCTCATCGAGGCGGCCGCGTTCGCGCGCCTCACGCGCGCGTCGATGCTGGAGACGCTCGCCGAGGACCACATCCGCACCTTCCGCGCGTACGGCGTGGGGGAGCGGTCGATCATCGGACGGCACGCGTTGCGCGGGGCGCTCGCACCCGTCATCGCGCTCAACGCCAACAACTTCGGCAGCGCGGTGGGCGGAGCCGTCCTCACCGAGACGCTCTTCGGCCTGCCCGGCATCGGTCAGGAACTCGTCCATGCCGTCAATGTGGTCGACCTTCCGGTCGTGGTCGGCATGGTCCTGGTCATCGGATTCTTCGTGGTCGTCGCCAACGCCGTAGCGGACGTGCTCTACGCGGTGGCCGACCGACGGGTGGTGCTCGCATGAGTCTGGTCAACGTCAGTGACCTGACGGTCGAGTTCGGCGAACTGCGCGCCGTCGACGGGCTCTCCTTCCGCCTGGAGCAGGGCGCCGCCCTCGCCCTGGTCGGCGAGTCCGGCTCCGGCAAGTCCACGGTCGCCTCCGCCCTGCTGGGGCTGCACCGCGGCACGGGCGCGAAGGTGGGCGGCTCGATCGAGGTCGCCGGCATCGACGTAACAGCGGCATCCGATGAGGAACTGGGACGGCTGCGCGGCGGAAAGGCCGCGATGGTCTTCCAGGACCCGCTGTCGTCCCTCGACCCGTACTACGCGATCGGCGACCAGATCTCCGAGGTGTACCGCGTGCACGCGCGCGTGTCCCGACGAGCCGCACGCGCGCGTGCGGTGGAGGTGCTGGACCGGGTCGGCATTCCGGACGCGGTACGGCGGTCCCGGTCCCGCCCGCACGAGTTCAGCGGCGGCATGCGCCAGCGCGCGCTCATCGCCATGGCGCTCGCCTGCGCACCGGACCTCCTGATCGCCGACGAACCGACCACCGCCCTCGACGTCACCGTCCAGGCCCAGATCCTCGACCTGCTGCACACGCTGCGCGAGGAGACCGGCATGGGCCTGCTGCTCGTTACGCACGACGTGGGCGTGGCGGCGGAGAGCGTCGACGAGGTCCTGGTGATGCGGCACGGGCGCGTGGTCGAGCACGGGTCGGTGGGGGACGTACTGGGGACGCCTGCGGAGGCGTACACGCGGGAGCTGCTGGGGGCGGTGCCGCGGGTGGATGTGCGGAGGGTTGGTGCGGGGGTGCCACTGGGGGCCTCTTCGCGGGCGCCCTCGGAGTCGGTTGATCCGGCGGAGGCGGCCGAGTCGGCTGCGGAGGCGCCCTCTCCGGACTCCTCCGGGCCCGCCGACGACGTCGTCCTGGAAGCGCGTGGCCTCCGCCGTGAGTTCGGGCGCGGGAAGCGGGCGTTCACGGCCGTGGACGACGTGTCGCTGACGGTCCGCCGCGGGGAGACCCTCGGGGTCGTCGGGGAGAGCGGCAGCGGCAAGACGACGCTCGGGCGGATGCTGGTCGGGCTGCTGGAGCCGACGGCGGGGGAGGTCCGTCACGACGGGCACGCGCGCGTGGGTGTGGACCCGGCCGTCCAGATGGTCTTCCAGGACCCCGTCTCCTCCCTCAACCCCCGCCGCAGCGTGGGCGAGTCGATCGCCGACCCGCTCCGCGCGCGGGGCGAGAGGGACGAAGCACGCATCAGGGGGCGCGTGACGGAACTCCTGGAGCGCGTGGGGCTCGAAGGGGCGCACTACGACCGCTATCCGCACGAGTTCAGCGGCGGACAGCGCCAGCGCGTGGGCATCGCGCGGGCGCTCGCGGCCGACCCGCGCGTGATCGTGTGCGACGAGCCGGTCTCCGCGCTCGACGTGACGACCCAGGCCCAGGTGGTCGCGCTGCTCGGCGAGTTGCAGCGCGAACTCGGACTCGCGCTCGTCTTCGTCGCCCACGACCTCGCCGTCGTACGGCAGGTCAGCGACCGGGTCGCGGTGATGCGGCGCGGCCGGATCGTCGAATCGGGGCCCGCCGACGAGGTGTACGACAACCCCCAGGACCCGTACACCAAGCAGCTCCTGGCCGCCGTACCGGCGCTCGATCCGGAGGTGGCCGCCAGGCGCAGAGCGGCACGTCGGGAGCTGGCCGCGGCCTGACGTAACGTAACTGCTTGATCTCTTAGCGCGATCGAACGCGACCCGCACGGGAAAGTTACGACCGTTCACCCCTTTTGGTGGACTACATGGTCCCCTCCGCCTTCGTGGCCCTCGGCAAGCTGCCGCTCGGCCCCACCGGCAAGC